>CAISWQ010000073.1 GCA_903889245.1 uncultured Lentisphaerota bacterium | reverse complement strand
CGGTCGATAAGCAGTCGCGCGACGTCTTCCTCTCGGGGAATATTTTCAACGCGAAGGGCCAGGCGGTCGTCGTGGAAAGCGGCGCCCGGAACATCAAGTCCGAGGGCAGCCAGTACATCAACCCGCACGTCACTGGACGTGTACCGTAAGGAGACAGGAGAAAGCATGAACACATCCATCAAGCTGCTCGCCATCGGTCTGCTGGCGTCGGGTTTGTCCGTGCTGGCGCAGGGCCCGCACAAGGCGCCGAAATCCGAGGGCACGCTCAAGGCGGCGGTCGGCGCGCAACCCGATCTGTTCGCGCAGCAGATGAAGCTGATCGAGGAGCGGCGCGCGGCGTGGCTGGCGAAGGCCGAGGCCGCGACGCCCAAGCTGCAACGCCTGCCGCTGAAGCCCGTCGCGCTGGTCAAGGTGGAGAAGGATGCGGCGAGCTTCCAAGGCTGGAAAGCTGTCGCGGCCGGCAAGCCGGAGTCGGTTTGCAATAAGCCGCTGAAACCCGGCGACAGCTTCATTCTGGATTTCGGCGAGCACTTTGCCGGGCAATTCATTTTCTCGCTGCGCGCGTTCGAGATCCCGGTGGATGCGCCGGTGCGGCTCGGCCTGATGTTCGGCGAGGTCCCCGCCGAGGTTGCCGAGTCGCCCGACTCCTACTCCGGCACGCTCACGCGCTCGTGGCTGCAGGACGAGGTGTTCAACTTCGATGACGTACCGCAGACCGTGACGCTGCCGCGCCGCTATGCCTTCCGCTACGTCAAGGTCACGGTGATCTCGTGCAGCAAGCACGGCAAGTTCGGTTTCTCCGATTTCGCGGCCACGGCGCTCACCGCGGCCGACGAGAAACAGCTCGCGCCGTTCACGCCGCGCAACGCGACGGAGGCCGCGCTCGACCGCGTCGCCTGCCGCACGCTGCGCGACTGCATGCAGACCGTGTTCGAGGACGGGCCCAAGCGCGACCGCCGGCTCTGGCTCGGCGACCTGCGTTTGCAGGCGCAGGCGAATTATGTGACCTACCGCAACTACGACCTCGTCAAGCGCTCGATCTATATCCTCGCCGGCACGGCGACGGAGCTGGGGCTGGTGGGCACGTGCTCGTTCGAGCGGCCGACGCCCTCGCGCGGCGGCAACAGCATCCTCGACTATACGGCGCTGTTCGCGCCGACGGTGCTGGAATATCTCGAAGCCAGCGGCGACCGCGCGACGGCGGAGGACTTGTGGCCGCTCGTGCTCAAGCAGCTCGACTTCACGCTGGAGCCGGTGAACACCGAGGGCTTGATGATCACGCCGAAAAGCTGGTGGTGCTTCATTGACTGGCACCGCACGCTCGACAAGCAGGCGCCGGAGCAGGGGGCCGTGCTCTACGGCCTGAAGGCGACGCTCAAACTCGCGGAGAAGCTCGGCAAGGGAAAGGAAGTCGCCTTCGTCCCGGCGGCCATCGCGAAGATAGAAGCAGCGGCGCGGAAACATCTGTGGGACGAAAACCTCGGCCTGTTCATCAGCGGTCCGAAGCGCGAGGTCTCGTGGGCGTCGCAGGCGTGGCTGGTGCTCGCGGGCGTGCCGACGCAGGCGCAGGCACAGCGCGCGCTGAAGGGCGTGATGGCGCGCGCCGACGCCGAGAAGCCGATGACGCCCTACATGCACCACTATGTGGTCGCGGCGTTGCTGGCCGCGGGCTTGCAGGAGGAGGGCTGGCGGCACATGCAGGGCTACTGGGGCGAGATGGTCAGGAAAGGCGCGGATACGTTCTGGGAAGTCTACGTCTCCGGCGACGACTTCCTCTCGCCCTACGGCAGCCACCTGATGAACAGCTATTGCCACGCCTGGAGTTGCACGCCGACCTACTTCCTGCGCAACGGCGGCAAGCCCTGATGGATGATTGACGCCCCGCTGCGGTTGATTAGAGTGTGCGGCATTGTCGAGGCCCGATGGATTCGCTGCCACGCCATGAAATTGTCCGGCGCGCGATTGAGTTCGCGCACCCGCCGCGTCTGCCGTTCTGGCAGCACTGGAACCACAAGCTGCCGGACTTCCCCGATGATGTCTGCAACATCTGGGAACTGGACCGCGCGCAGGCAGGCTGGTTTTTTGATCGCGCCGCGCCCGACGATTGGGGCTGCGGCTGGAGCGCCACCGAACTCAAGAACATCGGGCAGGTCACCGAGTGGCCGCTGGCGGACTGGTCGGCGCTGGACAGTTACCGCCCGCCCGATCCGCTCAATCCTTTCTACTACGAGCGGCTCGATCCGCTGATCGCCGCGGCGGGCGACCGCTACGTGGCGCTGACCACGCACAACCTGCTCTTCTCACGGCTGCACAAGCTGCGCGGGTTCGCCGCGACGATGGAGGATTTCTACGCCGAGCCCGAGAACGTCAACCGGCTGCTCGACCTGATCGTGGAGTTCAAGGTCCGCCAGGTCCACGAACTGCACCGGCGTTTCGGCGGGCGCATCCACGGCCTGTTCGTGGCCGATGACTGGGGCACGCAGTCCGGCCCGTTCATTGGCCCGGACTTGTTCAATGAATTTTTCGCGCCGCGCTACCGGAAGATTTTCGACGCGATCCACGCGTGCGGCTGGCACGTGATCCTGCATAGCTGCGGGAAGATCAACATGCTTGTGCCGCACCTGCTCGCGACCGGTGTGGATGTGCTGAACATGCAGCAGTCGCGCAACTACGGGCTGGTCGAGTTCGGCGGGCAGTTCCGCGGGCAGGTCTGCTTTCTCGCGACCGTGGACATCCAGACGACGCTGCCGCGCGGCCTCGAGGCGGAGATCCGTGAGGAGGCGCGGCTGCTGGCGCAGCATTGGCGCACGCCGGAGGGCGGCCTGATCGTGTTCGACTACGGCGCGTGGGAGGCCATCGGCGTCAGCGCCGAAGCACCGCGCATCATGTTCGATGAATTCATGCGGCTGCAGGCCGCGAAGGAGCAACCATGAGACAGTCACGTCGTCAGTTCATGCGGAACACGCTGGCCGGCGCCGGCGCGCTGGCGTTCCCCACGATCATCCCCGCGCGCGTGCTCGGCGCCGATGCGCCCAGCAAGAAGATCAACCTCCTGCAGATCGGCTGCGGCCGCATTGCGCGCACGCTCGACCTGCCGGGCTTCCTGAAGCACGACGTGGCCCGCGTGGTCGGGCTGTGCGATTTCGACGCCCTCCGCCTCGCCGATACGAAGACGTTCGTCGAGCAGTATTACGCGAAAAAGGGCATCACCCTGACGGCCGCCACCTTTGGCGACTACCGCGAGGCGCTGCAGCGCAAGGATTTTGACGCCGTCGCCATCAGCACGCCCGACCACTGGCACGCACAGCCGGTGATCGAGGCCGCGCTCGCCGGCAAGGACGTCTATGTGCAGAAGCCGCTGACGATGACGATGGCCGAGGGCCGCGCCGTCAGCGACGTGCTGCGCAAGCAGCCGTGCATCTTCCAGGTTGGCAGCCAGCGGCGCGCAGCCGTCGGCGTGCGCATGACGTGCGAGGCGGTCCGCAACGGCCGCATCGGCAAGGTACACACGGTCAAGGTTGGGATGCCGACCGATCCCGCGGGTGGCGATACGAACGCGATGCCCGTGCCGCCGAATCTCAACTACGACGCGTGGCTCGGCCCGACGCCGCTCGCATCCTACAACGAGGACCGCGTCCACACGCAGGAGCCCGACCCAAAGAAGCGCTTCGGCTTGCGGCCCGGCTGGCTGCGGATCGAATCCTACTGCCTCGGCATGATCACCGGCCACGGCGCGCACTGGAACGACATCGTGCAGTGGGGGCTGGGCACCGAGGATACCGGTCCGGTGAAAATTACCGGTCGCGCCGACTTCCCCAAGGGCGGGTTGTGGAATGTCCATGGCGATTATCATGTGGAGGCCACCTACGCCAGCGGCGCGAAGCTGATCATCAGCAACAAATTCCCCATCGGCGTGCGCTTCGAGGGCAGCGCGGGCTGGGTCTTCGTCGGCACCGGCTCGGAGCGGGTCACACCGAGCGACCCGACCGGCAAAGCGGGGAAGGGCGGCAAAGCGCTCGACGCGAGCAACCCCGACATCCTCAAGACGCCGCTCGGCGCGAACGAAATCCACCTGCACGAAAGCCCGCAAGGCGACCATCACCTCGACTGGCTCACCGCCATCCAGACGCGCAAGCCCGCCGCAACGACGGTGGAGCAGGCGCACCGCTCGACCAGCGTCTGCATTGTCGGCTGGATCGCGATGAAGCTCGGCCGCAAGCTGCGCTGGGACCCGCAGGCCGAGCAGTTCATCGGCGATGAGGCCGCCAACCAAATGCTCACGCGTGCCGAGCGCGCGCCCTACGGCGCGCTCGCGTTCCTCAAGAAAACCTGACGCCGCTCTTCCTCTGCAAAAGCCAAAACCCAAGCCTCGCAAGGCTTGTCGCTGGAGCCTGCCCGGTGGTACAGTCGCCGCCGTTAGGAGAAGCAATAACGATATAGCAAAGCAATAGAACCAAACTAATTTCGCGTAGCTTCGGCTGCTGTCCACAACGAAACGGGAAATTTCGCATTCAAGGACGGCGCTCGATGGCGCGCCCCAACTGGGGCGTGCCTGAAAGCGTTCCTTGAAGGGCATTCCCGTGCCCGTTGTGGGGCGTGAGTAAGTCACGCCCCACTTTTTTTGGCACGGAGGTCTTTCAAAGGAAGCCATCCCCGACAGGGCTGATTCGCGCGCGAGCGAAACACAGCTATGTCGAAGGACTCACAGAAGTCGCGCGGCATCGTTTCTTGGCCGGAAGATGAACGACCACGTGAACGATTGCTTTCGCGCGGGCCGCAAGCTCTCACCGATGCCGAGTTGATCGCGATTCTTATTCGCGTCGGCTACCGGGGCACAAACGCGGTGGAGCTTGGCCGGCAAGTCTTGAAGCGGTTTGGCTCGCTTCATGCCCTTGTTGAAGCGCCGGTTCTTGCATTACTCGACGTGAAGGGACTCAAGGGCGCAAAGGCCGCCCAACTCATCGCCGCGACGGAGATCACCCGTCGTGTCGCTGTCCCGACCGCGCGCAGCATACTCCAAATCAAGAGCACCAGCGCGGCGGCGGAGTATTTGCGCGAACGGTTGCGCGGGCTTTCGGACGAACACTTCCGGGTTCTCTACCTGAACCGTCGCAGTGCCCTGCTCGATGACGCGCTGATTGCGCAAGGCGCGGTGGACACTGTTCGTCCACCGTTGCGGAGCATCATCGCCCGCGCGTTGCAGGTGAACGCCAGCGCGCTGATTGCAGCGCACAACCATCCTTCCGGCGCGGCTGAACCAAGCGAATCCGACCGGCTGTTGACGCGAGACTTGATCGCCACCTGCCAACCCATAGGCATCCACGTTTTGGACCACCTCATCCTCACCGAGCAGGCGCATTATAGCTTTGCCGATTCCGGCCTGCTCGACGAACTCACACTTCAAGTCACGGGGTAATCACCATGGAAGACGAACTCAAGCAACGCGTGATCGAAAAGCTCCAGAAGGGCGAAGAACTGCCGGCGGAGTGGGCGCGGTTCTTGTTCCCGCCGGAGAAACGCGAGTACGAACTGGTCTATCACGGCAAGGAACGCGAGGAGGACATCCTCGCCAACACGCTGGCCGTGCCGCTGCAACCCGTGCGCACGTTCGGGAGGAACGGCGGCGACGGTTGGAAGAACATGCTGATCTTCGGCGACAACCTCCAAGTGATGAAGTCGCTGCTGGAATTGAAGAAAGCGGGCAAGCTCTGCAACAACGACGGAACTCCTGGCGTGCGACTCGTGTACATCGATCCACCGTTTGCAACAAAGCAAGACTTCCGCGGAACTCAGGATCAGAAAGCATATCAGGACAAAATTGCGGGTGCTCAATTTGTCGAATTTCTTCGCAGGAGGTTGGTATTCCTGCGGGAGCTTCTGGCTGAAAACGCGTCAATTTACGTCCACCTTGATTACCGTAAGTTGCATTATCTAAAGACGGTTATGGACGAGGTTTTCGGCGAGCAAAAATTTGTGAACGAGATTATCTGGCAGCGAACTGCTTCACATAACGACCCTGGCCGTTACGGCTGTGTCCATGACACGCTGCTCTTCTACAAAGGCGGATCGGATTACGTGTGGAATGAGCCTAAGATGGAGCAATCCGAGGAATACATCGCATCATTCTTCGTGTACGCGGAGTCACCGGACAAAAAACGCTGGATTCGCCTGAAGAATGGCGAAGAGCCGCCAAAGGGATGGGAGCGATACCGGCTCGGTAACTTCGCAAGCCCGCACCCTCGCCCCAATCTGACGTATATGTACAAAGGCTACAAGCCGCCGAAGAATGGTTGGAAGGTTGACATAGATCGCATGAAGGAAATGGATCGCGATGGCTTGCTTCATTTTCCAAGCAGCAAAGAAGGGCGCATCCAGCCCAAGCAGTATTTGAAAGACACGCTGGGTAACAAAGCTGTACCGGATGTGTGGACGAGTATCCCACCGCTGCAAGCGCAGGCAGCAGAGAAGCAGAACTATCCCACACAGAAGCCGGAGCTTTTGATAGAGAGAATCATCTCTGCGTCTTCAAGCAAGGGTGACGTCGTGCTCGACGCGTTCGCTGGCTCTGGCACAACGTGCACGGTTGCGGAAAAGCTTGGGCGTCGCTGGATCGCAATCGATTGCGGCAAGCTGGCGACGTACACGATCCAAAAACGAATGTTAAACTTGCATCGAGAAATCGGCGAAAGAGGTCCGCGACTTGAGTGCAAAACCTTCACACTCTGCAACGCCGGTCTCTACGACTTTAGCAGGCTCAAAGACTTGCCGTGGGATTCGTGGCGCTCATTTGCGCTGTTGTTGTTTCAGTGTCGGGATGAGCCGCACAAGATCGGCGGCATGCAGTTCGACGGCTACCTCAAAGGCGCAAGTGTGCTGGTCTTCAATCACACGAAGAATCCGGGCGCGCGATTGACCGATGAGACACTGGACGAAATCCAAGAGGCGGTCGGCAAGCGCGTCGGCAACAAGCTGTTCATTATCGCGCCAGGACTAACGTTTGGCTTCCAACAGGACTACGTTGATCGCGACGGAGTACGCTACTACGCGCTGCGAATACCGTATTCAATCATCAACGAACTGCACCAACGCCAGTTTACGGCGCTGAAACAGCCTGCCGACGAGATGGCAGTCAACGACACGGTGGAGGCTGTTGGATTCGACTTCATCCGTACGCCGGAGCTCAAGTTCAAGTGTGATGCTCGCAACCGAAAAGGCGAGTTGCTGAAGGAGGGTGTCATCAGGATTCAGACATTCAAGAGCGAGGCGGTGGTACGTGAGCCAATGCGCAAGAAGGGTAACCTCGAAACGCTTTCGATGGTGATGCTGGATTACGATTACGACGACGAGGTGTTCGACTTGGACGCGGTGTTCTATGCCGACGCCCTGGCTAATGCCGACTGGGAGGTGCGTTTCCCGCTGGAATCACTGGGGGCGAAATTGATGGCCGTGTTCATTGACATCTACGGCAACGAAGCGCGGGTGGTGCTGGAGGCCGGTGAGTTCGGTGTCAAAACCGGTAAGAAGGCCGGGAAGGCGGTGGCAAAATGACGACACGAGGCGACCGGCAGTCCTTCCGCAACGAAGACCTTGTCCTCAAAGTCACCACGGACATCGATCCCAAGGTCTGGGATGAGTCCAAGTACGAGGCATTCCTCGATGAGTTGTGTGGGACGCGTGAATACCAGAAGGAAGCTATTCGCACGACGCTGCGCTATTTACTCGGCGGGAAGTACGCCAATCTTCGGGAGTTGGCGAAGGAGAACTTCGACGACAACGAGGAACTTCAGCACCGATACGGGTCGTGGGCGAGCATGGAGAGTCATCTCCAGTTGCCGGATCAGCTTTCGTGTTCGATAGATCAAGCCACGGGCACCGGCAAGAGTTGGGTGCTGTACGGCATCGCTGCGGTCCTGCTGGCGGAGGGAGTTGTTGACCGGGTGTTGGTGTTGTGCCCCTCCAACACCATCGAATCCGGCTTGATGGAGAAGTTCCGCGCGCTGGCCAGTAACGCTGATCTGCGGGATTTATTGCCAAAAAAGGCGAAGATCAGCACGCCGAAGATCATCAACGCTTCCGAGAGCATCGTGGACGGTGCGATTTGCGTCGAAAACTACCACGCAATTCTGGAGCACGTGAAGTCGTCCATCCGCGACAGCCTCAAAGGCAAGGGCAGCCGGGTGGCCGTGCTCAATGACGAGACGCATCACGTCGCCAACGAGTCGCAGACCAACGCCAAGAAATGGAAAGAATTTCTCCTAAACCCGGAGTATGGTTTCCGGTATGTCGTCGGTGTTTCCGGTACGTGTTACGTGGGCGATGATTATTTTGCCGACGTCGTCTCGCGCTACTCATTGCGTCAGGCGATTGAGCAGCGCTTTGTGAAGAGCGTGGAATATGTGTCGCAGATGCCGGTTGAGATCGAGCGCACCGAAGAAAAATGGCAGTTGATCTATAAACGGCATGAAGAGTGGAAGCGGAAACTCAAGAAACGCGGCATTCGCCCGCTGACCATCATCGTGACAAAGGACATCCGGGCTTGCGAACAGGTCGCCGAAGAACTAACCGACTTCCTCAAGGAGTGGGAGAAAATCTCACCGGAGCAAGCCGGCAAAAAGGTTTTACCGGTCACTTCCTTGCCTAGGCATCAGCCGAATGTCGCGCGACTCAAACTCGTGGATAGCCCGTCGAGTAAAGTTGAATGGATCGTTTCCGTTGCCATGCTTAACGAAGGCTGGGATGTGAAGAACGTTTTCCAGATCGTGCCGCATGAGGAACGGGCCTTCAACAGCAAGCTCCTCATCGCACAAGTGCTGGGTCGTGGACTGCGGCGTCCTGAAGGCTGGACCGGCGAAGACCCGGTGGTCACGGTGTTCAATCACGACGCTTGGTCAGGCCGCATCAAGCATCTGGTCGCCGAGGTTTTGGAAATTGAACGGCGGCTATCATCAACGGTTATCCCCGGATCGCCCCGCCATTTCGACCTGTATAATCTGGACTACACCCGGGAAGAAACGGTAACCGAGCACAAGCAAAAAGGGGAATACGAACTGCTCAAAGACGGCTTTGTAGATTTGCCTTCGCAAGTGGAAGCCGAAGACATCACCATTGAATTTGAGCGCGCGGTCACTGGCGAGCACACAAAATTCACGACCCGCTTACAACACACGACCTATACGGCTGACGAAATTGCGGAGCAGATGTACCAACGTTTGAAATCCATTGATGACGAATCCAAAGACGCCGCAGACCCGGCAGAGCGGACAAATTACGCGAAGAAATTCCCGCAGGAGAAGTGCTTGGCGGTCGTGGAAGCATCGTTGAAGCGCACGAAAATCAAGTCGGGGCGAGTCACCGAAGAGAACCGGCAGAAATTCCTCCGAGCTCTCGGCACCCTGATGCGCAAGTCGGCCAAGCGGGTGGTCTATCAACAGAAAGCAAAGGCGTTGTTAAAGGTGAATACCACAGAGCGGCAAACTGAAAGCTGTAGCGCGGCTGAGTTGCGGCGGAAGGACAAGACCATCTTCTATGCCCCCGGCTGCGAGAAAACCTTGGTAGATGAGCAGGTGGAGTTTTTCAATGAGGTCATTGATGAGGATGGCGATTTCAGCGGGGCATCGGTTGCAGTGGCTAAGACCTCTGATTTCAAGACACCGCTCAATCTGGTGATTGCCGACGCCGGTAATGAGCGAAAGTTTCTTCGCCTGCTCACCGATGCCGAGAATGCCAAGGCCGTTGACGCCTGGCTCAAGAATGCTTCTCAGCGCTTCTATTCCATAGAATACGCATGGAAGAAGGGCGAGCATCCCAAGCGCAGCGAGTTCAATCCGGACTTCTTCCTCAAGTACGGCGACGTGATTCACGTCATCGAGATCAAGGGCGACGAGGAGATAGCCGATCCCTCGCCCGAAAACGTGAAGAAAAATGAGTATGCTCTTGCCCACTTTGAGCGGCTTAACAAATGGCTGGGTAAGGACGGCCCATCGGTGCACTACCAATTCAATTTTCTCACGCCCAGAGATTACAACCAGTTCTTCCAGAAACTTCGCGACGACGACCTTGATGGGTTCCGCTCAAAACTGGATGTAGCATTGGAAAAGGCTGGTAAGGCTTAAGCATCTTCAGTCGTCATCTTTCAGTTGATCCTCCTCCACGAACCTCTGTGGTCAAACTCCGTTCCTGCTTTCCTGATTTCCAGATTGAAAACAGGCCGGTTTCCAAGGCTTGGAAAAACGCGCGGGAATTTTTCCAAGGCTTGGAAAAATTGGTCGGCTTTTTCCCAAGGTTTGGCAACATAGCGGCCCGGCTTGCCAGGTCCGGCCGGGCAGCGCCCTGACGGGCGCGCGATCCACGGCGCGGGCTGGCGCAGGCAGAAGTTGGTGGCGACCGGTGGCTGGATGGGCGGCGTTTTTCCGCCGGCTGTTTTTCTGTCCGCCTCTGCTGGCCGCGCTCTGACGAGCGCAGCTACAACGGCAGGCGCAATCCGGCTGGCTGGCGGCGGTGAGGGAAGGAAGCACGTATGCTGAAGCACGGAATCGTTGGCGCGGTGCTTTTGCTCGCAGGTATCGCGGGCGCGGAGGGGATTGCGTGGGACAAGCTGGCGTCGCCGGTGATCTTCCGCGGCGACAAGCAGACGGCCTACCGCGACCCGGCGGCGGTTTTCCACAACGGCTGGTTCTACCTCTTCTTCTCCAAGGTGGTGATCGAGGGCGACGGCCGGCCGTGCCATTACACGGCGTGGAGCAAGAGCCGCGACCTCGTCACGTGGACGGCGCCGGTGGTTTTCACACCGCGCGACCGCAACCTGAACTTTTGCAGCCCCGGCGGCGTGGTGCGG
>CAISWQ010000072.1 GCA_903889245.1 uncultured Lentisphaerota bacterium | reverse complement strand
TGCGCTCCTTCGGCGCGGTGCGCTCCGAATATGTCCACGGCGACCGGCGCGACCATTACGTGGCCGAGGTCGAGGTGCGGCACCTGCTCGGCGGCTTCCTGCGCGAGCGGATGCAGCCGCACCTGGCGTGGGGCGAGTCGCGGTTGAGCGAGATTGACCGGCTCGTGGCCGCGCTGCCTGGCGAGAATCATGCGGTGCTGAAGGACCGGCTGGTCCGGCTGAAGCGCTGGCGGACGCGCGGGCAGCGGTTGCTGCCGATGATTTTGAAGTTGTTGCGGGCATGAGTGTGCCGTGTCAGGATGGCGAGGCGGCATGGTATTGCATCCGCTCCAAGACGAAACAGGAACACGTGGCGGCGGGCAACCTCCGGCTGGTGCCAGGGGTGGAGGTCTTCGCGCCGCGCCTGCGGTTCCGCCGCCAGACGCGGCGCGGCCCGGTCTGGTTTGTCGAGGCGCTGTTTCCCGGCTACCTCTTCGCGCGCTTTGTGTGGGCCACGCAGGTCAAGGCGGTGCAGTACGCGCACGGCGTGCTCGGCGTCGTGCACTTTGGCCTCAAGCCCGCCATGGTGCCCGCCCCGGTCATGCTTGAGCTGCGGCGGACGATGGACGACCGCGAGCTGCGCGTCATCGCCCGCGACCTCGCGGTGGGCGATGAAGTGCAGGTGACCGCCGGGCCGCTCGCGGGGTTGCAGGTGGTCGTGCAGCAGGTGCTGCCCGCGCGGGAGCGGGTGAAGGTGCTGCTGGATTTTTTGGGTCGTCGCGTCGAGGCGGAAGTCGCCACGATGGAGTTGACGACCGAGTGGAAACACCCGCTCTCGGCGGGTTGAACGTGGTGCGGCGCGCGTGCGCCGCCCGACAACATGGTGAGGCAACGTCAGCCTCGGAGGCGCAGGCCGCGCGCGCAAACCGCGTACGCGACCAAGGGCGGCAGCCTGCCCGTGCGCGCCGGGGCGTACAGGGAGTAGTCGCATGAAAAAAACGACGACGGGCAAACGGGCGCTGATCACGGGAGTCACCGGACAGGATGGCTCCTATCTGGCGGAGCTGCTGCTGGCCAAGGGCTACGAGGTCCACGGTCTGATCCGCCGCGCGAGTTCCTTCAACACCCACCGGCTGGATCATCTCTATAAGGATCCACATGCCAAAAAACTGCAGTTACATCTGCACTACGGCGATATGACCGACTCCAGCAATCTCAACCGTCTGCTGGAAAAAGTCGCGCCCAGCGAAATCTATAACCTCGCTGCGCAGTCGCACGTCAAGGTCTCGTTCGAGGTCCCCGAATACACCGCGAACGCCGACGCCATCGGCACGCTGCGCATCCTCGACGCCATCCGCGAAACGGGCCTGCGTTCGCGCTTCTACCAGGCCTCGACCTCCGAACTTTATGGCAAGGTGCAGGAGGTGCCGCAGACCGAGAAGACCCCGTTCTACCCGCGCTCGCCCTACGCCGCCGCCAAGCTCTACGCCTACTGGATCACCATCAACTACCGCGAAGCCTACGGCCTGCACGCGAGCAACGGCATCCTCTTCAACCACGAAAGCCCGCGCCGCGGCGAGACCTTCGTCACCCGCAAGGTCACCCGCGCCGTCGCGCGCATCCTCGCCGGCAAGGACGACTGCCTCTATATGGGCAACGTGGACGCGCGCCGCGACTGGGGCTACGCGCCCGATTTCGTCGAGGGCATGTGGCGCATCCTCCAGCAGGACCAGCCCGATGACTACGTCCTCGCCACCGGCGAGATGCACAGCGTCCGCGAGTTCATCGAACGCTCCTTTGCCTCCGTTGGCTGGCGCCTCGAATGGCGGGGCAAAGGTGTGCAGGAGGTCGGCAAGTGCGCGAAGACCGGCCGCGTGCTCGTCCGCATGGACCCGCGCTACTACCGCCCCGCCGAGGTCGAGCAGTTGCTCGGCAACCCGGCGAAGGCCAAACGGAAACTCGGCTGGACGCCGACCGTCAAGTTCCCCGCACTCGTCCGCCTGATGATCGAGGCCGACCTGGCCGCCGAGGGTCTCGAGCCGCAGAAGATCATGCGGCCGGTTTGAGTTTTCCCAAGGCTTGGAAATTCCCCGGCGGTTTTTTCCAAGCCTCGGAAAGCTCCCTCCTGCTTTCAGCTTTCAGTTTTCTGCTTTCTGATCTCTGACCTCTGACTTCTGACCTCTGCTTTCTGTTTTCTGACTGCCGCCTTTTCCAATGTGTTCGGAAAAAACACCGGTTCCGGTTTCCAATCCCTGGGAAAAACGAGTGAGCCATCATGAGCACGCGCCCTCCTGACTATCTGTTCTCGGTCCCGCCGGCGATGAGCACGGCGCTCGCGCAGTGCGAGCCGCGCGTCGCCGGGCACGTTTTCGCCGCCAGCGACCCGCCGGAACAGCAACTCGGCTCCGGTGGCGGCGCGGCCTGGTTGCTGGAGCAGGCGTGGCGCACGCAGGGGAGCGGCACGTTCGGTGACTGGCTGGCGGCTGGTCTCAAAATTATCGTGCATGGCGGCGGCGAGAGCCGGCGCTTGCCGGCCTATGCGGCGTCGGGCAAATTGTTCCTGCCGCTGCCGGTCTTCCGCTGGGCGCTCGGCCAACGCCTTGATCAGACGCTTTTCGAGATGCAGCGCCCGCTGCTCGATGAACTCGCGGCCCGCGCGCCGGCCTCCAGCCGGCTGATGATGGTCAGCGGCGACGTGCTCATCCGCGCCGGGCGCGAGTTGCCCGCGTTGCCGGAGGCCGATGTCATCATGGTCGGCCTCGGCGCCAAGCCGGAAACCGCGCAACATTTCGGCGTCTTCTTCTGCCCGCATCACGCGCCCAGCCAGCTTGCCTTCTTCCTGCAAAAACCGACGCCGGATCGCATCCGCGAACTGGCCAACGAGCATTTGTTCTTCATTGATACCGGTATCTGGCTGTTGAGCGCGCGCGCCGTCGCGGCGTTGCTGGCGCATTGCGGGTGGGACGCGGCGCAGCAGAAATTCCAGGGTGGCCAGGCCAGGGGGTGCAGCCTTTATGACGAGCTTGGTCTCCACCTCGGCAGTACGCCGCGCACGCCGCATCCGGTTTTCAGCAAGCTGACGACCGCGGTTGTGACCTTGACGGGCGGCACGTTCTATCATTTCGGCAACAACCGCGACATCATCGGTTCGACGCTCGATTTGCAGAACCTGGGCATGGACCACACCGACCCGGGGATGGTGCGTGGCGGGCTGCATCCGCGACAGTTCCTCCAGAACGCCGTTTTCCATTTTCCGCTGCGGCGTGAACTCAACCACACCTTGTGGGTGGAGAACAGCCATATCCCGGCCGGCTGGCAGATCGCCCATGAGCACGTGCTGACCGGCGTGCCCGAAAACGACTGGAAGCTCCGCCTGGAACCGGGCGTGTGCCTCGACTTCGTGCCGGTGGGAGAAAAGAATTTTGCGGTGCGTGCTTATGGTATGGGCGATGTCTTCCGCGGCCGGGTGGGGGAGGCGGCGACGCGCTGGTTCGGCCGCCCGGCCTCCGCATGGTTCCAGGCACGCGGCCTGACACTGACGCAGGCCGGATTGGAAGCAACGCGGGACCTACAGCAGTCGGCGCTGTTTCCGGTGCTGCCCATCGAGTCGCTCGATGGCGCGTTCATCGAATGGCTCTGCGCCGCCGCGCCCGCGAATGAGACACGCTGCCGGCAAATCTGGCTGGCCGCGCCGCGCCTGTCCGCGAGCGACCTGGCGCGTCAGGCCAACCTGCCGCGGCTCTATGCGCAGCGCCGCCGCTTCCGCGAGGGCGTACTGCCGCATCTCGTACGCAACCACGAGAAGAGCATTTTCTACAAGCTCGACCTGGCGGCGACGGCCGACCTGTTCGCGCAAAGCTCCCTGCCGTTGCCGCCCGTGCCGCCGGCGGCCGCCCGCGATCCGCTGCTGGCCCTGCACGACCACGTCTTCCGTGCCGCTGTCGAACGCCGGCGCGGCGCGGCCGACTGGGAGGCCCAAGAGCGCGCCGCCTTTGGCGCCTTGCGCGAGGCGCTCATCGAGCCGGTGAGAAAGCAGGCCGTGCAGCCGGAACTGAAGGTGCTCGAAGACCAGATCATCTGGGGCCGTAGCGGCGTGCGCCTCGACCTCGCCGGCGGCTGGACCGATACGCCGCCGTACTGCCTCGAACACGGCGGCAGCGTCGTCAACGTCTCGGTGAACCTCAACGGCCAGCCGCCGATCCAGGTGTTCGCGCGTGTCTGCGAGCGCCCGGAGTTGGTGGTGCGTTCGATTGACCTGGGCTTGGAGGAACACCTGCGGACCTATCAGGATGTGGCCGACTACAGCCGCATTCAGAGCGGCTTCTCCATCGCGCGCGCCGCGTTTGCGCTCTGCGGCTTTCATCCTGACTTCAACGGTGGCGGTCACGCGACCTTGGAGGCGCAGCTTCAGGCGCTGGGTGGCGGTATCGAAATCTCACTGCTGGCCGCGGTGCCCAAAGGGTCCGGCCTTGGCACCAGCAGCATCCTCGCCGCCACGTTGCTGGGTACGCTCGCCGAGTTCTGCGGGCTGAATTGGAACACCGACGAGGTGTTCCGGCGCACATCCGCGCTGGAGCAGATGTTGACCAGTGGCGGTGGCTGGCAGGACCAGATTGGCGGCCTGCTGCACGGCGTCAAGCTGGTCGAGACGCGGCCAGGCCTTGACCAGCAGACCACGGTGCGGTGGCTCCCGGAACGGTTTTTCGCCGGTGCTTTTGCCAACGACCAGTTGCTGCTCTACTACACCGGCCTGACGCGGGTCGCGCACAACATCCTCAAGGAAATCGTGCGCGGCATCTTCCTCAACGCCGGCGAGACGCTCGACTGCCTCGGCGCCATCGGCCGCAATGCGCTCTTTGTGCAGGACGCGATCCAGCGCCAGGACTACGCGGCTTTTGGCGAGGCCATCCGCCGCAGTTGGCTTTTGAACCAGCGGTTGGACGCCGGCACAAACACGGCGGCGACGCAGGCGATCCTCGAGGCCATCGGGGGCGAACTGCTCGGCGCCAAGTTGCTCGGCGCGGGCGGCGGCGGCTATTTCCTGATGGTGGCGCGCGATGCTGCCGCGGCGCACCGGATCCGGCGGATCCTGACCGGGCGGCCGCCCAATCCGCGGGCGCGTTTCGTGGACTTCAATCTTTCCAGCACTGGTATGCAGATCACGAGGAGTTGAGCATGAGTTTCTGGCCAGGACAGCGGGTGGTGGTGACGGGCGGCAAAGGCTTCTTGGGCTCGCATGTGGTGGCAGCGCTCCAGGCGCGTGGCGCCGGGCTGATCCACATTGCCGACCTGCCGGAGTGTAATCTGTGCGAGGTGGCGGATGTGCGCCGGATGCTTGCCGCCGTGAAGCCCACGCTGGTGATCCATCTTGCCGCGCGTGTCGGCGGCATCGGCGCGAATCGGGAAAATCCAGCGGTGTTCTTCTATCAGAACCTGATGATGGGTGTACCGCTCGTCCACGAATGCTGGCAGGCGGGTGTCGCCAAGATGGTGTTGCTGGGCACGATCTGCGCCTATCCCAAGTTCACCCCGGTGCCGTTCAGGGAGGAGGACCTCTGGAACGGCTACCCGGAGGAAACCAATGCCCCCTATGGGCTCGCCAAGAAAATGCTGCTCGTCCAGTCGCAGGCCTATCGCCAGCAATATGGCTTCAACTCCGTCTTCCTGCTGCCGGTCAATCTCTACGGGCCGGGCGACAACTTCGACCCTGCGCATTCGCACGTCATCCCGGCGCTGATCAGGAAGTGCGTCGAGGCGCGCGCGGCTGGCGCGGAGGCGATCGAGGTGTGGGGCGATGGCTCCGCGACGCGCGAATTCCTGTTTGTCCGCGACGCCGCCGAGGGCCTCCTGCTCGCGGCCGAAAAATATAACGAGAGTGAACCGGTCAATCTCGGCAGCCACTTCGAGATTTCCATCAAGGACTTGGTCGCATTGATCACGCGCTTGACCGGCTTCCAAGGGCGCATCGTCTGGGACGCGACCAAGCCGAACGGTCAGCCGCGGCGCAAGCTGGATGTCGGGCGCGCCGAAAAGGCCTTTGGCTTCCACGCCCAGACCAGTTTCGAGGCCGGGTTGCGCGAGACCATCGCGTGGTATGAGCAGGCGCGGAAACAGGGCTGAGTGGCGCGGGGCGAGGGGTCTTGCCGTCCTTTAGGTCTGTTACGTCCTTTGATGCACCATGAATGAATTGACCACAGAAATGCGGGTCGGCACGGACCGGCGTTGGTTGGAGTGGGGGGCGCTGTTGTGCCTGCTGGCTTCGCCACTGGTCGCGCCGGTGCTGATCGGTGGCTCGCGCTTGTGGGCGGCGGGTCCGCTGATGGCCCTTGTTTTTCTCGGGGCGTTGTTGGTGATGTTGCGCGCGCTGGTGTGGCGCGATGCGTCCGCGGCGTTGCGCGTGCCGCCGGGCGCGCTGGGCTGGGTGGGCTTCATCGCCTACAGCGCGGTCGCCGTTTTAGCCTATGCCACACCCTATGAGGCGCGGGTCGAATTACTGCGCGTCGCCAGCCTCTGGCTGGCCTACTGGGCGTGGGCCAATCTGGGTGGCACGCATGGGCGCTGGCGTTGGGTGTTGGGTCTGGTCCTGCTGGCCGCCTCGGCGAACGCGCTCTATGGGTTGGTCAATTTCATTCAGGGTCATCCGACGCGCGTGCTGTGGTTCGATCGCGCCGAGGAGGGCGCGGTTGGGTATGTGGATCGCATCAGCGGCACCTATTTCTGCCCCAACCACTGGGCGAGCTTGTTGGCGATGCTTGCGCCGGTCGCGCTGGCGTTGGTGTTCCTGCCGGAGGCGGGCGCCACGCTGCGCATTTTGGCCGGCTATGCCTTGCTGACGTTCCTGCCGGCGGTGCATGTCTCGCAGTCACGCGCCGGCTGGATCGGGCTCGCAGCCGGTCTGATGGTGACGGTGCTCGCGCTGATGTGGCGGCGCAGCCGCGTGTGGTTTGCGGTCCTGCTGGTCGTGCTGCCGCTCGTCGTGGCTGGCGGCGCGGCGTTCTACTGGCAACAGTCGCCCGCCTTCCGGGCGCGTTTCACAGAAGCGCTGGTGGAGGGCAAGACTGGCCAGGGCTTCCGCGTCAACCAGTGGCGCGATTCACTGGTCATGTTCGCGGAACGGCCGGTGCTCGGTCACGGTCCCGGCAGCTACGGCTGGGTGGCCGAGGCGACCCGCCGGCACATGAAGGATCCCAAGCACCAGGCGTTCTACGCCCACAATGACTACCTGCACAGCCTGGTGGATTTTGGCGTGGTCGGTTCGCTGTTGCTGGCGCTGCCGCTGCTCTGGTTCGGCTGGCGGCTGTGGCGCTCGTTGCGCCGCGCGCAGGAGCTCACGGATGTCGCGCTGATCGCCGGTTTGCTGGGCGCCTGGGCGGCGATGCTGGCGCATGCCGCCTTTGATTTTAATCTGCGCATCTACGCCAACGTCGCCGTGCTTGCCTTGCTCT
Source organism: uncultured Lentisphaerota bacterium (assembly GCA_903889245.1). Taxonomy (GTDB): domain Bacteria; phylum Verrucomicrobiota; class Kiritimatiellia; order CAIQIC01; family CAIQIC01; genus DP16D-bin41. The sequence goes on along the minus strand of CAISWQ010000072.1, from coordinate 65,820 downwards.
CTGGCGTCGTTGCGGGGCGCCTGATGGTGAGCGGCGTGTGGTCGCCACGCCCGGCGCCGCGTGCGCTGGCCGGGGCGGGTGCGGTCGTGGCGGCGGTCTTGTTGGGCGTGATGAGCTGGATGCTGGTGTCCTATTACCTGAATATCCGCGCCGGGCACGCGCTGGATGCACTCAACTACGAGAGGGCGGAGCATCTCGCCCGGCAGGCGGTCCGCTGGGACGCTGGCAACTGGTATGCGGCCGAGGCGTTGGGTCAGGTGCTGCAGATGCGCGCCAAGTGGGGCCAGAATGACCGTGAGCGGCGGGCCGATGCCGAGGGCGCCGAGCGCGCCTTCGCGTTGGCCGCGCGCGGCAACCGTCTCAATATGGAGACGCGCTTTGAACACGGTCTGGCCCTGATGGCGCTGGAGCGTCCCGCCGAGGCGCTGACGCTGCTCCGGCAGGCTGCCGATACCAATCCCTGCAACGTCACCTTCCGCGCGCAGTATGGCCTGCAACTGCGCCTGACCGGTCGCTATGCCGAGGCGCTGGCGGAATTCCGCAAAGCCGCCGGGGTCGCCATGGACCCGATGATCCAGGCCAACTTGAAATGGCTGGAGCAGAAGCTCAAGGACAAGAAATGAGCCACGCATGAAGACCCCTGCCTTCCAGCATCTGCTCGTCACCGGCGGCTGCGGCTTCATCGGCGCGAACTTCATCCGCCATTTGCTCGACGAGACGGACTTTGCCGGCCGCGTCATCAACGTGGATAAACTGACCTACGCGGCCAATCCCTTGAGCCTCGCCGCCGTCGCCGAAAAATTCCCGGAGCGCTATGTCTTTGTCCGCGCCGATATCGCCGACCGCGCGGCCCTGGCGCGCGTCTTCGATGACTACGCGGTGGACGCCGTCTGCCATTTCGCCGCGGAGTCGCACGTGGACCGCTCGATCGTGCGGCCCGATGATTTCATCCAGACCAACATCCTCGGCACCTACACGCTGCTCCAGCTCGCGCGCGAGCGGCTGCCGCGGATCAAACGTTTCCACCACGTCAGCACCGACGAAGTCTTCGGCAGCCTCGGCGCGACCGGCTTTTTCACCGAGACCACGCCCTACAGCCCGAACAGCCCCTACTCGGCGAGCAAGGCCGCGTCCGATCACCTCGTCCGCGCCTTCCACGAGACCTACCGCCTGCCCGTGACCGTCTCCAACTGCTCGAACAACTACGGCCCACTGCAGTTCCCGGAAAAACTCATTCCGCTGATGATCCTCAACGCGCTCGAGGGCCAGCCGCTGCCGGTCTATGGCGACGGCCGCAACGTGCGCGACTGGCTCTTCGTCACCGACCACTGTACCGCCGTCTGGCGCATCCTGTGCGACGGCGCCGATGGCGCGACCTACAACGTCGGCGGGCGCAACGAAATGGAAAACCTTGCCGTCGTCAACGCGATCTGCGCGCTGGTGGATGAACTCGCCGCGCCACTGCCGGGCGGGAAGTCGCGGCGCGACCTCATCACGTTCGTCAAGGACCGGCCCGGCCACGACCGGCGGTACGCGATTGACTGCGCGAAGATCGAGCGCGAGCTCGGCTGGCGGCCGGCGAAGTCGTTCGCGACCGGCCTGCGCCGGACCGTGCAGTGGTATCTGGACAACGCTGCCTGGGTGCGGCAGGTGCGGTCCGGCGACTACCAGCGCTGGATCGCCGCGCACTACGGAGCGTGAGTTCCAAGGATTGGAAAGGGAACCGATGCGTTTTTCCGAGGGTTGGAAAAGTCCGTGAAAAAATTTCCATGCCTTGGAAAAACCGACAGGGAAACACGATGAACTATGCGTCCTATTTGACCTATGTGACCCAGGCTTTGCAATCCGTGAAGCCGCAGGAGGTGCAGGGCACCATTGACCTGCTGTGGCGCGCCTATCAGAAGGGCAGTACGGTGTTCGTCATCGGCAACGGCGGCTCGGCGGCGACGGCGTCGCACCTGGCGCAGGATCTGGCCAAGGGCACGCGGCGCACGCTCTCCCAGAAGAAACGCATCCGCGCGCTGGCGCTGACCGATAGCGTGCCGTGCCTGACCGCCTACGGCAACGACGATGGCTACGCGGTGGTCTTCGAGCAGCAACTCCGCAACCACGCGCGGCCGGGCGACGTGCTGATCGCGATCAGCGGCTCCGGCAACAGCCCGAACATCATCAAGGCGCTCACATGGGCCAAGCGCAACGGGCTGGCGACGCTGGGCCTCACCGGTTTCGGCGGTGGCAAGCTGCGCCGGCTGGCGCAACACAAGCTGCACGTGCCGCTCAATGATATGTGTACGGCGGAGAGCGTCCACAGCGTCCTGCTGCACTACATCGTGCTGGCGCTGGTCGAACGCATTCACGGCAAGGTCGTCTGGCACTGAAGAACGCGGGAGAGGTGATTCATGTTGAAGAACGCATCCATTCTGGTAACCGGCGGCACGGGCTCGTTCGGGCAGAAGTTCGCCCGGCTGACGCTGGACAAATACAATCCGCACAAGCTGATCATCTTCTCGCGCGACGAGATGAAGCAATGGGACATGGCGGCGAAGTTCAACCAGGACCCACGGCTGCGTTTCTTCATCGGCGACGTGCGCGACAAGGACCGGCTCTACCGCGCGCTGGAGGGGGTGGACTATGTCGTGCATGCCGCCGCCATGAAGATCGTGCCGGCGGCGGAATACAATCCCTTCGAGTGCATCAAGACTGTGGTCAATGGCGCGATGAACGTGGTGGATGCGTGCATTGACTGCGGCATCAAGCGGTGCGTGGCGTTGAGCACCGACAAAGCGTGCAACCCGATCAACCTCTATGGCGCGGCCAAGCTGTGCTCCGACAAGACGTTTGTGGCGGGCAACTCCTATGCCGGCGGCCACCAGACGCGCTTTGCCGTGGTGCGCTATGGCAACGTCATGGGCAGCCGCGGCTCGGTGATTCCCCTGTTCCGCTCGCTGGCGCACACCGGCAAGCTGCCGATCACCGATGAGCGCATGACGCGCTTCATGATCACGCTGGAGCAGGGCGTCGAGCTGGTGTGGAAGGCCTTCGATGACATGGTCGGCGGCGAGATTTATGTCCGCAAGATTCCCTCAATGCGCGTGGTGGATATCGCGCGCACCCTCGCGCCCAAGGCCAAGCTGGAATTTATCGGTATCCGGCCCGGCGAGAAGCTGCACGAGATCATGGTCAGCATCGAGGACGCCCGCAGCACCTACGAGTTCGACACCTACTACAAGATTCTGCCGCAGATTCACGAGTGGTCGAGCGATCCGCTGCGCATCGGCAAGGGCCAGCCCTGTCCCGATGGCTTCGCCTACGCCAGCGACAACAACAAGGCCTGGATGAAACCCGCTGAACTGCGCGCGTGGGTGCGGAACGAATACGGAACGGTCGCTTGATGGCGGGCCGGATGCCAACCATGAGCAAGCAAGAAAAGACGGCCCGGCACGTGAAACCACCGGCTGCGTTCCTGCCCTACGGCCGCCAGCAACTGGACGCGGATGATGTTCGCGCGGTCACGGATGTGCTGGCTTCAGACTGGTTGACCTGCGGTCCCAAGGTTGAGGAATTTGAGCAGGCTCTGGCGAAGGCCTGCGGCGCTCGGCACGCGGTGGCCGTGAGTAATGGCACGGCGGCGTTGCATGTGGCGCTGTTGGCGGCCGGGATCGGACCGGGCGATCGTGTGTTGACCACACCGAACACGTTTGTGGCTTCCGCCAATGGTGCGGCCTATGTCGGCGCCACGCCGGACTTTGCCGATATTGATCCTCTGACGCTGAACCTTTCACCGGTTGCACTGGAGCGCCGTTGGCGCAAGGATGTGCGCGCCGTGGTCGCCGTGGACTTCGCCGGTTATCCATGCGACCTGCCGGCCATCGCCGAGTTGGCGCGCGCACGCGGTGCCGTGGTGATCGAGGATGCCGCCCACGCGTTGGGCACACGTTTCCGCGTGGGCGGGCGCTGGCACAAGGTCGGCGGGCATCCGTGGGCCGATCTCACCACCTTGAGTTTCCATCCGGTCAAGACCATCACCACCGGCGAGGGTGGGGCGATTTTGACCCATGACGATAAATTGGCCGCGCGCTGTCGCCAGTTTCGCAGTCACGGTATCGTGCGCGAGGCGGCGGCTTTCGAGCTCGATCCCGACACGCTTGCGCCGAGGTCATCTGGCGTGCCCACGACGATGGCGCCGTGGTATTACGAGATGCAGGCGTTGGGTTTCAACTATCGCATCACGGACATCCAATGCGCCCTGGGCGTCAGCCAGCTCGCCAAGCTGCCCGCCTTCATGCGGCGTCGGCAGGAGATCGTGAACCGCTACAACCGCGCCTTTGCCCCTCTGCCCTACGTGCGTTGCCCGGTCCAGGCACAGCAGGCGGCCGGGAGTATCGAGCGGGCCAGACCATCCTGGCATCTATACGTGCTGCGGATTGACTTTGCCGCGCTCGGTTGGACGCGCGCCGACTTCATGCAGGCGCTGCGGGCGCGGGGCCTCGGCTCGCAGGTCCATTACATCCCCGTGCATTTACAGCCTTTTTATCGGGCCACCTATGGCTATGCGTCCGGGTTGTGTCCGGTGGCGGAAAAGTATTACCAGCAGTGCTTGAGCCTGCCGCTTTACGCCAGCATGAGCGACGCCGCTGTCGCACGCGTGGTGGCGGCTGTGCAGCAACTTCTCAAAGCCAACCAATAAGCGCGGACGAGTTCCCGGAAGGAGAGTATGAGCAAGCAACATGTCGTGGCCTTGATTCAGGCGCGTATGGGTTCCACACGCCTGCCCGGCAAGGTGCTGATGGATATCTGTGGCCAGCCGGTGATCTGGCACATCTGGCAGCGTCTCAAGTCCATCCCCGAACTGGACGAGGTGGTCGTGGCCACCAGCACCGAAGCGGCCAATCAAAAGTTGACGGATTTCTGTTCCGCCGCCGGTATTCCCTATTTCAGCGGGCATGAGGACAATGTGCTGGACAGGTTCTATCACGCCGCCCGGCAACATGCCGCCACGGTTGTGATGCGGGTCACCGGGGATTGTCCCCTGATTGATCCCGGCACCTCGCGGCGCGTGCTGCGGGCCTTCCTGGAGGCCGAACCGCCTGTGGCCTATGCCGCGACCAATGCCGGTGTGCTGGCCCATCAGGACAAGCGCGGCAGTTTCCCGGACGGGACGGATACGGAGGTCTTTGCCTTCTCCGCCTTGGAACGCGCCTGGCACGATGCCGCCGATGGTCTGGACAAGGGCGAAGCCGTGACCAGCTATATCTGGCGGCATCCCGAACTCTTCCGCTCGGTAAAGGTCTATCACACGACCGACCTGGGCCACCTGCGCTGGACGCTGGACCGTCCGGAGGATCTCGAATTCGTCCGCCGCGTGTATGGCGCGCTCTATAAGCCGGGGAGCATCTTCGGATTGGACGACATTCTGGCCTTGCTGCAGCGTGAACCGGAGATTGCGCGCATCAATCAGCAGTGGGTCGGCCAGGAAAAGTACGAGAAGTATTATCAAGCCCCCGCGGGTGGCGCGACATGAAGGTCTTGGTTGCAGGCTGCGGCTCGATCGGGCGACGCCATGCGCTCAACGCCAGTGCGCTTGGTGCGCAGGTGGCGCTCTGCGATCCGCTGACGGCCCGCTTGCAGGAATTTGCCCAGGCTCACGGTTTCAAGGAGTGCTTTGCCGATCTGCAGGAGGCCGTTGCCGTGGCGCGGCCCGACGCCGCCATTGTAGCCTCACCCACCCATTGCCACCTTGAGCAGGCCCTCCTGTTGGCGCGGCAGGGGGTGCATATCCTCATGGAAAAACCGCTGGCGCACACGCTGGCGGGACTGGCCGAGTTGGAGCAGGTGGTGGCCGGGCGCCGCCTCACGTTCATGATGGCGCAGTGCCAAAGGTTTCATGAAGGTTTTCTGGCGTTGAAAAAGCTGCTGGATGAACAGCGCATCGGGCAGGTGTGGCATGTGGAAATCACCAATGGCTGGTTCCTGCCGGACTGGCACTACAAGGAGGACTATCGCCAGGAATATGCCGCGCAACGGAAAATGGGTGGCGGCGTCCTGCTGACCAACCTAAGCCATCTCTTCGACACCATCCATTGGCTCTTTGGCGAGATCATCGAAGTGCGCGGCTGGAAAACGCAGCTAAGTGACCTGGCGCTGGATGTGGAGGATTTCGCCGCCTGCCTGTTGCGTACCAAGCGCAATATTTTTGTGACCGTGGTGGATGATTTTCTGGCGCGTGCCCCGCATGGTGAAGTGCGCGTCAATGGCACCGAGGGTTTCGTGGTGTTCAATCTGCGTCAGAACAGCCTGGCCTGCTGGACGGTCAAGGACCGTCGCTTTTTGCCGGGCGATGCGCGCGCGACCGAACCGGGCCGCAAGGTGATCTGCGTGTTGGAAAACGGCATCGGGTATGACATGCAACCGCTGACCGCCACTGTGCCGTTCGAGACCAATCACCGCTATCGCGCCGAGCTGGCCCATTTTCTGGAACTGGTCGCACGCCGGGAAACCTGCTTTGAGCTGGATCTGCGCACGGGTGTGCGCGTGATGAACCAGTTGTTGAGCCCGGAGATGGCCTGGAAGACCAGAGTGGATGGCAACTGACATGGCTGGCCTTTTTCCCATCGGAACAAAGTGGTGCGGCGCACCGGGCGCGCCGCTGCTCATCGCCGAGGAGGGGCAGGCGAACCAGGGTAATCTGGAGCTGGCGCTGCGCATGATTGCGCTGGCCGCGGAGGCGGGCGCCGATGGCATCGAGTTCCAACTGGCGATGGCCGATGACCTCTATGTGCGCGCCGATCCCGGCCACGCCCTCTACCAGCCGCGCCAGTTCAACGAACAACAGATCAAGACGCTGGTGGACGCCGCGCACGCGGCCGGCCTCTTCTTCCAGGCCGCCTGCCTCTCGCCCCGCCTCTATGAAATTTGCGGCCACGCCGGTGCCGATGTCTTCACGGTCAATGCGATGGACCTGAACAATCCCCTGATGCTGGAGACGGCAGCGGGGTCTGGGCGGCCGTTCTGGCTGGCCACGCTGATGGGTACGCTGGAGGAAATCGAGTGGGCCGTGAATTTTGTCCGCCCGCGCGCGGTTGCGCCGTTCGGCCTGCTGCACGGCCAGCACATCATGTCGGCCGACCCCGCGGCGACGGTGCCGGCGGAGATGTTGCAACTGGATTGCATCCACTTGTTCCAGGAGCGCTATCAGGTGCCGGTCGGTTTTGTGGACCACACCTCCACGACCACCGTGCCGGCGCTCGCGGTCGCCAAGGGCGCGGCGGCGGTCTGCAAGCACTTGATCCCGGAAGTCGGCTGGCGCGGGCCGGACTGGATGGTGGCGCTGCCGCCGGACGAGTGGCGGCGGGCCGGCGCGCTGGCGCGTTTCGCGGCGCGTGCCGGCGGCCAGTCGAAGGACCTTTCGCAGGCCGAGGTCAAGGATCGGTCGGTTCAGCGGCGCAGCCTCTTCTCCGCGCAGGCGTTGCCGGCGGGTCACGCACTGGCTGCGCAGGATTTGGTCGCGTTACGCCCCGGCGGTGGGCTTGATCCGCGTCACATGGATGCGCTGCTGGGACGGCGGTTGAAAACGGATGTGCCGGCGCAGCACAAGCTGACGGCGGCGGATTTGGAGGACTGATTATGGACCTGGGCTTGAAGGACAAAGTGGCGGTCGTGCTCGCGGCCAGCGCCGGGCTGGGGCGGGGCGTGGCCGAGGTGCTCGCCGAGGAAGGCTGCCGTCTGGCGTTGTGCTCGCGCTCGCTGGAGCGCCTGCAGCCCATGGCGCAGGCCATCCGCGAGCGGACCGGCCGCGACGTGTTCACGCAGGCGGCCGATGTCGCCGATGGCGTCGCGCTGGAGCGGTTCATGCACGCGGCGCTCGCGCACTTCGGCCGCGTGGATATCCTCGTCGCCAACGCCGGCGGACCGCCGCCCGGTCCGTCCGACGCCTTCACCGAGGCCGACTACCAGCGCGCCTACGAACTCACGCTCTTGAGCGTCATGCGCGCCTGTCGCGTCGCTGTGCCGGCGATGCGGCAGCACAAGTGGGGCCGCATCATCATGCTCGCCAGCACCAGCATCAAGTGCGCGCTGGAGAACCTGGCGCTCTCCAACATCTTCCGCAGCGCGGTCGCCGGCTACGCCAAGACGCTCGCGCTCGAAACCGCCGCCGCCGGCATCCGCGTCAACTGCGTGATGACCGGCCCGTTCCTGACCGACCGGATGCAGCAGCTCGGCGAGGCCGCGGCGCAGCGCGAAAAGATCACCTTCGAGCAATGGCGCGAGCGCGCCGAGAAGAACACGCTCGTCGGCCGCTTCGGCCGGCCGCGCGAAATGGGCGACCTCGTCGCCTTCCTCGCCAGCGAGCGCGCCGACTACCTGACCGGCGCGTGCATCCCGCTCGATGGCGGCGCGCTGAAGACGATCACCTGATCGTTTTCCAAGGCTTGGAAAAAGCGCTGCAAAATTTTCCAAGCCTCGGAAAATCCCGCACGGAAATCTTCCAAGGTTTGGAAAACAGCGGATCTTATTTTTCAACCCTTGGAAACCGGAGACGAAATGAACACAGGACAACAACTTTATCAACGGGCGCGGACGCTCATCCCCGGCGGCACGCAACTGCTGTCCAAGCGGCCGGAGATGTTCCTGCCGGAGCAATGGCCCGCCTACTATCAGCGCGCACAGGGTTGCGAGGTCGTGGACCTCGACGGTCGCCGGTTGATTGACATGACGCACTGCGGGGTCGGGGCCTGTACGCTGGGCTATGCCGACCCCGACGTCACCGCCGCGGTCGTGGCCGCGGTCCAGGCCGGCAGCATGACGGTGCTCAACTGCCCGGAGGAGGTCGAGCTGGCGGAACTGCTGTGCGCACTGCATCCGTGGGCCGAGCGTGTCCGCTACGCCCGCTGCGGCGGCGAGAGTTGCATGGTCGCCGTCCGTATTGCGCGCGCCGCGACCGGCCGCGACAAGGTCGCCTTCTGCGGTTACCACGGTTGGAACGACTGGTATCTCGCCGCGAATCTTGGCGCGGAAGGCGCGCTCGACGGCCATCTGCTGCCCGGCCTCGAACCGGCGGGCGTACCGCGCGTGTTGCGCGGTACGGCGCTGCCGTTCAACTTCGGCGAGCGCGCGCAACTTGAGACTATCGTGCGCGAGCACGGCTCCGAACTGGCCGCGATCATGATGGAGCCGATCCGTAATGAGGCCGATGTGGAGTTCCTGAAGTTCTGCCGCGCGCAGGCGGACCGCTGCGGTGCGGTCCTGATTTTCGATGAAGTCTCGGCGGGTTTCCGTCTCTATTGCGGCGGTTCGCACATGACCTTGGGCGTCGAACCGGATCTGGCGGTGCTGGCCAAGGCGATCAGCAATGGCCATCCCATGGGCGCGGTCATCGGCCGCGCGGCGGTGATGGAGGCGGCGCAAAAAAGTTTCATCAGCAGCACCTACTGGACGGAACGTGTCGGCCCGGCGGCGGCGCTGGCGACGCTGCGCAAGTACCGCCGGCTCGGCGTCGAGCGGCACCTGAACGCGATCGGCTCCCAAGTGCAGGCGGGATGGGCGAGCGCGGCGCAGCGGACTGGGCTGGCGCTGCACGCTGGCGGCATTCCGCCGTTGAGCCATTTCGCCGTGGAGGGGGAGGATGGTCTGGCGGTGCGCACGCTGTTCACGCAACTGATGCTGGAGCGCGGCTATCTGGCCGGCGCGGGATTCTATCCGATGCTGGCGCACACGCCGGAGATCGTCGCTGCCTATCTCCAGCAGGTGGAGGAAGTCTTTGGCTTGCTGACTGCGGCGCAACGCGCCGGCCCTCTGACGCGGCTGCTCACAGGGCCGCTTGCGCACACCGGCTTCAAGCGCTTGAACTGAAAGAGACGCACCCCGAGGTTTTGGAAAGGGTTCATTTTTCGGCCTTGGAAACTTCAGCATGGGCAGCCCAACGTCAGCCGCACTTTTCATCCGCGCCGATGCGTCCGCGCAGATTGGCACCGGGCATGTGATGCGCATGCTGGCGCTGGCGCAGGCGTGGCAGCGCGCCGGCGCAGGGCCGGTGGTTTTTCTCTGCGCGCAGCTTCCTGCCGCCTTGGCCGACCGCCTACGGTCAGAGCCTTGCACGGTTGTTGAGCTTCCACAGGCCGCCACGCCCGCCGATGACGCGCGCGCCACGCTCGCGGCGATTGGAAATTATTTTCAGCTTTCAGACGTCTGGCTGGTGGCCGATGGCTATCACTTTGGCGGGGAGTTCCAGCAGGTCATCAAAGCCGAGGGTGTGCGCTTGCTGGTGATGGATGACAATGGCGAAAACGCCGACTATGTCTGCGACCTGGTCCTCAACCAGAACATCCATGCGGATGAAAAGTTTTATGCCCGGCGCGCGGCGCACACCCGGTTGTTGCTGGGTACGCGGCATGTGCTGTTGCGCAAAGAATTCCTGGCGGTGGAGCGGCGCCGGGACATTCCAACGGTTGCCCGGCGGCTCTTGGTGACCATGGGCGGCGCCGATCCGGGCAATATGACCGGAATGATCCTCGATGGTCTCGCTCAATGGAGTCCCGAAGAAGGTGAACTCTGTGTGGTGCTCGGCGGGAGTAATCCACGCGCGGATGAACTCGAGCGCCAGGCGCGGGCTCTGCCGTGGAGCAAGGTGCGGGTCAGGCGTAACGCCACGAACATGCCGGAGTTGATCCGGTGGGCTGACATGGCGGTGACAGCCGGTGGCAGCACCTGCTGGGAGCTGTGCTTGCTCGGCCTGCCGATGCTGGTTATCAGTATCGCCGAGAATCAGCGCGCCTTGGTGCAAGCCTTGGGCGCTGCCGGAGCAGCCGTGGTGGTGGGCCAGGCTGGCGAAGTAAAGAGCGGGGAGTTGGTGCGGCAGTTGGCCGCTTTGTCGGCCGACGCCGGCCGGAGGCAGACGTTGTCCGCGGCCGCGCAGCGCGTGGTGGATGGTTGGGGCGCCGAACGTGTGGTGGCCGCGTTGCGTGGGGAAGAACTTTTTCTCCGCCCGGCCACCATGGAAGACGCGGAACGGTTGTGGCGATGGGCCAACGATCCGCTGACGCGCGCGGTCTCGTTCAGGCAGGATCCCATTCCTTGGGACACGCACGTGGCCTGGTTGCAGAGCAAGCTGGCCCATGACCGGGTACAGATGCTCATGGCCGAAACCGGGACCGGATTGATAGGTGTGATCCGGTTCGAGTTGGAAGCACCCCCCAGCGCGGTGGTCTCTGTGACGTTGGCGCCGGAGGCGCGTGGGCGGGGGTGGGGTGCCAAGCTGATCGTCCAAGGTACGCACCGGTTTGCCGCTGTCACTGGCACGACGGAGGTTCACGCTTTTATCAAGCCGGACAACCGGGCTTCGGTGGTGGCCTTCGAGCGCGCGGGCTATGGGCCGGCGGACGAGACCGTGATGGCGGGTGCGCCGGCTTTGCAGCGGGTGTGGAGACAGTCATGAAGATCAACCAACGGGAAATTGGAACGGGCCAACCCGTGTACATCATCGCCGAGATGTCGGCGAACCACGGCCAGAATTTTGACGAAGCCGTGCGTATTGTGCATGCGATGAAGGAGGCCGGCGCGGATGCGGTGAAGTTGCAGACCTACACCCCCGACACGATCACGCTTGATTGCCAGCGGCCCGAATTCCAGATTGGCAAGGGCACCATCTGGGAGGGGAAGAACCTCTACCAACTCTATGGCGAGGCCTATACGCCGTGGGACTGGCAACCCAAACTCAAGGACCTGGCGACAAGTCTTGGCTTGGATTGCTTCTCGACCCCGTTCGACGACTCCGCGGTGGATTTTCTGGAGGCCATGCAGGTGCCCGCTCACAAGGTGGCCTCCTTCGAACTCGTGGATATTCCGCTGCTGCGCAAGATCGCCGCCACCGGCAAGCCCGTCATCATGTCCACGGGCATGGCGACGCTGGAGGAGATTGACGAGGCCGTACGCGCCTTGCGTGAGGGCGGCTGTACCGATCTGGCCCTGCTCAAGTGCACCAGCGCCTATCCCGCGCCGCCGGAGGAGATGAACCTGCGGACCATTCCGCATCTGGCCGCGACCTTTGGCGTGCCGGTCGGCCTCTCGGACCACACGCTGGGCATCACGGCGGCGGTCACGGCGGTGACGCTCGGCGCGTGCATCATCGAAAAACACTTTATCCTGTCGCGCGCGACGGGCGGGCCGGATGCGGCTTTCTCCTTGGAGCCGGCCGAGTTCAAGGCGCTGGTGCAGGCGGTGCGCGAGGCGGAACAGGCGCAGGGGCAGGTCAGCTACACCCTCACCGCCCGCGAGCAGAGCAGCCACATCTTCCGGCGTTCGCTGTTCGTCGTGCGTGATATGCAGGCGGGCGAATGTTTCACGGCGGAGAATGTGCGGTCCATCCGGCCGGCGCACGGCCTGCCTCCCCGGCATCTGCCGGAGGTGCTCGGCCGCCGCGCGCAGTGTGCCATCGCCCGCGGCACGCCACTGGCGTGGGACCTGGTGGCCTGATACGCCGGTCGGTGGCGGCGCGCAAACATGATTTGATCACTGGTGAAATTCCCCCATGTCGCCCTTCCAGAGCGTTATCTTTTGCCAGTCACCGGCCGATCTGAAGTTTGCGTTGGAAATCTACGAACGGCGCAAAAGCGCGGGCGCGGTGCTCTTCGTCACGTTCGAAGTGGATGGCATGCGCCGATTCTTGGAGTTCTTGCAGTTGCCCAATGTAGTAGTCCGGCATATCAGCTATCCGGTGGACACCCCCTCTCTGCGCAGGTGGGGCGGCAATTGGGCCTTGCGAAAATGGCTGCGCGATATTTTGGACGAGCACTTCCTGCCCATTCAAGGGGCGGAAGTGTTCTATTTTTCCAACGAGATCGAATGGGTGGCGCCGGCGTGTCTGGCCTATCTGTCGCGCCGTAACCACGTCAGTTGGTGCTCGCACCACAAGTACAGTTGCGTGCCGACAACGGCGTTCTGGCGGCATCACTTGCTGGTACGCATTTATCGGTGGATTAGCGGGGCGGAATTTGAATGGCGGCAGGTGGAAGGCTCGCCTGCGCACAAGCATATTCTGTGGTTCCGCTCTGACCGCCATGGCATCGCACACCGGCCGCTCACCGCAGATACCTCTACAGTATTGCGGACCTACGCCCACCGGCTCCCGCTCCCTGTGGGCCAGAGGAATGCGCTCATCTTTGAGAATCCTGAGGAAAACATAGCGGATGACTACGAGGCGGTGTTGCGGCAGGTTTTCCAGATGCTCGTCGTCGCGGGTTATACCGTGCTCATCAAGCCTCATCCGCGTGTGGGCCATTCACCTTTCGTGGCCGCATGTCCCGTCCAAATGATTCCGGCCTTCATTCCGGGTGAATTCCTGCCCATGGACCAATTCGCACTGGTGTTGGGCTTTACGTCCTCTGCCTTGGGCTATGTGGCGCGCGAGAATACGGAGCGGGTGTTCTCCCTCGCCAAACTTCTTCATGCGCGCGACCGGCAACTGATGGATTACGGTGTCAACTATGTCGCCAAGGTGGCGGAGGGCCGGCTGCGCTTTGTGGAAAGTCTGAGTGAATTGCAGGGGATTATTCAGCAGCGGAAGGGGATGGCCGCATGAAGCAGGGGTTCCTCTATCATCTGATCTGGACGCTGCGGCTGGATACGCTGGCCGCCAAGTGGCGCGATGCGCTGCAACGGGTGCGTGTGGCGCGCTTGAATCAAGGGTTGCCAACATCGCTGCGTTTTTGTCCCCAAGGCGAGGGCGGGGTGACACTCGATGGCGACGTGAGCAAGTTTTCCATCCATCCGACCAGCCACCTCAAATCCAATACCTTCATCGAATGTTCCGGCGGTGTGACCATCGGTCGCTATTTCCATGTGGGGCGGGGACTGACCATCTTCAGCACGAACCACAACTGGGAACCGGCGGAGTTCATCCCTTACGATGAAAAAATGCTTGCCCGGCCTGTGCTCATTCAAGATTTCGTCTGGTGCGGCGCGAACGTCACCATCGTGCCGGGTGTGACGGTGGGGGAGGGCGCGATCATCGGCGCCGGTGCGGTGGTGACGCGCGATGTCCCTGCCGGGGCGGTGGTCGGTGGTAATCCGGCGCAGGTCATCAAGTCGCGTGATCTGGAGCAGTTCCGGCGTTTGAAGGAGCAGGGACGTTTCCTGTAATTCGCGGCGACCATGCTGCTGCGCAATACCATCGTCTATACGCTCGGCAACCTGGCGCCGCGGGTCATCGGTTTTGTCCTGCTGCCGGTTTATTCCGCGGTCATGAACCCGGCGGAATACGGCATCATCGGGGCGATCGGTGGCCTCTACATGCTGCTCTCGCTGCTGGTGACGTTGGCGATTGACCGCTCGGTCTTCCGCCTCTACTGGGACTACAAGACGGAACCGGAGCGCCGTGTTTATCTGGGCACCATCATCATCGGCTTGCTCACCGTGGCCGCGTGCTCAGCCGCGTTATTGCTGCTGCCGCTGCGCCCGCTGGTGGCGCTGATCTATGGCAACATCCCTTTTCACCCCTACTACACGTTGGCGATTGGGACGGCCGCGCTGGGGGTGGTGTCCATGGTGCCCAAGGCGTGGTTGCAACTCAAACAGCGCGCGGTGGCCTTCACGGTCATCTCATTGCTGGAACTGTTGCTGAATGCGGGTCTGATCGTGTGGTGGGTGGTGGTTGCGCGGCAGGGTGCGGTCGGCTATTTCAAGGCGCAGTTTTGGGCGACGCTGGTGTTGGTGCCCTATTTCCTCTGGCTCTCGTGGCGGATTGCCGAGCCCCGGTTTAACCGCGCGATGTTCACCGCCAGCCTGCGCTTCAGCGCGCCGGTGATCCCCAACCTGATCAGCGCCTGGCTGATGAACATGGCCAACCGGGTGTTTCTGGATCGTTACGCGACAATGGCCGACATCGGCTACTATTCCTTCGCCTATCAACTGGCAAGCGTCCTGATTGTCATCTGTAGCGCGTTCAACCAAGCCTACTCGCCTGTTTTTTATGAGACGGCCGCCTCACCCGATCAGGTGGCCGCGCGCCGTCGTTTGACGTTCTTCAATAACCTGTTTGCCTTGGCGGTGGTCTGGGTGGCTTTTGCCGGCGCGTTGCTGGCGCGCGACTTTATCGAACTGTGCATCAATACTCGCTATTTGCCGGCCGCCGGGTTGATTCCGCTCTTGCTGCTGGGCATGGGCTTGGACCAGATCAGTGGTTTGGCGCACTACTCCATCTATCAATGCAAGCGGACCGATGTGACGATGTGGCTGCAGATGGGCCTGGCCGTCATCAACGTGGCTCTGAACTTCGCCCTGATCCCCACGTGGGGTGTCTGGGGTGCTGCGTGGGCCGCCATCCTGACGGCGGCCGTGGGTTTGGTGGCGCGGCAGTGGGCATCGCGTCGTTTCTACCACATTCCGCTAAAGGTGGGCTGGCTGGCCCTCTGGGCGACGGTTTGCGTGCTACTGGTGGTGGTCAGCGACCAGTTGTTGGCCGGCCGTTGGTTCACCCTGGCTGTACGTGCTATTTGGGCGCTGTTACCGCTGGGCGGGCTCTGGCTCTTCTGGCGTTCCCATCAGACTGCGAAAGGAATCTGATATGTATGTAGTCGTCACCACCATCCAGCGCCCAACTCCCGCGATGCTTACACTCGCCGATGGCTTGGCGGAGCGTCAGGGCCGGTTGATCATTGTCGGCGATAGCAAGGGCCCCGACGCCTTCGAAGCACCGGCTGTGGAGTTCCTCCCCTTGCACCGGCAGCAAGTCATGGACTTCCAACTGGCGCGTTCCTTGCCGACGCGCCACTATGCGCGCAAGAATCTCGGCTACCTCTTTGCCATCGCCGCCGGTGCGGAGTTGATGGTGGAGACCGATGACGATAACGAACCGGTAACGGGTTTCTTTGAGCCGCGGCAACTTGCGGTGCAGGGGCGGTTGGTGACGGGGGCGGGGTGGTGCAACGCGTACAGCTATTTCAGTGATGAAAACATCTGGCCGCGTGGCTTCCCCCTCGAACTGTTGCGTGTCGCGCCGGGTTGCCATCTGGCGGGAACGGGCGTGCGCGACTGCCTGATCCAGCAGGGGCTGGCCGATGACAATCCCGATGTGGATGCGGTGTACCGCATGACGCAGCCCTTGCCGGTGACGTTCCGGCCGGAGCCGCCGCTGCTGTTGGGGTCCGGCTGCTGGTGTCCGTTCAACAGCCAGAACACCACGTTCTTCCGGGAGGCGTTTCCGCTGCTCTACCTGCCGAGTTATTGCTCGTTCCGCATGACGGACATCTGGCGCTCCTTTGTGGCCCAACGCTGTCTCTGGGCCATGGGTGGGTGCGTCGCCTTCACCAAGGCCACCGTGCGCCAGGAGCGGAATGAGCATGACCTCCGCAAAGACTTTGCCGATGAAGTTCCTGGCTATCTGCACAACAGGAATATTGGTTGTGTGTTGGAAAATGTGTCACTGACGGCTGGACGAACACCCGCCGCCGTGTGCGACAATCTACGAAAGTGTTATGCAGTCTTGGTACAAGCTGGCCTGATGGAACCACGCGAACTAAACCTTGTGGATGCCTGGAGCATGGATATCCAAGCCGTACTGAAGTGAGCGGTGTTGGGTGCGAACCAAACCGGATGGATATGCCGATTTCTAAAATGAACGGATGCTTACGCCTGTTCACCCCGCCTCTCACGATCAAGACGGGGCGAGATGTTGTAGGGCCGATCACGGCGCGCGCCTTCAATGCGGCAGGACTACCCTGTGAGCATATGGATTTGTGGCCAGATGTGCCCGCCCGCCTGATGGCGCACAAGGGCGGCAAGTTGGTCTCACTGGCCTATAAATATTTTGTCGCCCCCTTTTATCTGGTGCAACGTCTGCGGCAGGTACGACCGCATGATGTGGTTTGGATCAACAGCGTGTCATGGTTCAACAAACTGGCCGATACGCGGTTTGAGCGGGCACTCAAGGCGCGGGGTGCCAAGTATGTCCTCCATCTGCAGGACGACTGGTTCTCGGTACGAAATTATGATGAAGCCGCCCGCCTCCGGCTACCGCTGGCGGATGCCGTGGTGGTGGTCACCAAGGCGCTGGAGGACCGGACTCGCCAGCACGCGCCGGCCTGTCCCGTGGTGATGCTGGAGGAGCCGATTGATGTTGAGCGGTTGAAACCGCCACTGTCGAGTGCGCCTGCCGATGGCTTGCCCCGCATTGCCTGGACAGGAAACATTGCCAACCTTAAGGAACTGCCGGGCGCTCATGCCATTCTGGCGGAGGTTTATGCACGTCAGAAGTTTGTCCTGCGGATTGTTTCCGGCTCGACCAAGCCGGTCATCCAATTGCCGATTCCTTGGGAGTGGTTTCCCTACTCGGAGACCGACGAGGCCTCCCTACTGGGCCATGCGTGTGCCGGCTTGGCCCCGTTGATGGATACTGTTTATGCCCGCTGCAAAGACATGTATAAGATCAAAACCTATCTGGCGGCCGGTGTGCCGGTGATTGCTTCGCCGGTGGGACATAATGTGGACGTGGTCCGGCATGGTGTGACGGGTTATCTGGCCTCCTCGAAGGAGGAGTGGACTGCGGCGCTGATGGGTTTGCTCGCACAACCTGAATTGGCGCGGGCCATGAGCCGGCAGGCGCGGGCCGATGCGGAGCAACGTTTCTCGCACAGCGTCTTGATTCCGCAGTGGGCCGCAGTACTCCGGCGACTCTTCCCTGATCTGGTGACCGGCTGACCCCATGCTTCGCCGTATCCAGCGCAAACTGCGGCGGCTGACGCGACCCTGGCTGCACCGCCTCGCGCCGTCCGCGCTCATCCTGCTCTATCACCGCGTCGCCAGCCGGGAATTTGATCCCCAGTTGCTGTGCGTCACGCCGGAAAAATTTCGCGCGCAGGTGGACTATCTGCGCCGGCACTATACCCTCATCAGCCTGCCGGAGCTGGTGCAGGCTTTGGCGGCGCGCGCGGTGCCACGGCGCTGTGTGGTGCTTACGTTCGATGATGGGTTTGCCGATAACTACCTGAACGCGCTGCCCATCCTGGAGCAGGCGCGTATCCCCGCGACGGTTTTTGTCACCAGTGGTTTCATTGGGCAGCCTTTTGAAGTGTGGTCGGACCGGCTGGAGCAATTCCTGTTCACACCCGGCCTGTTGGCCGGCGTGCTGACCGTGCAAAGCGCCGGCGAAACCTGGCAATGGAAACTGGGTGATTGTCCAGCCAGCCTGCCGGCGTGGGACGTGACGCAACCGCAGTTCCCGTCGCCGCGGCATCGTTGCTATGCCGAACTAGCTGCGCGCCTGCGCAACCTTTCAGCGGCGCAACGTTTCGGCATCTTCGGCCAGCTTGCGGCACAGGCCGGGCGTCCGGAGTGTGTGCGTGATGACCGCCGACTGTTGACCGTCGCCGAGATTCGTGCCCTGGCCGGGAGCGGCTGGGTCACCATCGGTTCGCACGGGGCACACCATCTCGCGCTCGGCGCGCGCCCGCGCGAGGAGCAGCGCGAGGAACTGGTCGCCAGCCGCGCGGCCTTGACGCAGATGGCGGGTTGTCCCGTGACGCTGTGCGCCTATCCCTACGGTGGGCCGGGCGACTACACGAAACTCACGCAGCAACTGGCGCGCGAGGCCGGTTATGTCGCGGCCTGCGCCAACGAAGAGGGTCTGGCTTGGTCCGGCAGCGATGCCTTTCGTCTGCCGCGCCTGCTGGTGCGCAACTGGACGGTGGATGAGTTGCGACGGCGTCTGTGAGTTTTCCTGGGATTGGAGAATGAAGTCACGGTTTTTTCCAAGGCTTGGACAAGGTAGTGACGGGAATTTCCAAGCCTTGGAAAAGCGTGGGGGCTTTTTCCTAGGCCTTGGAAAGCCAGTGTGGGGAAGGGGCGCCTGTCGGTGTTGAAATGCGTCCATATCGGCGGGGTGCCGCTGCCGGCGGGGCATCCGGACAGTGGCCGGGTGTGGGCGCACCCCGGCCGCTGGGTACTGGACCTGGCCAAGGCTCAAAAGGCACATGCCGCGATGGAACCCGCCATCGTGTTCAACGTACCGGGCAGTGCCCGGGATTTTGAGACGGAGATCGAGGGCATCCCGTGCCTGTTCATCCGCTGCCGGTCACGGTTGCGCGCCGCTTCTTTCTTCTTTGAGGAAAGCGTCCGGATGGCGGCGGCCACGTGCGCCTTGCGGCCCGACGTGGTCCATGCGCATGGCACGGAGGGCGCCTATCTGCTCGCGGCGCGGCGCACTCGCCTGCCGCATGTGGTCACCGTACAGGGGCTGTTCAGTTATCTGAACCCCATCCTCAAAACACCCTGGTATGGCCGGCAGGCGTTTATCGCCTGGCTGGAAAACTACACCTTGCGCCGGACGCAGTTTGCGATTGCCAAGAGCGGTTTTGTGATGGAGTTGCTGCGGCAGCGTTTCCCGCATTTGCGGCTGTTCCAGATACCGAACACCTACGACCCCGCTTGTTTGGCTCTGCCGGCGGTGGCCAGGGAGCCTTTTTCATTGGTCTTTGTGGGCACCATGAGCCCGTGGAAGGGCGTGCATCTGCTGGCACAGGCCGTGGCGCAACTGGCGGAGCGCTTCCCCCAGCTCACCTTGCGCATGATCGGGGGTGGCCCGGAGGTGAACTCGGCCTACTGGCGCGGGCAGGAGCAAGTCTTGCGCGCCACCCTGGGGGCGCGCTTGCAGATTCTGGGACAGTTGCCTTGGGTGCAGGTCTTGGAACACGTCGCCAAGTCCGCGGTCTTGGTGGCACCCTCGTTGTGGGAAATGTTCGGCAACCAGGTGATCGAGGCCTTGCTGCTGCGGACACCCTGTGTGGTCTCCAGCGGTACGGCGCTGGCGGAAAACATCCAGCGGTTCGGCCATGGCCTCATCTTTCGCAATGGTGACGCGACTGATTTGGCCGCCCGCCTGGAGGACTTGTTGCAGCGGCCTGATGGGGCCGGGGCGGAGATGGCGAGGGAGCAAGTCAGCGCCTATCTGCATCCGGTCCGTGTGGCGCGGGAAACGGAGCGGGTCTATCAACAGGTGCTGGGCATTGGCGGGCGGGAGGAATCGTGCTAGTGTCCCGCGCCGTTCGTGGGCGGTGTTGGAGAAGGATTTGATGCTATGAATTTGCGTTGGGGCTTGTTGGTTACAGCCTTGCTGTATGTGTTGGTGGTGCTCTTCGTGATGAAGACGCTGCTGCATGATGGTTTTGGCTTGAGCACGATGCTGACGTTGGTGCCTCTGGCCGCCATCATTACGGTCATAGCCATCAATTCCCTGTCCGCCTATCGGATTGGCTTGCTGGTGGGTGCGCAGGCGATGGTGACCTATATCATCCCGATCCCCTTGTTCGACCGCTTGACCGTGGGCATGTTGGCCGGTTTGTTCCTGATGAGCATCTATCTGCTCACCTATGCGTTGACCAAAAAGGAATCAGAAGGGGTTCATCGGAATTTCCCCTCCCTCATGCTGGCGATCACGGCCGTGGTGGTGATCACTCGCCTCATCATTGACCGGCCCGGTTCGGCCCGACTGGGTGGTGTCGGTGGCGCCGGCGAGGCCGTGGCCATCCTGTTGGCGATGGTGATTTATTTCGTAGGTTCCAAGATGTGCGCTCTGCCGTGGGATGCCCGGAAAAATTATCGCGCAGCGCTTTTGGTTTGCGCCATCGCCTACTTCCCTCTGGGCCTCGAAATGGTGAAGCGCTTGATCTATGGCCATGAACAGTTGAATCTCTACACCGTCCCCATGTTCACCTTGGCGGCTTTCATCCTGGTGTACTTTATTGACAAAAGCGCACAGTCAAAGCTGCCCAAGTTCAAGGTGCTCACTTTTCTCATCACGGGTTTGATTTTGCTGTTTTCCTTCATCTCCGCCCGCCGCGCTGCGCCTTTTGCCGCCATGGCCTCCATATTCGTCATGGTGTATTGCTATAAGCAAATCCGCCAGTTCATGGCTGTGGCCTTATGCGCCCTGCCGTTGATGTTTATTTTCTTCCTGATGCAACCAGAAAAAATTCCGCAGTCCATGGCCCGCACGTTGAGCACAGTCTTGCCCACCTCTGTGAGTTATGATCTGCGCAACCGATATTCCTTGGGCGAAATGGGCTTCGAGAACGAGTGGCGCAGCCGTCTGGCCCGGATGGCGTGGGAGGACATCAAACGCCATCCGATCTTTGGGCGTGGTTTTTCGTATAGCTTTGATGACATCGTGGCGGCCGTCTCGACGGTCGGCCAATCCCGGCAGGATGCGCTCTATGAAGGGCTGGCTCTTTCCGGCGGTTATCACGATGGTATTCTGACCATGGCTTCGTTTTGCGGCCTCCCCGCGGCCGTGGCCATGGTCATCAGTATGTTGAGTTTGCTGGGCCTGTTTATCAGTAAGGTCCGACGACTGCCGCCATCGCCCCAGAAGATGTTCGCGGCGGCGTTGGGCGCCACGTTTGTGGCCAACTTTGTGCAGATGGCCACCAATGGTTCCGGTCCCTCGATCTACATCCTGTGCGCCCAGATGGCGGTCATGAATGGTTTTTTGTTTCTGCTTTCCAAGTCTGCCGTGATGGAGGGCGCTCAACCGCAACCGGCGCTGCCCGCCAATGCTGCCCTGACTCCTGCCCGCGGGCCGGTCATGCTCCGCCCTCTTCAACAGGATTAGTCAACGCCACGCGCAGGAATTAGACGGTATGAAAGTGGTTCATGTCTGTGGCGTCCCCCTGCCACCCCAGCATCCTGATGCGCTGCGGTTGCACAAGCAATTTCATCCGGGACACTGGGTGTTGGACTTGGCGCGCGCACAGAAGGCCCACACCTCGCTGCAGCCTGAATTGTTGGTCAATGTGCCGGGCAGCTTGACGGATTTTGAGGCAGAGTGGGATGGCATCCCCGTGCATTACTTGCGATGCCCGGCGAAATATCGCGCCAAAACCTTGCTGTTTTATGAAACCTCCCGGCTCGCCGCCCGCTTGCGCCGGTTGCAACCGGACATCGTCCATGCGCATGGCACGGAAGGGGCCCATGTGCTGGCGGCACAACGTTCGGGCCTGCCCTATGTTGTGACGGCCCAAGGCCTCTATGGCATCATCAATTCCCTGTTGAAGCTACCGTGGTGGCATCGTCAAAAGGTGATTGAATTCTTGGAGTGGCGGGCGCTGTCGCGCGCGCGACATGTCATTGCCAAGAGCGCTTACATCGCAGAAAAGCTGCAACAACTGTACCCCCATCTGGTGCTGCATCGCATTCCCAACACTTTTGATCCGGCGATTGCCGCGCTCCCGTCTCTGCCACGGAAGAAAAATAAGCTGATTTTTGTGGGCACCTTGGATGAGCGCAAGGGGCTCGACCTTGTGCTCGAGGCCCTGCCCCGGATACAGGGTGTTCAGGAGGATGTCTCCCTGCAAGTCATTGGGGCGGGGCGGGGCGGCTCAGACTATATTCGCAAGGTGGAAGCTGGATTGGTGGGCCTTATGGGCTCGCGCTGCGAGTTTTCGGGACGCCTCCCCCATCTGGAGGTGGCACGGGCGATAGCCAGCGCGGCGGTTCTCGTGGCCCCCTCGCGTGAAGAGATGTTCGGGAATCAAGTCATTGAGGCGTTGCTGGTGGGCACTCCCTGTGTGGTTTCCAGCGAAACCGCGATGGCGGAAAATATCCATCGGTTTGGGAATGGACATGTTTTCCAAAACGGGCATGCTGCTGATCTGGCCGAGAAAGTTCTGGCCGTGCTCGCCAGCGGGAGTACGCCTGAAGCCAAATCGGCCCAAGGAAAGATCGTGGACTATATGGCCCCCGAACGGGTGGCTGCGGCGCATCTGGATGTTTACCGCACAATTCTCCATGGGCACCCATAGGGCTCCATCCCGTCGCGTCGGCAGGCCTATGCTCCCGCGGGTTGAATGATGACCTTGCCGCGCATTTCCATTGTTACGGTGAACTTCAATCACAGGCCACATCTGGAGCAATGCCTCCAGAGTGTGCTGAAACAAGACTATCCGCATCTTGAGTATATCGTCATAGATGGTGGCTCCACGGATGGCAGCGTAGACCTTATCAAGAAATATGCCGATCGCCTTGCCTATTGGGTCAGCGAACCCGATCAAGGGCAGACCGATGCGTTGATCAAAGGCTTTCGGCGCGCCCGTGGCGACATCTTCTGCTGGATTAACGCCGATGATTTGTTGGAGCCGGGTGCGCTCCGGGACGTGGCGGACTATTTTGCCAGACATCCGGAACGACAAGTGGTGACGGGGGACGCGACCTTGATCCGGGAGGATGGTTCCTTCTGGCGGGTACAACGCCAGATTCGCTTTATGGCCTTTCTCTGGTTCAATGATCATAATTACATTGCCCAGTCCTCCACCTTCTGGCGGCGTGAACTCTATGCGCAAGTGGGTGGTCTGGATCCTTTCTTCCAGGTGAACATGGACGGCGATCTCTTCATTCGCTTTGCGCAGGTGACCCGCCTGTATCACGTCCGGAGACTCTGGTCGCGGTTCCGGGTCTACCCGCAGCAAAAGACCAGTCGTCTGGTGGAGCGTCTGGCGGTGGAAAACGAGGTGATCCGGAGGCGCCATCTGGGGCAGGAGTGGCCGGGTTCACAACGCCTGAAGCGCCTGGTGGCCCGGCCGCTGCGTTGGATGCTGAAGTTGATCAGCGGGTGCTATGGGCCATGAGAATCGCCGTGTTTGATTACTTTGTGGATGGCTCCAACGCCATCGGGCATATCAATCAGGTGCTGCTTCAGGGCCTTGGTGGTGAACACCAGTTCACCGTGTATGCTGCCACCTGTGCCTTGCAAACCGATAAACGTATTCGTTGGGTCAGGGTGCCCACCACGGGTCGCTCTCCGCTGTTGTGGCTTTTCCTGATTTATCGCAGCCTGGCGTCTCTGCGCTATCTGTGGGACAAACATGTCCGCAACAGGCAGTTCGATCTCTGCCAGAGCATCGAAAGCATCACGCGCTTTGGGGATGTGGTCCATGCCCATTTTTGCCATCGCTATTTCCTGCGCCATGAGTGGCGCGTGGCCGTGCGCGGGCATCGCACGTTGCGCACGTTGGCGCGGGGCTGGGATCATCGGTTGCGCGCTCTCTGTGAACCAGCGGCCTATCGCCGGGCCCGCTGGGTGGTGGTGCCCTCCCTGGGTCTGCAAAGGGAACTGGAGCAGGAATATCCCTGGTTAAAGGGGCGTATTCGGCTGATTCACAATCCCATCAATCTGGAACGCATGCAGCGACCCGCCAGTTTCGCGGGTGACAGTCTGCGGCAGGGGTTGGGTTTGAGGGCTGATGGACGTCTTTTCTGTTTTATCGCTTTGGGGCATTTCGAGCGCAAAGGTCTGCCGCTGTTGATGCAGGCTGTGCAAGAGTTCAAGGGGGAAAGTCCGGAGCCGTTCACCATCCTGGTCGTAGGTGGCCAGCCTGGCTTGGTGCAAGTCTATCGCCAGCGTGTTGAAGCCGCCGGGCTGGGCCGTTTGTTCCGTTTTGTGGGCAGACAGCCGGATATACGTCCTTATTTGTGGGCCAGTGAGGCCTTGCTGTTGCCCTCCTACTACGAAGTCTTGCCCACCGTGGCCTTGGAAGCGGCTGCGGCAGGAGTGCCGATTCTCTCCACGCCTTTGAACGGCGTGGAAGAGTTCTTGCGCGATGGCCAAAACGGTCTGCTGCTGCCGCGGGAGGCTGCGGGTATCGCGAAGGTCGTACGGCACTTCCTCTGCCTGTCGCCAGTTGAACGCGCCGGCATGGGCCAGTGTGCGCGGGAAGCGGTCCAAGCCTATACGGAGAGTAATTTCATCGCGGCCTGGAAAAAACTCTACGCGGACATTGCACCGGTTGTGCAAGGGACCACCCCGCAGGCAACAACATGAAGCCGGATCGTCGGCAGCGGTTCTAATACACGACAGGTGGCTGGTGAATCATAACGGAGCTACATATGCGAAAAAAAATTAACAGGCAATGGTCCAAGGGGTTGTTGTTCCTGCAGTGCCTGCAAGATGTACTCTTGAACCGGCATATGGCCTGTCCTTCATGTGGCGGCCAGGGCGGCGCCACGGTGGACAGGCGTTTTCTCCTGTTCTCGCTGGTGCGTTGCCCGCAGTGCAAGCTGATGAGCCGTCGCCCCTTTGATCCGCTGGAAAGAAGTGTTCATTTCTATCAATCCCTATATCACGAGCCGGCGGTCACCATCCTGCCTTCTGATGCGGAGCTCGAGAGTTTCAAGCAGGCGAATTTCAGGACGTATAATAGTTTTGAGGCATGGCTGCGTCTGTTTGCGCAATTGGAGGTGCCGCGGGATGGCGTCATTGTTGATTTTGGGTGCAACTGGGGGTACGGCTCATGGCAATTCCGCCAAGCCGGCTACCAGGTGAGGTCCATTGAGTTGAGCCAGCCACGCGCCGCTTTTGCCCGCGAGAAATTGGGGCTGACCGTTTATTCCGGAGTGGACCAGCTACCTCCAGGGGAGCAGGTGGATGTGTTTTTTTCAACGCATGTCCTGGAGCATGTCGCCAGCTTGCAGGGTTTATTGGAACAGGCCTGTCAACGCTTAAAACCTGGCGGGCTTTTCTTCGCCATGACTCCCAATGGGTCGGATGCCTTTCGCCGGGTGGATGAGGCCTGGTGGCATCTACTCTGGGGGCGCAAGCACTGTAATTATCTCGATGATGTTTTTTGGCGGCAACAATTCGCCGCCTGGCCCTTGCTTCTGCTTAGTCGCTCCATCAAGGATTATCAACTGCGTCTGCCCGCGGGCGTACAAGTGTCGCCGGCTTTGCTGGATGAGCGGCCGATGTTTGATATGGCGGGGCATGAATTGATCGTGCTGGCGCGCAAGCCTCGCTAACGCACGGGAACAGCAAGTCGCCTATAACCCAGCGCCACCGTGTTCCGGTTTGAGCGGTGTGATCTGTTGAGCAATGTATGTGTGGTCTGTGTGGATACTTTGGTGTGACGCCATTGCCGCAGCTTGGGCTGCAAACGCTGACGCGCGCCTTGCTTCATCGCGGGCCTGATGACGAAGGCGCGTGGTACGCCGCAGACCGGAGTGTGGGTTTGGGCCACCGGCGCCTGGCTATCATGGACCTCACCCCCACGGGAAAGCAGCCCATGACTTCACCCTCCGGGCGATATGTCATGGCCTATAATGGTGAGGTCTATAATTTTACTGATTTGCGCCAGCAGTTGGCGGCCAGAGGCTTTGCCTTCAAGGGCACCTCGGATACCGAGGTGTTGTTGGCAGCTTTCGAGGCGTGGGGGGTGACCGGGACGCTGCCCCAATTGATCGGCATGTTCGCCGCTGGTGTTTGGGATGTTCAGGAGGAACGGCTGTACCTGTTCCGGGACCGGTTGGGCGTCAAGCCGCTCTATTATCAGCTCAAGGGACAGGCTGTCTATTTCTCCTCGGAATTGACGACACCCTTCGCGGCTGTTTCCGGGCGGCAAATTTCCCGCAGGGCGCTGGCGCAATATTTCCAATATCAGAATGTGCCGGCGCCGCTGACCATCTATGAGGGCGTTTTCAAACTGCCGCCCGGCAGTGTGATGGTGGTCACGCGCGAAAGCTTGCGCCGCAGCGAACCGGCTTCCCTGAAGAAATACTGGGATGCCGCGCGACGTATAGAGGAACTGGCACCGATCCGCTCCCGGCGGTGCGCAGCGGCCGAGGGCGTGGCTCTGCTGCAGGCAGGTCTGCATCGGGCTGTCCAACGCATGATGATAGCTGATGTCCCCTTGGGCGCTTTCCTCTCCGGTGGCATTGACTCCTCACTGGTCGTCGCGCACATGGTCAAGGCCAGTACGCGAAAAGTGCGCACGTTCACCATCGGTTTTCAGGAGCAGGAGTTCGATGAATCGGCCTATGCCGGGGAGATTGCCCGGCATCTGGGCACGGAGCATACCCGGCTAATGGCCACAGAACAGGATGCCCTGCAAGTCTTGCCCCTGCTGCCGCGCATGTTTGGCGAACCTTTTGCCGACCCTTCCGCCATCCCCACCTTCCTGCTGTCCAGATTGACACGCGCACATGTCACTGTGGCACTCTCCGGTGATGGTGGCGACGAACTGTTCGGCGGCTACCGGTATTATTCACAGCTCGCGCGGCTGCAGCGCTGGTTGGGTTGGTGGCCAGAGGGTTGCTTTTATGGGGCGGGTCGTTTCTGCGACAGCCGGATGGCGGCGTGGTTGTTGCCGGCCTCCGCGAGGGAACAGGCGCAGACCCTGTGGCGTTTACTCGCAGGCCGGCGTGAGCAGGCTTTGCTGCAGAACGTCGGTTCTGCCTTGGGCAGTTCTATGGTGCTGGGGGCTTCACCCCAAGAGGCTCGCCTCCCCCTGACGCGTTGCGGCAGGGATGTGGTGGAAAACAAGATGTGTGACGATACCCATAATTATCTGCCCAATGCCGTGCTGACCAAGGTGGATCGCGCCAGCATGGCGACCTCGCTGGAGGTACGCGCGCCTTTCACGGATGATGTTGAGTTGTTCAACATCGCCTGGAGCCTGCCCTTGTCACTAAAGGTTAATACGGAGAAGGGGAAGCTCCTGCTGCGCGCTTGTCTGCGGGAATTCATGCCTGCGGTCCTGTTCGAGCGGCCCAAAATGGGCTTCAACATCCCGCTGCAACGCTGGTTGACAGGGCCGCTCCGGGACTGGGTACAGGCGTGCATCGCCGAAGAACGTCTTCGCTGTGAGGGCTATTTGCACCCGGTGGCGGTGCAGGCCATCTGGCAGGGCTGTCTGTCTGGCAGCCAGTGGCATGCCTTCAAGCTTTGGGCGATATGCCAGTTCCAAGAATGGCTTGCGGGTACAGGTTTGCGCGATGGCAACTAAACCACTGAAGATCACCGTGGTGACGGTGTGTTATAACAGCGCCCGCTTTCTGGAGGGCTGCTTGCGTAGCGTGGTGACACAGGACTATCCCCATCTGGAATACATCGTCATAGACGGCGGTTCCTCCGATGGCAGTGTGGATCTCATCAAGAAATACAGCGACCGGATCACCTGCTGGGTGAGTGAGCCGGACAAGGGCCAGACCGATGCCTTGATCAAGGGTTTCCAGCGGTCAACCGGTGACATCCAGTGCTGGATCAATGCCGACGATGAATTGGCGCCGCGTGCGCTGACAGAGGTGAATGACTATTTTCAACGGAACCCATCTGCCCAGGTGGTGACGGGGGATTGCATCCTGATGACCGAGTCCGGTGCGCGTCTGCGTGTACAACGGCAACTCCGTTTCCACCGTTTTTTGTGGTTCAACGATCATAATTATATTGCTGCCTCGTCCACTTTCTGGCGCCGCGAGTTGTATGAACGGGTGGGAGGGCTCAATCCGGCGTTCAACTTGAACATGGATGGCGATCTCTTTATCCGGTTCGCCGAGGTCACCACCTTGCACAAGGTTCGAAATCTCTGGTCACGTTTCCGGGTCCATCCCGGCCAGAAGACCAATATGCTGACAGAGGAGATGTTCGCAGAGATCATGACTATTCGCCGTCGTTACTACCCTGTGGAGGCGGATCTGGCCCGCCAGGTCAAACGTCTGGTGGCCCGCCCCTTGCGGCTGGTGCTTAAGATGTTCGCAGGCTGTTATTTTCCGTGAAATGATGGCTGGCCAGAAGCTACGATCAATCGAAAAGTGTGTGGAAGGAAGTATGAAAATAGCTATCTTTGATTATTTTCTTGATGGTGTTACCCCGATGGGCAAGAAGCTCCAACTGCTTGCCCCCATGCTGGCCAAGGAGCATGAGGTAACGGTTTTCTCCATCAGTTTCGAGCAACTCTCATCTGTGCCAGTCAACTGGGAGCGCCTGCGGGTTCCTGTGCGCCGGCCCCTGCTCCTCTTGTTTGTGGCCTATCGTCTCCTGGCGAATCTCTATTACGACCTGCATCGCTTATTCAGCGGGAAACGATACGACGTGGTGCAGTCGGCCGAGAGCAATCTGGGCCGGCGAGGTATCATCTATTCGCCGTTCTGCCATGGTTATTATGTGCAGAAAGTCTGGCCGCTGTTGCCCGGGAAAAAGGGCCTCTTTGGTGTAGCGCGCCGGTTGGATCACGGGTTGCGCGCCCTCTTGGAGCCGGCGACATTCCGCCGGGCCTTGTGCATCGTAGTCCCTTCGAGCGGCTTGCGGCGCGAGATAGAACTGCTCTATCCGCGGCAGGCGCACAAGGTGGTGGTGGTGCCCAATCCGGTCAATGTGGCCAGATTCCAGCGGCCAACCGGTTGGCATGGTACGGTGCGGCTACAGTGGCAAATCCCGGCAGAGTGTGTGGTGTTCTGTTTCGTGGCCTTGGGACACTATGAACGCAAAGGTCTGCTGCTGGCGATGCAGGCCCTGCAAATGCTGGCCAATCAAAACATCGGCCTGATGGTTGTCGGCGGACGGAGCAATTTGATCGCCCGGTATACCAAACTCTGCGTGGACATGGGTATTCGTGACCGCGTGTATTTTTGCGAAACGTTGAAAGATATCCGGCCCTATCTGTGGGAAAGTGATGCCTTTCTGTTCCCCTCATTCTACGAGGCGTCTCCCACCTCGGTCTTGGAGGCAGCCGCATCAGGGTTGCCGGTACTCTCTACACCACTCAACGGCGTGGAGGATTATCTGGTGGATGGGCAGAACGGCCTGTTGATGGAACGCAGTGCTGATGGGGTGACGGCGGCCTTGCGCCGTTTTCTGGCTTTGTCACCGGAGGAGCGCCGTGACATGGGAGGCCGGGCGCGTGAAGCGGTGACTCAATTTTCCGAGGAAAAATTTGTGGAATGTTGGCGCGCGGTCTATGCCCGCGTGTCCAGTGAGTTGCAGTGAGCAGGCCGGATGTGCAGGGGGGGGGGCTCAGGGGAAGTGGGGATAGTCATGAGTAAATGGTTGGGTTGGTCGCTGGGTGCCATCGTGCTGATGGGGAGCGTGCTCTATGTGGTCATGGATCATGCGGCCTGCGTGGATACGGAGGCCGTGGTCCTGCATAATTGGCAGGATTATGGCTGGTGGACCTTGCGTGCAGGCTATGTGGTCAACGAGGGTGGGTTGCACTCGGGGGATGCGGTACGCATTCTCCACGGGCACCTTTCCACAGTATTATGGCCTTACCATCTCGTGACCTTGCTCACAGGCAGTCTATCGGCAGCCTATGGGCTGGTCTATCTCGCCTTTCTTATCCTCTCCTTGCTCGCGTTCTGGTGGGCCTTTGCGGACAAACGGAGCGCCTTGCTCTGGGGCTTCGCCTTGGCCTGTTCGCCGGCCTTTCTGCGTTCCTTCTTGGATGTGGATCCGGTTTCGCACGGCCTCCTCTATACGGCGGTCTTGTTCCCCGTGGGGCTGCGTTTGTTGTCGGGCGCAACGACCACGCGTCCCCGCATGGCGGCCGCTTTGGTCTTGCTGATGTGTGTGTTGTCGTTGGATTGGCCCAATGCCATGGCTCTGGCTATCTGGGCGCCTCTGTTTCTGATGTTGCACGGCGCTCATCTGAATTGGCGGCGGGCCTTCTGGTTGCTTCTGCCGCTGGGGCTGTTCAGTGCGGCCCTGATGGTGTTGATGATTCTGCACAAACAACAGGGGCTTGTCTCCCTGAGCTTTTTGGCCAAGCATTATACGGCTGGCGCGGATGTCCACGCCGGTGATTTTGGTGTTGCCTGGCTGGTCGCGATCAAGCGGCATGGCATGGCCAGCGGCATCGGTTGGCTGCCGCTGTGGGGTTTGTGGCTGGTGGCCCTGTTCCGGCGTCCGTCCTTGTCGGGCAGCGCATGGTGGTTGTGTCTGCTGCCGGTGGGCCTCAGCCTGCTCTTATTGCTGGTGCTGAAGGATTATTTCGCAGCGCATCAGTGGCTCGTGGCTCCGCTGGTGGCCAATGGCCTGACGGCTGCAGTCTGGGGCTTGGATTTTCTCCGTAACCGGCAGCGGCAGACCGGAACAGACGCGCATCGTGGCTGGTGGTGGCCGCTGCCCCTGATGTTGGCCTACGGACTGGTCTTCGCCTTGTTCTTTCGTATGAACAATGCGGATAAGACGCTGACCCATGAGCTTTTGGCCCGTCACACACCACGGCAGGCGGTGATCTTGCTATATCCCTATGACCACACGAAAGACGGCAAGCCCTTGGAAATCGCCAAGCGTGCGTCGTTGGAATTTGACCGCTTGGTGGAACCCTATGAACCCGGGAAAGGGGCGCAGGTGACAGCCGGCGGCCGGCCCTGCTTTGTGTTGGCCAAGGCGCCACTGCCGAAGGGCGAACTGGTGGCCCGTGCCGAGGTGGCTCACGGCTTCTTGGATCGCGTGAGTGGACGTGTGTTGGATGTTTATCGTCAAAAAATTTCGCAACGGCGGAAAGGGGATAGCTCGGAATGGAGTGGCTGGCTATACCTGTACCGGGAGTCCAACAACCAGCAGTAAAGGAGTACACATCATGAAGAAGCCCGTGTTCGATACCTCACCACCGCGCGGCCCGGCTGATCCGGTGTTGGGAGGCATCTCGCTTGTTTTCCCCGTGTATAATGAGTCGTTCATCATTGAGCAGACCCTGCGCAACTACATCTCGGAGATTCAGCCCCGTGTAACGGATCTGGAGGTGGTGGTGGCGGAGGATGGCAGCACAGACGATACCAAGGTGGTGCTGGAGCGTTTGGCGGCGGAACTGCCCATCAGGTTGTACTGCAGCAATGAACGCAAGGGCTATCAACAGGCGGTGATTGATGCCGTGGCCCATGCCACCAAACCTTGGGTGTTCGTGGTGGACTCGGATTACCAATTTGCCGCCATTGATTTCTGGCGCCTGGAACCGTGGCGGCGTGAGTACGACGTGATCTTGGGGATGAAGTCGCCGAGGAAAGATCCCTTCTACCGTGTTTTTCTCTCGTGGGGCTACAACTGCCTGTTGCGCTGGTTCTTCGGGGTCAAATATCGCGACATGGACACGGGGTTCCGGCTCATCCGCAGGGAGGTCCTGGCCAACCTGGCTCCGCAGGTCAAGTACATGTCATTCTTTACCGCCGAGTTTGTGGTGCGCGCCCACTACGCAGGTTGCAAGATTCTGGAAGTACCGGT
Source organism: uncultured Lentisphaerota bacterium (assembly GCA_903889245.1). GTDB lineage: Bacteria > Verrucomicrobiota > Kiritimatiellia > CAIQIC01 > CAIQIC01 > DP16D-bin41. The sequence goes on along the minus strand of CAISWQ010000072.1, from coordinate 33,854 downwards.
GCCGCATTATGAGCGCAAGATCGGCAGTACCACTATTTTCTTCATGTCAAAACTGTTTGTCATCTGCCTGCAACAGTTCATTGGCCTGCTGAAGTTGCGCCAGGAATTGCGTGGACAGAAAACGACGAGGACCGCGTGATCGGCAAGTTGCGCGCCTGGCTCATGTATCCGGAGTTGCGGGGACTCCCGTTGGACAGCCCCGAGTTGACGTTGCGCCGCCGGGAGGTCGTCAAAAAAAATGCGGCGGCGTATTTTGCCTTTGCCGGGTGGTATCGCAGTCTGGCGGTCTGGCATGACCGGGCGCCGGCGGGACTGCGCGTCGAACTGGGCAGCGGCGGGGGGTTCCTGGATGAGTTCATCCCGGGCTTGATCAAAACCGATGTTGTGCCGCTCCCCTTTATCCACCAAGTGTGCAGCGCGGAAAAGTTGCCGTTTGACAATCAATCCGTGGGCGCGTTGTTCATGGTGAACGTCTTCCATCACATCACCCATGTGCGCGCTTTTTTGGGCGAGGCAGACCGTGTCTTGGCGCCAGGTGGCGTGGTGGCGATGGTGGAACCGGCCGTAACCGGTTTCTCTCGCTTTGTTTTCCGCTGGTTGCATCACGAGCCGTTCGAGCCGGAGGCCCCACAGTGGGAGTTGCCGCCCGCCGGTCGCTTGAGTGGTGGCAACGATGCGCTGCCATGGATTGTCTTCGTCAGGGACCGGGACCAATTGTTGCGAGAGTATCCCGGTATGGAACTGGTTCAGACGAAGACCCATGATGTGTTGGTGCATTTGTTGTCGGGAGGTGTCACCACCCGCAATCTGGCTCCCGTCGGGATAATCAAGGCGTTATCGCGCCTGGAACAACGCTGGCCGGGCTTGGCACGCGCCGGGTTGTTCATGACCGTTGTCCTCCGCAAAAAACCACTCCGCTAAGGATCGGGTTCCTCGTCCCCGGGGGCCGCCAGAACCCTTGCTTTTGGCAGGCGATGATAAAGACCATTCTATTTCTGCACTGCGGCGCTGAACTGTATGGGGCGGACTATGTGCTGCTGAACCTGGTCCGGCATCTTGATCCACAACGGTTCCGTGCCATCGTCATTCTGCCTTACGAAGGGCCGTTGGTGGCGGAGCTCAAGCGGTTGCGGGCCACCTGCCTGCTCCATGATCTGCCGGTTCTACGCCGGTCATGTCTTACGCCGCTGGGTCTGCTGCGCTTCGTCTGGCAGATATTGGTGACCGTGCTCTTTGTGTTCCGCCTGTGCCGGCGCGAGCGGGTGGACATCATTCACACCAACACCGCCGCCATCTGGGTGGGCGGCTGGGTGGCGGCGCTGCGGCGCATCCCGCACATCTGGCAGATCATGGAACTGGTGGAGAAACCCCGGTTGGTGGCCAAGCTGATGAACGCGATGGTCGCGCTTTTCTCCACCCGTGTCTTCTGTATCTCCAACGCGGTCCGGGAGCACTTCACCCGGAACTGGCCGGGGCAAAGCGCCAAGTTCGAGACGTTGTACCATGGCGTGGATCTGGACGTGTACAACCCAGCCACGGTTTCCGGCCGGGACGTGCGCGCGCAGTTGCGGGTCACGCCGGAAACCGTGGTGGTGCTCTACGCCAGCCGGTTCAGCGCCTGGAAAGGTCAGGAGGTCCTTGCTGCGGCTGCGCGCTTGGCGCTGGCCGAGGCGCCGGCTGCGCTTCCGCTGCGCTTTGTGTTCCTTGGCAGTTGCTATCGGGGACAGGAGCAGTACGAGGCGGAACTCCGCGCCCTGCTGCAAAGCATCCCTGCGACCGAAGGCAAGGTGTCGGTGCATGGTTTTCAGCCGAACCTTCCGGAGTGGTTGGCCGCCGCCGACATGTTGGTTCTACCGTCCAAATCGCCGGAGCCAAACGCCACCGTGGTCATCGCCGCGATGGCGATGCGGCTGCCGGTGATCGGCACGGCCATCGGGGGGACGGTCGAGACTGTCGTGCAGGGGCAGACCGGTCTGTTGATTCCGCCCGATGATCCGCGCGCGCTGGCCGATGCCATTCTGCAACTGGCCGCCGACCGGGTGCGGCGCGAAGCCCTGGGGCGCGCCGGGCGCGCGCGGGTGGAGGAAGTCTTCTCGCTGGAGAACTATGGCCAGCGCGTCATGGCCGCCTATGAAAGCTGATCTCCTGTTGGTGGGTGGCAACGGTTTTCTGGGTTCACACCTGGTGGATGCCCTGCTGGCGGCTGGGCGGACCGTGCGTGTGCTCGATACCCTGCCCGAACGCTTCCGCCAGCCTGTGCCGGGGGTGCAGTATTTTCATCCCGGCGATGACAAAACTGGAGTGCCAACGGCGGCGCTGGCCGGATGCGGGGTGATGCTGCACCTCGCGCAGCACACCTTGCCGCCGGCCTCGTCGCAACAGTCGGAACAGGGTGTGCGGGAAAGCGTGCAGGCCTTCGAGGACTTGTTGCTGCAGGCGCTTGGTTGCGGAATACGTCAGGTGTTGTTCTTCTCGTCGGGTGGCGCGGTCTATGGCGAGCCGTCTGCGTGCCCGATCGGTGAGGCCAGCGACTGCCGTCCGATCTCGCCCTATGGCCGCGCCAAGTTGCTGATGGAACAAACCCTCGCGCGCTTTCATCAGCAGCAAGGCTTGCACTATCTCGTGGTGCGCCCTTCCAACCCCTTCGGCCCGCGACAGGATTTCCGCGGACAGCAAGGTGTCATCCCGATTTTCCTGCACCGCATGCTAACCGGGCAGCCCATCTCCATCTGGGGGGATGGCTTGGCGGTCAAGGATTATCTCTATGTGAGCGACCTCGTGGACGCGGTGCTCGCACTGCTGCAGGCAGGGTTCGATAATACGGCTTACAACATCGGGTCCGGTTGTGGCACGACGTTGCGCGATATCCTCGCCCTGCTGGAAACGGCGACGGGACGCCGGGCTAGGGTCGAGTATGTGGCGGCGCATGCCACCGACGTTAAGAATAACGTGCTCGCCATCGAAAAACTGGTGGCGCGCACCGGCTGGCAGCCCCGCGTCAGTTTGGAACAGGGCCTGTGCCTGACCCGGCGCTGGTACGAGGAGCTCCAAGGGTCGCTATGAGCACGTTGGCCCCCGTTGTTGAGCCGGGGAGGGTGCCCGCCCGATGGCTGGTCACCGGTGGGTCGGGTTTCATCGGCACGAACCTGGTGGCGGAGTTGCTGCGCCGTCATCTCCCGGTCCTCAACCTCGACAACAAAACGCCCCTGGACGTGAGTCACCAAGCCTGCTGGCGGCGCGCGGACGTGCTGGATGCGGCGGCGCTTCGCGCCGCCTTCGCCGATTGGCGGCCGACGCATGTGGTGCATCTTGCGGCGCGCGCCGAGTGCGATGAAACTACAACCGTCGAGGCGGGCTATCGCGCCAATACCGAGGGGACGACCAACGTGCTGGAGGCGATCAGGCAGACGCCCGGCGTTGCATGCGTCATCATCACCTCCAGCCAGTACGTCTGCGGTCCCGATCATTTTCCGAAGGACATGCAGGACTATGGGCCGCATACGGTCTATGGCCAGAGCAAGGTCATCACCGAGCAACTGACCCGCACGGCCCGTCTGCCCTGCGCATGGACGCTCATCCGTCCGACCAATATCTGGGGCCCTTGGCACCTGCGCTACCGGCAGGAGGCGTGGGCCGTCATCCGCAAGGGCCTCTATCTGCATCCGGCGGGTAAACCCGTCGTGCGCTGCTATGGCTATGTCGGCAACATCGTCCACTACATCCTCAAAATCCCCGCCCTGCCGGCGTCCGTCGTGCATGGGCAGACGTTTTATCTCGGTGATCCGCCTCTGGACATCTATGAGTGGGCCAACGCCTTCTCGCTGGGCCTCACGGGTCGCCCGGCGCGCCGTGTGCCGCGTCCCATCCTGCGCGCCATCGGCGGAGTGGGGGACCTGCTCGGCTGGTGCGGCCTCAAGTTCCCGCTGACGACCTCGCGCTATCGTAGCATGACCAGCGACTATCTCTGCCCGATGGACGCCACCTATGCCGTGCTCGGCCCGCCGCCCATCGGCTTGCAACAGGGCGTTGCGGAAACGCTGGCGTGGCTCAAGCGTTACGGCTGGACATGATCCCGCGTTTCTCCATCGTCACCGCCACACGCGGAACTTCACCCTATCTGCAACACTGCGCGGCCTCCGTCGCCGATCAAGGTCTAGCGGAGGTTGAGCAGGTGGTGGTGCACAAGGGCCCACCACCGGGCGCTCTGGTCAACGGTGGCGTGTGCCGTCTCCTGGCCCAGGCCGCCGGTTCTGCCGGGCTCTATGGCGCGCTGAATCAGGGGCTGGCGGCGACGCAGGGCGACATCCTCGCCTGGCTGAACGATGACGAACAATATCTGCCCGGCACGCTGGACTTTGTGCGGAATTATTTCGACGCGCATCCCAAGGTGGACTTGCTGTTCGGAGACTTTCTGGTGGTGGATGCCGGCGGCCGTCTCCTCGCCTTCCGCAAAGGTCACGCGCCGCGCTGGCCCTATATCCTCGCCTCGCACCTCTATCTGTTTTCCTGCACGCTCTTTTTCCGTCGGCGGGTCTGGGCGTCTGGTCTGCGCTTCGATGTTTCCTTCCAGAGCGCTGGCGATATGGGCTTCGTGGCGCGCGCTCTGCGCGCCGGGTTTCGCGCGGCGCACGTGGCGCGCTACTTGGCGGCGTTCACATGGACCGGTGACAACTTAAGCGCCAGCGCCGTCGCACGTGCCGAGGAGCAGCGTCTGCGCGCCGCCGCCCCGGTCTGGGTCCGCGGCTTGCGTGGGCCGCTCACCCTCGCGCGCCTGCTCGAAAAATTTTTCTCCGGCGCTTATCGGCAAACATGGCCGCTGACCTATGACCTCTTCCTGAATGACCCGGCACAGCGGACGGCAGTGACCGCGTCGGCTGCCTCCTGGCGCTGGCCGCATGCGGCGGAGCGCGGTCTCCAGGCGCGGTGACTTACAGGCGCTTGGCGTTTTCCAAGCCTTGGAAAAATGGCGGCGGGAATTTCCCATCCTGGGAAAACCAGCTCCCCCGGTTTCCAAACTCTGGAATGTTGATGTATGGATGTGGCGATTGACATAGTCCCAATGGCGGCGGGCCAAGGCGGTACGGGCAGCGGCATCTGGACCTACACGGTCAACCTGCTGCGTCATCTCGATGCGTGCTGCCCCGACCATCTGGAGATCGGCGTCCTGCTGCGGCGCGGCCAGTTGTCGGCCTTGGGCTTTCCGTTGCAACGTCTGAAGCCGGTCGAGGTTGCCTGGCCGGGCAAGGGCATCGTGAGCCGGCTGTTCTGGGTGCACCTGGCGCTGCCGCTGGTCTGCTGGTGGAAGCGGGTGGCCGTCCTCCACAAACTGGCCACCGACACGCCGCTGTGGTGCCCGGCGTGCCGCATTACGACCATCCACGATTTCTATTATGAGTTCCTGATGGAACACACGCCGCGTGAGCGGGTGCGTTTCTACGAGCGGCTGGAGCAGTTCTACTTCGAGTGGGTCACGCGCATCTGTTTCCGCCGCAGCCGGGCGTTGCTCACGGTCTCGGCCGCGGTGCGCGACGAGGCTGCGCGCCGTTATCCCGCGGCCCGTGACAGGCTGATCGTCGTTCATCACGGGTCGCCGCCGGTGCCGGCGACCACCCCGGTCGGCCGATCCGGCGACGTGCTGCTGGTGTACGTGGCAAAATTCATGACGCACAAGGGCCAGTTTCAGGCGTTGCGCGGCGTGGAGCACCTGGCTGAACTGCGGCCCGATCTGGCGCGCCGCGTGCGTCTGCTGTTCCGCGGTTTCTCCAATGATCGCACCTATGCCGCCGAGCTGCGCGCGGCCAAGGCACGCAGCCCGCTGGCGCAACAGATCGAGTTGCTGGACTATCGCGCGGACCTCGGCGTGCCAGACCTCTATCGGGGCGCGACGGCCGCACTGTTGCTTTCGAACTATGAAGGCTTCGGCTTCCCGGTGGTCGAGGCGCAGAGTCAGGGTGTGCCGGTGATCTGCTCCGATCTGCCGGTGCTGCGCGAGATCGCCGGCGAGGGTGCGCTGTTTGTGCAGGCCGACGATCCGGAGGCCGTCGCTGCTGCCGTGCTTGACCTGCTCGATCATCCGGATCATGCCCGGACGCTGCGTGAAAAGGGTTTGAACAACGTGAAACGTTTCACTTGGGCCGGGGCCGCACGCCAGACGCTGGCTGTTTATCAAACGGTGCTGGCGGACTCCGTTTCCTGAACTTCTCATCATGCCCCCCCCCCCTTCCATACCGATGTTCAGTGTGCTTGGCGTCAAGACCCACGCCATCAACATGGCGCAGGCGATCCAGGCGTTCGAGGACGCCATCGTGAACCAGCGCAAGGTCTATTCCCACGCGCTCGGTGTTGCCGGCGTCATGGAGGCCTATCGCAATCCCTACCTGCGTGGCGTGCTGAACCAGTCCTTCCTGAACACGCCCGACGGCATGCCGCTGGTCTGGCTCGGCCGACATTTTGGCTTCAGCCATATCGAGCGCGTCTATGGCCCCGACCTCCTGCGCGAGGTCTGTCGTTACTCGGCGGACAAGGGCTGGCGCCATTTCTTCTACGGCGCCGGTCCCGGCGTCGCCCAGTTGCTCCAGCAAAAAATGGAGGAACGCTTCCCCGGCATCCAGGTGGTCGGCACCTATACGCCGCCCTTCCGGGACCTGACCGAGGCGGAACTCGATGACCTCTGCCGGCAGGTGGACGCCGCCCGGCCCGACATCTTCTGGATCAGCTTGAGCACGCCGCGCCAGCTCTATTTCATGCGCCAGCATCTGGAACGGATCAACGCCCATGTGTTGTGCGCGGTCGGCTACGCCTTCGATGTCAACGCCGGCGTCAAACGCGAGGCCCCGCTCTGGGTGCGCAAGGCGGGTTTCCAATGGCTGGACCGCCTGATCCGCGAGCCGCGCCTCTGGCGGCGCTACTTCAAGGACAACCCGCATTTCATATTTGAAATCGCACTTCAACTTATCGGGCTGCGGCCCTTCCCTCTGCCCGCCCCCGAAACGGCCGGAGCCCGCACGCCGGAATACTATCCCGTCCTTGCCACGCGCATCGCGGCCACCTCCATCCCCGAGGTGCTGCGTCAGGTGGATGGCTGGATCGAACGCCGTGAACGGCACGACGTGCATTTCTGTACCACCGATACCATGCTGCAATGTGTGGATGATCCCCGGATGGCGGAGGTCATGAACGCCGCCGGGCTTGCCGTGCCCGATGGCATGCCCCTGGTCTGGCTCGGTCGCCGCCACCGCCTGCGCGTCAGCCGCGTTTATGGCCCCGACCTGATGCTGGCGCTGTGCGAGTATGGACAGGCGCGCGGCTACCGCCACTTTTTCTACGGCGGCACGCCGGAGGTGCTCGCCGGCCTCACGAAGAACCTGACCCAACGCTTTCCCCAACTGCGGATCGTCGGCTCCTACGCACCGCCCTTCCGCGCGTTGACCGAGGCCGAGGAGGCGGCGGTGGTGGCGCAGATCAACGCGTCAGGCGCGGATCTGGTCTGGTGTGGGTTGGGTACGCCGCGCCAGGATTTCTGGGTCGCCCGGATGCGCGGGCGGCTGAACGCCGCCGCCCTGCTGGCCGTCGGCGCAGCTTTCAATTTTCATTCCGGCCATGTGCGGCAGGCGCCGCGTTGGATGATGCGCTGTGGCCTTGAATGGCTGTTCCGCTTGGTGATGGAGCCGCGCCGTCTGTGGCGCCGCTACCTCGTGGGCAACCCGCGCTTCCTCTACCTGCTCTGGAAATATCGCCGCCACCACCGCGTGCATCCGCCGACCTGAACAACTCGCTCGCCACCTGCTACGGGCCGGTTTTCCAATGCTTGGAAAACCGGCCCGTTTGCTTTTCCAATCCTTGGAGTCTGCAGGGGGGTGCTGGCGAAATTTCCCGGACGTGGAGGGCCACGCTCCGTCGTGGCCGTCCCCGGCCTGCCACGCGTTACCGCGCGAGCCAGCCGCCATCCACGGCAATCGTGTAACCGTTCAGATAATCCGATGCGGCGGAAGCGAGAAACACGACTGCGCCCTTGAGGTCGTCCGGCGTGCCCCAGCGGCCCGCGGGGATGCGGTCGAGGATTGCCTGGCTGCGCGCGGCGTCGGCGCGGAGCGGCGCAGTGTTGTCGGTGGCCATGTAGCCGGGAGCGATCGCGTTCGCCTGAATGCCCTTCGGGCCGAGTTCGCAGGCCATCAGGCGCGTCAATCCCATCACGCCGCTCTTGGAAGCGTTGTAGGAGGGCACGCGGATGCCGCCTTGGAACGAGAGCATCGAGGCGACGCTGATGATTTTGCCTCGGCCGTTCTTGACCATCACGCGCGCCGCCGCCTGGCTGAGCAGGAACAGCGCCTTGATGTTCAGGTTCATCACGTCGTCCCAATCCTTCTCGCTGAAGTCGAGGAAGTCGGCGCGGCGGATGATGCCGGCGTTGTTGACGAGAATATCCACCCTGCCGAACGCGGCCACGGCCTTCGCGACCACATCGGTCGGCACCCCGGCCTTCGTCAGGTCGCCGGTGAGGGTTTCGCCTTTGCGGCCGAGCTTGCGGATTTGCGCCTGCGTATCCGTCGCATCGAGCACATCCACCGCCAGCACATCCGCGCCAGCCTCTGCCAGCGCCAGGGCCATCGCCTGCCCGAGCCCGCGCGCCGCGCCCGTCACGATCGCCGCTTTGCCATCGAGCTTGAAGCTATCCAGAATTCCGCTCATTTCTTCCTCCAACTTTTCTTAATCTTAATCGTAATCCTAATCTTGCTCTTAATCCTTCACGAAAACTTCTTCAAATCCACCGCATCCATGTCGCCAAACACCTGATTCTCCCCTCCCATCGCCCAGACGAAGCGGTAGCCGCCGGTGCCGACGCCGCTGTGGATGGACCACGGCGGCGAAAGCACGACCTGCTTTTCGCGCACGACGATGTGCCGCGTCTCGTCCGGCGCGCCCAGCAGGTGTAGCACGCAGCCGTTCGCCGGCAGGTCGAAGTAGCAATAGACCTCCGTGCGCCGGTCGTGCGTGTGCGGCGGGAAGGTGTTCCAGACGCTGCCCTCGTGCAACTCGGTGTAGCCCATCACGAGCTGGCAACTCTGCACGAAGCCGGGCAGGATGAACTGGTGGATCGTCCGGCGGTTCGCGTCCTTCGCCGAACCCAGCTCGACGTGATTGGCCTTGGCGAGCGGGATGTGCGTCGTCGGGTAAGCCGCGTGTGCGGGATAGGAAACGAGGTAGAACTGTGCCGGTGTTGCTGCCGCATCGCTCGCAAAGCTGACCGCCTTGCTGCCGCGGCCGATATAGAGGCACTCGCGCGGCGCGAGCGCGTAGGTTGTGCCGTCCACCGTCACCGTGCCCGCCGCGCCGAGGTTGATGAGGCCCGCCTCGCGCCGCTCACAGAAATAGGCGCACGCCATCTCGCGCCCGCCTTCGAGCGTCAGCGTCGTCGTCGTCGGCACGCTGCCGCCGACCACGGCGCGATCCACATCGGTGTAGGCCAGCTCGAGGCGGCCGGGCTGGAACAGGTTTGCCAGCAGGAACCGCTCGCGCAGTTCCGCCGTCGTCATCCGCCGGTAGGCCTCACCATCCGCCGTCTGAATAATGTTCATGCTGGTCTCCGTTTCCAAGGACTTGCCCCGCAGCAGCGGGCTTGGAAAAGTGCGGGCCGGAGTTTTCCAAGGATTGGAACGTATTGCCATCACATTTTCCAAGCCTTGGAAAAAACCGCGTGAAAATTTCCAAGCTTGGAACCCGCGTCTGGCGAACATCCCGGACTTTTAAAAGTCCGGGATGTTCGCCAGATGCCGCCGGCCGGGGGCTGGCGCGGGTGCTATTCGGTGGTGACGGATTTGCCGGCGTCGCCGCCGTGCGGCAGGTGAATCGAAATTTTCTTGCCGTCAAGCGTCACGTTGGCGTCCCACTCTTTGCCGATGGGGTCGCTGACGAAAACTTTTTTCCCGTCCCAGACGAGCAGGCAGGGGATGTCCACGCGGATCACGTGGGCGTCGGGTGTGGTCAACTGCCCGGCGGTCCAGAAAACCGCGGCGATGCGCTTGCGGTCCCAGCAGACCGCCTGCTTCTCGATCGTGTTCGCCAGAATCTGGTAGGCCGGGGCGGTTCCCGCGAGCGGACGCACGGCGTAGGCGTAACGCGCGCCGGCGGGCTTCGTGGTGTGGTCGAGCCACGCGGAGAAGACGTCGAGCGTGACATCGTCGGGCGGCGTGACGGCGTTCTTGAAGACGCTGCCCCAGTTGCCGCTCTGCTTCTGCGAGCCGGCGGAGAGGGTGGGGAGGTCGGGGAATTCATAGCGCAGGCCATCGTGTTCGAGCCACGCGACCTTGGTCAGGACGCCGATCTCGGCGGGCAGCGTCAGCACCTTGCCGGCGCTCTGCGCCTTGACCTCGCCGCGCTTGAGGCACTGGTTGATCGAGGTCAGCACGGGCGCGGTGCAGTTCTTGCCGGTGAGGCCCGTACCGAGGCAGATGACGAGGTCGCCCTCGAAGAACCACGCCTTGCGCGCGCTGACGCCGTCGCGCTGAAAGTCGAGCGCCGCGCAGCCGCGCGCGCCATCGGTGACGCCGCCGGTGAACTCGCCGGGCAGCTTGGTGTTCTTATCGTTCGGCGTCAGGCTCGCGGCGCGGGTGCCGGTGGTGCCGGGCAGGCGGTGCCAGTCCCACACCGGGAAGATGTCCTCATATTCGTGGCCGTCGCGATAGAAATAGGTCGCGCCATCGGCGAGGTGGAGGCCGGAAAGATTTTCGCTGTTGCAGGTTTCGGTGCCGATGACGCGCGGCGAGCAGGCCTTGACCGAGGCGCAGAATTCCGGGCGGCGATAGACGCCGTAGTCGGAGCGCCAGTACCAGCGCAGGCCGAGCAGATCGTTCGTCGCGCCCGGCCGCAGGCGCGCGGCGGCGGCGCGATACTGGTCGGCGAGTTCATCATCCACCTCGGCCATGCGTTCGAGCGTCAGGATGGCGCTGTCGGCCTTGCTCGCTTGCGCATGGGGCCGGAGCTGGCGGCCCAGCGCGCTGATGTCCATCATGCCGCGCCAGGTGATCCACGCCTGGCCGTCGAGCATATAGCGGCGCACCGCCTTGACCTTCTTGGGTGGGATGCCGAGGTTCGTGTTACGCAGCATCGCCCACCAGTGCTGGATGTCGCTAGCGAAGGAGAGACCGTAGTTGCCGAACTGCTGCTGCGCGCCGTGCTGGTGGAAGCTCGCGTCGGGCTGGATGCCCTCGCGCGTGGTCATCTTGACCTCGTCCCAGATGGCGTCGGCGGCGTCGCGCACCATCGGGGTGCTGCGCATGAACAGGCCGAAGTTCAGGTTGTTGCCCGACAGCCACACGCGGTTCTGGCCGGTCATGATCTGCTTGCCGCGCATCATGATGTTCTTGAGCAGATACTGGATGTCGTCGGGGTCGAGGTCGCTGCCCATCAGCAGCCCCGTCGCCGAAAGCTGCTGCGGCACGCCGATGATGTTGTACCACCAGTTCGGGCACTGCGGGTCGTGGAGGCGCCACCACTTCAGCGCCTTCAGGGTGGCGTCCTTGAGCAGCGCGCGGTCCTCCGGCGCGATCCCCGGCTGGTGCATCGCGATGGCGAGCGTCAGGATGCGGGCCGGATGTTTGTACGCCGGCCACGCCGAGCGGCTCGGGTTGGCGTAATCAATGTCGGGCCAGCTCCCGTCGGGTTTCAGCTCGCGCGCCAAGCTCAACGCCGGCTGGATGTCGGCGGGCTTCTGCTCGGAAAGCGGCTTGGTCAGGTCAATGCCGAGCCACTTCGCGCGCAGTTGCAGCGTCACGCGTTCGAGGTCGCGCGGCGTCGCCGGCAGCGTGGGCAACTGCGCGCGCGCCGCCAGCGCCGTGCAAACCAAGCCAAGCCAGAACAGGTTGAATGAACGCATGATGAGTCTCTCGTCTCGTGTCTTGTGTCGGCGGATCGGTCAGATTGGTCGGGTCCGTCCGATCAAACTCGCCCCTCGCCCCTCGTCACTTGAGCTCCACCTTCACGGGCGAGGCGACGCGGGCGGCGAACGCCTTGGCGGCCTCGTTCCACGCGGCGGCGTCGGGATAGTCCACGCCCTTGCTCCACGCGCCACCGCCAAAGAAGGTCAGCGTCTCGCCGGGCTTGATGTTCTTGAGCAGGAGTTGGTGATCGCCCGTCTGCTTGAAATCGCCGCCGGTCATGACCACCGCGGTGCCGATCATGCCGTTGACCTTGCCATCGCCCAGCTCCCAGACGGTCGCCCAGTCGCTGCCGTTGGCCAGCTCGGCGCCCTTGTGATACATCGCGCCGCCCGCCACGGCCAGCGGCGCCGCGCCCTCGGCCGTGAACGTGCAGTCGAAGCGGCTGAAGTTCGCGCCCAGGTCGAGCGTGACGCGCTTGATCTCGCTCACCTTCCGCCCGCCCGCGTCCCACGCGCCGTAGGTCAGCTCGAAGACCGCGCGGATGGGGCCGGCGCTGATCAGCTTCCAGCTCTCGAAGCAGCGGCCGGCTTTCAGCTTGCCGTCCACCCAGAGCGCCGTGCCGCCGCAGCCGCGCGCGGTGCCCACCTTATAGCAGTCCACGCTCGCGCCGTTGTCGCGGTGATAATCGCCGCTCTTATACATCGCGTTGACCACCGGCTGGCGGACGCGCTTGCACCACACGTCCACGCCGCTGCCGGTCTTCTTCTCGCCGTCCTGCTTCCACAGCGCCGGGCCGTAGATGCGGAAGGCGATGCGGTCGTTTTCCCACGCGAAGTCGTCGGCGCGCTCCGGCACGAAGCGCGCGAACGTCGTCAGGGTGGGGGCGGGTAACTGCGCGCGGTCTACGCCGGCGAGGATGCGGAAGCACTTGGTCTGCCTCGGCAGGAAGTCGGACTGGAACAGCAGTTTGCCTTCGAGCACCTGCGCGAGCAGCCAGCGGCCGGCGGCGGCCTCCATCACCGCGATGTTCTCCGCCTGCGCGCCGGGCAGCTTCGCCTGCACCGCCGCGAGGTCGAGCTCGATCGTCTGTTGCGGACGGAGCGCCGCGAGGTCGCTCGTCACCTGCACGGTCAGGCCGGGCTTGTCGAGGACCAGCCGGTAGATTTCGCTGCCCGCGAGCAGGAACGCGCCGATGCCATAGGTGTCGGTGTGCTCGGCCTTGAACGACTCCGGCGCGGCGCCGACCTGCTGGACGTGCGTCAGCTTGCCATCCTCCTGTACGAAGCCGCACAGCCCGCGCCACGCCTTGAGCACCGCCGGCTCGAACTTCGCGCGGTCGAGCAGGCCCTGGTTGAGGCCCCACGTCAGCGCGTAGCAGAAGAAGCTCGTGCCGCTGGCTTCGCCCACCGGGAAGGCTTCGGGGTTCAGCAGGCTCGAATGCCACACGCCGTCGGGCTGCTGGATGGAAAGAATTTTCTCCGCCATCTCGGTGAACTGCGTCTCGAAGAACTTCCGGTCGGGATGATCCGCCGGCAGGACTTGCAGCACGCGCACCAGCCCGCCCATCACCCAGCCGTTGCCGCGGCTCCAGAACACCTTCTTCCCGTTCTTCTCGCGCTTCTTGAAATAGGAGTTGTCGCGGAAGTAGAGGCGTTCCTCCTTGTCAAAGAGGTAATCGCTGGTCGCCTTCCATTCCTGCACCATGAAGTCCAGGTATTTTTTCTCACCGGTCGCCGCGTAGAGGCGCGCGAGCGCGGGCGGACCCATGAAGAGCGCGTCGCACCACCAGTAGCGCATCGGCTCCTTCTTGTTCTTGCCGGCGTGGATCGCGCCGCCGATCGGCCGCGTGTCGGGGCTGGCGAGGATGGCGTCCATCTCCGCGCGCAGCGGCGCGAGCATCGCCGGGTCGCGGTAGAGCTGGAACATCTCGCAGTACATCTGGCCGACGGCGTAGTCATCGGCGTGGTAGCGGCGCGCGCCCGGCTTCCAGGCGTTCGTGCGGCCGACCTCCATCATCGCGTCGCGATATTTCGTGGCGGGCACGAGATCGCCGAGCGCCATCACGCCGGCGTACAGCGCGCCCTTCTCCCAGCACCACGGCGGCTTCGGCGAGGGATTCGCCAGTTGCCAGTCCGCGACCTTCTGCATCGTCGCGAGCACCTCGGCCGCGGCGGGTTTGTCCGCCGCCTGCGCGCCGAGCGCCAGCCCCGCCGCCACCGCCGCCATCAGAATTTTACCGCTCATGTTTTTCTCCTTCGTGCTGAAAAGCGCGCGCATCATGGCGGATGCGGCCCCGCCGGAAAAGCGGAAAATCAAATCGGGTTTTTGCTTGCCGGGACGGGGTTTGGTCGCTACTTTCCGCCGTCCGCGCTAACGAAAAGGAAACGCAAGCATGAGCAAAACATACAAAATCGCGGTGCTGCCCGGCGACGGCACCGGTCCCGAAGTCACCCGCGAAGCGGTGAAGGTCATCCAGGTCGCCGCGAAGAAGTTTGGGTTCACGCTGCAGCTCAACGAGTATGACTGGGGCGGAGACCGCTACCTGAAGACCGGCGAGGTGCTGCCGGCGAACGCCGCCGTGGAGATGAAGCAGCACGACGCGATCCTGCTGGGTGCGATCGGGCATCCCGAGGTCAAGCCGGGCATCCTCGAGAAGGGCATCCTGCTGGCGCTGCGCTTCGCGCTCGACCAGTACATCAACCTGCGGCCGGTCCGGCTCTATGAGGGCGTCGAGACGCCGATCAAGGACAAGGGCCCGAAGCAGATTGACTACGTGGTGATCCGCGAAAATTCCGGCGACGTCTATACCGGCACCGGCGGCATCATGATGAAGGACACGCCGCACGAGGTGGCCGTGCAGAACATGCTCTATACCCGCGCCCAGGTGGACCGCTGCCTGCGCTACGCGTTCGAGTACGCGCGCAAGTACGGCAAGAAGGCCCGCGGCGTCGGCCCGGACAATACGCTCGCGCTCGTCGGCAAGACGAACGTGCTGACCTATGTGTTCGACCTCTGGGAACGCGCGTTCCACGAGATGGGCGCGAAGGAATTCCCGGACATCAAGCGCGACTACTACCACGTGGATGCGACGTGCATGTGGATGGTGAAGAGCCCGGAGTGGTTCGATGTGCTCGTCACCGCGAACCTGTTCGGCGACATCATCACCGACCTCGCCGCGATCACGCAGGGCGGGCTCGGCATCGCCGCCGGCGGCAACATCAATCCCCACGGCGTCAGCATGTTCGAGCCGATGGGCGGCTCGGCGCCCAAGTACACCGGCAAGGGCGTGATCAATCCGCTCGCCGCGATCTGCTCCGCCATGATGATGCTGGAAACCCTCGGCGAGCAGACAGCCGCCAACGCGATCAACAAGGCCGTCGCCGACGTGTGCAAGAACAAGGTCCAGAGCCTCGCCGCCGGCAAGATGGGTTACAACACCCAGCAGGTGGGCGACCTGGTGGCGGAAAGAATCTAAGACGAAGCAGGAGTGGTGGAGTATGGGAGTGATGGGAAGCGGACGATTGGTTTTCGCAGTACTCCAGCACTCCATCACTCCAGTTCTTCCATCCGTGAGGTTGAGCGATGAAGCAGTATAACTGTTGCGTGGTCGGCATCGGCGCGGTCGGCGCCGAGATGGTCAAGCTGTTGCGCCGCCGGAACTTCCCGGTGAACAAGCTCGTGGTCTTCGCCACGCGCGAACGCACCGAGGTCATTGACGGTGTGCCGGTCGAGGTCCGCGTGGCCGGGCCGGGCGCGTTCAAGGGCATGGACTTCGCGTTCTTCGCAGGGACCGAGGGCGCCAAGGGCGCGTCCAAGACGCTCGGCTGGCAGGCGGTCGAGGAAGGCTGCGTCGTCATTGATAACGGCGACGACTTCCGCATGGACGCGCGCGTCCCGCTCGTCATCCCGGAGATCAACGCCGAGGCGCTGCGCCAGCACCAGGGCTTCATCGCGAACCCGAACTGCAGCACGATCATCGCGCTGATGCCGCTCGCGCCGCTGCACCAGGCCGCGCGCCTCCGCCGGTTGGTGGCGAGCACCTACCAGGCGGTGTCCGGCACCGGCAGCGCGGCAATCAAGGAACTGGAAGTACAGATGCGCGATTGGGCCGCGGGCCGGCCGCTCAAGGCCGAGGTCTATCCGCACCAGATCGCCTGCAACGTGATCCCGTCGGTCGGCTCCTTCAAGGACGACTCCGGCGAGAGCACCGAGGAGATCAAGATGCGCAAGGAGACGCACAAGATCCTGGGCGACGCCGCGATCCGCGTCGCCACGACCACCGTGCGCGTACCGGTCATCAACGGTCACAGCATCGCGATCAACGCCGAGTTCGAGCAGCCGCTCACGCCCGAACAGGCGCGCGCGCTGCTCGCGAAGGCCCCGGGCGTCAAGCTCGTGGATGATCCCAAGAACGCCATCTACCCGATGCCGATCCGCGCCAGCGAGAACTACGACGTGCTCGTCGGCCGCATCCGCAAAGACCAGAGCTGCGACAACGGCCTTGTCCTGTGGTGCGCCGGCGACAACATCTGGAAAGGCGCGGCGCAAAACGCCATCCAGATCGCCGAGGAAATGGTCCGCATGGGCCTGAAGTAAATCGCGATGAACTCGTGCGGCGGATTTTCCAACCCTTGGAAAATCCGCCGTTTGTTTTTCCAAGGCTTGGAAAAAGTTCGGCCCGCGGCGGAGGTTGGGCGTTTTACTTTTTCAACGCGCCGGCCATGAATTCCCATAGCGCCTTGGTCGCGGGGTCATCGGGTAGGCCGAGTTCGGCGTTGATGCGCGTGTGGGTGGTTTCCTTCGCGCCGAAAAGCCTCACCGGGATTCCAGCGTCCTTGAGTACGGCACCGAAGCGCTGGGCCTGCGCCGTGTTGTCGGGATGATTGGCGACGTACAGAATCAGAAACGGCGGGATGCCCTTGTCCTTGGCCACGTGTGTGACGGCCGAGAAGTCGCGATGCAGCGCCGGGGTGTTACCGAACTTCAGGCGGTGGCCATACTGCGGCATTGGCAGGCCGTGCACGCGCAGCCGCGTCTCGGCGGTCTCGATGATGGCCGGGATGTCATAGGTATCGCCATCCACGGGCACGCAACCCTTGAGCGCGGCGAACGGGACGCCCTCGGCCTGGAGATAGCGGTCATCGGTGCATAACAGTGCGGCAAGCTGCGCGCCGGCGGAGTGGCCCATGACGAACAGGCGCTGCGGATCGCCGCCGTGTTCCGCGATGTCTTTGTGGACCCAGCCGAGCGCCTTGGCGACATCGCGGACCAGCGTACCCATGTCCACCTTCGGCAACAGTCGGTAGTTGGCCGCGACGAAAACAAAACCCTTCTCGGTGAACACCTGCGGCTTTGCCTGCACGCTGGACTTGTCGCCCGCCTGCCAGCCGCCGCCGTGAATCCAGAACACGACGGGCAGGTTCTTCGCGTCTGCCGGCGCGTAGATATCGAGGACATTCCGCTCTTGCTCACCATAGGCGATGTTCGCGGCGGTGGGCTTGAGTGCCGATGGTTCAGCCGCCGTGGCTGCGCTGGCCGCGAGTATGGCGGCGGCGGTGATGTTCCGTAGAGCTGTCATAACGTGCGCTCCGGGTTTAATTTTTTTATCTGCTCACTTCAGTGCGCATGGATTTCGTACCAGATCGTGCGGTGCTCCGGGCCGATGCTCCAGCGCGAGCCGGCGCCGGTGCGCTCCACCTGCACGGCGCCCTGCGGCTTGCCGGTCGGGTCGAGCGCCTGCACGGATGTGATGCGGCTGCCGAGCGAAACAGTGGCCGTGATGCCGTTCATCAGCGCCGGGCCCTTGCCCCACTTGCGGCCGACGCTCGTGCGCTTCTCGTTCCACACCATGCCGGAATTTTCCGCCGTGCCGAAGGCCGCGAGCAGCATGTGCTTGGATTTTTCCAGCGGCAGGCCGTCGAGGCTGGTCAGGCAGAGGACGCCGTAGTCGCGCTCGGCCGCGCCGATCTCGAGCTTGAGTGAGCCGAGTTCGAGTTTGCGGTTGGCGAGCATGCCCCACGCGGCGCGCGAGGCGGGCGCGTTGACCTGCACCCACGGCCGCGCGGCGTCGGTCGCATCCCACACGACGTTGCCATCGGGCGAGGCGAGCCGCTGGGTTTTTTCCAGCGTGGTGGTTTCGGCGGCTGCGCCGGCGCTGATGCCGATCAACTTCGTGAAGGCCAGCGCGGCGTCGGGGCGGTTGGTCAGCCCGCCGGCGACCTGGCCGGCGAGCGGCGCGAGATCGCCGCGCCGATACATGTTGGCAAACGCCGCCATGCCCGCCAGCTTGTGCGTGTGGCCGACGAAGGAGAAGAAGCCGGTGATGCCCTCGGCGTTCCAGTGTTTGTTGTCGGAGTTGTAGTCGAAGAAGAAGACGCCGTCCCAATCCTGCAGCGCGCAGTAGAGCGCGCCGAAGGGGACGCACGAGGCCGCGCCATCGTGCGGCGCGGGGATGTTCCACTCCGACATCGTGAACGGGCGGCCGAAGATGCGCCACGTGGCGCGCTCGCTCATGCAGTTCTTCACCGGCTCGCGCTCCATCGGCGTGTTGGCCACGGTCCAGTTCTCCGGATCCCACGGCTTGCCGGGGAAGTGCGGATGCTGCCAGTAGGCGTGGATATCCACGTAGTCGCACGTCGCGGCGACAATCGGCGCGCCATGATAGGTGATCTGCGACGCCGTGATCGGCACCTTTACGCCCACGTCCCGCTTGAGGAACGCCGTCAGGTCGCGGATGAAATCGGTCTCGACGCCGACCATGAATTCCTTGAGGTCGGTCAGCGCCTGCGCGCTGGAGGAGGAGGGGAAGCCGATATTGCGCGCCTCCAGCGACTGGTCCTCGGCGATGATGTGCAGCGGGCCGCCGCGCCGCAGTTGCAGGCCGGCGAACCAGAGGTCGCCCGCACCGGGGAACTTGAACGCGATGCGCAAGCCGCCCTCGGGCGCGTCGGTGACGCGGAAGCTGCGCTCGATATGCTGCCACTGTTTGCCGATGGTCTCGTCGGCGTTCAACCCGGCCGAACTCCAGTCGGGCTTGCCTTGGCGCGACACATCGTAGTGCAACCGCCGCGGCGTCGCCGCGCGCACGTCGAAGGCGAGCGTATAAATTCTCCCCGCCTCCAGCTTGAGATTGGGCAGCAGCAACTCGTTGCCGACGCCGGTGCAGGGTTTGTCAATCGCCACGTGGACCGCGGGCGTCGCCGCGTTCGGCCCGGCCTGGTTGAACTCGGCGCGCAGCTTGCCATCGCGGCCCATGTTGAAGCGCCACGCGCCGAGCTTGCCGGCGGTCGCGTCGAGCTTGGCGACCTGCTCGCCCGGCGGCTCGAAGCCTGCGCCCCACGCCTTCTTCAGCGTCTCCGTGTTGCCATAACGCTGCGCCAGCCACGCGTTCCACTGCTTCAGGAATTCCGCGCGATAGGGTTCCGGCAGCTTCTGGGCCACATAAAGGCCGAGCGTACTGAAGCTGTTCTCGTTGGTGATCTCCACGACCGCGATGCCGGGATCATCCGCGCGCCGCAGCTTGCGGTAGGGATTCACATGGCCGAGGTAGGCGCGGCAGAATTCCTTGAACTGCGCCCGGATGCGCGGCTCGAAGTAGAGCAGGAACTTGTCGTAGCGGAAATCGCGCAGCGCCTCCTCGCTCTGGACCGCGAACCCTTCCGCCGCCAGCATCGCGCGGCCGACGTGCAGATTCAGGTTCGCGTAGATGCCGTGCTGGTGAAGCTGGTCGAGGAAGTAGTCCTGCCGGTCGAGCATCTCCGGGTCCATCATGCGCTTCCCGTCCTTCGGCGGCGCGAGCAGGCCGCGCGGCGGCGTGCCCGTCTCGTGGTGGTGCATCCGCACGGCGTTGATGCCCAGCTTCGCCATGTGCGCGGCCGCCGCCCCGGCCTCCGCGTGCGAGGGGAAGTTCGCGCTGAAGCAGGTATTCACGCCCCAGATGCGCAGCCGCCCGGCGTCAGTGAAAAAATGACCGTCCTTGATCCGCACGAACCCATCCGCGCCCGCCGGCCGCGCGTTCAGCGACGAGAAATCCGTCGCCGTCTTCGTCGCGTCATCGCCGGGAATGACGAACGGGAACCGCTCCGCCGCCGTTGCCGCCATCGCCACCACGCCACACACCAGCCACGCTGTTTTTTTCATGGTATCTCCTCTGCGCGGCGGGAGTGTTCCAAGGATTGGAAAACGACACCAGCCTTTTTTCCAGAGCTTGGGAACCGCCTTATTCACACGCTCCACGGCGTGACAGGCGAGGCGCCTGCCGCGGATTGCCAAGGGTGGCCAGGCTCCATCACGGCGCTTTTTTCTTCTTTGCTCCAGGCTGATCAAGGTAGGTGGTGGGGCCGGGCTGGTCCACGATCTCGGCGGTGTTGGCGAAGGGATCGTAGGCGGTGAGGCCGCGCTGTTTGAGTTGGGGTAAGTGGATTTTGAGGCGGGCGGCGAAGTCGTCGTAGTTCTTCTGTGCGGCGGGCGTCCACGCGGCCTCGGCCAGCGCGAGCAGACGCGGGTAGGTGAGAAACTCGCGGCGCGCGCGCGTCGCGGTGGTCTCGCCCCAGAGGCACGCCTGCAGGCCGAGCACGCGCGGGTGATTCACCGACGCGGCGAGGTCGGCGGGCAGTGTGCTCGCGTCGGGGAACGCATAGACGCGCGGGAGTTCGTTGATGCCGTGCCAGCGGCGGCCGACCTTGTGCGCCGGATTCTGGAGGAAATCGAAGTAGCACGGATGGCGCGGGCAAAGCACCACCTTGTAGCCGCCTTGCAACGCCTGTTGCAGTTGCGCGGGCTTATCGTGCCGCCACCAGAAAATCACCGTGCGGTCGGGCGCGAGGCCGGCGTTGCCAATCTCGTCCCAGCCGCCCACGTCGCAGCCGAGCGTGTTGATGAACGCGCCCATGGTCCGGTTGAACCATTTCTCCACGGCCTGCTTGTCGGCGAGGTTTTCCTTCTGCTTGAGCGCCGCCACTTCGGGCAGGCTATCCCACTTGCCCCAGCCAAAGTGGACCTCGTCGCCGCCGTAATGGATCACGCCGCAGTCGGGGAAGAGGGCCTGCACCTCGCGCAGGATGTCCTGGAGGAAGTGCAACGTCTCCGGCTTACCGGGATTGAAGGTGAAGTTTGGCAGCCGCTCGGACCCGCCGCCGGCGTGCGCCGGGTAGGCGCGCGTCGCGCCGGAGGCGTGGCCGGGCATGTCAATCTCCGGGACGATCGTGATGTGGCGCGCGGCGGCATAGGCGACGAGGTCGCGGATCTCCGCCTGCGTATAGAACTGCGCCGCCGCCTTGGGATCGCTCTTGTTGCCAAGGCCGCCGACCGTCGTCAGCAGCGGATACTTCTTGATCTCGATGCGCCAGCCCTCGTCATCGGTCAGGTGCCAGTGGAAGCGGTTGAGTTTATAGCGGGCCAGCTCATCGAGCAGCGCCTTGATTTCGGCGACCGGCGCGAAGTGGCGCGAGACGTCGAGCATGTAGCCGCGCCACGCGTAGCGGGGTTTATCAGTGATGTTGACGCAGGGCGTCTGGCCGGCGCTGGTCAACTGCGCCAGCGTCTGGCGCGCGTAAAACGCGCCGGCCTCCGTCGCGGCGATGATGGAAGCCCCGGAGGGGATGACGACGAGTTGGTAGCCCTCCGCCCCAAGCGTGGGCAGCACCTCGGGATTGATGCTGGCCTTGATTTGCTCCGGCGTGAGCGCGGCCGAACCATCGAGCAGTTGCAAGTCCGCCGGGTACGGGATGATCGCCGGGGCGGCGGAGGTCGTCAGGGCGGCAGCCAACGTGAGTGACACAGCGATCCAAGGTTTCATGGCGGTTCCTTTCGCGCGTTCCGTTTCCAAGGCCTGGAACATGCGCGGCGGATTCTTCCAAGGCTTGGAAAAATCCGCGAGCTTTTTTCCAAGCCCTGGAAAACAGCGCAGGCGCGAGGACGGGAAGCAGAAGGAAAAGACACAGGAAGGGCGAGAGAGGAATGGGGAAGCGAACATCGAACATCGAACACCGAACATCCAACATCGAAGGTGCGCACGGTGGGTGATGCTGCGGGATTGAGGGCGGAAGGTGGACAGAAAGACGGGAGACAGAAAAAGAAGAGGGTTGAACAGGGAAGGTAGGAAGACTCTGCTCGACTTCGCGGCTCCCATCCGGCCACGACGGAGCGTGGCCCTCCACGGGCGGGCGGCGCCGCCGCTTAGCTTTTCCTTGTTTGGCGCTGGGTTTTGGTGTAGCCAGTGCCAGCCAAACGGCGGTGGCAAGGAGCAGGGATATAGCTGGGCAAGAAGATGAAACCGGGCGACGAAAGTTTGGGCAGCAGCCCGACCTTGGTGGGCGGGCAGGGCAAAACCGATTCCGCAACACTGGCCGAAGGCGCGTTGCTGGGTAATTACCGCATTATCCGACTGCTCGGCGCGGGCGGCATGGGCGCGGTCTATCTGGTGGAACACATCCATCTGTGCACTCGGCACGCGCTCAAGACCATTCGCGCGGAGTTTGCCCGGAAATCGGGCTTTGAAAAACGCTTCCTGCGCGAGGCCAAGCTGGCGGCCCGGCTCAAGCATCCGCATATCGTCGCCTGCACGGATACCGGCGTGGCCGATGGCATTCCGTTTCTGGTGATGGACTACATCGAGGGTCCGCATCGCGAGCCGCTGAACCTGCGCCAGTTGCTCGATCAACGCCGCGAGCGCGGCGAACTGCTCGACGAAGATGAAGCCGCCGCCGTCGGCTTGGAAATCTGCAAAGCTTTGGACTATGCGCACAGCTACCGCGACGCCGAAATATCCAACGGCATCATCCATCGTGACCTGAAGCCCGCCAACATCCTGCTCGATAAGGACACGAAGCTCTACATCGCCGACTTTGGCCTGGCGCGGGCGATGGGGGAGAAATTCGAGGAGAGCGTGGTGCAGGCCCATGCGCTCTCGCGTTCTCTGGGCGAGCAGCCAACCTTGAAGGGACAGGTTTCCATCAGCGCCGACACGGTCGGCACCTTCGACTACATGAGCCCGGAGCAGCGCGAGGGCCGCGTCGCCGATGCCCGCAGCGATGTGTATGCGATGGGCGTGATCCTCTACGAACTGCTGACCGGGCGCAAAGTGATCGGCGTGATCAAACCACCCAGCAAAGTGCGCCCCGCTTTGGATCCGATGTGGGACGAAATCATCTGTTCGCGTTGTTTGAGCTACGATCCTGATGAACGCTATGCCACGGCCAGCGACATGTGCCGCGCGATCGAGGGCGTGCGCTCCAAAACGGCGGTGCCGCCAACACCACCCGCTACGCGACCGGTAGCGCACGCTGCGCCGCAACCACACATAGGCACGGCTTGGAAATCCGAAACGCCCAAGCCGGCGGTCGCTTTCCAACGGGCGAAAGTAGTTGGAGCCATTGCCGCCGTTATCCTGGGTTTGCTGGCTGTGGGTGGCTTGGTGAAGTTGCTTTCCGGTCCTGCAGCAGAGCCAAAGCCGCTTGTGCCGGCAGTGGATGTGCAGGCCCGCGAGCGGCAGAGCAAATTGGAGAGCGCACTCGCGGCGGCGCGTACCGCGCGCGTGCCGGCCGGTTTCAAAATGGTGGGCACGGCCTGCGATACGACCAGCGGTTTGCCATCCCTGCTGGAGCACGAGCAAACCGGATACCGGCTCTGTCTTGTTCCCGCCGGCGAGTTCAACCTGGGCAGCGCCAATGGCGAAGGTTTTGACAATGAGCATCCGGCGCGGCGCATCTGGCTCGATGCTTACTGGATGGGCGAAACCGAGGTCACCTGCGAGCAGTTCGCCAAGTTTCTGAACGAAAAAGGCAATCAGGAGGAAGGCGGCGTCTCGTGGGTCAACTTGGGGCCCGCGATAAAAATTACGGGTAACGGTTCTGCTTTTTCAGCGAAAGCTGGATTTGCACAACATCCCGTCGTCGAACTCTCTTGGTACGGTGCGCGGGCCTTTTGCCTGTGGATGGGCGGCGAATTGCCGACCGAGGCGCAATGGGAAAAAGCCGCCAAGGGTGGGCGCGACGTCAAATGGCCGTGGGGAAATCAGTGGGACAAGCAGGAGGCCAACACAGCCGAGCGCCTTGCTGGTGTGGCGGAGTTGACCACGGCGCAAGAATGTACGAGCTGGTGGGAACCGTATCAGAAGGAAACCCTGGTCCGGCGCAATGACTACAGCGACACCACCAAGCCGGTGAAGAGCTATCGGCCCAATGGTTACGGCTTATATGACATGGCGGGCAACGTCTGGGAGTGGTGCCAGGATTGGTATGTGGCCACGGCCTATCAACAACTGCGTGATGGCGCGCGCAATCCCACTGGGCCGAGTAGCGGCGACACGCAGAAGGTTGAGTATTGGCAGGGTGGCGAAAAGAAATCGGAGCAACAAACCTGTCGCGTGGTGCGGGGCGGTGGTTGGTACGACCAAGCATCGGGTACGCGCTGCGCCGATCGCGGCAGGGTCCGGCCCGCCGGCAGGGGCGCGGAGGTTGGCGTGCGGGTGGTGGTTTTGCCCAGGCCGTAGTTTGCTTTTGCCTTTGACGCGCGGCGGAGCCGCGCGCGATGGAAAAATGGGGTGCGCAGGGGCAGACCTTGAATGATGAATAGGCGCTGTAGCCGCGACCGAGGGCGAACCAGCCCGTACCACCGGGAGCTTGTGCGGCAATTCTGAATTTTTCTACCCGCCATTTTTCTGCCAGCCCGTCTGTAGCGGCGGGCTATGCCCGCCGTCGGCGCGCCTAGCGCGCCGCTACAGCAGCGGCCCAAGAAATGGAGGGCCACGCTCCGTCGTGGCCGGTGCACAGAAAAGTCAGGGCCGGCTGGGCTTTGTTTTTCTGTCTCCGGTTTTTCTGTCCACCTTCAGCGGTAGGCTGGGAACGGGTCGGTGGCGGTCGCGGGGGCTAGGCGGAGGGCGCAGCCGCCGTTCTTGATCAGCGGCAGCTTGAGCACGGTGGCGGCGGTGACGCGGACGCGTTCGATCTTCACCTTCGTGCGCGTGTTCAGTTGCGGGTCGTCGCTATAGATGTGCGCGCTGTAACTCTGGCCCGGCTCCAGGAATTTCAATGGCACCTCGAACGTGCGCGGCTCGCCGGCGTGCATGAGACCCACGAACCACTCCGCGCCGCTGCGCCGCGCCATGATCACATGGTCGCCGATCTGCCCGCTGATGACCTTGGTGTCGTCCCAGACGGTGGGCATGGCGTTATAAAATTCCAATTCAGGATCGTTACCGATCTTCGTCTCCGCGCCGCCGGCGCCGCCGACCTTGGCGGGCGCGGCCGCGGGCCGGTCATACCAGAACAGGAACTGCCACGGGCTGTAGAGGCAGACGGGCTTGGCGAGTTGGTAGGCGTGCGAACAGAGGTCGTTGACGCGGTTGTCGTAGTAGCAGACGGTGTTATCGGCCGGGCCGGCGATGAAGCGGCTGAAGAGCGTCAGCAGCGTCTGCTCGTTGGTGCGTTTCTTCTCCTCGTCGCCGAGAATGCCCTCGCAGGTCAGGAAGTTCGGATAGGTGCGCGTGTAGCCGGTCGGCCGGTACTCGTCGTGCGCGTCCACCATCAGGCCAGCCTGCGCGCATTTGCGGATGCCCTCCGACATCCAGCTCGTCCACTTTTGCGAGCCGACGTTGACGAAGCCGAACTTGAGGCCGGCGATGCCCCAGCGCTTATAGATCGGCAGGATTTCATCGAACTGCTTTTCCAGCGCGAGGTGGTTCACGTAGAGAATCACGCCGATGCCCTTGGCTTTCGCGTAGCGGCAGACCTCCTCCATGTCGAGCGGGCCCTTGCTGCGCTTGGGATCGAGGTTGACCGCGCGCGCGTCGGACTTGGGATCATATTCATGGCCGTACCAGCCGGCGTCGAACTCGATGTATTGCAGCCCGCGCTGCACGGCGAAATCCACGCACGCCTTGCCGCCCGCCGTCGTCAGCGTCACCTCGCGGATGACCTTGCCGGGCTTGATCCACGACGTGTCGGCGAGCGCGCACGGATCGTTCAGGTTCAGGATGAGGTCGTTGTTTTCCAGCAGGCGGCCGGGGCTTTCCGCGGCCATGACCACGCGCCACGGCGTCGTCAGCGGCGCGGAGCCGGTGACCTCGCCCTCCTTGTTGCGCTCGGCATCGAGGAACACTTCGAGCGTCGTCGGCGCGTCCTTGGCCACGCGCAGCTTCATGCGGGCGTAGTCCACGAGCTTCGCCTCGGCGATGGCGAGGAAGACCTCGTCGTCGGCCTGCAACACGAGCGGGCGCTCGCAGCCGGGTTTGATCTGGCTGACCGGCACTTTCTCGTAGTTGGCCTGCGCGCGGTAGGTGGCCCACGCGGTGAAATCGCCGGCAAAGCGGAACTGCGTGGTCTCGCGCTTGAGGGTGAGGGCATCGAGACCCGGCTGCTTCGGCAGCGTGTAGCAGAACGCGAGGCCCTCGTCGTAGGCGCGGAAGGTGATGAGCATCTGCCGCCGCGCGCCCGCCGGCTCGGCGAGCTTCACGATGAGCTGGTTGTAATGGTCGCGGATGCGGCTGCGCTCGCCGTAGACCGGCTTCCACGTCTCGTCGTGCGAGGCGGCCTCGGTGCCGGTGAGCTTGAGGCCGGTGTTCAGCGGCGCGTTGGCGAGTTCCAAGCCCAGCCGCGCGTCGGCAATCAGCGGTTTGCCCTTGTAGGCGATGGAGTAGCACGGCACGCCCTGCGCCTTGACCTCGAAGGTCGCCACCAGTTTTCCATCGGGCGACTTCAGTTCCACCGCCGCCGCGCTCAACCCCGCGGCCAGCGCCGCGCCGAACAGTGCCCTCGTCAATATTTTCATGTTTGCTTCCATCCCCGAAGCACCCGCCTTGCGGCGGGGCTACAAACGCCACAGAGTTTTGCCGCGCCGTTTGTAGCGCGCCCGCCAGGGCGCCTGGCGCGGCGATAGTAGGCGAATGCAATAAGAGCGACAAGCGGCGCGTTTGTGGGCCATGAATGCCACACAGCCGCGCGACTGGGATGTAATCGCCAACCGTCTCTCCAGGTGGGCACTGCCGGAAGGTCCGTTCGAGCCTGCCGGCCCCTGGAAACTCGCCTACGAACGTCATGTTCTGATCCCCGAACCCGGCGGCAAACCGGCCGGAGGACAGTCGGGTGAGCTGGTCATCGAGCGTGATGGCCAGCGCCTGCGCGTGCGCGAGGCGGTGGCCGCCGGCGCCACCACGGTCACCACGCAGGCGGACTTCCTGTGCGCCGACAACCCGCTGCTGACGCCGCAGCGCTGGAGCATGGACATCGGTTGGGAGAGCAAGATGCCCCGGATACCCGTCGCCGGCCTGGAGCAGAAACGTTCCGGACGCGTCGAGGGCGGCGAGATCATTTTCTCGGCCACGAAGGAGCGCCGCCGGCCCGCGCCACAGAACTGGACCGCCGACTGGCTGCTCTTCGCCGTGCTGCCGCGCCTGCCGTTCGCGGCGGCCACGACGCTGGAGTTCGATCTCTTCGAGGAAGGCGAACTGCACAAGCCCGGCCAGAAGCTCGCCTATGCCGGCGAGCACGCGGTTGAACTCGGTGGGAAGAAAGTTGCGCTGTACGTCTTCGAGCAGTTCGGGCGCGGGTTGCTGCCGGTGCGCTGGTGGCTCGACGCGCGGCACCGCGTGGTGCTCGCCGCGAGCGAGCGCCACCTCTACCTGCTCAACGCGCGCGCGAAAGGCGGCACGCCATGACAACGCTCAACTCCACACGGCGCGGTTTCCTGAAGGCGGGCGGCTTGGGCGCGCTCGGTCTGATGCTCGCGGAGCGCCGCGCGCCCGCGGCACCGGAAAAACGGCCGCCGAACATCCTCTTCATGCACACCGACCAGCAACACTGGGAGGCGGTCTCCGCCTTCGGCTGCGCGCACGTTCGCACGCCGGCGATGGACCGGCTCGCGTCGGCGGGCACCACGTTCAGCCTTTCCTACTCGGCGAACCCGGTCTGCTGCCCCGCGCGCACCTGCTGGTACACAGGCCGCGCCTCGCAGGAGAACGGTGTCATCATGAACGACGCGTGGCCGATCGCGCCCGACATGCCCGACCTCGGCCAGTGGTTCGGCGCGCGCGGCTACGACGCGGTCTATGGCGGCAAGTGGCACGTCACCGGCCGCGACTTCAAGGACAGCTTCCACGTCATCACGCCGGGCACCGGCATCGGCGAACACTCCGACGCGGCCGTCGCGCGCGCCGCCGAGGGCTTCCTGCGCACGCGCAAGAGCGGTGGAAAACCGTTTTTCCTTAATCTCGGTTTCCTCCAGCCGCACGACTGCTGCTACTGGGTCTTCGAGCATCAGGGCGACGAACCACGCACGCGCCTGCTCCCGCCGCCGGACCTGCCGCCGCTGCCGTTCAACCACGGCCACCCGCAAGCCGAGCCGGCCATGGTGGCGCGGCGTCACGAAAGCAAGACGTGGGGCGCGGAGCAGTGGCGCTGGTATCTCTGGAACTACTACCGCATGGTCGAGATGGCCGATGCCGCCGTCGGCCGCGTGCTCGACGCGCTCGACGATGCCGGGCTGACGGAGGAGACGCTCGTGGTCCTGACGGCGGATCACGGCGATGGCCTTGCGCGACATGGACTGACCTCGAAGATGTTTCTCTATGACGAGGCCGCGCGCGTGCCGTTCTTCGCCGCGTGGCCCGGACACTTGCAGGCGGGCCGTCGCGACGAGCGGCATCTGGTCACCGGCCTCGACGTGGCGCCGACGCTCTGCGCGTTCGCCGGCTTCGCGCCGCCGCCGAAGATGCGCGGCTTGAGCCTGCGCCCGCTGTTGGAGGGCCGCGACGCGACGCCGTGGCGCGAGTTCATCGTGAGTGACACGCACGGCGCCGGCCGCATGGTCCGCACGGCGGAATACAAATACATTGCCTACCGCGACGACCCGGTGACGCAGCTCTTCGATATGCGCGCCGATCCCGGCGAGCTGAACAACCTCGCGCCCGCCGCCGCGAAAGCCGACGTCGTCCGCGACCTCGCCGGCCGCCTCGTCGCGTGGGAAAAGTCGCTCGATCTTTTGCCGCTCAAGGACCCGCAGCCCTCGGCGCGGAAGAACAAGAAGCGGAAACCAGCCTGATGGGGTAGGGAGCCGTTTCCAAGGTTCCGGAGGCAGCACAGCCCGGTTGATGGAGAGAGGGAAGGCGCTGGGGCTCGCGGCTCCCCAATGAATCGAGGCCTAAGGCTGGTGAGAAGTGCCGTCGCCCGCTTCCGCCACGACCAGCCGCGTCCACGGACCGTCATTCACGTTGTAGTAGAGGCGTTTTCCGTCCGCGCTGAAAACCGGATGCGGATGATTGCGGCGCCACGACGCTGCCCCCTGGTTATTGTCAAACTTATCTATGATTGTATAGGCGGCCGAATCCTGGCTCGACTTGGCGGGCACCGCCTTGCCAACGATAACGACCCACTCTTTCTCTTTCTTCGATTCCTTCCCGTCCGAGGCAAACACTTTCCCATCGGGCGCCAACGTCGGATGGTCGGTTGGCGAGCGCCCAAAGAGGACGGTTTTGCCCGTCGTGACGTTCATCGCGAAGTTCCCCTTTTCAAAAATCGCGGTCGAATCGGGCGTCCACGAGGGATGCCCCCAATTCATGGAAAGACGGGTGAACTCCCTCTTTTCGATGTCGTAGATGACCTTGCCATCGCGGTCGCTGACGTGCATACCCCGGTAGCTGTTCCCCCAGCCGGGCTTGCCCACCTTGCAGAAGACCTTCTTCCCATCGGGGCTGATCCACGGGAAGCAGACGGATAGGCGCGCACCGCCAAAACGCTTTTGGGTCCACTCGGCATACTTCCCGACGATGGCGTCGGCGGTCAGGATCGTCTTGATCTCACCCGTCTCGACGTTTACGAATTCCAGGTCGCGATGGGGGCCCGGGTTCCAGTGGCAGCCGTAAAGCGGCGCATAAATACTGGCGGTGGCGCCGAACCCGAGCTGGCGGTCTTCGGCCAGGACTTTCTGCTTCAGTGTGGCCAGATCAACGGCGACGACAACCCATTTCCCGCCGCGGCAATCATGATAGACAATGGTCTTGCCCCCGTTGGCCCATTGCTGACACGCGGCGCGGTGCGCATCTTCCGTTTGGATGTGCTCCGCGATGATGGTCTCTTTGCCGGTCTTGCGTTCCAGAATGCGCAGGTCACCTTCCTCGCCGGATTTGGTTCCGGATGTGTAGTAGAGAACATACCGGCCATCCGGGCTTTCGGTATCGAGGGCGTAGTAGGCATGCATCACATGCCGGCCTGGCAGGGAAACGACATCGTGTTTTTTTACACCGGACGTCCAGTTCTCATAGGGAACGCCGTCGGCTGCGGTGGCCACCAAGGCAGACGAGCCCAACATGAGCGCCATGAGGGCTGTGGTAACTTCGATTTTTGACATACGTGAAGTGAACATTTTCATTCCTGTCTGCGGTTGATACTCTGCGAACCGCAGTTTGGAGTCAAGCCCACCGGACGGTGATGATCTTATCCCGCAGCCCTCGGCGCGGAAGAACAAGAAGCGAAGCCGGCCTGATGGGGTGGGGTGCAGTTTTCCAAGGCTTGGAAAAAATCTCCGGCAGATTTCCAAGGCTTGGAAATTGCGGCGAACCGAAGATAATCGCGGGCCGCGTGAGCACACAAGCAACAGGGCTGGTGTTCAATATCCAGAAGTACTCGGTCAGCGATGGACCGGGCATCCGCACGACTGTTTTCCTGAAGGGCTGTCCGTTGCGCTGTTCGTGGTGTCACAACCCGGAAGGGCTCGCGCCGCAGCCGGAGCTGCTCGTGGTGGAAAACCGCTGCGCCGCCTGCGGCGCGTGCCGGCTGGCGTGTCCGTTCGGCCAGGCCCTCGCGGGCAGCGGCGCCTGGCCGGTGCGCCAGCCGGAGTGCAACCTCTGCGGTCGTTGCGTCGAGGCGTGTCCCTCCGGCGCGCGGCAGCTCGTCGGTCACGCCATGTCGGCGGAGGCCGTCATGACCGAGATCCTGAAGGACAAGATTTTCTATGACGAATCCGGCGGCGGCGCGACGTTTTCCGGCGGCGAGCCGCTGACGCAGGCGGCGTTTGTGCTGGCGCTGCTCCAGGCGTGCAAGGCGCACGGTATCCGCACCGCGCTCGATACCTGTGGCTTCGGCTGTACGGAGGACCTGCTGGCGCTGGGCCGGCTCGCTGATCTCGTGCTGTTCGATGTGAAGCTGATGGATGAGGCGCGTCACCGGCAACACTGCGGCGTCCCGAACGCGCCGATCCTCGCCAACCTGCGCGCGCTCGCGGAGGTCCACGAGCAGATCTGGCTGCGCGTGCCGGTGATTCCGGGCGTCAACGACGACGCGGCGAACCTCGCCGCGATCGCGCAGCTCGCCGCGTCGCTGCCGCGCGTGCGGCAGGTGAGCCTGCTGCCCTATCACCACACCGGGCTTTCCAAGCACGCGCGCGTTGGGCATAAGTATGCGCACGCGGACTTGAAACCGCCGACGGATGAGCGAATGTCCGCGGCGCGGGACATCTTCCGCGGGCACGGAGTGGACGTGAAACCATGAACGAACGCACCAGCCGGTTACGCCGCCAGAGCCTCGACACGCGGCCGGGCATCTCGCCGGAGCGCGCGGCGCTGATAACCGCCTTCTACCAGGAGAACGCCGGCCGCTACTCCACGCCGGTGATGCGCGCCAAGGCGTTTCTCCATCTCTGCCAGAAAAAAACGATCTACATCGGCGAGGGCGAACTTATCGTCGGCGAACGCGGCCCGCGCCCGAAGTGCGTGCCGACGTTCCCGGAGCTGACCTGCCACAGCGTCGAGGATCTGGAAATCCTCAACTCGCGCCCGCTGACGCACTACGACGTGGACGCCGACTGCCTGCGCATCTACCGCGAGCAGGTGATCCCCTACTGGCGCGGCCGCTCGATGCGCGACCGGCTGTTCGCCGCGCTGCCGGCCGACTGGCACGCCGCCTACGGCGCCGGGCTGTTCACCGAGTTCATGGAGCAGCGCGCGCCGGGCCACACCGTGCTCGATGACAAGATTTACCGGAAGGGCATGCTCGATATCAAAAAGGACATCGCCGTCGCACTGGCGCAGCTCGACTTCCTGAACGACCCGCAGGCGCTCGACAAGCGCGAGGCGCTGCTCGCGTTCGATATTTCCTGCGACGCCGTCATCGTCTTCGCCGAACGCCACGCCGCGCTCGCGCGCGAGCTGGCGGCGCGGGAGCAGAATCCGCAGCGCCGCGCCGAGCTGGAAAAGATCGCCGCGACTTGCGCGTATGTCCCGGCCCACGCGCCGCGCGATTTCCAGGAGGCGCTCCAGTACTACTGGTTCTGCCACCTCGCGGTGATCACCGAGCTGAACGGCTGGGACTCGTTCAACCCCGGCCACCTCGACCAGCATCTGCTGCCGTTCTACGAGCAGGGCCTCGCGGAGGGCACGCTAACGCGCGCGGGCGCGCAGGAGCTGCTGGAGTGCTTCTTCATCAAGTTCAACAACCACCCCGCGCCGCCGAAGGTTGGCGTCACCGCGGCCGAGAGCGGCACCTACACCGACTTCGCGAACATCAACATCGGCGGCCTGCTGCGCGACGGCTCCGATGGCTCCAACGCCGTCTCGCACATCCTGCTCGATATCGTCGACGAGATGCACCTGCTCCAGCCGAGCACGAACCTCCAGCTCTCGCGCCAGACGCCCGACGCGCTGCTGCACCACGCGCTGCGCGTCGTCGGCAAGGGCTACGGCTTCCCCTCGATCTTCAACACCGATGCCGTCGTGAAGGAGCAGCTCCGCATGGGCAAGACGCCCGAGGACGCGCGCGCCGGCGGCTGCAGCGGCTGCGTCGAGGTCGGCGCCTTCGGCAAGGAGGCGTTCATCCTCACGGGCTACTTCAACATGCCCAAGTGCTTCGAGCTCGCGCTCCACAACGGCATGGACCCGCGCACCGGGAAACAGATCGGCCCGCAGACCGGCGACCCGGCCGCATGGAAGACGTTCGACGATCTCTTCGCCGCCTACCGCGCACAGTTCCACCACGTCCTCGAGATCAAGCTGCGCGGCAACCAGCTCATCGAGCGCATGTACGCCACGCAAATGCCTGCGCCGTTTTTGAGCGTGCTGATTGATGACTGCATTGCCCGCGGCCGCGATTACAACGCCGGCGGCGCGCGCTACAACAACACCTATATCCAGTTTGTCGGCCTCGGCACGCTCACCGACAGCATGAGCGCGCTCGGCCAGCTCGCCATCGATGAGCGCGCCGTCAGCCTGCCCGACTTCGTCCGCGCGCTCGAAGCCGACTTCGCCGGGCACGAAGCGCTGCGCCAGCGCCTGCTCAACAAAACGCGCAAGTATGGCAACGACGACGATGTCGCCGACGCCATCACGACGCGCATCTTCAACACCTGCGTCGAGGAACTCGATGGCCGGCCCGACACCAAGGGCGGCCGCTACCGCGTCGAGATGCTGCCGACCACGTGCCATGTCTATTTCGGCAGCGTCCTCGGCGCCACGCCCGATGGCCGCAGCGCGGGCAAGCCCGTGAGCGAGGGTATCAGTCCGGTGCAGGGCGCCGACCGCCGCGGCCCGACCGCCGTCCTCAAGAGCGCCGCGAAGATGGACCAGCTCAAGGCCGGCGGCACGCTGCTGAACATGAAGTTCACGCCCGCGCTGATCGCCACCGGGCAGGGCCTCGAAAACTGGGGCCACCTCGTCCGCAGCTATTTCAAGCTGGATGGCCACCACGTCCAGTTCAACATCGTCCGTGCCGAGACGCTCCGCACCGCGCAGGCGCAGCCGGAGGCGCACCGCGACCTCATCGTCCGCGTCGCCGGCTACAGCGATTATTTCTGTGACCTCTGCAAGGAACTGCAGGAAGAAATCATCGAGCGCACCGAGCACGCCGGATTCTGAAGAAGAGTGAAGTGCTGGGGAGCGGAGGAAAAACCACGGATCACTCCGATCACACGGAAAATTTTCTCCCGCTGCTGTAGTTGGCTTTATTCTTGTGGGCGGGGTTTGCAACCCCGCGTCTTCGGTTTGGATTCGCGGGGTTG
>CAISWQ010000071.1 GCA_903889245.1 uncultured Lentisphaerota bacterium | reverse complement strand
GACCGGCCCGAGCAACGGCGTCCTCTGGGCGCAGGGCGCGACCTTGGCGGTGGTGGGCGGCACGGGTTCCAACAACTTCTTCCGCATCAACTACGACGACGTGGCCAACGGCCATGCGATCACGTTGACCTCGGTGCCGGAACCGGGTACGGCCTCGCTGCTCGGTCTGGTCGGCCTTGCGTTCCTCGTGCGGCATCTGCGCCGCCGCTTCCAGAAGCAGGGCTAAGCGGCTCTGCGGTGTGACGGGCGTCCTTCCAAGGAAGGACGCCCGTTGCTTTTCCGCCACCTGAAAATCGGCGTCGGATTTGCGGCTCCAAGCTGAAGGATCTCAAGGCCAGTTATTGTGTGGCAGGGCGAAGGCACGTGCTTATGCTCCACCTTGAGCCGCCCCTGTTAAAGCGAACCGCAGAAAATCGAAGATCGAAAGTCCAATCTCGAAGCGCAGGACTTCGGCCCTCTGCGGTTCCTTGTTCGATATTCTGCGGTTTCCTGCGGCTGGTATCGGCGCGAAGCCTCTCCTTCCATCAAGGACTTATATCGGCAGATGAAGTGCCCTTGGGTTGGAGGGCGAGGCTTGCCGAGCCGCCGTGTTCTTCTGCCGGGCAGGCGTGGTGAAAAAGCGGTCGCCGGTTTGGTCAGGGGGCCCATGTGGGGGGGGGCACGGCCAGAAAAAAACGGTGATAGCACGCCACCGGCGCGCTGGAACGCCTACTCCCGGCGGGGCGGCTGTCCGATGGGGCCCGGGCGTTCGCCGGCTGACAGGTTGGGCCGGGGCTTGTTGGGATCACGGCCTTCGCGGGGTGGCGTGTTCTTGCGCAGGGCCTCGATGAGTTGATGCAACTCCACGTCCTGCGGATGTGTCTTGGCCAGTTGCATCAGGATGCGCAGGGCGGTCCGTGTGTCCAGCTTCTCCACCTCGTGACGGTAGAGGTTGCCGTCGCTGCTGCGAAAGACCACCTGATGTTTTTCGAGCCACACATCCAGTTCCGGCAGCAGCACACCGGCGCCGTCCGGCGGCTTGGCCAGAGGCAGTGGTTGGGCGGCAGAGTAGGCGGAGAGGCGTTCAAAGAGCATCAGGGTGAGCTTGGTGCGCGCCGCCTGTAATTTGGCGCCACCCTCGAGGAAGGCCTTGCGGCGCAGGGCCTGTTCCGCGCTATTCGTATCGCCGCCACCCAGCTTGGCGGGGGAGGCCTGTTTGCCGGCGGCCGCCTGCTTCCGCGCTTGATGGGCCATGACGGCCAGGCTGACCGTCACGGTGGCCACCAGCAAGGCCACGCCGGCGGCGAACCACCAGGCCAGATAACTGCGGCGCGGCGCATACTCGGAGGACTCCAGTTCCTCGGCGCCCAGCCGCAGGCACCGCTCGAGCGCCACCGCCAGTTCTGCGGCGTTGGCAAAGCGCTCCTCCGGCGCATTCTGCAGGGCGCAGCGCAAAATCTCCGTGACCTCCGGGGCGAGGCCGGCGGCAAAGACGTCCGGCGGCGTCACATCCTCCTCGGCGATGCGCCGCAGCACCTCGTATTGCGTGCCGGTGACATCATGCGGAAAGTGGCTGGTAAGCAGGTAGTAGAGAATCGCGCCCAGGCTATAGACATCGGTCGCCGGGCAGACCCGGCTGACCTGGCCGGCCGCCTGCTCCGGCGCCATGAAGCCCGGTGTGCCGGTCACCGTGCCTTCCAGTGAGATCAGCACGTCTTGTGTATCACCGGTGACCGCCTTCGCGAGCCCGAAGTCGAGCAGGAACGGCGTCCCATGCTCGTCCACGAAGATGTTCGAGGGCTTGAGATCGCGGTGGACCACGCCCTGCTCGTGCGCATAGGCGGCACCGTGGCAGACGGCGAGCATCACTTCCAGTATCTGCCGTCGGGAGTAGCGGTGCGCGGCGATGAAATCGTGCAGCGGCAGGCCGCGGATGAGCTGCATCGAATAGAAACAGTGCC
Organism: uncultured Lentisphaerota bacterium; assembly: GCA_903889245.1. Lineage (GTDB taxonomy): Bacteria > Verrucomicrobiota > Kiritimatiellia > CAIQIC01 > CAIQIC01 > DP16D-bin41. Next base: position 51,261 of record CAISWQ010000071.1, on the reverse strand, counting down.
CCTGCTGCACATCGGCGTCATAGACGCGCGCGATGTTCGGGTGTTCCAGGCGCGCCGCGAGCTGGACCTCGCGCTTGAAGCGCGCGACCGCGTTGGGCGAGCCGACCACGCTGGTCTTGAGGATCTTCAGGGCGACTTCGCGGCCGGTGCTGACTTGGAGGGCGCGGTAGACCATGCCCATGCCGCCCGCGCCCAGTGCCTCGACGACCTGATAGCCGCGAATCTCTGGCAGTGGCTCCGCTTCCTCGATGACCGTGTCACCCATGCGTTTGTTCTCTCGCGCCAACTAAAGCAAAACTGAGGCGTCTTTCCAAGGCTGCACCTGCGGCCTCCGCGCCCGATGCTTCCCAACCATGGCAACATCCGTCCGCCATTCCCCCAAGGCCCGGAAAACCGGCCGCCAACTTTCCAAACCTTGGCACGCCGGGCTGCCGCTTTTCCAAGCCTCGGGAATTTCCGTCGTGCTTTTTCCCGGCCTTGGAAAATTTCACCGTTCTTTTTCCAATCCCTGGCAAAACCGTCCGCCGGCTTTCCAAGCCCTGGAACCGTGCCGGGCGGATAACGCCCGCCCCCGCCGTATATTGCCCGCCGGTATGATTGCCTATGTGTACACATCTGCACATAGCCGGAGGGATATGGAAAAGCGTTGGCAATCGGGCGGCGAATCGGGCATCGTTCCGGCCATGAAGACGCCGGAGATGGAACTGATAGCAGCGGTGCCGCTGCGGCGCGTGGGGCCGGTCCTGCTCGCCGGGCCGGAGGTCGCGGGTGAATTCCTCCTGCCCCTAGCCACCTACGAAACGCCGCTCTGGCCCTCGGTCGCCCGCGGCGCGCGCGTAAGCGTGCAGTCCGGCGGTATCCGCGCCGTGGTCGTGGATGACCGCATGACGCGCTCGCTCCTCGTCGAGGCGCCGGACGCCGCCGCGGCGCTGGCCGTCGCCGACGCCCTTGCGGCGCGGCAGAGCGACGCCCAGGCCGTCGTCGCCCAAGCCAGCCGGTTCGCGAAATTGCTGGACGTCCACAGGCAGATCATCGGCAACCTGCTCTATCTGCGTTTTGAGTTCAGCACCGGTGATGCCGCGGGTCACAACATGGTCACCGCCGCCAGCGAGCGGCTGATGGACTGGCTGCTCGCGGAGTTTCCGGCGCTCCGCTATGTCTCGCTCTCCGGCAACTTCTGTGCCGACAAGAAAGCGACCGCGGTCAACGGACTTCTTGGGCGCGGCAAGAACGTCGTCGCTGAGCTGACCGTGCCGCGTAAGCCCTGCGAACGCTACCTGAAGTCCACGCCGGAGAAGATCGCCGAGCTGAACGTGAAAAAGAATCTGCTCGGTACGCTGGCCGCCGGCGGGCTGCGCTCGGCGAACGCGCACTTCGCCAACATGCTGCTGGCCTTCTACCTCGCCACCGGGCAGGACGCGGCGAACATCGTCGAGGGCTCGCAGGGCTTCACGCACGCCGAGGCGCGCGGCGGCGAACTCTATTTCTCCGTCACGCTGCCGAACCTGATCGTCGGGACGGTGGGCGCGGGCAAGGACCTGCCATTCGTACAGGAGAACCTGAAACTGCTCGGCTGTCTGGAGCCGCGTGCGCCGGGCGCGAACGCGCGGCGGCTCGCGGTGCTGTGCGCCGCCGCCGTGCTTTGCGGCGAGCTCTCGCTGCTGGCCGCGTTGACCAATCCGCACGAGCTGATGGCCGCCCACCTGAAGCTGGAGCGTAAAAAGTGAGCGCCACCAACCAGCGCAAGCACGATCATCTGCGGACCTTCGCCCGCGACCCGCAGGTCGAGCGCGGGCAAAATTACTTCGACGCCATCCGCCTGACGCACCGCGCCCTGCCGGAAAGCGCGCTCGCCGACGTGGATACCGCGGTGGAGTTCCTCGGCCGGCGGCTCGCGTTCCCGCTGCTGCTTTCCTCGATGACCGGCGGCAGCGAGAAAATCTTCCGCACGATCAACCGCCATCTCGCGCTGGCCGCCGAGGCCGAGGGCGTGGCGCTTGGCGTCGGCAGCCAGCGCGTGCTCTTCAGTGAACCGGCGGCAGTGCACAGCTTTGCCTTGCGTACCCTCGCGCCCAGCGTACCGCTGCTGGCCAACCTCGGTGCGGTCCAGCTCAACTGCGGCTTCGGCCTGAACGAGTGCCGCGCGGCGCTGGATGTGCTCAAGGCTGATGCGCTCATCCTGCATCTGAATCCTTTGCAGGAGGCGATCCAGCGCGAGGGCGACACGAACTTCCGCGGCCTGGCCGCCAAGATCGGCGGCATCGCGCGCAAGCTGGGCAAGCCGGTGATCGTCAAGGAAGTCGGCGCGGGCCTCTCGCCGGCCGACGCGCGTCTGCTCGTGAAAAACGGCGTCAAGATTCTCGACGTCGCCGGCGCGGGCGGTACCTCGTGGAGCCGCGTCGAGCATCATCGCCGCGTGGCCACCGACGCGGGCGACGACCTCGGCTTGGTCTTTCAGGACTGGGGCCTGCCGACGCCGCAGGCGGTGGCGGCGCTCGCGCCGCTGCGCAAGCGCATCACGCTCATCGCCTCCGGCGGTATCCGCAGCGGGCTCGACATGGCGAAGGCCGTCGTGCTCGGCGCGAGCCTGTGCGGCGTGGCGGCGCCCTTCCTCCGGCCGGCGCAGGAGTCGGCCGAGGCCGTCCGCGCCGTGATCCGGCGCTTCCGCCGCGAGTTCACGACCGCGCTGTTCCTGCTCGGCTGCCGCACGGTGGCCGCCGCGCGCGGGAACCAGAACCTGCTCGCGTGACCGGCTTTTTTCTGCTTGGCGCAAGGATGAATCCATGTAAGCTCCCGCCGCTGTTTACGTAAGAGGTGTCTCATGGAAGAACTGTTGAAAATTTTGCAGACGAACGCGTGTGCGTCGCGCGCCGACATCGCCAAGCAGCTCGGCGTCAGCGTGAACGAGGTCGAGCAGAAGATTGCCGAGCATGAAAAGCGCGGGGTGATCCGCGGCTATCAAGCCGTGCTCAACGAAGACGCGCTCAACCTCGATACCGTCACCGCGGTCATCGAGGTCAAAGTGACACCGGAGCGCGGCGGCGGCTTCAATCGCATCGCCGAACGCTTGAGCAAATTCCCGGAAGTGCGCTCGGCGTACTTGATGAGCGGCACCTACGATCTGCTGCTGTTCGTCGAGGGGCGCAACCTGCGCGAGGTCGCCTCGTTCGTCAGCGCCAAGCTGGCGACGATTGAGGGAGTGCTCTCCATGTCCACGCATTTCATGCTCAAAACCTATAAACGCCTCGGCGTGCTGATGGATTCCAGCCATGAAGACGAACGGCTCACCATCTCTCCGTGACCGGCTCGCGCTGCCCGTGCGCGACATCCCGCGGTCCGGCATCCGCGACTTCTTCGACATCGTCAGCACGATGCGCGACGTGATCTCGCTCGGCATCGGCGAGCCGGATTTCGACACGCCGTGGCACGTGCGCGAGTCCACGGTCTTCGCCATCGAGCGCGGCGCGACGCACTACACCAGCAACCTCGGCTACCTCGAACTGCGCCAGGCGCTCTCCGGCTATGTCCGCAAGAAATACGGCGTGACCTACAACGCGGACCACGAGGTGCTCGTGACCGTTGGCGTCAGCGAGGCGCTGGACCTGGCCCTGCGCGCCATCCTGAATCCCGGCGACGAGGTGCTCTATCACGAGCCGTGCTACGTCAGCTACCGCGCCGTGATCCTCTTCGCGCACGGCGTGCCGCTGGCCGTCGAGACGCGCGCCGCCGACAACTTCCGCCTGACGCGCGCGATGCTCGAGCAGCAGGTCACGCCGCGTACCAAGGTGCTGATGCTGAACTTCCCGAACAACCCGACCGGCGCCGTGATGAGCCGGCAGGACCTCGAGGAGATCGCCGCCTTCGCGCGCGAGCGCGACCTGCTCGTCATCACCGACGAAATCTACGCCGAGCTGACCTACGACGGCGCGCACACCAGCATCGCCAGCCTGCCGGGGATGCGCGAGCGCACGCTGTTCCTCCACGGCTTCTCCAAGGCGTGGGCGATGACCGGCTACCGCCTCGGTTACGCCTGCGGCCCGGCGGAGTGGATTGACGCGATGATGAAGATCCACCAGTACACGATGCTGTGCGCGTCGTCGCTGGCGCAGAAGGCCGCGATCGAGGCGCTCGCGCGGCCGGAGACCGACATCGCGACCATGGTGGATGAATACCGTCGCCGGCGGAATTTTCTCGTCGCCTCGTTTGCCGAGATGGGCTTGGAGTGTTCGCGGCCCGCGGGCGCGTTCTACGCGTTTCCCAGCATCGAAAAATTTGGCATCCCGGCGAAGGAGTTTGCGCTCAAGCTGCTGGAGCAGGAGCGCGTCGCGGTGGTACCGGGCACGGCCTTCGGCGCCTGCGGCGAGGGTTTTGTGCGCTGCGCCTACGCGACGAACCTCGAGCAGATCAAGGAAGCGATGAAGCGGCTGCAGCGGTTCATCGGGCGGTTGGGCTGACTGTTTTACGGGTACCTGGCTCGGCAGGCCTCGCCCTCCACTCGGAAAGCCCAAACGTATGGAGGGCGAACCTTGGTGAGCCGAAATAAAGCTGCTGGAGGGCGAGGCTTGCCGAGCCGCAGAAAACCCTCTGGTCTTGTCCGTTACCGCAACCGGATTTCCTGCATCAGGGACATGACGCGGTCAAGCGCGTTCTGGATCACACCCCATTCGGTGCTCATCTGTTCGAGGTGGCTCTTGAGGTCCGACTGTGTTTTTTCCAGGTGCTCGATCTTGAGGCTGGCCACGTTCAGCTCGGCGGATAGCTCGGCGACGCGGTTTTGAGCCGCGGAAATTTGCTCGTGCAGCAGTTGCATCTGCGTCGCATCGGCGGCGGTTTCAGCCGCGAGCGCGTCGGGGTAGGGGACTTGAATCACGTTCTGGCAGTCGGGGCAGGTGATCGCCATGCCCGCGCCGTCGCCATCAATCGCCAGGCTTTTGCCACAATGCGGACAGTCGAAAACAATGTCGTTGGGTTGGATGCTGGTGTTGAGTTTCAACTCGTCCCCGGCCTCCCCCTCCGCTTCGGCCTCAATGACCACCGCGGTCGCTGCGGCCTCGACCACCTCATCCCGGGCATCCTTGTTCTCATCGCTCATGGCACACCTCGCGCTTGAATTTCCGCGGCAATCTACCGCCTCGCCCCGCAACGCTCAAGGCCGAAATCACCTTCAGGCGGTGCCGCGGGCTGTCCCGCCCGCATAAAAGGGCAGCGCCACCACCGTCGCCGGCAGGGCTGACCCGCGCGCCTGCACATCCAGCCTCGTCCCGGTGGCGGCGTGCGCCGCGTCCACGTAGGCCAGCGCTACCGCGACGCCGAGCGAGGGCGCGACCGAGCCGCTGGTCACCACGCCGGCCGTCCGGCCCGCCACCGTGATGCCATCGCCGTTGCGCGCCGCGCGCTTCGACTCCAGCCGCAGGCCCACGAGCACCTGCCGCGGTTGTTTCAGCTCGGCCTCCACCGCCACCTTGCCGATGAAGTCCTTCGTCAACTGGAGGTACCGGCCGCGCGAGGCGCCCGCCGGTGTCCGGTGCAGGTCCAGTTCATGGCCGTAGAGCGCATAGCCCATTTCGAGGCGCAACGTGTCGCGTGCGCCGAGGCCCGCCGGCCTGATCTCGCCGCCGGCGAGCAGTTGCTCCCAGAACCTGCCGACGGTTTTCACGGGGCAGTAGAGTTCATAGCCGAACTCGCCGGTGTAGCCCGTGCGCGAGAGCAGGCACGGCACTCCCTCCAGTGTAAGCTCTGTGAAGCGGAAGTAGCCGAGGTCGGGCAGTTGCACGCCGAGCGCGCGCTCCGTGGTCGCGCGCGCCGTCGGCCCCTGGATGTCGAGCTTGCCGAGGTCATCGGAGAGGTCGGTGAACTGTGTGGTCGGCGCAAGGTGTTGCCAGATCCACGCCGCGTCCTGCGTCCGCGTACCGGCGTTGACGACGAGCCAGAAGTGGTCCGGGCCGAGGCGGTAGCAGGTGAGGTCGTCGAGCACGCCGCCATCCTCGCGCAACAGGTAGCCGTAGCGGCACTGGCCGGGGGCGAGCGAGGCAACCGGCATCGTCAGCAGGCGTTCGAGGTCGGCGAGCGCGGTCGGACCGCGCAGCTCGAACTCGCCCATGTGGCAGATGTCGAAGACCGAGGTCGCGCGGCGCGTCTGCTCGTGCTCGGCGAGGATGCCGGTGTACTGAATCGGCATGTCCCAGCCGGCGAACGGCGCCAGGCGTGCGCCGAGCGCGACGTGGGCTTCGTAAAGAGGTGTTTGCACGCACCGACTGTACCGCATCCGCCGCCCCGCGCCGATTTTTTTCCGGGGCTTGGGAAAAAAGCGGACACTTTTTCCAAGGGTTGGAAAGGTTGCCGCGAAATTTTCCAAGCCCTGGAAATACGATCGCTTCTGCCTTTACGTCATCCGGCCGAACCAGCCGCGGCGGGTCATCCACTTGGCCAGTTCGAGCACCGGCAGGATGGTCGCAGCCAGGCCGATGGCGAGCGCCCAGTCGGCCAGCGGCAGGTTGTAGGTGCCGAAGGCTTTTTCCATGAACGGTAGGTGGACGATCAGGACGAGCAGCAGCAGCTCCCACAGGATCGCCAGGTTCAGCCACTTGTTGGCGAAGGGCCGGCGGAAGGCCGTATGCCGGTCGGAGCGGAAGCAGTAGGCCTTGAAGAACTCGGTCAGCACCAGCGTGACGAAGGTCATGGTCATCGCCTCGGCCTGCGGGCGGCCGACGTGCAGTGCCCACGCGAAAACGCCGAAGTTGATCAGCGTGGACCACAGGCCGCCGGCCAGCAGCAGCAGCACGACCGGCCGCGTGAAGATGCCGGTGCGCGGGTCACGCGGTTTGCGGCGCATCAGGTCGCGCTCGGGCGGATCCACCGCGAGCGCCAGCGCGGGCAGGCCATCGGTGGCGAGGTTGACGTAGAGGATCTGGACGGCGCTCAACGGCAGCGGCATCCCGGCGAATGTGGCCAGCGCCATCAGGCCGATCTCGCCGGTGTTCGAGGAGAGCAGATACATCAGGTATTTCTTGATGTTGCTGAACAGGCCGCGGCCCTCCTCGACGGCGGCGACGATCGAGGCGAAGTTGTCATCGGTCAGCGTCATCGCGGCGGCTTCCTTGGTGACGCCCGTGCCGGTGATGCCCATCGCGATGCCGATATCGGCCTTCTTGAGCGCGGGCGCATCGTTGACGCCGTCGCCGGTCATGGCGACGACCTGGCCGCGCTTCTGGAACGCGGTGACGACGCGCAGCTTGTGCGCCGGCGAGACGCGCGCATAGACCTCGATGTCCGGCACGGCGCGCTCGAGGTCGGCGTCGTTCATCGCCTCCAGCTCGGCGCCGGTGACGACGCGGCCGGTGTGCAGGATGCCCAGCTCGCGCGCGATGGCCTGCGCGGTCAGTGGATGGTCGCCGGTGATCATGACGACCTTGACGCCGGCGCTCTTGCAGGTGGCGACCGCGTCCTTGGCTTCGGGTCGCGGCGGGTCAATCATGCCGACGAGGCCGAGGAAGGTCATCCCATGCTCCGCGGTCTCCAGCGTGGTGTGGGTCTTGGTCGCCACGCCGAGGACGCGCAAGGCCTGGCCGGCCATCTGGCGCGCGACCTCCAGGATGGCGGCGCGGGTGGTGTCGTCGAGCGGCACGCTGCCGGTTTCGGTCTGTAGCTGCGAACACGAGTTGAGGATGACCTCGGCCGCGCCCTTGGAGCAGGCCAGCCCGCCGGTATGCAGCGTGGTCATGCGCTTGGTCTCGGACGTGAAGGGGATTTCGCCGGTGCGGGGGAACTGCGAATCGAGCCCGGCTTTGTGCAGTCCCGCCTTGGCGGCGGCGACGACGAAGGCGCCCTCGGTGGGATCACCCTTGACGTCCCAACGCTGTTCGACCTCCTCGCGCACGATGCGCGCGTCGGAGGAGAGCACGGCGGCCTGGAACAGTTGCCGCATCGCCGCACCGGGCTCCACCACCTGGCCGTGCTGCAGGAAATGACCGGCCGGCTCATAGCCCGCGCCGGAGACCTCCAGCAACCGGCCGCCGGCCCACACCGCGCGGATCGTCATCTCGTCCTTGGTCAGCGTGCCGGTCTTGTCGGTGCAGATGACCGACGTGCTACCGAGCGTCTCGACCGCGGGCAGGCGGCGGATGAGCGCGTGGCGCTTGACCATGCGCTGGACGCCGATGGCCAGCGAGATGGTGACGACGGCGGGCAGTGCCTCTGGCACCACGGCGACCGCGAGCGCGATGCCGAAGATGAACATCTCGAGCAGCGGCTGGCCGCGCAGCAGGCCGAGCGCGAAGATGACCGCGACGATCACCAGCGCCGCCCACGCCAGCGCGTGGCCCACCTTGTCGAGGTTGTCCTGCAACGGCGTCCGGTTGGTCTCCACGTTCTGCAACATGCGCGCGATCTTGCCGAACTCCGTGTTCATGCCGGTGGCCGTGACCGCCGCCCGGCCGCGGCCATAGGTGGCCGCCGTCCCGGCGAAGGCCAGGTTCTTCCGGTCGCCGAGCGCCGGGTCCGCCTGCGCGAGCGGCGCGGTGTTCTTCTCCACCGGTACGGACTCGCCTGTGAGCGCGGCCTCCTCGATCTGGAGATTGACGGCCTCGGTCAGGCGGGCGTCGGCGGGCACTTTATCGCCCGCGCGCAGGAGGATGATATCGCCGGGCACGAGCTCGCGCGCCGGCAGCTCGACCTCCTCCCCGTCCCGCAGGGCGATGGCGGTGGGGGCGGCCATCTGGCGCAGCGCCTCGATCGCGCGCTCGGCGCGGAATTCCTGCACAAAGCCCAACAGCACGGCGAACAGCACGATCACGCCGATGACGATGGCCTCCACGCCGTGGCCGAGGAAGGCCGAGAGAACCGTCGCGATCAGCAGGATGATGACGAGTACGTTCTTGAACTGGTCCACCAGCAAGGTCCACGGCGAGACGCGCTGGGCGGCCTGCAGCTCGTTGGGCCCATGCTCCGCCAGCCGCCGCGCCGCCTCCGCGGCGGTCAGGCCGTGCGCGAGGTCCGTCTTCAGTTCCGCCGCCAGCGCGGCCGCTTCCAGTTGCCAGTAGGGTGTCATGGTGCGCGCAAAATGCCGGAGCGGGCGGCGCGAGTCAATCAGAACCGGACAAGAGGAGGGCTGAGTGGCGGGGACTCGTCCCTCCTCTTCCGCCTTGCTTCCGGGCGGAGGCAACCTATGCTCGCGGCCACGCTCGGACGCGAAAGGGGCAAACCATGCAACGATGGCTGATGATGGTGACGCTGGGTTGGGTATTGGCGGCGCGTGGTGCCGACGTGTTGGAACCGGTGGCGGTGTTTACCAAGGACGCGCGCATCCTGTTCCAGGGCGACTCGATCACCGACGGCAACCGCGGGCGCAGCGCCGACCCGAACCACATCCTCGGCCACGGCTACGCCTTCCTCATCGCCGCGAAATTCGGCGCGGGCCACGCCGAGCGCAACCTGATCTTCCTCAACCGCGGCATCAGCGGTAACACCGTGCTCGACCTCGAGAAGCGCTGGCAGAAGGACACGCTCGATCTCAAGCCCGACGTACTCTCCGTGTTGATCGGCGTCAACGACAACAGCAAGGGCGTGCCGGTCGAACAATACGAGCAGGTCTATGACAAGCTGCTCGCCGCCGCGCGCGCTGCCAACCCGAAACTGAAGCTCGTGTTGTGCGAACCGTTCGGCATGGCCATTGGCAAAAAGAAGGAAAACTTCCCAGCCTGGTTCGCCATGCTCCAACAGCGGCAGGCGGTGGTCGCCCGGCTCGCGCAGAAATATGGCGCGGCGCTGGTCCGCTTCCAGAAAGTCTTCGACGATGCCCCGGCGCGCGCGCCCGCCGAACACTGGAATTGGGATGGCGTGCACCCGACGTACTCCGGCCATCAGCTCATGGCTGATGAGTGGGTGCGCACCGTCAACGCCTTCTGGACCAAGTAAAGAATTCCGCTTGCGCGGCGGCGGGGCGCGGTGTCAAATCGCCGCGTCAGAACAGGAGTCACCATGAAAATAGTACGGATGCTGTTGCTCGCGGGTGCGCTGCTCGGCGCGGCGCCCGGCTTCGCCAAGGGACCGGAGGCCGTCACCGACCTCGACAAGGCGCTGGAGCAGGCCAAGACCGAGAAGAAAATGCTGTTCATCCAGTTTGGCCGCGAGAAATGCGGCAACTGCCAGGCGCTGCGCGGCTACATCGCCAAGAACGCCGTCCGTCTGGACAAGGACAAATTCATCTACGTGGATTTGAACTGCGACGACGCGGCCACCAGCGGCGCGTTCCGCAAGCAGTTCAAGGTCGAGGGCAGCACGCTGCCGTTCGTCGTCGTCGCCGACCCCAGCGGCAAGCAGCTCGCCGGGCGCAGCGGCTTCGGCCAGCCGGCCGAGTACAAGAAATTCATCTCGCAGGCCGCCAGCAAGAAAACCGGCGACGCCGCAAAACCGGCGAGGTAAGCCGCGTTTCCAAGCCCTGGAAAAAACCGGCCGGAATTTTCCAAGGCTTGGAAAAACCACGCCCCACTTTTCCAAGCCTTGGAACATGCCCGCGCCTCACACCCAAGCCACGCGCCTGTTGGAACTGCTGCCGCTGCTGGAACACGCGGTGGTGGCGGAGCAGCGGCCCGCCGATCAGGTATTCGCGGAGCATTGCCGCGCCCATCGCGAGTGGGGCGCGCGCGACCGCCGGCTGTTTGGCGATACGCTCTTCGCGTTTTTCCGCTGGCGCGGCTGGCTGCGGGAGCTGCCGCCGGCGTCGCAGCTCGCGCTGGCGGGCTGGCTCGAGGGCCTCGGGCAACTCGCGCTCCAGCAACTCGCGGAACAGGCGGGCCTCAAACTCTCCACGGCCGCGCCGGCGTCGTTGGCGGATAAAGCGCGCGCGCTGACGGCCTTGCTCGGCACGGAGAAGCAGATGGAGCAGCTTGTGCCGGGCTGGACGCTGCCGGCGCTGGCGACCGGCGTAACCAGCGAACAATATCTCGATGCGTTCCAGCGCCGGCCGCCGGTGTGGCTGCGCGTGACGCCGGAGCAGGTGCCGGCAGCGCTGGCGTTCTTCAATCAAAAAAATCCGCGCGCCACGGCGCATCCGCGAATCGCGGGTGCGGTCGCCGTCGCGCCGCCCGCCGATCTGCAAGGGCTGCGCGCGGCGACGGGCATCGCCGCCATCGTGCAGGACCTCGCCTCGCAGGTGGTCGGCTGGCTGTGCGCGCCGCAACCGGGCGAGCGCTGGTGGGATGTCTGCGCCGGCGCCGGCGGCAAGACGCTGCATCTGGCCGCGTTGATGCAGAATCGCGGCTTGATTCTTGCGACCGATGTTCGAGCCGGCGTGTTGCGTGAGCTGGAGAAACGCGCCGCGGCGGCGGGCGTGACCATCGTACGGACGCGCGATGCGGGACGAGGGACGAGGGACGAGGGGCGGGGGATGGGTATTTCTGATTTACGATTTACGAGGGATGATTGGAGGAAGGGTACCGTAGAAGATGCGGCCGGAGGCCGCATGAGCACGGCCGGTCTGAAAAAAAAATTGGAGGGCGACGCTTGCCGAGCCATGGTGCCCAGGGTGACGCGCGACGCGGGACCAGAGACACGAGACGTCTTCGAGGGCGTGTTGGTGGATGCGCCGTGCAGTGGCCTCGGGACGTGGAACCGCAATCCCGATATGCGCTGGCGCATCGCGGCCGGCGATGTGGCGGCGAAGGCCGGGGTGCAGCACGAGGTGCTGGCGCGCGCGGCGCGGAGTGTACGGCCGGGCGGCGTGCTGGTTTATGCCGTCTGCACAGTGACCACGGCGGAAACCACAGACGTGGTGGAGGCTTTCAGCCGCGCCCATCCTGGGTTCACGCTGGAATCAGCAGCCCACCCCCTGACCAGCGAACGGCAGCCGGGGACGTTTTGGATCTGGCCGTGGGACGGGCCGTGCGACGGGATGTTTGGCGCGCGCTGGCGGCGGCGGGCGTAAAAGATTTGTGAGCTGTGTGTGGGCAACTTTGCCACCGGCACGCGGCGGTGTTCATTTCTCAATGCCGAGCAGCAGCATGGCGCCCGTGGGCAGCGAGTTGGTGCGCATATAGGCAACGTGGCCATCAAAGAAGGCCGCGTTATAGCCATCGTCGTGGGTGTATTGGAGGGCGCGATCATAGGCCAGCATGGCTTGGGTGGCATCCGCAACGATAGACTGGCTCAAGCCCTGCCAGAGATTGTTGTTAAAGCGGTAATCCAACGAATTGCTGCTGCTGCCGCCGCCAATCAATGTGCCGGTGCCCGGCGCGGAGGGACAGGAGAAGACTTCGCTCAAGTAACGCAGGTGTGGCAACAACGCGTTGGCGCGGTCTTCATCTGTGGGGATATTAGGAAGGCGGTTCTTGTTCTCGGCGAACAGGGCCAGGCTGGCCAGATGGATCTGCTTGAGATTGCTCTGACATTTGCCGCGGTTGGTCTTTTCCTTGACGGTACCGAGTACCGGTATGATCAGGGACACCAGAATGCCGATGATGGCGATCACCACCAGCAGTTCGATCAACGTGAAAGCCCGCTTGACGTTCATGTTTGCTTCTCCCGCTGCCGCGGAAATCTTCCCGCATCCACCTGTGGAAAGCAAGTCTTGCGGCGGACCGCGCCCAGGTTTGCATTCGGCGGGCGCGAAAGATATATTCGCGCGGAGCAAGCCATGAGCCTGGACCTCAACAACCTGATCCGCGACTGGGCCTATGACCCGCACAGGGTGCTGGCGCGCTGGATTGAGCGCGACTCGGGGCTGCCGGCCCTTCAGTTGCGTATGGAATTGGGCCTGTTCCAAATGGAACTCTCCGGCCGGCCGGATGGCCAGCTTGTACATGGGGTGCCCACGTTGTTGCAGCACTATCTGACCATGGAGAAGGCGTTGCCAGCCGGCGACCCGGCCCTGCATCTGGATGAGAAGGCGTGCGCGGCGCTGCAACAGGAGGCGATGCAGTTCTATTACCGCTATATCGCGTTTTTCGCGCTGCGAGAGTTCGATGGCGCCATCCGTGATACCGGCCACAACCTGAAGATCATCGAGTATGTGCTGCGGCATGCGCCGGAGGAACTGCAGCGGACCTTTCTGCCGTTATACCCCTACGTGCGGATGATGAACGCCCGCGCGCGCGCCGACAAAGCCACGGCGGCCCGGCATTTTGATGCCGCCCTGGACGTGTTGGAAAGCAGCCGGGCCGAGATCGAGGAATTTTGCGCAGAACATGACCTGCCCGCGCAACCCGTGGCCATGCCCGCGCTGGCTACGCTGCGCGAACTGGCCGAGCACATCCGCCGCCAGCGCCCACGCAGCCCGGCCGAGCGGCTGCGCGAGGAACTGGATCGCGCCATTGCCGCGGAAAATTATGAGCGGGCCGCCTTGCTGCGTGACGAGTTGCACAAGTTGAATACAGAGCCAGCCTTCCCGGCGGGAACGTCCTAGCGGTCTGGAAATTCGCTATTGGCAGGGCTGGGTCACGGGCCTATAGTGCGCGCGGCAAGCATGGCGGACGGGAAAAAGATTATGAAAAAACATGTGAACAGCCGGGAACACCGGGCCTTTACGCTGGTCGAGTTGCTGGTGGTGGTGGCGATCATCTCCATCCTGGTCGGTCTGCTCTTACCGGCTGTGACGGGTGCGCAGGCCAAGGCCCGGCAGACCGCCTGCTTAAGCAACATCAAACAGGTGGGCACGTTGCTGTTCATGTCGGTTTCTGATACGAGGATCTTCCCCAACAAAAACATCCAGAACCGGCTTTTTCAGTTGGATGGCTTCACCAACGTCAGCCGGGAAACCAAGATTCTGGAATGCCCTGCGGATAGAGGCATCTCGGCCGGCTCCCCCTGTTTTGATGACAGCAACAAGACCGATCCCAGGGCCAGCTATTACTATGCGGGCGCGGATGCCCAGGGCTCGAGCCCTCTCAAAATCACCAAGGTCGCCAATGTGCGGTTAACCACCATTAACTCTCCCAGCAAGAAGGTGGTCTTCTATGAGCCGACCCTCACGACGGGCACCCGTTTTTGGCACAACAAGATGAGAAGTGGTGCCTGCGCCTTTGTGGATCAGCACGCCGATTTGATGCTGTCCACCAACTCGGTCGGCTCCGGTACCGATAACGCCCTTTTCTATTAACGCTCATGAATGTCCCTCTTCTTGACCTCAAGGCGCAATACCGCACTCTCCAGCCGCAGATCGAAGCCGCCGTCGCCGAGGTGTTCGCCGCGCAGGCGTTCATCCTCGGTCCCAAGGTGCAGGCGTTTGAGCAGGCCTGCGCCGCCTACTGCGGCGCCGCGCACGCCATCGGCATTTCCTCCGGCACCGATGCGCTCCTGATGGCGCTGATGGCCGAGGGCCTTGGCCCCGGCGATGAGGTCATCACTTCGCCCTACACCTTCTTCGCCACCGCCGGCTGCATCGCACGCCTGGGCGCGACGCCCGTCTTCGCGGACATCGAGCCGCGCTCGTTCAACATCGCGCCGCAAAAAATTGCGGAGAAAATCACGCGGAAGACCAAGGCCATCATGCCGGTCCACCTCTACGGCCGCGCCGCGGAGATGGACGCGCTCAACAAGCTGGCGCGGGAGCACCAGCTCGCTGTCGTCGAGGACGCCTGCCAGGCCATCGGCACGGAGTTCCGCGGCCGGCGCGTCGGCGCGCTCGGTGATTACGGCTGCTTCTCCTTCTTCCCCACCAAGAACCTCGGCGGCGCCGGCGATGGCGGCCTGATCACCACCCACGATCCCGCGCGCGCCGCCAGGCTCGTCGCGCTGCGCAATCACGGCATGGAGCCGAAATATTTTCACAAGCTCATCGGTGGCAACTTCCGGCTCGACGCCTTGCAGGCCGCCGTGCTGCACGTCAAGCTGCCGCACCTCGATGGCTGGATGGCCGGCCGCCGCCGCAACGCCGCGCGTTACGCGCAGCTCTTCGCCGCCGCTGGCCTCACCGACCGCGTCACGCTGCCCGCGACGCCGTGCGCCGAGGCCGGCGCCGCCGACGCCGAGACCTGTCACTGCCACGTCTTCAACCAGTACATCATCCGCGTACCGCAGCGCGACGCCTTGCGCGCGTTCCTGACCGAACGCGGCATTGGCACCGAGGTTTATTATCCCCTGCCGCTGCACCTGCAGGAATGCTTCCGCTACCTCGGCCACCAGCCCGGCGACTTCCCCGAGAGCGAGCGCGCCGCCGCCGAGACGCTCGCGCTGCCGATCTATCCCGAGCTCACCGACGCGCAGGCCGAAGCCGTCGTCGCCGCCATCCGCGACTTCCTCCGCCGCTGATCCGCGCGGCATGGAAGCTTTGCTGGTACGTTCACCCGGCCCCGCGCCTGTAGGCGCGTTCACCAGCGCGCAACAGTTCCTATCACAGGTCTGATACCTAGAAGTACTAGGTATCAGTGGGGCGGGCCGTACTCTGGCGAGTGCGGCTACGGAGAATCGCAAAATCATGGGGACATACGGGTACATATTCGGGCGCATGATCGTGTAAGGCTCGCGGCTCGTGGCCGCGTTCGTGAGTACCCGGCAAACCTGCCCAGTGACTGATACCTAGTAGTTCTAGGTATCAGCGGGCTGGGCCGTACTCTGGCGAGTGCGGCTGCGGCCGGTTCCATCCACGGCGGGGAAAGGCTGCGTGGAGGGCCACGCTCCGTCGTGGCCGAGGCCCGGCTGTCTTGACTTTTTCGGGGCCAGAGCGCGTCGCCGGCCGCGCCGTTTCCAAAGAGTGGACGGCAGGACGCGTGTTTTCCCAAGCATGGGAGGATTTCAGTCGTGCTTTTCCAGGGCCTGGAAAACGGGGAAGCGGCGGCTGGGCACGAGCCGGAAACAGTCCGCGCTTTCGCGCAGGATGAACAGCGCGGCCACGTCGGGATGCGCCTCGACCCAACGCAGGCCACGGTCGGGGCCGAGCACAAAGAGCGCGGTCGCCAGCGCATCGGCGGTCAGGCCGTTGGTGGCGATGACCGTGACGCTGGCCAGCGTGTGCTGCGGCGGGTGCCCGGTGGCCGGATCGAGGAGGTGCACATATACGCGCCCATCCTCGGCGCGGAAAAACTGGCGGCTATTGCCGGAGGTGGAGAGCGCGCGACCGGAGAGCGGTACGATGGCGCTCACGGCCGCGCCGGGGGCCGCACCGTAAAGAGGTCGCTCGATACCGACCTGCCAGGGCCGGCCCGCATCGTTCACGCCGCAGGCCACCACCTCGCCGCCGACGGAGACGAAAAAATTCGCGCAGCCGTGCTTGCGGAGGACGCGCGCGGCCTCGTCGGCGGCATAGCCCTTGGCGAGGCCGCCGAGGTTGAGCTGCAAGCCGGGGACATCCTTCTGTAATTCAGCCTGCGGGGTGACGCGCAGATGATTCGCGCCGCATTGCGCGCGCGCGGCGGCCAGTTGGTCGTCGGTGGGCTTGGTTGTGCGGGGGCCAGCCGGCCCGAAGCCCCAGAGGTTGATCAGCGCGCCGAGCGTGGGCTCGAACGCGCCCTCCGTGGCGCGGTGCAGTTCCAGCGCCTGCCGCATGACGCCCGCGCATGCAGCCGAAACCTTGTACGGTGCGGTTGAGGCGCTGGCGTTGAAGCGGGCCAGCTCGCTGTCCGGCAGGTAGTGTGACATCTGGCGGTTGAGCTCGTCGAAGCGTTTTTCCACCGCAGTGCGCAGCGCCTGTGTCTGCTCCGGCTTCTGGGGCGCGCCCGCCAGCCTGACGGCATAGAAGGTGCCCATGGTGCGGCCCTCCCACGCCGGGACAGGCGGCGCGGCCAGCAGGGCGGCGCAAAGCAGGAACATGCGGAACATGACGGGCGGCAGTATAACCGTTTCCCGGCGGCCGTTCAGGCTCGATTGAAAAGGCGGCGGAGGCTCGTAGACTGTAGGCGGAAGTTAGAAGGTGTCCTATGCATCTGACGTTACATCCAAGTCAGGGGTTCCAGCACGAAACGGGACCACACACAGAGCACCGGCTGCGGACCTTGCTGCACGACGGGGTCTTCTGGGCGACCGTGATCCTGGCGGCCCTCGTCATCGGCATGTTCGCGCTGGCGCTGCTGTTGGGGGACCATTCCGGGCTGGAATCTGGCGGGCCCTATTTCCTGCCATGAACTGACGCTGCCGTGCAGAAGCGGCCGGCGGCCTAAAGGGAGCTGGCGAGACGCGCCACCGCAGCGGTTACAACCGAGTTGGTAATTGGCGCGATGCTGGCTGTGCCGTAGATACCGCTGTAGAGACCAGGCTCCACCCAGGTGCCTGCCATGGTGGCGGTGGTCCCGCTGGCGCGCAGGTTGCCGTTGATCGTGACTGCCGCGCCAGCAGTGGAGGAACCCGTCAACGTGAAGGTGGCCGTGGCGCTGATGATGTCGCCGATCGTGCCTTTGAAGAGCATGCCATTGTTGTCCACACCTTGAAGTTGATTGCCGAACTGGCTGAGGGTCAGGGAGGTCACCGGGTTACCGCTGTTGTTGGCCACCAGATTGGCATTGGAGGAGCCCACATAGTAGCCGGAGAAGTTGCCGTTGCCGACCGGTGTGGCGTCGTCCGGTGTACCCACCTCGCAGCCCGGGAACACGCCAACCGCGAGCAGTCCCAGCAGTCCCGCCGCCATCCACCGATGCATTATCTTCATAGGTTCTCCCACGCACAGCGCGGGCGGCACTCTAACCAGCCGCCCGTTGCGCCGCAAGCCGCGTTTTCCAGACAGGGGAACAACGGCCCACCGCGCTGAAAATTGCCGGGCGTGCGGCAGAGGCCAGAAGGCAGACAGCAGAGGGCAGAAAGGAAACGGCGGCGCAACGCGCCGCCCTCCAGAAAAATAACCCTACCGAAAATCATCAATCATAAATCGCAAATCATAAATTTTCCGTTATCCGCCTGCGTGTTTCGGGCGCCCGCGCCTATGCGCCAGCCACGGCTGGTCTAGGGCACATAGCCGAGCCGCTTGAGCACCCAGAAATTCTTCTGCCAGTTCTTCTCAACGCGGATCCAGAGTTCCAGCTTCACCGTCACACCGTACATCTCCGCCAAGTCTTTTTCCGCTGCGCCGATCACGCGCTTGAACAGCCGGCCCTTCGCGCCGAGCAGGATCGGCTTCTGCGACGGTTTCTCCACGAGGATCGAGCCCTTGGCCCGCCAGCCCTCCGGGCCTTCCTCGATGTTCTCGATTTCCACCGCGAGCGTATGCGGCAGCTCGGCGCGCAGCTCGTGAAAATATTTTTCACGGACGACATCGCCCACCGCCAGCTTGCGCGGGTAATCGCTCAAGATATCCGCCGGGAAGAGCTGCTCGCCGAGGGGCGCGAGGGCGAACAGCCGGGTGAGCAGCGCGCCGATACCCTCGCCGGTCGCCGCCGAGGCGCGCAGCCAGTCGGCCTGCTTCGCGGCGCCTTTTTCCTTCGCGACGCGCGCCCAGCGCTGCTGGTAGGCGGCGGTCTGGTCCGGCCCCTGGTCGCACTTGTTCACGAGCGCCACGACGGGTGTGGCCTCGAACAGCAGCCGGCGCATCCAGCCCTCGTCCTCGGCGCGCGGGGTGGTGGAGCCATCAAGTACGAGCAACACCACATCCACCCCCTCGATGGCGGCGCGGGCGGTGCGGTTCATGACGTGGCCGAGGTCATAGCTCGCCACATGGACGCCGGGTGTGTCGAGGAAGACGAGCTGGCCGCGCGGCTCGTTGAGGATGCCGCGGATCAGCCGGCGCGTGGTCTGCGCGACGGGGCTGACGATGCTGACCTTCTCGCCGAGGATGCGGTTGATGAGCGTGGACTTGCCGACGTTCGCGCGCCCGACGATGGCGATCATGCCGGCGCGGGTCTGAACGGGAGGTTGCATGGGGCTGGTTTCAGGTTGCATGTTTCAAATGTCGGGACTTTCGTTTTTCAGGTTTCAGCTTCACAGCTCCACCGCCTCGCCGGTTTGGGGCTCGAGCACCGGTGCGGCTTGCGTGGCGCGCAGGGTCGTGGCCAGCGCGGCGCGCATTTTCGGTTCGCCGTGGACCAGCGCGATGCGGCGCGGCCGGGCCTGCCGGACGTAGGCGAGCAGGTCATCGCGGTCGGCGTGCGCGCTGAAGGCGTTGAGCGTCAGCACCTCGGCGCGGCGCGCGAACTCATCGCCGAAAATTTTCACCCGCGGCGCGCCCTCGACCAGCCGCCGGCCGAGCGTGTGCGCCGCCTGGAAGCCGACGATCAGGATCGTATTCGCCGGGTTGGCAACGCCGTGCTTGAGGTGGTGGAGGATGCGGCCGTGCTCGCACATGCCGTTCGGCGCAATGACGATGCAGGGCTCGGCGCTGGCGGTGATCTGCTTCGACTCCTCGACCGAGGCGGCGAACTTGACCCAGCCGGGCTTCAGGACGCCGCCAAGCTGCTCCAGCAGCGCCTGGGTCTCGGCATCAAAGTAGTCGCTGTGCCGGGCGAAGATGCGCGTCAGCTCCACGGTCATCGGGCTATCCACATAGACCGGCACCTTCTTCACGCGGCCGGCGGCGAAAAGGTTCGCGAGGTGATAAAGGATTTCCTGCGCGCGCTCCAGCGCGAACGAGGGGATCAGCACCTTGCCGCCGCGCGCGAGCGTGCGGCTGATGGCCGCGCCGAGCGCGTCCTCGGCGCGCGCGGTGTCGTCGTGCAGCCGGTCGCCATAGGTGCTCTCCATGACGAGCAGGTCGAGGTCGCGCATGATCTCCGGGTCGCGGATGATCGGCAGCCCCTTGCGGCCGAGGTCAAGCGCGAAGCCGACGCGCGCCGTCCGGCCACCCTCGGTCAACTCGAACACGTTGACCGCCGCGCCGAGGATGTGGCCCGCGTCCTGAAAATGCACACGGATACCGGGCGCGGCCTCCAGCGCATCGCCGTAACGGTGGCCGCGGAAAAGCTGGATGGCGGCCTCGGCGTCGGCGCTGGTGTAGAGCGGTTCGACCGCGGGCAGGCCGCGGCGGTTGGTCTTCTGGTTGAGGTAGGCCGCGTCCTGTTCCTGGATGCGCGCGGCGTCGCGCAGCATCACGGCGGCCAGCTCGACCGTCGCGGTGGTCGTGTGGATGGGGCCGGTGTAGCCGGCGCGCGCGAGCGAGGGCAGGTTGCCGCAGTGGTCAATGTGCGCGTGGGAGAGCACGACTGCGTCGAGCGTGGCGGGCGGGCAGCGCATCTGCGTATTGATGGCGCGCGCCTCGTCGCGGCGGCCTTGGAACAGACCGTAGTCGCGCAGGACGCGATGGCCGCCCGCCTCCAGCAGATGCTGCGAGCCGGTCACCGTCTCCACGCCGCCGAGAAATTGAATGCGCATGGGCGGGAACTTAACCGGAATCCGCGCGCAGGGGAAGCGCGAGGAAAACAGAAAGCAGAAAGGCAAAAAGCAGAGAGCAGAAAGCAGAGTGCTTTCCCAAGGGTCTTATTGGAGGCAGGCTGGCAGAGGGGCTGAACGGGGAAGAGGGGCGGGCGCGCAGCAACCGCTACGCGCCTGCGTGGTTGTCTTCCACGTCAGAGCGATCTTATTGCCGGGTGGCGGTGAAGGTGCCGCTTTGATTGGCGACCAGGCTACGCACCTCGTAGGTGCCGCTCATGGAGTTGCCGTCCACGCCGCCTGCAATAGTCAGGGTCGTGGAGGGCGCGGGTGTGGCGCCCAGCGAGAGGCTGCTGCCATCCACGCTGCCGGTCACCGGGATGCCATCCACCGTGCCCGTAACGACGCCGTTGGCGTCCTGCCGCAGCACCATCACGGAAACGCTGCCATCGCTGGCGGTCGCGCGCCAGGTGCCCGTCACATCCACACCCGGGCCGGAGTCGCCGCCGCCGCAGCCGACGACCGCCAGCATGAGCACCAACAAGCCAAGGATCATTTTCATGTTTGTTCCTTTCCCGGTCGGAGGACCACGCTCCGAACCGCGGACAGCTTAGCATGTTTCCCATGGTTGCTGCACGCAGAAGGCAGAAAGAGGGGTGGCCGGCGATTTTCCAGGGATGGGAAACGGCCAGCGCGGTTTTTCCAGGGATTGGAAAAGTTCTCCACGTTTTTTCCAGGCTTTGGAACGTCAGGGGGCGTCCAGGACCTGGCGCACCTTGCGGGCGAGGTCTTCGGTGGTGAACGGTTTCTGGATAAAGTTCACGCCGGCTTCCAGCACACCCTGCCGGGCGATGATGTCGGCGGTGTAACCGGACATGAACAGCGTCTTGAGCGCGGGATGACGGGTGTGCAGGCGTTGGGAAAGTTCGCGGCCGGAGATCTCCGGCATGACCACATCGGTCACCAGCAGGTGGAGGGCACTGGAGGGGCGTTCGGCCAGCGCCAGGGCTGCGCGCGGGGTCGGGGCCATCAGGACCGTATAGCCCAAACGTTCCAACAGGCGCCGGCTCAATTTCAGAATCGCCACCTCGTCCTCGACCAGCAAGATGGTTTCTCCCCGGCCCTGCGGCAGCGCGGTTATACGCTGCCCGATCGGCTCGGCGGCGCCCGTGTGCCGCGGCAGGAAGAGGTGGAAGGCCGTGCCCTTGCCCGGCGCGCTCTGGACGGTGATGAAGCCGTGGTTTTGCTTGATGATGCCATAGACAGTGGCGAGGCCCAGGCCGGTTCCCTGGCCCACTCCCTTGGTGGTGAAGAACGGTTCGAAAATGCGCGCCTGGATTTCCGGGGTCATGCCGCAGCCGGTATCGAACACGCTCAACAAGACATAATCGCCGGGGGTGGCTTCCACAAAGCGGCTGCAGGCGTCGGCATCCATGGTCTGAATATCCGTGGCCAGGGTGATGCGGCCCTGGCCAGTGATGGCATCGCGGGCGTTGACCAGCAGGTTGGCGAGAATTTGATCGAGTTGGGCGGGGTCCATCCAGATGGGCCAGAGCTTGGAGCCCGGCGTCCATACCAGTTCGATATGTTCGCCGATCAGGCGGCGCAGCATCTTCAGCAGGCCCTCGATGGACTCATTCAAGTCGAGCACCTTGGGCGCGACGGTTTGCTTGCGCGCAAAGGCCAGCAGTTGACGCGTCAGGTCGGCGGCGCGCTGGCCGGTCTTGTGGATCTCCAGCAAGTCGGCATGCCGCTCATCGCTGGCCGGGGTCTGGCCCAGAAGGAGTTCGGCATAACCCATAAGGGCTTGCAGCAGGTTGTTGAAGTCGTGGGCCACGCCGCCGGCGAGCTGCCCGATGCTTTCCATTTTCTGGGCCTGCGCCAGTTGGGTCTGTAGTTGCTTGTACTCGGTCATGTCGCGGATCGTATGCACCACCCCCGCCAGTTTTCCGTGTTCATCCAGGATGGGGTCGGCTTCCACCACCCAGTATTTGGAGGCGAACTCCATTTCCACGGACTCGTGGCGCATGCTCGTGCGCATTTTTTGGACGGGACATTCGCCGGGTGGTTCGAGGCGGTCATGAATGACTTCCCAGCACGGGCGGTTGAGCATGTCAGTGGCGGTTTTGCCGAGCAGGACTTCCGCGGCGCGGTTGCCTTGCAAAATGTGTTGCTCCGTGTCCAGGATCAGGATGGCGTCGTGGACAGCGTCGAACGTATTCTGCCAGCGGCGCGCGCCTTCGCGGATGGCCCCCTCGGCCTGCTTGTGGGCGCTGATGTCCAGGGTGAAGCCAGCCAGCAACTTGGTGCCCCCATCCGGCCCGATGGGAAACTTGTAGGTGCTCCACGTGCGTCCGGCAAAATGTTCCTCGATGTCCATGCTCTGGCCGGAGGTCAGAACCTGCTGGTCATCCCGCGTCAGCTTGTCGGCAAAATCCGCGGGGAACAGGTCATGGTTCGTCTTGCCGAGCAGCGTGGCCGGGTCCATGCCGAGGTAGGTGGCGAACCCCTTGTTGACAAAGAGCGCGCGGCCGGCCGCGTCCTTCACATAGGCCAGGCCGGGAAAGTGCCGCATGAAACTGCGGAAGCGCTCCTCGCTTTCCGCCAGCGCCTGCTGGGCGGCCTGCTGCTTGCGATGTGCGGCGGCCTCATGCAACTCGCGCGCGATGGCGGGCAGCAGGCGCGTGGGTTTGTCCTTCATCACATAGTCGTTGGCGCCGGCCCGCATCGCGCCCACGGCGATGTCTTCGCCCACGGTGCCGGAGACCAGCAAAAAGGGCAGGAGTGCGTCATGGGCTCTCACGATTTGCAGGGCCGTGAGCCCATCGAACTGGGGCATGGCAAAATCGCTGATGACGATGTCCCACGTCTGGCGTGTCAGGGCGGCCTGCAGGCTGGCCGGCGAGTCCACGCGTTCCCAGACCGGATCATAGTGCCCCTCCTTCAACAACCGGAGTAACAACGCGGCATCGTCAACGTTGTCTTCCACCAGCAAGACGCGCAGGGGATGGGGTGTCATGGTATGCCCGCCTAGGGTGTGGGAGGATTTTCGTTCAACACCAGCCAGTAAAGTTTCAACTGCCGCGCGGCCTCGATGAACTGGTCGAAGTCCACCGGCTTGCGGACGTAGCTGTTGCAACCCAGTTTGTAACTTTCGACCATATCCTGTTCGTGGGTGGAAGAGGTCAGGACGACCACCGGCAGTTTTCGCGTGCTCTCGTTGGCGCGGATGCGCCGCAGCACCTCGAGACCATCCACCTTGGGCAGTTTCAAATCCAACAGGACCACGGTGGGCTCTACCTTTTCGCGCCCGCCAGTGCCAAACAGATGATCCAGCGCCTCCTGGCCGTCGTGGGCCACAATGATCTTGTTGATGATGTTTCCCTGCCGCAGTCCGCGCAGGGTCAAGAGTTCGTCGTCCTGGTTATCCTCCACCAGCAGGATGTTTTTTGAGCTGCTTTTCATGTCACTCCTTTCCTCCCTTGTCGGTCTGTTCCAGGGAGAAATAAAAGGTGGCCCCTTGGTCCACCGCGCCCTCGGCCCGGACTTCGCCGCCGTGACGGTGGATGATACGCGCCACGGTCGCCAAGCCGATGCCGGTGCCGGGGAAGTCCTCCGACCTATGGAGGCGCTGAAAGGCGCCAAACAGTTTGTCCACATAGGCCATGTCGAAGCCCGCGCCATTATCGCGGACGAAGAAGGTGACGAAAGACGAGTGTCGAGGGGCGAGGGGGCCTCCTTCGCCACTCGCCGCCTGCCCGACCTCGATCCGAGCCTGCGGCGTCTTGGAGGTGAATTTCCAGGCGTTGCCCAGCAGGTTCTCGAACACGATGCGCACAAGGTTGGGATCAGCCTGTGCCCGCAGGTTTGCGGCCACCTGTAGGTCCATCCGTCGTTGCGGATCAACGTCCTGGAGTTCGGTCAGGACAGTTTGCGCCAGGGCGCTGATATCCACGGTCTGCTTCCGCAGGGTGGCCCGGTTGACCCGGGAGAGCATCAGCATGTCGTCAATCAACATGCCCATCCGTTTGGCGGCCGTCCGGATGCGTTTCAGGAAGTCCTGCCCCTCGGCCTCCAGTTTGTCGCCATAGTCCTGGGCCAGCGCATGGCTGAACCCATCCACGGCACGCAGGGGGGCACGCAGGTCGTGCGAGACGGAATAGCTGAAGGCCTCCAACTCCTTGTTGGCCGCCTCCAGTTGCGCGGTGCGTTCCTGAACCCGTTGCTCCAGTTCGATATTGAGGCGGTGGAGTTCCTCCTCGGCCCGTTTGCGCTCGGCAATCTCCCACGCCAGGTCGGCCAGGAGCGCCACGGTCTCCACGTCTTTCTCGTCATAGTCACCGGGTTTGTTCCCGACGCCCAAAATAGCCATGATTTTTTCGCCACGCATGACCGGCACCACCAGTTCACGGAGCACGGGGGCATGGCCTTCCGGCAGGCCCTTCCGGTGCGGCAGGGTCGCATAGTCGTTATGGATGACCGGCTTGCGCTGGTGGACGCAATCCACCCAGACGCCAGCCTGGTCTATGGCATAGTGCGCGCCCTTGCCTCCCGCCTTGCAGAAGGTGGCCTTGGTGCGCGTGGACCAGTTCTGGAGCGTGAGCGCGATCTGATCGTCGTCCACAAAATGATAGAAACCGATCAGGCTGCCGGTCAGGCGCTCGGCCTCATTCAAGGTGGCCTCAAGTAACTCATCCAGGGAATGCTGCGCGGCAAACTGCAACAGGTGCAAACGCGCGGCGTTGATGGCCTGCTGGCGTTTGCGCTCGGTGATGTCCTCGACGGTGCCGACAAAACTGACGGCGCTGCGCTGCGCGCCTTCCCCTGCAAAGAGGGCCAAGCCATAGGCTTGAACCCAACGGATGATATCGCCGGGTAGCCTCATCCGATATTCCGCCGCATAGGTTTTGGGATCCACGGGGTTCAGCGCGGCCTCGACTTTCGCCCACACGCCCGGCAGATCATCGGGATGCATCCGGGCGAGGATTTCCTCGTTGGGCTGCTGGTGGCCGGTGACGCCGAAGATTTCCTTGTAGCGGTCATCCCATGTCGCGATTTTGGTGATGGGGTCGTAGTGCCACCAACCCAGGCGCGCCGCATCCAGCGCGAGTTGCCGTTGCTGGGCCAACGCGTCGTGCTCGGCTTCGGCCCGCTTGCGCTCGGTGATGTTCTGGATGGTCCCCGTGATGGTCTTGGCCTGGCCGCCGACGAGCAGCGCATGGCCGATCGCCTGCACCCAGATGCGGTGGTTTTGCGCCGTGATCACCTCCAACTCGACATCAAACGGTTCACCAGACTGGAGGGCCCGTTCCACCGCTTGCTGGATGATGGGACGCGACTCTGGCGCATAGAAGTTGATGGCGGCCTCAACCGTCGGTCGGAAATCATCCGCCACCTCGTGGATGGCATAGACCTCCCGCGTCCACGTCAGCGTGCCCTTTTCCAGATCAATAGCCCAGCCGCCGATCTTGGCCATCCGGCCGGTTTCGTTGAGCATGGCCTCGCTGGCCCGCAGTTTTTCCGCCGCCCGCTCCTGTGCCGCGGTTTGTTTCTGAAGCGACTCGGCCATGAAATTGAACGCCTGCCCCAGTTGCGCCAGTTCCGTACTCAAACCCGCTGTAGCCACACGGGTGTTTCGAGCACCTTGGGTCAACTGGTCGGTGGCCTGAATCAACCTAGTCACGGGTTGGATCACAAAAACCCGCCCGCCCAGCCACGCCGCCGCCATGGCCAGCAAGGTGGCGCAGAGCAACACGCTCACATCCACCCGGAGCCGGTTCTGCACGTGCGCCATGGCGATCGCGCGCGGAATGCCCACCGCCACGTAGAAGGCCTTGGTTGTGCCGCCCACCGCGGCAAAGGCATAGATGCGCGCGACGCCATCCAGGCCTTCCAGTTCCTCCGTGCCGCTCGGCTGGCTCTTCGCGCGCTGGATCAACGGAGCATCAGGAAAATTTTTACCGATCCACTGGTCCGCGTCGGCGCTCCGAGCCAGCACGGTGCCGTGGCGGTCAAAAACGGTGAGGACCGCCCCCGGCGGCAGGCTCTCCGTTGCCAGTTGCCGGTTGAGCCAGCGCAAGTCGAGCGCGATGTAGAGCGCGCGGATCACCGCGCCCGACGGATCCTTGAGTGGATAAC
Source organism: uncultured Lentisphaerota bacterium (assembly GCA_903889245.1). Taxonomy (GTDB): domain Bacteria; phylum Verrucomicrobiota; class Kiritimatiellia; order CAIQIC01; family CAIQIC01; genus DP16D-bin41. The sequence continues at coordinate 24,909 of CAISWQ010000071.1, read as the reverse complement.
CGAAGTTGAGCGTCGCTTTCCTGGTGATGCGGCCGATTTGGAAATCGCCCGCGGCGAAAGCCCGGGTGCCCTGTAGTTGCTGGAACCAGCTTCGATCGGCCGCGCTCAAGCCGGGGGAAAAAGGCAGCGCGCTGGCCAGATGGAGTCCCTCGGCATTGACCAGACCGATATTGCCGTAATAGGGGTATTGGGCGAGCAGATTGGTCAGCATCAGATTACAGGCGGCCAGGTTGTCGCCATGTGCTTCCGGCAAGGTGGCCACCGCCAGCAACACCTGCCGGATGCCCTCGACATCCTGACCGAGATGTGTAGCCGCCACCTTGGCGCAGGTCAGCGCATCCTGCTGAATCAATTCGGTGTGAATGTGCCGTTCATTGGCCGTGGAATAGAGGATGATCGCCAGCGCCGGCAGAATCGCCAGCAGTACCAAGATCATCAAGCGCCCTCGCAAGCCCATCGCAACTCCTGATCCAGTGAATTAAGCGATCCTCGGTGCGTCCTTCATTCTTCAAATCACTGATGTCACGATATAGATTTCGCAGGTAGAGTCAATCATGTAGATGGAAATCCAGCCGCCGCTACAGCAACCGCTCCGGTTTTTTCCGGGGCCTGGAAAAATTTCCGCGCAATTTTCCAAGCCTTGGAAAAACACCGTTCCCGCTTTTCCAGACCTTGGAAATTTTTTCCGGCGGCGGCGCGGGCCGGGGCCGGCGTCAAGGATAGGCGGCCAGCAGCGCCGCCTCGGCGCGCTTCGTCCACAGGCCGTTTTCCAAGGCTTGGAAAACCGCGGGCAGGTTTTTCCCGAGGCTTGGAAGCGGCGTGACGCCGAGGCCCTGGCACGCGGGATAGACGAGGATCTTACCGGGGATCTGCTGCTTCTCCACCGCGCGGATGCCCTCGATCGCGCCCTCCAGCCCGCAGACGGCGGCGACGGAGACGTTGGTGTCGAGCTGGCCGTTCTCGACCTTGCGCTTGAGCGCGAGCATATCGTCGAGCGTCGAGCCGCTGGTGCCGATGAAGTAACAGCCCTTCGCGCAATAGGCGTCGAGATCCATCGGGCCGCTGACCGTCGCGGGGATGCCGGCGAAGATGTTGATGCGGCCGCGCGGCGCGGCTTGCGTCACCGCGGCGGCGACGAGCGCGGGCACCGGCGCCATGACGGCGGCGTAGTCGAACGCGACGCCCGCCGGCGGATTGGTCTTCGCGTTGTACGGGAGATAGCCGAGGTTGTTCTTCTGCGCAATCGGGCCGGCGATGGACGTGAGCGCGGCGAGGCGCTCATCGCTCAAGTCGCCCGCGTAAACGCTGATGCCGGGCACGCCCTGGCAGAGGTTGCGGACGACGTGCATCACGCCCATCGGGCCACCCGCGCCGATGACGTTGAGCTTGTCGCCCTTGCGGACTTCGCCGGTCGCCGGGATGCTCCGCAGCGCGTCGCCCGGCTCGCTGCCCGGCGTACCGACGATGCGGATGCCGCCGTAGTGGACGCGGCCGACCGCGGTTGTCACCGGCCGCCCGAATTTCTGACCGCACTGGCAGATGACGAGCAGGCCCGCCGGCGCGAGCTTGGCAAAAAGTTTTTCCACGCTGTCGGCGTTGGCGCCGAAATAGAGGATGTCGTCGAACGCGTTCTCCGGCACGGCGGCGAGGTCGGCGCATTTTTCCGGTTGCATCGCGAGCGCCGGCGGCGGCGGGAAGGCGCTGACGCACGCGAACTTGGCCGGCGTGTACTGCTTGAGCAGCTTGTCGATCACGCACGCGTCGGGCTTGGCATCGGCAACGATCAGCAGCCGGCCGCTGGCCTTGAGCGTCTGCCGCTCCGCCACCACGTAGGCGTCCTCGACACACGCCCACGGCTCGCACAGTGCGAGCGCGGAGGACGACTTGTCGCTGGTGATCTCGATCATCATCGACTGCCCGTCGGGCGCCACATAGACGCGTTCATCGAGCAGCACAAATTCCTGCAGGCCGCCCTCGAAGTTGTAGCCGAACGCCGCGTTGGAACTGGCGGTGCGCAGCCAGCGGTAGTCGGTCTGCACGAGGTAGCGCCCGCCGACCTTGCACTTCTCCACGCCGGGACCGGCGGCGACCACGGTGACCACCGCCTCGTGGCCCGGCACCGTCGGCGCCTCGTTCGGCACGTAGGCGGCGATTTCCTTGAGCGCGCCCTCGGTGATGCCGGTCAGGACCGGCGACTTGCGGACGTGCGCGGAAAATTGCTTGAGCAGCTTGAGGTCGGAAAAGCACAGCCCGCAAACCTCAACGCGACACAGGATCTGGTGCGGCCCCGGCTGGTGGACGGCCTTCGCGCCGTTAAGCTGGAGTTGGTCCGGCCCGACCAATTGCACCGCCCGCTGCGTGGATGGAGTTTGCATTGCGTTCCCTTTCTACTTCCGTTTTCGGTGCGCGGACTATAGCCGCGCCCCCCGCTCCGCGCAAGACGGGCCGCAGCCACTACGTACGCGATGACTTTTGCATAGCCACGAAAGAACCTAACGTGACTACCCGCAACCAAAGAAGTTTATCCACAGATGTCACCGATTACACAGACGGGAAAAGCAACAACAGAGCCTCACGCTCCGCGTGCGGCTCCCGTCGTTGCCCATCCGCATTCCGAAGCTGTGTAATCGGTGCAATCTGCGGATGGAATATTTTCCTTCCAAGCAGTTCACAAAATCATGGCAACAAAATCATGCCTCCGCACACACGTTCCCCTCTGATTTTGTAACCATGATTTTGTGAAACTCTGTTCCGCTGCCAGCGCGGTCCAGGCCGCGGACCCGTAGCTCACCTGCAGGAGCTCACGCGCCGCGTGAGGTTCTCATCAGTGCCTATCCACATTCCCCATCTGTGTAATCGGTGCAATCTGTGGATGGTTTTCTTTTCTGTGTGATCCGTGTGATCCGTGGCCGATCTTCTGCAGCGCCTCGGCGACTTCCGCGAGCGGCAGGCCGACGACGTTGGTGTAGGAGCCGTTGATCTCGCTGACCATGTGCGCGGCGTGGCCCTGGATGCCGTAGGCGCCCGCCTTGTCGAACGGCTCGCCGGTGGCGAGGTAGGCTTCGATCTCGGCGGCGCTCAGCGCGCGGAAGACCACCTGCGTGCGCACCGGCCAGCAACGCTCGCCCGCGGGCGTCAGCAGCGCGAGGCCGGTGACGACCTCGTGCTGGCGGCCGGAAAGTAGCCGCAGCATCGCGCGCGCGTCGGCGGCGTCGCGCGGCTTTTCCAGGATGGCATCATCCACCACCACGATCGTATCGGCGCCGATGATGAGGAAATTTTCCGCCGCGTGGTGGCGGACCGAGCGCGCCTTCTCGCGCGCGTTGCGAACCGCATAGTCGGCCGCGTGCTCGCCCGGCTGCCGCTGCTCCTCGTGCTCCGGCTCGAGAATGCGGAACGGCCGGCCGAGCAGCGCGAGCAGGTCGCGCCGCCGCGGCGAGCGGCTGGCAAGGATGATGTCGGGCGTTGGCATCGCCGCGACCATAACGGGAACCGGCGAAATTGTCAGCCGCCTTCGCGCGCGTAGGGCTGCGCGCCGAGCCGGTAGACGCCCTTCCGCCACGCGAACAGGCGGAACGAAACTTCGCCCATCAAGCGATAGAGCCAGCGCGGCATCAGCGGCTGCGCCAGTGCGGCGATGGCTTCGCCGGAAACCGGGCCGCCCGCGAGGAGGTCCGCCGCCGCGCGCTGTAGCGCCACCGCCACCTTGTGCGTCCGGCTGCGCTCCGCGATGGGCTGGCCGGAGAGCATCCCGCCCATGCCGAGCGCCAGCCCGCCGTCCCAGCGAAAATCCGCGCGCCGCGCAAAATGGCGGCAGATCGCCAGCGCCGTCGCGTTCTGGCTCGCCTCGGGGAACCCGCAATTCATCACGGCGACCATGCGCTGTGCCTTGACCGGCGCCGTGGCGCGCCGCAGTTCGTGCAGACGCTCGAACGTCTCGATCAATGGCGCGGGCAGGGAGTCCACATAGAGCGGCGTCGCCACGATCAACAAATCGGCCGCGGCCAGCGCGCGCTCCAGTTCCGTCCACGCTGCCGCGTTGGCCATGACCTTGCGCGCGACGAACGTACTCGCGCTCCAGCCCTGCGCGCGCAGGCGCTCAAGCAGAAATGCGCCAAGCTGGCCCGACGTACTGTGCGTGCCGCGCGGGCTGCCGATCAACAGGACGGCCTGGTTCGTCGTGCTCATTTCCACCCCGCCGCGTCGAAGGTGGTCGCCAGCAGCGCGCGCGCCGCGGCGGCGTCGGTATCCGCGCGCAGGAGCGCGATGACCGGCTGTGGCTCGTGCCAGTTCAGCGCGTTGCGCGCGGCGAGCGTCCGGAAAGTCGTGGCTTCCTCCGCGTCATCATCGCCCGCCAGGCCAACCGCGCCGAAGCGCGGCTGGCGGGTATAGCGCAGGCGGTGATGCGTCTCGCCGTTCACCGTGGCGAAGAACGGCGAGATCATCGGGATGATGCGGTCGAGCGCGCGCTTGAGCAGGGCCGAGTAGCCGCCGAACGTCACGGGCGTCAGCAGGAGGGTGCCATCGCTCTGCACGATCTGCCGGAGCACCTCGCGGCCATCGTCATCGGTCGTGCAGATGCCCGGCGTCCGCAGCCAGCAGCCGAAGCAGCCGGTACACGGCGCGATCTGCCGCCCCCGCAACGCCAGCACCTCCGCCTCCCACCCGCGCGCGCGACAGCTCTCCACCAGCCACGCCACCGCCAACTGCTCCACCGCACAACCATCGAGTATAAGTATCTTCATGGTACCCGCCGCCGCTGCGACCGGCTGGCCAAAATAATCTCAAGCTCGCTTTGCATCCCCGCGACCATAGCAGCCACAGCGTTGGTTGTCAGTGGTCCGGTGCGTCATCTTAATCGAACACCGCAACTCGCGAGTTGCGCATTTACGACCCAAAATATCTGTACTCGCTAGATCAAAAATGCTACGGGGACTGCGCTCTTATGATTTTGTTGCAAATGTTATTCATCGCATTCATAGGGCCGTGTAAAGGGAGGTAGCAAGATGCCATTCAAGGCCTATTTGCCCACAGGATTCGAACATGCGCATGAGAATGCGATGTTCGATTCACTCGTCCGAGTGCTCACTCAACGATTTAAGGATGAGCCTGGCCTGTACATTCTCATAGGAAACGTCATGTTCAATGGCGTGGAACTGGACGCCATTTTTATCAAGCGCAACGCCATATCTGTCGTTGAGATGAAGAATTACGGCGGAAAGATTCATTTTTCAGAAAATACGGAATGGTACGCCGATGAACTGGAAGTCAAAGGAGGGCGGTATCCAAATCCTTTCCTTCAAGTCCGCGCCTATAGATTTACGCTTATGGGTTGGTTAAAGCAGTTTCAAGGGCAGTTTATCTCGTCCCCGCAAGACACGAGATGGGGGCAGGTCAACGGCGTTGTTTTGTTTGGGAAACCGATAGTTTTCGATGAACGTGTTGGCCCATGGTTTCACGTAACCGATTTAGATCGCGTCGCGAACAAGCTTGCCGGTTTACATAGTTCAGAAATTTGTCTTTCAGATTTGGAGCTAGAGAAGTTTTTACAGTTACGTGGGTTTCAGAATCGGCATTTATACACAAACTCGCTTCCTGCTGGCAAACCGCTTGAAACAATTGCAGTCACTGGAGCGAGGCCGCTCCAAATCCAAATTGTCTATCATAAAGAGTCAAATTTTCGGGATCATGAGCTTAGGATGCGAAACGCTGGCGGTGCACGGAGCGCAGGTGCCATGATTGTGCGTCATTTGTTTGATACGGTCCGCCATGGACGAAATCCTTTTTCTGAGCGCGAGTCAACTGAGGACGACCGGGTGCATGGCGCGCGTATTTTTCAAATCAATGATGTTTGTTTGCTGGTAATGATTCAAGCTGGGCGAAATTATTACCCGTTTTTTCTTGGAGATCCCGGCGAAGTTCAGCACTGGCTCTCAGCGCACGCCGGGATGACGCTGGCTGTTGATGGATTAACAAGCCGCATCACAACAACAGTTATCACAACCGAAATGGATCAAGCAAATCTCCCAGCGCCATCTCCAACAGCGGATAATCTTCCTTACTTCTCGCGGGTCAAAGGATTAGATCTATCGAGTCTTGTGCCTCAACGCCTCATATGCCGTCACCTCGAAGAGTTGGATGAAGAATCCACCGATGAGGAAGCGGTAGAGATTTTGGAGGCCTTACCCAATGCTGATCTCCGCGCTTTTTTGCGTGACATAATTTCCCTCATCCGTGTGGGAGATATTGCAGGAGCCGAGACAAGGATTAGTTTGCGAAGTGGCGAGGCAAGTCCATTGAAAGATGCCGGACTCATCGGTGATGAGGCCGCCTCGTCAATTGTTAATTCAGATCAAGTTGTAGTTGTAAACGACCTCTCGAAGGAAGAACTGGATCGTTTGTTGGATCCTGTTCATTTCCAAGACTGGATGTTATTCCTGCACCCTGATCAGAAGCGTGTCGCTGAAGCCGACTTTGATCGTCCCGTCGTATTAACCGGCGTATCGGGAAGCGGAAAGACGTGTATTCTGGTTCACCGTGCTCGTCACCTAGCGCGAAAATATCCCAACGAGCGCATCGGTGTTATGACGTTGAATCGGTCGCTGGCAAAATTATTGAAGAATTTGGTTTGCCAGCTTTGCACTGAAGAGGAGCGCCGGAATATTTTTGTCATGGCTTTTTATGACTATTTCCGCGAACTGATTCACCACCTTGGCCCTGATCGCTACCTTCAGCAACTTTTACAATTGGCCCCTGGCAGTCAGCGATTACAGGAAACTGTGGCATTGGTAAATAAAGCAAATTTCGCAAATGAAATTGACTTGCGCAGTGGTGAAACTGCCGCTGACACTTGGGAAGATTTTTTCAACGCGAGAGACCCCGAAGTCAAGGGCGCCTTGATGGAGTTAGAGGGGCTTTTGAGAGAGGCGAGAATAGACGCCTCACGTTATCTTCAAGAGGAATGCACACTTGTCCGGAGTGGGCTTGCCCTCGTTGAGCGGGGCAGATATTTAGACGCTACTGAATATCCGCGGGTAGGACGAGGCAATACGCCTCAATTCCTGGCAAGACAACGACAGCAGGTGCTCAAGATATTATTGCTTTTTGAGGAGTGGATGATTCATGGCGCAGTTGTTGATATGGTCGAATTGACTCAGGCCTTGACACCGGCCTGGCGTGAAATTCGTCAACTCCCCGAAAGCAAAAAGTTTCGGTGCCTTTTGGTCGATGAATTTCAGGATCTTTCAACACTTGATATCCGGCTTCTTGGTCATGTTGTCACTGAACAGGAAAACGGTTTGTTTCTGTCGGGCGACACAGTGCAACGCATACTGGTCAAGCGACTCAAGCTTGCAGATGCAGGGCTGGCAAAAGGAAGTTTTACCCAGAGGGAAATTAAGAAGAATTACAGAAACAGTCGGCAGATTCTTAGGGCGGCGAGCACTCTCGCGAATCACTATGGTAAGCTAGCTGGTTTACAGGGAGAGGAAATCGAAGTTCTTGACCCTGAATTGGCTCAACGTGAAACGAACCCGCCAATAGTGCTACAGACTGACAATCAAATCTGCAAGGCTTGGGAACTCGCCCTTGAGTGTATTAAGGGCGACAATACGGAACCATGGACAGTTTGTATCGCGACTGCGGCACCAGAAAATTTGACCATCGATAGCATACTGGCGCAGCAACCAGAAAATATGGAAGCTGACGTACTATCGGGCGATTGCATTCGACACACTCAGCATATGGTTGTTGGAAGTATTCATGACTTAAAAGGCTTTGAGTTTCGATTGGTTGTCATCATCGGGTGTGAACGCCGTTTATTCCCTGCAACTGGTGTCGCTCCCGAAGAAGTTTGGCGTGATGCACTGAGGTTATATGTGGCCATGACCCGCGCTCGTGACCAATTATTTTTGCTCTATGAGCGGGAGCCTTCTGAATTTGTCAACGTGATGGGTTCAACTGTTATTCAGCGTCAAGAGCCAATCATCCACAGTTATCAACGCAAGCCGCAGCCAGTCAAATCGCCGGAGCCATCGCTTGTGCGAGCAACGACGAGTACAACCTCGAAAACACTTCGGAAAACACCTGCTGAGTGGGATCTAAATTGCGAGTCGTGGTTTGACGATCGTGAGGTGGATCTTCTAAAGCGGTATTTTGATCGCTTCGCTCGCCGCGACAATTTGAGCTTCCAGGATTGGTGTAAACCCAGAGTCCTCGTTTCATTGCGCCCTAAACAGTTTTTCTCACTGCGGAATTGCAGCTCCCGCCTTGTCAATAAGTTGCTTGATAAAATGAACCGTCACGGATTGCGCCTTTCCTAGAATTAGTCAGACGAGTATTTTCCTCTCGAATCCTCTTCGACTGGCCGCTAGCATCCCGCGCGAACCAACGGAGAAACGATCATGGCCAAGAACAAAGACGTTTTCATCACCGAGGATTTTCTGCTGTCGACGAAAGCGGCGCGGCGGCTGTATCACGATTACGCGGCGGAGCTGCCGATCATCGACTACCACTGCCATCTGCCGTCGGCGGAGGTGGCCACCGATCACCGCTGGAAGAACCTGACGCAGATCTGGCTGGCGGGCGATCATTATAAGTGGCGCGCGCTGCGGTCCAATGGCGTGGCGGAGCGGTTCTGTACGGGCGAGGCGTCTGACCGGGAAAAATTCCAGAAGTGGGCGGAGACGGTGCCGCAGACGCTCTGCAATCCGCTCTATCACTGGACGCATCTGGAGCTGAAGCGGCCGTTCGGCATCAGCGACCGATTGCTCGGGCCGGATACGGCGCAGGGCATCTGGGACGACTGCAACAAGCTGCTCGCGAAGCCGGAGTTTTCCGCGCGCGGTATCATGCGGCAGATGAACGTGGTGCTCGTCTGCACGACCGATGATCCGATCGATTCGTTGGAGCATCACCTGGCGGTGGCGAAGGACAAGAAGTTCAAGGTCCAGATGCTGCCGACTTTCCGGCCGGACAAGGCGATGGCGGTGGAAGTGCCGGAAAACTGGAACGCGTGGACCGATAAGCTCGCGGCGGCCGCGGGCACGAAGATCGCCACCTACGACGATTTCCTCGGCGCGCTCAAGCGGCGGCACGACTTTTTCCACCAGGCGGGCTGCCGCCTTTCCGATCACGGGCTGGAGACCATCTATGCCGGCGCCTACACGGAGGCCGGCGTCACCGCGTCGTTCCGCAAGCTGCGCGGCGGCGGGGCGCTGAACGCGGAGGAGACGCTCGCGTTCAAGTCCGCGCTGCTGCACTTCTTCGGGTTGCTGAACGCGGAGAAGAACTGGACGATGCAGTTGCACGTGGGCGTGCTGCGCAACAACAACAGCCGCATCTTCAAGGCACTCGGCGCCGACAAGGGCTGCGACTCCATCGGCGATTTCCACCACGGCCGCGCGCTCTCAGATTTCCTCGATGGCCTCGACCGCCTCGGCAAGCTGCCGCGCACGATCCTCTACAACATCAACCCGGCCGACAACGCGATCATGGCGACCATGATCGGCAACTTCCAGGACGGCGTCACGCCCGGCAAGATCCAGTTCGGCAGCGGCTGGTGGTTCCTCGACCAGAAAGACGGGATGGAGCAGCAGTTGACCGCGCTCGGCAACCTCGGGCTTTTGAGTCGGTTCGTCGGGATGCTGACGGACTCGCGCTCGTTCCTCTCCTACACGCGCCACGAATACTTCCGCCGCATCCTGTGCGCGAAGCTCGGTGCGGAGATGAAGGCCGGCCTGCTGCCGCACGACTTCAAGCTCGTCGGGAACATGGTCGCCGACATCTGCTATCACAACGCCCGCCGCTACTTCGGCTTCGCAGGTCTGCCGGAACACGTTTGACCTTGGGGTAGGGCCTGATCCAAACCACCTGGGTGCCCTTGGGTCTAGTGGGCAGGGCCATCATTCCCCGGGCGGAATTTCCGACAGGTACTATTCCTATAAGGCGGGAGCCCGTCCGGCTGATCAACGGTTCATCAGATCTTCGATCTCGTCGGCTTCGATGGGGATGTCGGCCATGAGGTCAACCGTGCCGTCGGCGGTGATGAGGATGTCGTTTTCGAGGCGGATGCCGAAGCCTTCGTCGGGCAGGTAGAGGCCGGGCTCGACCGTCAGCACCCAGCCGGGCGCGAACGGTTGGGTCGCGGGCCAGACGTCGTGGACGTCGAGGCCGAGCGAGTGGCCGAGGCCGTGGTTGAAATATTTCCGGCAGGCGGGCTTGTCGGGGTCCTGCTTTTTCACGTCGCGCGGCTTGAGCACGCCGAGCGTGAGCAGTTCCTCGGTCATCAGCGCCTCGGCCTCCTTCTGCCAGTCGCGGTGCAGTTTGCCGGGGACGGCGGCCTTGGTCTGCGCGCGCACGACGCGGAGCACGGCGTCATAGACCTGCCGCTGGCGGCGCGTGAATCTGCCGCTGACGGGGATGGTGCGCGTGAGGTCGGCGTTGTAGTTGGCGTAGCTGGCGGCGACGTCGAGCAGGAGCACCTCGCCCTTGCGGCAGGGCTGGTCGTTCTGCTGGTAGTGCAGGCAGCAGGAGTTCGCGCCGCCGGCGATGATCGGCGTGTAGGCGAACGCGCCGCGGCGGCGGATGAACTCGTGCGCGAACTCGGCCTCGACCTCGGCCTCGTTGTAGCCGGGCCGCACCTTGCGCAGCACGCGCAGGAAACCGGCGCGCGTGATCGCGCACGCCTGCTTGATCAGCTCCAGCTCCGCGGCGGACTTCACGACGCGCAACTGGTTCAGCAGCGGCGCGAGCCGGTGGTAGCGGTGCAGCGGATAGCGCGCCTGGCAGTCCAGCACGAAGCGGTCGTCGCGCGTCTCGACCTCGGCGGCCGCGCGGTTGTGCTCGTTGCGGTTGAGGGCGATGCCCTCCAGCTCGCACATGAGCTGGTGGAACACGCCACGGAATTCCGTGAGCCATTTGATCTGCGTGAGGCCGCTGATCTTCTGCGCCTGCTCCTTGGTGAGCTTGTGGCCTTCCCAGACCTTGAGGTGCTCGCTCGGCTCGCGCAGGAACAGGACCTCGCGCAGCTTCTCGGTGAACGCGTCCGGCGCCAGCAGCAGGATGCTCTCCTCCTGCTCGATGCCGGTCAGGTAGAAGAGATCGGTGTTCGGCTGCATCCGCAGCGAGCCATCGGCGTTGGTCGGCAGGATGTCGTTGGCGTTGATGACCGCGAGCGTTTTCGGAGGCAGCAGCTTCGCCAGCCGCGCGCGGTTCTCGACAAACAGCTTGGATGGAATGGATGCGTGTCTCATGGCGGCAATATAGAGGAACCGGCCGGCAAGTCACGCCAAACCCTCGTCCGGGTTTTATCCGTCACCACCGCCGCCATCACTCCTGCTTCGGCCTGCACCGGACACAGTCGTGCTGACAAGCCACCGGCGGGGACAACCATGTAGGCAGCCGGAATACATACCTCGGATACCGAGGTATCCATGACCGCGCACTTTACAGCCACTTCCGCTGGACGTTGTTCGTTCCGCGGGGTGGCCGCGCCACTGGAAGCGCACCCGGGCCGGGCGGTGCCGCCCAGGCGGCGGGTCTTGCCGTATACCTCCGATACCGAGGTATGCGCCACAACGGGAGGCGTGGCCGGACGAAGTGGGGTTTTGCGGGGGCGGCGACCTCATGGGCGTCTGCGATCCATCTTGCCTGTCGAGAACTGGAGGCCCCCGGCGAAGGGCGTGAACTACGGGCGGGGTGTAGCCGGGCGCAGCACCTGCGCCATGGCGCTTTGCAGCACGTGCCATTCGCGGCGGAATTCATTCAGGGCCAGCCGACCCTGGGTGGTCAACGTGTAGTAGAGGCGCAGGCGGCCGTGGGCCCGGCGCCGCTGCACGCGCACCAGCCCACGCATCCGCAAGGTGTGGAGTAACGGGTAGAGGGCGCCTGCGCTGAACCGGAACAGCCCGTGCGTGCGCTCATGCACCGCCCGGCGCAGGCTGTAGGCATACCATGCGTCCTCCTCCAGCGCATCGAGCACAATCAACGTCGTCAATCCCTTCCGCAACTGCAAGGTGGTCCAATTCATAACGCCTCCGCTGCCAGAACATCATGCCTGTATGGCCCCGGGCTGGCAAGCGCCCGGGAACTGCTCCGTCGCAGCCACCAGCGTGTCCCGGATGCCTGCGCGCTCCGCCAGCGGGCATTATGCCGCTACAGGCGGGCGTGTTGGCGCCTGCACAGTTGCATACCTCGGATACCGAGGTCTGCGGCTTGGGCTGGCGGACATGGCTGAAGTGGACCGGCAGGCGGGGCGCCCAGGGGGATAGTCGAGACCGCGGCAGGAGGTTCAGGGCGCGGACGGCCGGAAAAATTCCAGCAGAATCTGCGACAGGATCTGTTCGCCGCATTCGTTGGCGTGGACGCGGTCGCGGTAGAAGATGTGCGGGTGCACCTTGGCGGAGTTCAGGTATTCGGCCCACGGCGTGGTCATGTCGAGGTAGGCGCAGTGCTCCCCGGCGGCGAGCTGCTTCAGCTCCGCGCCGTAGGGTGCGCTGCCGGAGTGCGGCGCCTTGGCCAGCTCCGCCGGGAGGCGCGGGTCGGCGTTGCTGCCGAACGCGCCGCTGGCGAGCAGGATTTCCAGCTTCGGCAAACCGGCGCGCAACTGGTGGATGCACTCGCGGATCGCGCCGACATCGCGCTGGCTGATGCCGCCGATGAACACGAGGTCGGGCTTGCGCGGCAGGATGTTCTTCTGGATGCGTTGCTCGTCCTTGTAGTGCTGGCAGCCGCCGCCCCCGCGCACGTAGACCGTGCCGATGATCTTCGCCTTCGGATAGGCCTCGCCGAGCTTCGCGAGCCACGCCGAGCGCATGGTGTCGGCGACGATGCTATCGCCAAACGCGAGGATATGCAGGTCGCCGCCCTCGGTCAGCGTCTGGCGCGTACGCGGCAGCCACTGCCAGTCCGTCGGCGGCGGCGTGAACGTGCCCTTGACCATCTCCGCGCGAATCTTTGCGAGCTGCGCCAGCGACCGCTCCGGTGTGCCGAAGATCGAGTAATCCTTTTCCGGCGACTCGCGCGGCGTCTTCACGTCCGGCGGATATTTCGAGGGCAGCGCGCCCTTGTCGGGGAACTTCACCGGCGAGTCCTTCAGCATGTCGGCGCGCAGCATAGGCACGCAGAGCGCAAGGCTGGCGCAGATGCTGGCGCAGGGATGGTGGTGCATGTGTGTTGCTCCCTTCACGGTAACTTGATGCTGATGACCGCCGCCGACTGCGGCGTGATGGTGGCCTGCTGTGTGGTGGTGCGTCCATCCTGGGTCACAGTGATCGTGTGCAAACCGTGGTAGGCGCTGCACGTCGCGCTGCCGTCGCCGGCGGTGGTGAGGTCGGCGCGTGTCCACCACTTGCCCTTGACCCACTCGCGCCAGACGGCGACGCCGGGGCGCTCGGTCCAGTCCTTCCGCCATAGCGCGCCATCGGGCCGCCAGTGTTGCGCTTCCCAGAAGCCCCACATGACGAAGCCGGTACAGGCCGGATGCGCGTAGTGCAGGATCAACATGTCGCGCAGATGATCGGCATGCAACTGGTCGTCCTTGGTCTCCAAGTCATACTCGGTCACCTCGACGTGCGGCACGAGCTGCGCGAGCCGGTCGAGGTAGCCCTGCAACTCGGCGATGGACGGCAGGTTCCCGTCGCGGAAGTGCGACATCAGTCCCGCGCCATCCGGCTGCACGCCACGCGCCTTGAGCATCTCCAGCACCTTGAAGTAGCGCGTGGCGCGGTTGAGCTCGATCAGGTCCTCGTTGATCCACAGTGGTGTCCTGGTCAGGGCGCGGAAGTCCTGCATCAAGGTCACAAAGATGTCCGGCCCGAGCACGTCGGTCAAAACGCGGTTGAACGGCACGGGATGATTGATCGCGTCATACTCGCAGACGTGCCCATCGGCGAAGACGGTCAACGAGCGCGCGTGCGCAAGGATCTGTGTGCGGATTTCCTGCGGCTGGCCGGACTTTTCGAGGCGCTCGGTCCACGGCTCCATGTTGCCCCAGCACAGATAGTGGCCGCGCACGCTGATGCCGCGCGCCTGGCACCAGTTCAGCAGCGCAGCGCTCCAGGAGCGGCGGAAGGCGCCGTTCTTTTCCGTCTGCGCCAGTTTCCACGGCTCGTGCTTCAGGTCGTTCTCCATCACCACGCGGCTGAAATGCTCGTCCACGATGCGCTGGTATTGCTGCGAATCCGCGTCGGTCGCGTTCATCCGCCTGGCGGTGATCGCGCTGCCGAAGCCGAAGGCGTGCCGCAGCATCTCCACGTGTACGCTGGCGCCGCTGACCGGCCGGCCCGCCGCGTCCACCACGTTGATGGCGACGGTGCGCCGCCGCAGTTGTCCGATGCGCTCCAGCGCGGCCTGACGCCACAGCGCGGTGGCCTCGCGGCCCACGTAGGTTTTCGGCGGCAGCGGCAGGCGGCTGAACGCGAAACCCGCCGGAAATTTCCAGAGCTGGAGGTCGGCAATCTCCAGCGTCTGCGCCTGGAACCCCAGGGCGATATTGCAGCCGCCCTTGCCCGGCGGAACATCGAACTTGGCGACGAAGGGGAACGTGAAGACCTGCCAGTCCTTACCCGGCTTGAAACCCTCGGCGAGCGTTTTCTCGTAGGGGGCGGCGTTGATTTGCACGTTCGCCACCGCGTAGCCGCGGCCGGATGCCTCCGTGGAGGCGAGCGTCCGCGCGCGCAGCGTCAGCAGGCAGACGGCACCCTTGTCCAGCGGCGCGGAAAAGTTTTTTCCGATCAGCGCCTTCCACGATTGAGAAATACCCTGCTTGATCGTGATATGCATCAACGACTGCGCGGGCGTGTCCGTTGCCTCGCAGGGCTTCGCCAGGCCGAGGTCCGGCGGCATCGCGAGCACCTGCCCCGCGCCCGGCGGCAGTAACGGCTCCGCCTGCTTGACCAGTTCCCGCCAATCCTCGCCGGCCGTCACGCATACGCAAACAAGACAGGCCACTGCCAGCACGACAACGCGCCTGGCGTCACTCATCCAGCGCCTCCTGCACCTTGCCGCGCGCTGCTTCGAACGCCTCGCGCGCCCGGTCGGCCGCCTCGTTGAGCTGGCCACCCTTTTCATCCAGCAGTTGCGACTGGAGGTTGAGCTTCGCGATCTGGTTGGCGAGCTGCTGCTTGTCGAGCGCCAGCTTCTGCTGGGCGTGGCGGGCGACGCGGACTTTCGCGCGCGCGGCCTCCAGTTCATCGAGCTTGAGCTGTTTGCCGGCGTCGCGGATGGCGTTCTGCAATTCCTCCCGCTGCTCCAGCCAGCCGGCCTCGTTATCGGCCTCGTCCAGCAGTTGGTCAAAGCGTTGCGTCTGGAGATTCCACACCGCCTCCGCCTCCGTGACGGCCGCCTGCTTATCGGCCAGCTGCGCCGCTGCCTGCCGGATCGAACATTTGCCGAGGACGAGCAGGAGCTCATCGAGTTGCCGGCCAAAGTCGGTCTTGGCCAGCACGGCGCGCTCCTCGAACATCTTGCGCCGCGTCGTCTGCTTGCCGGCCAGATCGCTGGCGCGGTCAATGGTCCAGTGGGCGAGGCCGGATAGATTCTTTGCCGCGTCGGCCGCCTTGCCGATGCTTTCGGACTCCGCGTCCGCCATGGCCACGACCTGCTTCAGCGCCGCGAGCCTTGCATGCGTATCGGCGACCGCCGTCGCCAGTGCGACCGCATCCGGGCCCTTCGGATCGCTGATGATTTCGCCCACGTCCCTTTCGATCTTCTCCAGCGTCGCCGCCGCCCACGCCAGATTGCGCAGCGCGCTGGCGTTATCCTCCGCCGCCGTCGCGGCCCCCAGTATTCCCACCAAGGCCAGACTCATCATGGTTTTCATCCGGTCACCTTTCTATAAAACGCCGTCAGGTTGCAGACCGCAGGGCGCGCTGTCAAATTTCTTTTTGCGCCGGCGGTTTTGCCGGCCATGTTGCTTGAGGCTGGCCAACGCCCGTGGCCAGGGGCCTCCACGGGGCGCCAGGTACAGGCCTCGACGACAACGAATCCCGTTGGGCTGCACCCGCGCTGGTCACGGGCGCGGATGCAGGGACGAAGGGTGTGCGCGTTCGCGGGCGCGCAGTTCAGTCCGTCGAATCTTGCCGCTGACGGTCTTCGGCAACGACGGCACGAACTCCATCAGCCGTGGATATTTATAGGGCGCGGTAACGGCCTTGCAATGTGTCTGTAATTCGTGCTTGAGCGCCTCGCTGGCGAGGTAGCCCTCGCGCAACACGACGAACGCCTTGACGATCTCGCCGCGCATTTCCTCCGGCACACCGACCGCGGCGCATTCGAGCACCGCAGGATGCTCGAGCAACGCGCTCTCGACCTCGCCGGGGCCGATGCGGTAACTGGCGGAATTGATCACATCGTCGGCGCGGCCAACAAACCAGTAATAACCCTCGGCATCCATCTGCACCGTGTCGCCGGTCAGATACCACGGACCAACGAAGCGTTGCGCGTTCTCCTCCGGGTTGCGCCAGTACTCCTGGAACAGGCCGAGCGGCCGTTGGGGCTGGATGCGCACGGCGAGCTGGCCGACTGTACCGGCCGGCAGCTCGTGGCCATCCTCGTCGAGGATGGCCAGGTCAAAGCCCGGCGTCGGATGGCCCATCGAGCCGGGCCGGATTTCACGACCATCGCGCCGGCGGTTGGCGACCATCACGACCGATTCCGTCTGGCCATAGCCCTCGTAGATCGGCAGGCCGGTCGCGTCCTTCCATGTCTTGTAGACCGGCGGGTTCAGCGCCTCGCCCGCGCTCACGCAGTGGCGCAGATGCGGGAATGTGTAGGCGGCGAGATCCTTGCGCACGATCAGGCGCAGCGCGGTCGCAGGGCAGCAGAAGACGGTGATCGGGAACCGGGTGAGCGTCTCGAGCACGAGGTGTGGATCGAACTTGCCACGCATGTCGAGCGTGAAGACCGCCGCGCCCAGCAGCCACGGCCCGAAGAAATTCGACCACGCCGTCTTGGCCCAGCCGGTATCGGCGAGTGCCCACACCCTGTCGCGTGGCCCGAGGTCGAGCCACTCGCCGGTCGCGCGATGGCCGATGCCGTAGCTGACCTGCGTGTGCAGCACCATCTTCGCCTCGCCCGTGGTGCCGCTGGTGAAGTAGATGATGCCGGGGTCGCTGCTGTGCGAGGGCTCATAGGGCGGGTTCGGATCGGCCCCACGCACGCCCGCGGCGAAGTCGTGCCAACCCGCCTGCGTCCCGCCGACGAGTACGCGCAACCCCGCAAAGTCGCCGACTTTCGCCGCGCCTGCGGCGTCGGTGACGATACCGCGCACCGAGGCCGCCTTGACGCGGTAGGCGATATCCTTCACGGTCAGTAACGGCGTGCCGGGAATCGGTATCGCGCCCAGCCGGATCAGGCCGAGTACCGCGACCCACCACTCCGGGACGCGCTGCAGCACCACCATCACACAGTCACCCCGCTTGACGCCGAGCGACGCGAAGAATGCCGCCGCACGTCGCAGCTCACCCGCCATCTCGCCAAAGGAAATCCTGCGCTCGTCACCGCCATTTTCCGCCACCCACCACAGCGCGAGATCAGCGGGCCGCTCGTGACCGAGGCGTTCGAGAACATCGTGCGCAAAGTTGTAGTGCTGCGGGATGGCGTCGTTCATGGCGGCGATACTAGTCGGGGGTTGCCGTGAAAGCCAAGCTCCAAGCTTGACTCGGCGGGCGGCGGATGTTTCGCTGCCGCCTGCCTAAAGCGGTTGCGCGGCGCGGCGTGTGCCGGGCGGCGGCCGCGGCAGAAAATCACGTGGAGAAAATATGAAAAGATTCCTGATCCTCGCGCTGCTGCCCCTGCTCGCGGCCTCCTGCTGCCCCACCTGCAAGCCCCTGCCCGCGGCCCCCGAGGGCAAGCAGCTCATCGGCGCCCGCCTGCAGGTACAGGCCGACAAAGTGGAGGCGTTCCTCGCCGCCGCCAAACCGATTATCGCCGCCTCGCGTGCCGAACCCGGCTGCATCAGTTACACCCTGTTGCAGGATCCCTACGACAAGAGCGTGTTCTTCTTCTTCGAGGAGTGGAAGAGCCAGGGGGCGATTGATGAACACTTCGCCACGCAGCACTTCAAGGACTTCGGCGCGCAGCTCAAGGACTTCCTCGCCGGCAAACCCGCGATCACCATCTACGCCTGCCCCGGCGAAAAGAAGGTGGAATAAACCACGGCCCTAACCGCCGCAGGTCAGGCCGGTGTCCGCTGCCACGCGACCTGCGCTGTTACACACCAAGTACACCGCGCGCCCGAAGGTCAAAATCAGCTAAAGCCGCCGGGCCGGTTTCCAGGGCTTGGAAACCCGGCGGGCTCATTTTCCCAAGGCTTGGAAAATTTCGACGTCCGTGTTTCCAAGCCCTGGAAAAAGAGCCGCCCTAATTTCCAGGCCTTGGAAAAAACAGCTTGCAGTTTTCCAAGCCTTGGAAAAACTGTGCGGCACTTTGACGATGAAACGAATATTGCTGCTGCTGCTGGCGCTGGCGCTGCGAGGTCCGGCCGCGGACCTCGAGGGCGCGCAGTGGGTCTGGTTCACCGCCGATCCGCAACTCAAGCTGAACCACTTCCCCGAAGGCTCGGTTTATTTCCGCGCCGCCTTCGCGCTGCCGGACAAGGCGGTCGTCAAGGCGGCGGAAATCATCCTGACAGCCGACAATCTCTTCACCCTTGCGATCAACGGCAAGGAGGTTGGCGAGAGCATCGAGCCGAACGCGTGGGGTACACCGCTGCATTTCGATGTGGCGAAGCTGCTTGTCCCCGGCCGCAACGTGCTCGCCCTCGAAGCGGTCAACACCGCGCCCGGCGCGGCTGGTCTGATCGCAAAACTCACCGCACAACTCGCCGATGGCCGCAAGATTGAGTTCGTCAGCCACGGCACATGGCGCGCGAACGACACGGCCGACTTGAACTGGCAGCAGCCGCAGTTTGACGACGCAACGTGGGGCCACGCGCGCGTACTCGGTCCGCTCGGTATGGCGCCGTGGAGCCGGCTCGCCGCCGCGGCGCGTCCGCCCCCGCCGGAGCAACCCGGTGCCACAGAAGCCGCCGCCGCCAAGGATTTCGTCTGGCCGGAGGCCATCGCGTTCGTCGGCGAGGATTGCAGCCTCTACCGCCCGCGCGGCGGTCGCGGCACGAGCGCCGACAGCCTGAACGTGACGATCTTCAATCCGCGCGACTCGCGCGCGTTCCCGGAGCACGACCTGCCCGCTCCGATGAAGGTCGGCCGTAAGCTGTTCGCGCTGCGGCCGGCGCGGCCTGGAGTGCAACCGCAGATGTTGCTCGATGCGGGGCAGGGCGCGCTCGGCGCGCCGAGCGTCTCGTTCGACGGTCAGTGGATATATGTCACGATGGCGCGCGAGGGTGAGGGGTTCTTCCACATCTATCGCCTGCGCAGCGATGGCTCGCGGTTGCAACGGCTGACCGACGGGCCGTTCCACGATATTGATCCGGTCGAGCTGCCCGATGGCCGGCTGGCCTTCACCTCGACGCGGATCGGGACGTTCGAGGAATACCACAACCCGCCGTCGCGCGCCCTGTTCACGATGACCGCCGAGGGCCGCGACATCAAGCCGCTGACGCACACCTTCATCTTCGACAACGAGCCGGAAGTGCTCGCCGACGGCCGGCTCTTGTTCATCCGCTCCGACAATTTCTTCGACCGTGGCAAGGTGGAGACACTGTTGCACGCGATCCATCCCGACGGCACCGAGGGCTACACCGAGTTCGGGCTCGACAACGGCCCCGAATACGGCGGGCGGCTGCGCGCGTTCAACTGCGGCAGCCCCGCGCCGCTGCCCGATGGCCGCGTCGCGTTCCTCACGGGCAGCGACATCACGCTCGGCCGGCCCGGCGCGGCGCCGCAGCATCTCCAGCATATCCGCGTTGCCGCCGGCGACGTGGCCGCGCTGCCCGATGGCCGCCTGCTCTGCACCACGGCGCGCACCAGCTCCTACCTGAAGACGGTGAAAAAGCAGCAGCGCACGGTGCAGTCCTACAGCTACGAGAAGATCGGCCTCGTGGATCCGCGCGCCGGCCACGACCGCGTGACGGTGCTCTTCGATGCGCCGGACGCGCCGCTGCATTCGCCGGTTTTCCTCGGCCCGCGCCCGCGTCCGCCGCTGCTGCCGCCGAAGGTGGACGCGGCGAAGGCCGACGCGCCGCGCGCGACCGGCGTGCTCTTCTGCCAGAACGCGCGCTTCACCAAGAACACCACCGCCGGCTGGCCGCATGTGCGCGCCATCCGCGTGCTCGCGGGGCGCGGCCTGATGGTGCGGTCGTCGCACTCCTACATCGTCCACGCCGGCAGCGATGTCGCCGAGCTTGGCACCGTCCCACTCGCGCCCGACGGCTCCTTCGCCATCGAGGTGCCGGCCGATACGGCGCTCGCGTTCCAGGCCGTGGACGGCGAGGGGCGCGCGGAGCTCAACGAGATGTCGTGGATCTACGTGCGGCCCGGCGAGAAGCGCGGCTGTGTGGGCTGCCATCAGTCGCGCCAGTCCACGCCGCCGACGGCGCCGGCGGTGATGCAGGCGCTGCGGACGCCGCCGCTCAAGCTGACCGGGGGCGCGACCGCGCATCGCTTCCGCGGCAACAACGCCGCCGTCACCGGCCTGATGGAGATGCAGTTTGACCGCTACCGCGAGGTCGCCAGCCTGAACCGCCACGATGTGCTGGCCGATCCGTTGGCGACCGGCGCGCAGGAGGTCGCCGCACTCATCGCGCAACTGCGCAGCGGCAGCGCCGCGGAAAAAATAACGGCCGCACAACGTCTCGCCATCTTCCGCGACCCTGCCGCCGCCCCGGCGTTGGCCGAGTGTTTGCAGCAGCCGGTGCGCGAGGTGCGCGTGGCCGCCGCCTTCGCGCTGGCCGCCTGTGGCACGCGCGACTCCGTGCCGCCGCTGCTCGCCACGCTCGACGCGGCCGATCCGGACGTCGCCGGCGCCACGCACATCGCGTTGGAAAACCTGACGGGGTATGAAGCAGGAACGAGCAGCGAACACCGAACATCCAACAGCGAACATCGAAGGGCGGAAGGGCACGAGTGGTTCAAAACGAATTCGTGGGACAACATCGAGCGGGAGTTGGTGGCGCGATTGGGCAGCGACAACCGCGACGTGGTACGGCGGGCGGCGGTGGCGCTCGGTCACACCGGAGGCGAGGCGGCGCGCGCGGCGTTGCGTGCCTACGTGGGGCGCGCCTGCCAGGTTAATCCGCTGCCGGAGTGGCGCAAGACGCATCAGGGCGATGGTGCCCGCTTCAACTCGCTGGCCGATGTGAATCCACGCACGGCGCAAGCCGCGCTGCGCGCGCTCGGCTACCTGCACGACGCCGCGGCTGTGCCGCTGCTCGCCGGCATCCTGAAGCAGCACGGCCAGCCGGCGACCGGCAACCTGTTCTTTGCCGAGGCCGCCGCCGAGGCGCTCGGCCGGATCCCCACGCCGGAGGCGGAAGCCGCGCTCATCGCCGCGTTCGCTGCGCTTGGCGATTATCCCGCCTACACGCATTGGTATGGTGATCATGGCGCGCTGATGGCGTGTCACGCCTCGCCTATCCACTACTTCCTCGCCGAGGCGCTCGACGCGCGTGGCGCGACGAGCGTCGCGGCACTGGCGCCGCGGCTGATCGAGTCGGTGCCGACCGACTTCGACCGCGCGCTGTTCCCCGCGTGCGATGATTATGAGACGGTCATCGGCCGCATCATCCGCCGCAGCGAGCGCGGCGCGGCGGTGGTGGAGACGTGCCTCGCGACGCTCGGCGATACGCGCGCGACGCCGGACAAGGAAATCGCCGCCGCGCTTGCGCGGACCCACGGCGCGTGGGGTGGCAAGCCGGGGCCGGAAATCCGCGCCGCGCAAATCCTCTCGCTCGTCTGCCGCGATCGCGCCGTGGCGCCGCGGTTGCGCGAGGTGTTCACGCGTTATCAGGCGCTGACGAACACCATCGCGCGGGTCTTCGACCGCGGCATCCCGGTGGTGCAGGAACTGCCGCTCAAACATTGGGTGTGCTTCTTCGTCGCGCGCACACTCGGCCATCTGGGTGATGGGGGCTCCGCGGACTTCCTGATCGCCGCGCTGGAGCAGTCGCCGCCGGAGGCCGCGAGTGGCGTCCCCGATCCGCTCGGACCGGGCGTGCTGTTCCTGCATAACGACCTGACGCCGTGCTGGCGCGCCGGTGTCGCCTGGGCGCTCGGCCGTCTCGGCGACCGCCGCGCCGCGCCCGCTCTGCTCAAGGTGGTCGGCGATTTGCGCAACGCGCCCGACACGCGCCACTGCGCCGCCATCGCGCTCACCCGTTTGGGCGACGCGGCCAGCGACGCCGCGGCCCGCAAGCTCGCCGCCGATTATCCTGATGTCGCCACCCGTCGCGTCTTGCTGGGGGGTCCTACAGGGTTTTAGCAGGGTGATGAAGTTGATGGTGAAAATGCTCCCCGCTTAGTCGAGGGAGAGAGGGTGTGGCTTTGCGGGCGAAAAGTAGTTTGCGAACCCCTGCTCAACAGGGTCCCTGGGAAAGCTCAAGAACCTCTGCGGGTCAGGCGAGCGTGCGCTGCCATGCGACCTGTGCGCGCAACCCGGTGGCCAGGCTCGTGACGGGTTGATAACCCAGCAGGCGGCGGGCTTTCTCGGTATTGGCGGCGGTGTGGCGCTGGTCGCCGGGCCGCGGCGGCTGGCGTTCCAGCCGGGCCTGCTGCCCGGTGAGTTCCTCCAGCATGGCGATCACGCGGTTGAGCGAGACAATCTCGCCGCCGCCAATGTTGAAGGTCTCGCCCAACGCGGCGTCCCGTTGCTCCATCGCTAGGAGCGTGGCTGCGACGGCATCGGCAACGTAGGTGTTGCTGCGCGTCTGCTCGCCATCGCCAAAGACGGTGAACGTCTGGCCGCGGAAGAGGTCGTTGATGAGTTTGTGGTAACCCATGTCGGGGCGCTGGCGCGGGCCATAGACGCTGAAGTAGCGCAGGATGGTGAACGGCAGCCCGAAGTTGGCGGCGTAGGCGCGGCAGAGCTGCTCGGCGGCGAGCTTGGTGATGCCATAGGGTGAGAACGGCTGTAACGGCGCCTCCTCGCCCTGTGTGGCCTCCCTGCCATAGACGCTCGAGGTCGAGATGTGGATGAACTGCCGCAGGCGGGCGGTGCGCGCAGACTCCAGCAGCCGCTGCGTCCCCGCGATATTACACGTTTCGTAGAGCGGGAAATCCGTCCAGCTCTTCATCAGGCCCGGCATCGCTGCCAGGTGAAAAAACACCTCGCAACCGGCGACCAGCGGCGCGAGCTCGGCCGTACGCAGGTCGGCCTCGTGAAAGGTAAAGCGCGGCCGCGCGCGCAGGCCGGCCAGGTTGCCCTCCTTCACGGGGCGTGGGTAGTAGGGGATGAACGCATCCAGGCCGACCACCTCATGGCCGCGCGCCAGCAGCGCCTCGCAGAGGTGCGAGCCCACAAAACCGGCCGCGCCGGTGACCAGACAACGACTCATGCTTGACCCGCCTTCCCACAACACATGCCGATGGTATTGACCAGGACCACCACGCCGAAAATGATCATGGCGATACCGCAGCCAATGTTCACCCAGCGCAGCCGTTCGGGTGTCAGGTGCAGCCGCACCATGCCCACCACAAAGCTCAAACCGCCGAACCACAGCAGCGAACCGAGGAAAACACCCACCACCAGTTCGGCGACATTGAGGAAGGTATGCTGCGTGCCGGCCGGGCCCCACACGGCAAAGCAGCCGGAGAAGGCGAGAAACGTGGCGGGGTTCGAGAGCGTCAGCAACACGGTGGAGAGGAAGTGGCTCCAGAGCGTGCCGCGCTGGTCGGGATCGGCGGCGTCGTGCGGCTCGACGCGCATCAACTTGGCGCCCAGCACCACGAGCAACAGCGCGCCGCCGATGCGCAGTTCGATCTGGTAACGGTCGAGCAGACTGGCCACAAACGAGAACAGGCCCGCCGCGACGCAGGCATAGAGCAGATCGGCCGTGGCCGCGCCGAGCCCGGAGACGAAACCCGCGCGCCGCCGCCGCTCCGCCAGCACCCGGTGCATGACCAGAATGGCGACCGGGCCCAGTGGCGCCGCCACCAGCAGTCCGATCAGAAACCCTTTCGCCAGAAACTCCAAGGTCATCGCGCGGCAAGAGTAGACGGCGGCAGGCGCGCTGACAAGACTTTGCACGGCGACGGGAATCGGGCTTGGCGTGCCGGAGGGTATCGGCTAGGCTCCTGCCGCCATGCAACGGATCTTCAGGCCGGTACTGCTGCCGCTGGCGGCGCTGGGGCTGCTGCTCGCGACCGCCGCGGGCTGCGGACGCGACGAGGACCACACGCCGCCCGCCGGCATGGGCAGCATCATGCTGCGCAACAACTCCGGCGACGACATCCATGTCTACTTCAACGGCGCACTCGCCAGCAACCGCGCCGACTATGCCAACACCACCCCCTATGATCTCGCGCCCGGCAGCTACCGCGTCTCCCTGACGGAGCGCCGTGGCTGGCGCAGTTGGTCCGGTTTTGTGGACGTGCTGGAGAAACGCCTCACCTTCATGGATGTGCAGGTGGATTTGCAGAACTCCTACGCCTACGACGTGGTCATCTTCTTCGACTGACCGCCCGGTGTTTCCGAGGCTTGGACAAGCGGGCGTGGTTTTTCCCAAGGCTGGGAATCCAGCGCCGGACACTTCTCCAAGCCTTGGAAAAAGCGGCCTGGCCTTTTCCAAACCCGCGGGCGCAAGGACCAAGTGCACCACTTGGGGGGTCGGGTGGATGGTTGGAAGAGGGTGGTCATGTCACCGGGTGGGTGTGGGGGGATTGGTGGCGGGACCGGAACCTTCCCGCCCCCCAAGGGGGGCGGCGCGCGCGGCCAAAACTTCGGCCAATTTTTCGGCCGGGGTCTGCCAGCCGAGTTGCTTGCGCGGGCGGTTGTTCAACGCTTGCATGATGCCCT
>CAISWQ010000070.1 GCA_903889245.1 uncultured Lentisphaerota bacterium | reverse complement strand
TTCCGGCAACACCCCGAACGCTTTGTCAAAGGACTGCCGGTGCCCAGGCGGGTGCCGGATCAGGTCTGGATCAATCCACCCCAGCCAAACACGACTAAATCATGATGGAAAATGTGTCTCACTTTCATTGACAACCAGCGACCTTGGAAAATCTCACCGAAAAATTTCCAAGTCCCGGAACCCGCCGAGATTTCTTAGCCAATCAGTTTGTGGTTGAGAAGGATTGTGCACTAATATTCTGCTGTCAGATTATGAGTGATCGGTTACGATAAATAAAAAGTTTTTATGGATTGTCACTATGACCCCAAAAACACCACAAGAAATTCTTCAAGAATTAAAATATGAGCCACCGCCGACTGTTTGGGACTATGCTCCTAACAAATGGATAAAAGCCTTATCCTCCGGTGACTTGGGTCGTATTGCCGAGAACCTAGTCGCGACCTTGGTCAATGGAAGACCAACTAAGAACAGCACCGTTGGATACGATATTGACGCAAACGAAAAACGCATTGAGGTTAAAGCAGCGTCAGTATCTATCTCGAACGGTTATCCGGTCCTGAGTTGGAAGGGCATAAGGGGGAATGATCCTTATACGCATATTGGTTTCGTAGCTTTTTACACGGATAACACCCGTGTGTTCTTGGTTCCACGCGAATCAATACCCGCAGAGTCCCTTTCCCCAATGAACACATCGCGAACAGCTGAATTTGCTGGCGCTATGAACCATCAAATCCACATCCGAAAGATTCACAACTTGCCAGTTTGGCTTACCGATCACGAAATAAAGTGTGTGGTAAATTTAAGCTAGCGCACTTAACCCACAGGACAAGATATGACACACATCGAATATAAAAAGAGGAACGAAATCGAGACTGCTATTGCAGGACTTGAGGCAAGGGGCTTTAGAAGAGGATTGATGTCGGAGCCGCAAGAATATGAATATCTAGCCGACGGGCCACACGAAATTGACCCACTAACGCATGAGACTGGCTTTACGCTACGATGGAATGACCCCAACCAGTAACGAAATATTTTCCCAGATCCGACGGCGAAGGCGGATCACTTGTGGAGGGACACGCTCCGTCGTGGCCGTCGGGTTGGAGTAGGCCGCGTTCTGACGAACGCGGCTACAAAGGCTCTGTCCTTCGATATTCAAAATTCCTTGTTCGCTATTCTGCGGTTCTCCGCTGCCTCGCACGGTACGGGTGGCGCTGCGCCCGTCACGCCGTTATCGTTTCAGTTCCCGCCACATCTGTTGCAGGGTGGCGCCGCGGGTGGGGGCGTTGGCGGGCGGGGGAGCGCCCTGTTCGGCGGCGGCAACGGCGCGGGCGAGCGCATTCGGATCGAGCTTACCCGCACGCAGCTTCGCAAAACCATCAGCCCAAACCTTCGCCGTGGCCGCGCGCAGCGGATCGTTCAGCCGCGCGTTGTAGTCGTGGAAGAAGCCCTTCGTGCCGAAGTACTGGAGCGCGGGCTGCAGCGCGTCCAGCTCGTTGAAGAACGAGACGAGGAAGCCCGCCTCGCAGAGCGTGCGGACCAGCCGGTCGGAGTCCAGCGTGGCCGGCGTCACGTGCTGTCGCTTCGCCAGCCCGGCGGCGAAGCCGGCGGCGTCGCCGACTTCCATCGCGACGGGTTCGAGCCGCACCGCGCCCCACGCGACGTGCGTCGCCGAGAGGCACAGCGGCACGAGCAGGTTGTCCACGCCCTGTGGCAGCAGCGAGCGGTAGGGGATCTGGCCGGGGCGCGATTCCTCCGTCAGGATCAGCTTGCCGTCATAGCGGTAGCCCGGCCGGCTGTTGGTGGTGCAGGAGTGCGAGTCCATATACCAGTCGGTGATGGCGACGCTGTCGGGCTGGATTGGGGTGCGCCCGAGGCCGGGCGCGAGCGAGTTATCGTGCTCCGTGTAGACGTGGCGGCCCACAATGCGCCGCGCCTCTCGCACATACATCTCGTAGGGCAGGTTGCCGTGGTCGGCGAACTCGTCCTTCGGCAAACCCCACTCGCGGAACTTGGCACGCTGGCTGGCGGAGACCGATTCATCGTTTTGCAGGAACCAGATCAGGCCGAGGCAGAAGTCGGTGTGGCGCTGGAAGATTTTCTCGCGTGTGGGCCAGTCGCCCTCGGGGTAGGCGTGATTCTCGCCGGGCAGGATGGGCGTGTTCATCATCGCCTTGCGGTTCGGCCCCTCGTGGGCGGCGATGCCCTTGCGGTCATAGTGGAGGAATTCCTCGCGCCGGTAGTTCGGCGGCGGCTGGGTCAGCATCACGCGGTTGGTCGGGTCGCGTGTGACCATCGGTCGCAGGTTATAGGCCTGCACCGCGCCATCGGCGGTGAACGGGCTGGTCGGGTCCATCGCTCCTTGGTGCGAGCCATAGGCGTGGATGTTCAGCCGTCCCTCGACCGCGTCGCGCGGCGCGGGCCCGCCGGCGATGTTGGCGAACACCACGCCCGCATGCGGCTCGCCATACTCCGCGCGCGCCTCGCGGCCGACGCGGAAAGGAACCTTCGCCAGCGCTGCGAGGTCGCCTTCGTAAGTTGCGTCGGCGAACATCGCCGCGCGCACGCTGACTTCCTGCGCGCCGCCGTACTCGCGCAGCGTCAGGCCGCGCAGCAGCGCGCCCTCGCGCTGCGCCGCCACGGGATCGTGCCGCAGCAGCACGGTGATGTTTTTTTCGCCGGCGACGAGCCGGCCGAACTCGCGCTCGGCGATGCGCGGCTCGACGACGCCGATCGGGTAATGCGACTGCGTGAAGCGCACGCTCTGGTATTCGCGCGAGCGCTCGCCGTAGGTCGTGAGGTAATGAGTCTCGATGTTGCGCAGCAGCTCGGAGAACAGCGGCGCGCGCGGCCCGCCGTAGAGCGCGTCCCACTGGAACAGTCCGTTCGCCATCATCCCGCCGAGGTGCGCGGTGTGGTTCACCAGCAGGACCATGCAACCCTCGCGCGCCGCGCGTACCGCGCAGGCGCAGCCGGCCGGCGTGCCGCCGACCACGACGAGGTCGAAATTTTTCCCAGCCACATCCGCCGCCGCAGCGGGCTTGAGCTGTACCGGCGGCAGCGGCTGCGCGGCGGGCGCGGGCGGCGCGCCTGCCTTGAGCACCGGCTGCACGCGCGCGGGAATCTCGAAGCCGACCGGCGTGAGCTGCAGTCCATCCACGATCACGAAGCCATTGGCCTCGGCATTGGAGATGGTGACCGAGCCCGCCTTGCCGGCGGCGAAGCGGAATACGCCGAGCACCGGCGGCTCGTCGCGCTGATTGAGGAACACCTGCTTCTCGCCATCGGCGCAGCGGATGAGCACCGGCACGCGCGTCGCGCGGTTGGGATGCGGCACGTAGAGCAGGCGGACCTCGTAGTTGCCGGCCACGGGAATATCCGGCGTGAAGCACGCGGACTTCTGGCCCTGGCCCTTGTTGAAGTCGTGGTGATAGCTCGCGCCGACGAGCGGCTCCTGCTTCGCCTTGTCGCCCCACTCGCCGGTGTACTCGGCCTCGTCATCGTCCATGAGGTAGCCGGTTGGCGGCTGCGCCGCCGCCGCGCCAAGCCCGATCAGGAACGCCGCCAGCATCCGCGTGTGCTGTTTCATGGCGGCAGTGTAGCGGCCGCGCGGCGGCAAATGAATATGTAAATCGGCGGACGTGGCGCCAGCCGCGCCGTTTCCAAGGCTTGGAACGTTACGCGCGGTGCAAGGGCTGTACGCTGTTTGGGACTGGTGGGTGACCGGCGCATGTGCGACGCTGCCGCGCTATGAAAACGTGTGTGTGGTTGGTGCTGACGGCGTTGGTTTGGTTGCTGCCAAGCGAGACGCGGGCGCAATTTCTCCCAGCGGTGAAAGCGGGCAACTTGGATTCCGCGGCATTCACCCAGTGGGTCGCCGGTACGGAGTCGCCGGTGTCCATCATCGACCGCAACCAGGAGGCCGGCCCGGCCTTCGTCATGGTCACCGAAAAATCCACGCCCAGCTACCGCGGCGTCGAGTTCGGCGCGGCGAAGTCGCCCGGCCCGCGCCACCTGCGCATCGGCTTCACCGCGCCGGTCGCCATCGGTAGCGTGCTGGTGCGCGGCGGCGGACGGTTGAGCGTACTCAAGCCGGAGGTCGCCGGCTGCGGCGCTATCGCCGACGAGGCGCAGTGGCTGCCGGCCGAGCGGCTGCGCGGGCGCGAAGTGTCGCGCGCCGAGGTGGGCCGCGCTGCTTACGCGCTTTGGGTTTTGCCGCCGGGCACGCAAACGCGCGCGCTGCGCTTCACACACGACGCGGAGCCGACGGAGAAAGCTTTCGCGGGCTGGCTGGGCGGCGTCTGCATCCTGCGCGACCGCTTTGCCAACCTCGCCCCGCAGGCGGCCAGCGTCGCCTGCGCCAATCCGCAGTTCGCGGCGCTGGTCGTCAACGAACATCACGACCAGTGGAACGCGTGGGATAATTTCGAGGAGGGCATCACGCAGCCGGTCGCGACGCAGCCGGCGTGGCTGACGCTGGTGTGGAGCCAGCCGGTGACACTCACGACTCTGACGACACTCTGGACCGGCTTCGGCGCAGCCACGGTGCAGGCGTTCATCGGTCCGGCCGGGCGTCACCCGCGCGAGGCGGGCGCCGCCGACTGGCAGACGCTACGCAGCTTCGAGAAATTGGAAAACAAGTACTCGAGCGCGCTCGGCCTCAACTGGCTCGACCTCGGACAAACCGTGACGACGCGCGCCCTGCGCCTGCACATCACCGCAGCGACGCGGGAGGATCATCCACATCTGAAAGGTAAAACACAGGACGGCCGCCGCGTCTGGCTCGGCGAACTGCTCGCGCTTGCGCCGCTCGGCGACCGGCCACTGGCGACCGCGTTGTTGCCGGAAGAAAAGAACACATCGCATCCGCCCATTCCGGTGCGCTTCACCTTGAAGGAAGCCGGCTACGTCACGCTCGTCATCGAGGATGGCGCCGGCCGCCGTGTCCGCAACCTGGTCAGCGAGACGCCGTTCCCCGCGGGCGAAAACACCGTGTGGTGGGATGGCACCGACGACCTCGGCCGCGATCCCGAGGCGGCGCGGCACGGCGTCTATCACGTCCCCGGCGCGTTCGTCGCGCCCGGCGCCTACCGCGTGCGCGGCCTGTCCGGCAAGGACGTGAACCTGCGTTACGAATTTCCCGTGTACACCGCGGGGCGACCCGCGTGGAATACGGAGGACCACACCGGCGCTTGGCTCGCGAACCACTCGCCGCCGAACAGCGCGCTGTTCGTACCCGGCGACCGTGCGCCCGGCGGGCAGCCGCTGATCTACCTCGGCAGCTACGTCAGCGAGGGCACGCACGGGCTGGCGTGGGTGGATCTCGACGGCAGGAAGATCGGCGGCGAGAACTGGGTCGGCGGCCACTGGACCGGTGCGCCGTTCCTCGCGCGCGATGACGGAACGAACGCCGTCGCGAGCATCGCCGCCTACGCCGGCAGTGTCTGGCGTACCGAGAAAGGTAGCAGCGAGGCCGAGCTGCGCCTCACCGCGCTCACGGACAAGGGCGATAAGCTCCTCATCAAGCATCACTGGCCGCTGCCCGCCGGCAAGACCAAGGGCGACGACGCGATCCTCGCGGAGATGGGCGGGCTCGCCGTGCGCGATGGCCGCGCCGTGGTCAGCCTGCGGCGGCTGAACAAGCTGCTGTTCTTCGATACCCGCACCGGTCAGCTCACGGGCGAGCTGCCGGCCCATGATCCACGCGGGCTGGCCTTCGACAAGGCGGGCCGGCTGCTCGTGCTGTCGGGCCACCAGTTGTTGGTCGCGCCGCCATCAGGCGGCCCGCTTGCGCCGCTGGGTGGCGACGCCACGACGTTGGACGACCCGCAGCAACTCGCGCTCGACGAGGCGGGACAGATGTTCATCTCTGACCGCGGCCGGAGCCATCAGGTGAAACTCTTTTCGCCGGCCGGAAAATTTCTGCGCGCCATCGGCCGCGCGGGCGAGCCCAAGGCGGGGCCCTACGACCCGCAACACATGCACAACCCGAACGGGCTGACGCTCGACTGCCGTCAGCGCCTCTGGGTCGCGGAGACCGACTATCAGCCCAAGCGCGTCAGCGTGTGGTCGCTCGACGGCCAGCTCCTCAACGCCTTCTACGGCCCGAGCGAGTATGGCGGCGGTGGCACGCTCGACCCGCAGGACCCGTCGTTGTTCCATTACGCGGGCATGACGTTCAAGCTCGACTGGGAGCGCGGGGAGAGCCAACTCATCAACGTCTATTACCGGCCCGGCCCCGACGCGCAGAAGCTCGCATTCCGCGCCGGCCCGCCGCAGACCGCGCTCTACCGCAACGGGCGCCGCTACTTCACCAACTGCTACTACAGCAACCCGACCGCCGGGCACGGCACCGCCTATCTGTTCATCGAGCGTGATGGCGTCGCCGTGCCGTGCGCCGCGATGGGCCGCGCCTCGGAGTGGGACGTCCTGAAGGCAGACGCCTTCCTCCCGCGCTGGCCGGCTGGCGCAAAACCCGCCGACGACAAATGGAAAAAGCCGGTCATGTTTGTGTGGAGCGACCTCAATGGCGATGGCCACGTGCAGCCCGACGAGGTCCGGCTGGAAAGCCGGCTCGCCTCGGGCGTGATGGTGATGCCCGATCTCGCGTTCGTCCTGGCGCGCTGCGGCTCGAATACCGTCCGCTTCGCAGCGCCGACATTCACGGAGGCCGGCGTGCCGGTCTATGACTACGCCCGCGGCGAAATCATCGCGCGCGACGTCGCCGGCCCAAAGAGCAGCGGCGGCGACCAGGCGCTCGTGCATCAAGATGGCTGGAGCGTGATCACGCTCGGCGTCGCGCCGTTTTCGCCCTATTCGCTATGCGGTGTGTTCAAGGGTGAGGCGCGCTGGTCCCATCCCAGCCCGTGGCCCGGCCTGCACGCCTCGCACGAAGCCCCCGCGCCGGAATTTCCCGGCGAGGTCATCGGCTCGACGCGCCTGCTCGGCGGCTTCGTCGAGCCACGCGGCTCCGACGCGGGACCGCTGTGGTGCATCAACGGCAATATGGGCCCGATGTATCTATTCACCGCCGACGGGCTCTTCGTCCGCACGCTGTTCCGCGACGTACGCCAGGGCAAGCCGTGGCACATGCCGGTCGCGCAGCGCGGCATGCTGCTCAACAACGTGTCGCCGCACGACGAAAATTTCTGGCCCAGCATCGCCCAGACGCCCGACGGCCGCATCTACCTCGTGGATGGCGGCCGCAGCAGCCTCGTCCGCGTCGAGGGACTGGAAACGCTGCGCCGCCTGCCCGCTGGCGAGCTGAAGATCACAGCCGACGATCTGCGGCACGCGCAGGAATGGCGGTTGCAGCACGAAGCTTCGCGCCAGAAACAGTCCGGCGCCGAAACGCTGCGCGTGGCGTTGCGCACGAGCGCGCCGGTCGTGGATGGCGGGTTGGAGGACTGGGCCGGCGCGCAGTGGGCCACGATTGACAAGCGCGGCGTCAAGGCATGGTTCAACAGCAACAGCAAACCCTACGACGTGGCCGCCGCGCTCGCCATCGCCGGCGAGAAGCTCTACGCCGCCTTCCGCACCAGCGACCCGAAGTTGCTTGAAAATTCAGGCGACACGCCAAACGCGCCATTCAAGACCGGCGGGGCGCTCGACCTGATGCTCGGCTGCGATGGCGCGGCCGACGCGCGCCGCACCGCGCCCGTGCCCGGCGACGTGCGTCTGCTCGTCACGCTCGTCAAAGGCAAGCCGCTCGCGCTGCTCTACCGAGCGGTGGCGCCCGGCACCGCCGCGGCCGACCGCGTGCCATTCAGTTCGCCGTGGCGGACGATCTTTTTCGACCGCGTCGAGGACATCGGCGCACAGGTGCAACTTGCGGGCAAGGACGGCAACTTCGAGTTTTCGATGCCGCTCGCGACGCTTGGCCTGCAGCCGGCGGCGGGGCAGAGGCTGCGCGGCGACCTCGGCGTGCTGCGCGGCAGTGGCGGCCAGACCGTGCAGCGCGTCTACTGGAGCAACAAGGCGACGGCGATCACCGCCGATGTGCCCAGCGAGGCGCAGCTCACACCGCAGCTCTGGGGTAACATCGAATTCGGCAGATGAGTTTTCCAAGCATTGGAAAGTCGGGCCGCTGTTTTTTCCAAGGCCTGGAAAACCGCGCTTGCTGTCACGGCATGGGTTCGTTAACCTGCGGTCGGAATAAGGAGCGCGATCATGAAACAGATAACGGTTTTGTCGGCATTGCTAGCACTGACTGTGGGTATGATCGGGTGTTCTTGGAGCAGCGGTGGCGGGCATATTCCACCCGAGGGCATGGGCAGCATTATCGTACTCAATAATTCCAGCACCACCTTTAAACTGACGATCAACGGCGTCCTTAACGCTGCCGAGACTGCGCCGGATGCCAATCCAGTGTATGACCTACGGCCCGGTACTTACATTATTACCCTCACCCAGAATGACGGGCCGCGCCATTGGACCGGTGGCGTAACTGTCCAACTGGGTCGCCTGACGTACATGGACGTGGTGAGTGATCCGGTTAATTCGACGGAATATGATGTGGTGAGTTATATCGAGTAGACGATCCGATTAACCCCGAAGATGCGCTTGACTTGTCGGCGTCCGTCATTAAAGTCTCCGCCGCCCGTGCGCTTCCGACGTAGCTCAATGGTAGAGCGGGTGACTGTTAATCACTAGGTTACAGGTTCGAGTCCTGTCGTCGGAGCCAATCCTGCACGGGTCGTATCATTCTTTTAATTGTGCCTGCGGATTCCCCGGTTGGGCCGGCAGAACGTTGCGTTGGGAATACTGCCGATTGAGAAGGCAGTTGACTCAGGTTGAGGCCCCTGTATTGATCACGAAGGCATGCCCCGCGTCGTATACGCATGTGTTGGACTGCGCTCCATTCATCTGTGAGTTGCCTAGCGCCTATATATCCCCGGGAAATGGAAATCACAAGGGCCGGTTTCCCTAGAACACAGGCGGCGTTTCCTGTCCCTTGGGAAAGCGCCGCCCATGTGGCATGCAAAACCTATTTTGAACGAACCACCGTGCCAGCAGGCGGGTTCTTTTCGCCCTCGGTCACGTCGCAGTAGGAAAACTTCTTGTCCACCTTGCTGACCTTGAGCTTGCCGATGGTCTTGCCTTCCTCCTTGCCGAGGATGGCACCGGTATCGGGATCGGTGATGGTTTTGCCCTCGGCACCCATGACGAGGTCCTGGCCGACTTCCACGCCGAACTCCTCGCCGCGGTTGATCAGCACCTTGCCGCTGTCGCTGGTCTTGATGACGGACCCCTCAAACGGGAATTCCTCCATCTTCTTGGCGATGACCATGGCGGCCTGGGTGATGCAATCCTGCGCGGCCTGGCCGAGCGGCGTCTTTTTGAAGCCGCCGAGGTCGGTGCTGACGCCGGCGACGTCAAGACCCACCTTCAGATCCACCTTGCCCGCCTTGCCCACGATGCGTTCCTTGGCGACGATTTCGCCGGTAGTCGTATCCACGAGCTTGACGATCACGGTGACCTGGGCCTCCGACTTGCCGCCGCCGAGGCGGACGCCGAAGAGCGAGATGCCGCCGCCGCCGCCGGATTGCGATTCCTCGACCTCGGTGACCGCACCGGTACCGATGTAGCGGGCGGACCGGATCAGGCCGGTCTGCGCGACCTTGCCCTTGGCCATGCGCCCACTCTTGGCGAGATCCTGCTCCAGCATCACATCGCCCAGCTTCTCGCGCTCGACAATGACAAAGCGGCCGGAGTCATGCAGCGCGGATTCGAGCATGATGGACAGGTTGTGGCCGATCTGCCAGCTCCCCGACCAGCCGCTCTGATTCTGGAAATCCTTGCAGCCGATGGCGTGTTTCAAGCCCTTGTATTCGCCGAGTTTCTTGGCGATGTCGGAATTGCCGCCCTCGGTCTTGGTTTCCGCTTTGCCCCACAACGCCCACACTGGTGTTGTCGTGCTATATGCCACCACCATTACCGCGACTACTTGTATCCACTTCATGAGAGCCTCCTGTTGGTTGTTCGTTCATTTGACCGTGCCGAGAATAGCGCGTTACGATGGAATTTCAAGCCTCTCCTGACGGCATAAGTTATCGACGAATCGATCGTATTGTCTGGCAGAGCGCGGCGATCCCCGCAGCGCTCAAGACGCGGTTGATCAGTATTATTGAGATTCGTACAATAGACTGACGTTTATTGGCGCACAGCGCTTGCGCCTGGAAGCCTGCGCGCCGAAAACCAAACTCATCCGCTGCGAACATCCGGACGGTTCCTATAGTTTCCTGCTATATCCACCCCGCCACGGCAAACGCCCCATCCTACTCGGTCGCCTTGAAGCCACACGCGCATGAGGAAGGTTCAACGCACAAAAAAGGAATTTTCAAATGCCCGCCGATAGTTTTCTGGTGTATTGTTGCTTTGCCGCGCGGCGCACTCTATCATCCGGCCGCCACAGAAACTAGAGCGGCAGGAGGACACCATGCTGAATATTCCGGTGTTGCAAGTGAGTGGGCGGTCGCTGGCGGAAGCCTATGAAAACGGCCTCGTCGCGCTTTACCGCAGCGGCATTCCTTTCCAGACGCAATATGACAAACCCGGCGATCCGCCGAGTCTCGATGCTACGCTGAACCTGAGTGTACTCGAACCGCTCGCCGAGCCAATGATCCACAAGGCGTTCCCTGGCGGCATCGAGGACCTACGCGAGTACGTGATGGAGGTACAGGGCGCGAAAGACCACTGGGTCAAGAATATGAACGACCCGGCCGACACGCGCTGGGAATACACCTATCACGGCCGCCTTGCCGCCTATGGCTTGTGGCGCGAGAAACGTAACGGCCGATCCGAAACCGCCGGCCCGTTCAACGTCAACCAAGTCGAGAAGGTCATCGCCAAGCTCGTGGCGCAGCCCTTCACGCGGCAGGCGCAGATGATCACCTGGATGCCGAACCTCGACCTCGATTGTTTTGACCCCCCGTGCCTCCAGTCGCTCTGGTACCGCATTCTTCCCGATGGCGACGGCGCTTGGTGGCTCAACTGTAACGTCCGTTTCCGCAGCAACGACGCGTGGGGCGCGAACTTTATGAACATGTTCGGCTTCATCCTGTTCAACCGCGATGTGATCGCCACCGAGGTCGCACGCCGCAGCGGCCGCCACGTCGAGCTCGGCCGCCTCAACTGGCAGGCCGACAGCTTCCACATCTACGGCAAGGACATTGCTTCCGCCCGCCAGCGCCTGTTCGACCGCCTCGAAAAAACCCGTTTCGAGGATCGCGTCTACGAATTCTCCGACGAGAACATCCGCGCGATCTATGACGAGGCCGGCCCCGCAATCGCGGCGAAGATCCGTACCCATGATGCCGAACACTATTCCATACAGATTTGAAACGCACAAAATCTGCTGACTGGCATCAAAGGTCCGATGCAGTATTTATTGCTGTATTTGTCTGTAAATTAGTTGTTGATACAACCTATCCGATCATTGGACTAATCGATGATGACAGGCGACACTATCGCTGCAATTGCTACTGCGCTTGGTGAAGGCGGTATTGCCACAATCAGAATTTCAGGTCCACAGGCGTTACTAGTTGCTGATAGGGTTTTTTATTGTCTCGGACCGCCCCCCTCGCAGCGTCCAGCTCAAACATTCGCTTGGGGACATATGCATGATCTGGAGAGGCAGATTGACGATGGCATAATGCTCATCATGCATGCCCCGCATAGCTATACAAGAGAAGATGTTGTGGAGTTACAATGTCATGGAGGCTTGATCATTCCTCGACAGGTATTACGGGCTGTCTTGCAGGCCGGCGCTCGCATGGCTGAACCTGGAGAGTTCACTTATCGTGCGTTCATAAATGGCCGTTTGGATCTTGTTCAGGCTGAATCGGTTAATGATTTGATTCGTGCTCGTTCCGATCGAGCCGTCCGCGTAGCAAAAGAATACAAAAATGGTCGTTTTAGTAAACAATTCCGTGAATTTTATGATCATTTGTTATCTATCGCCTCAGATTTAGAGGCATCCTTGGCCTTTCATGAGGACGAATTACCACAAACTGTTTTGCCTGATATTCTTAATCAATTGGAACTAATTGAACTCAAGATTTTTGATTTCTTGAAGAACTGGCAGAATGGACACTATGTTCGCGAGGGAATTTCTTTGGTTATCGCCGGACGACCAAACGTAGGTAAATCTAGTTTAATGAATGCTTTGCTAGGAAAAGACCGCGTTATAGTATCCCACCAACCAGGTACAACACGTGATGTAATAGAAGAGTTTTTTATTGTTGATGGAATGTACACACGACTCTTTGACACCGCTGGTTTGCGAAACGCAGAATGCGCAGCCGAAGAAGATGGAATTCGGCGGGCGTACGATGTATTAAGAAAGGCAGATATTGTTATATATGTTGTTGATGCATCAAATGTTATTCAAAATGAAGACATAATAATAATCAAATCATTACCCACCAAAAGATGCTTGTTAGTGTTGAATAAAGTTGATCTTGGTTGTTTAGTATCAAATCCACTTCTAAACGACTTTCGAACAATTGAAACATCCGCTTTGTTGTCAGTTGGAATAAAAGAAGTTGTTAGAGAAATTTCAATTCTGGTTTCGAACTTTGTGCAACTAAATTCATTCCCTGAAACCATTATAACTGATCGGCATTGGATTATATTATCAGAAACAAGAAAAATACTGAATGATGGAATTAGCGTTCTTCGATCATCGGGGGATCAAGTAATAGCCGCTAATTTCGTTCGATTGGCAATTAATTCTATTGGAAATCTTTTGGGGCGTGACACAACAGATGATGTTCTTTCATCTGTTTTTTCAAAGTTCTGCATAGGAAAATGAAACACTTTGATTTGATTATTGTTGGCGCAGGTCACGCCGGCTGCGAGGCAGCTTTGGCGTCGGCTCGAATGGGTTTGCATACAGGATTGATATGTTTGGATCGCAATGCCGTCGCAAAAATGTCGTGTAACCCATCTATTGGCGGTATGGCAAAATCACATGTTGTATATGAGCTGGATATTTTAGGTGGCGAGATGGCTAGAAATGCCGACTTCACTAGCATTCAATTCAGAGTACTCAACACCAGCAAGGGGCCATCTGTACGATCAACACGCGTTCAAAGCGACAAAGCCGCTTACTCCAAGCGTATGATTTCTATTATTAACAACGTTACAAACCTTGTGATCGTTGAGGGAGAAGTTTCTGGTTTTTTTTGTAAAAGTGACGCGATAAATGGTGTTTTTTTTAAAGATGGACGCGAATTTGAATGTAAGGCGGCAGTTGTAACATCTGGAACATTTCTTGAAGGTTGTGTATTTATAGGAGGATGTAAATTTCCTTGCGGTAGATTTGGAGATCGACGGTCGTATAGTCTTGTATCATGGCTAAATAACAATGGATTTAAAATGGCCAGATATAAAACTGGTACCCCGCCGAGATTGCATAAAAAATCAATTAATTCAACCGTGATGGAAATGCAAAACGGTCTTTTAACGCCTTGTTTCTTTTCATCTGTAGCAGATGAATTATTCAATCTTAATGAAAAAATTGACCATTACAACAAGGCCGCCATGTTCCATGTGGAACATTTTACTGACTGCATGATGCCGTGGTCCCTTGGATCCGGACAAATTCCGTGTTTTCTTACGAAAACAACAGGCCAAACGAGCAAAATAATATCTGATAATCTTGGATCAAGTGCTCTATATTCTGGGGTGATTTCTGGGACGAGCGTTCGATACTGCCCATCAATTGAGGATAAGGTCGTTAAATTTTGCAATCAATCTAACCATCATGTTTTTGTTGAGCCGGAGGGGAGAGATTCTGTCGAAATATATCCAAACGGAACGTCGAACAGTCTTCCAGAGGATGTTCAGCATCGCATGATCCATTCAATTCCTGGATTAGAGAATGCACTTTTTTTAAGACCAGGATATGCTATTGAATATAATATGATCGACCCTACGCAATTAACATCTTATTTGGAATCAAAGAAAATATCTGGTTTGTTTTTTGCTGGACAAATTAACGGAACAACTGGTTATGAGGAAGCTGCCGGTCAAGGTTTTGTTGCTGGAGTAAATGCTGCGCGGAAAATTCAAGGGAAGAGTCCAGTCATCTTCAACAGATTATCTTCTTACCTTGGCGTCATGATTGATGATTTGGTTACAAAGGGAGTAAATGAGCCGTATAGATTATTCACTTCACGATCTGAAAGACGCTTGTTTATTAGACAAGACAACGCAAAATACCGCATGTCACAGTTTTCAAGTGAGATAGGACTTAGAAATAAAAATTTCATTTCTTCCATTGAAAAAGAACGAGCATTAATTAATAAAGAAATGCAAAGGTTGGGTTCTTGTCTTTCTGGAAGCGGACAGACTCTGGCACAGATTTTAAAACGTCCAGAAATAAGATATACCAATTTACCAGAAATTGATTCGAGTCTATCTCCGAAAGTCATTGAACAGGTTGAACTGAATATAAAATATGATGGTTATCTTGAGCGCGAGATGCGAGAGGTAGCGCGTCTAGATAATTTGGAGGCGGTGCAGATACCGGATGCATTTAACTACGACGGTATATCATCTCTGCGCATTGAGGCGCGTGAAAAGTTAACTCGTATTCAACCGAACACTCTTGGACAGGCGCGGCGAATTCCCGGGATCACGCCTGCCGATATCGCCATGGTGCGTATTTGGTTGCATCGAGAAGAAAGT
This sequence comes from uncultured Lentisphaerota bacterium, assembly GCA_903889245.1. Classification (GTDB taxonomy): domain Bacteria; phylum Verrucomicrobiota; class Kiritimatiellia; order CAIQIC01; family CAIQIC01; genus DP16D-bin41. The sequence continues at coordinate 12,117 of CAISWQ010000070.1, read as the reverse complement.
CTTAGATCTTGAGGACTTGGAATTCACATTGGGTTCTGCTCTATCGCCATTTCTGGATGATAGGTGCAATGAGCATCTATAGTATATGGTGCTTGGGTATTAGCGGCATCATGGCCGCGTCCGATCAAAGTCCTGCGCCAAAACTAGACTGTAAAAAACCAGCATTTGATTTTGGAGAGAGAGAGAACTGTGGTGAAATAGAACATACATTTGTTATCCATAATAGCGGCAACCTGACGCTTCAGATATATGGCCTGCGCTCTACCTGTGGTTGTCTAGCACCAAGATTCACCGATAGACTGGTACCGCCAAATGGAACAGTTCATATTCCCGTGAAGTTTATATTGCGTGGTCGTCAAGGACCACAAAAAAAATTCGTGTATGTGGAGTCCAATGATCCTACTACCCCATCCTTTCCCCTTTGCGTGGAAGGTATGATCAATGATCCCCTAGAGCTTCGGCCGACTGCACTTTTTTTCGGGCGTATCACCACGCATACCTCAACAACCGGTACTCTCATGTTGGTCACGACAGGAACCAACGTACTCGGTCGTGTGTCTGCACATATTGACTCGCCCTCTTTTGTTGTGAAGACCTTTCCGTCAGTTAATAACAAATCTGTTTGTTTGAATGTAATTTCCAAACCGCCGCTACCAGAAGGTTTGACACGAGCTGCGCTCCATATCAGTACCGGTCACGCTCGTGTGCCAACTTTGACGACAGTTATTTCGGCTTTTGTTCCGGGAGAATTTTCTATAGTACCACCCGAGTTATTATTGGTGGGTCAGGAGGGAGACATTATCCGACGTGAGGTTGTGTTGCGCTCGGAAAGTAATTTGGCTTTCCGGGTCTTGACCGTTGAGCCGCCCATCAAAGACCTGCTTTCCGCCGTCTCCACAACAACCCCCGCCGGTTACCAAATCGAATTCCCCAAGATTCCCGTGCAACGTCAACTTGATGGTCAAGCCGTTCGGATTATAACTGATCATCCTATGCGACCAGAGGTGTTAATCCCTATCCGGGTTTTTATACGATGAAAGCCAAAGGTTCTCTCTTGTTGCGCACCGTGTTGCTACTTTTGTTGGCGGGTATTGCAGCGGGCGCGCTTAATTATTGCCGTCGGGATGGCCTGCCTTGGTATTTCGAATGGGTCAGGCATGTTGAAACCCGGGCACGACAAGCAGGCGTGCCGCTCATCGGCCTGCATTCAATGCGCCTGGTAGCAACTTCGGTTTCCACACGTATATTGGATGCACGTCCAACGGCAGATTTTCGTGCCGGCCATATTCCACGCGCTGTTTCTCTCCCGTTTGATCATGCGGAGATTCTGCTTGTCTCCATGCAGTTAGAACTGCCCCGCGAGCAACCGATTATCACCTATTGTGCCCGCAATGATTGCGATGAAGGTCTTGATTTGGCACTGTTTCTCCACCAAATCGGCTACACTAACGTGAGCCTTTTTTCTGGTGGCCTGGCCGAATGGCGTGCGGGTGGAGGAGTGGTGGAGGTGGAACCATGAAACATCGCCTCCCGCTCTTGGCGTGTTTATTTCTGGTGGGGCTCTTCATCGTTGCCGGGCTGCCCAAGCTTCTCGCGCCACACGATTTTGCGCTGGTCGTTTTCCGCTTCCATCTTATGCCTGACGCTGTCATCAATTTGATTGCGCTCTGGCTGCCTTGGATCGAAATCTTGGCTGCCATCGCGTTGCTTTTCCCCACGTGGCGTTCTGCCGGGGTCTTACTCCTTTCCGCTCTGCTGCTTTTATCCACCGCAGCCATCATCATCGGTCTTGCGCGCGGTCTCGACATTGACTGCGGTTGCTTCACGCTCAAGCCGGGCGCCAGCCACATCGGCCTCTGGACTATTTTCCGCAACCTTGCGTTGCTCACGTTGACACTCTGGGCCGGACGGAGTACACCCGCTTCCGCACCATGAAAACCCTGCGACAACTTGGTGAGTTGGCCCTCCTCCGCCAATTGACCCGCACCTTGCCTTCGCGTCCCGATGTTCTGGCCGGTACCGGTCATGATGTCGCTGTGGTTGCTGGTACTGCCCAGCACGATTTGCTGCTGAAGAGCGATGCGATTGTTCAAGGCCGTCATTTTCTGGCGCAAACCCCGCCGCGTCAGATTGGTCACAAAGCACTCGCCCGCGCCTTGAGTGACCTCGCCGCTGCCGGCGGTGAACCCCTGTGGGCCTTGATCAATCTCGTCGTACCACGCACTGAAAAAAACACCCGCCTGCTGGCCCTCTATCGCGGCCTCGCCGCGCTCGCGCACCATCACCACATCGCCATTGTCGGTGGCGACACCACCGAGGGCCCCACCTTGGAATTACACGTCTTTGTGGCCGGTCGCGCACCGCATGGAACCGTGCGGCTCCGTTCCGGCGCACAACCCGGCGATACGCTCTTTGTCACCGGCGCACTGGGCGGCAGCCTGCGCGGCAAACACCTGCGCTTCGCGCCACGCCTTGCCGAGGGCCAATGGTTGCGCGCAGGCCGCTGGGCCACCGCCGCCATTGATATCAGCGACGGCCTCGCCACCGACTTGGCGCATATTCTGGAAATGAGCGGCGTCGGCGCGGAAATCCAGACTGAAAAAATCCCCATCGCCGCCGCGGCTTTCCAGGGATTGGAAAAGGAGGGGAGCGGTTTTTCCAAGGATTGGAAAAAAGGAGCGCGCCTTTTTCCAGGGCTTGGAAAAAACCATGCCGGGTTTTCCAGGGCTTGGAAACAGCACGCCGCGCTGGCGCACGCACTCTGCGATGGCGAGGATTTCGAGCTGCTCTTTACCGTTCCCCAACGCAAGGCCGCCGCCCTGGTCCGCGCGTGGCGCCGGACATTCCGGACGCGGTTGACGCCCATCGGCGTCATCACCAGGCACAAACAAAAACTGGTCTGGCTCTCCGGGGGGCGGCCGCTGCCGTTCCGCGGCACCGGCTATGAACATTTCCGGTGAGCCATGGCTGTGACGAATGATTTTTCCTGGTCGAAGTCGCGCGACGAAATCTTCCGCGACTGCCTGCGTCGCTATTTCTTCCACTACTATGGCGCGTGGGGCGGCTGGGCTCCCGGCGCGCCGGAGCGGACGCGGCAGCTCTATATCCTGAAAAATCTCCAGACCCGCGCCATGTGGGTCGGCGACCGGGTCCATCGCGCCATCCATGCGACGCTGACCAGCCTGCGTGGTGGCGGCGAAACACCGACGGCGGATGCGGTAGCGGAACAACTCCTGGCGGATATGCGGAAAGATTTCCGCGACTCGCTCGCGCGGCGCTACCGCCAATCGCCGCGCAAGGCGTGCGGATTGTTCGAGCACGAATACGAACTGGACATCTCCGACGCGCAGTGGAAGGAAACCGCCGACCATGCGGTGCAGTGCCTGCGCACTTTTTTCGGCTCGGAGATTTTCGCGGAGCTACGCCAACTGCCACCCACAGCCTGGCTCGAAATGGAGGAGTTGGCGAGTTTCGCGCTCGACGGCATCAAGGTTTTCGTCCAGCTCGACTGCGCGCACCGCACCACCGACGGTATCCGGATTATTGATTGGAAGACCGGCCGCGCCGAAAACAGCAGCGCCGATTTGCAACTGGCCTGTTATGCCCTCTATGCCGCGGAAAAGTGGCAGCTCGTGCCGGAACGCGTGCAGACGGTGGAGTTCAAACTGGCCGGTGGAAAAGTTCTCCCGCGCGTCTTCACCGCGGAGGCGTTGGAGGAGACGAAGGATTTCATCCGCGATTCCGCCGACGAGATGAGCTTCCTGCTGGAAGATCCTGCGCGCAACAAACCGCAGCCGGAAGAGGACTTTGAATTTGCCGAGCAGCAGACCGCCTGTCACCACTGCAACTTCCTCAAGGTCTGCCCGCGCTGGACATGAGCTTTATTCCGCCGCCGGCACCAGCACGGTCAACGCCTGCGGCAACACGCTGACCTGCACCGTGGTGCCGGCATCCAGCAATTCGCCATCGAGCTGGATGGGCGCGGGCTGGGCGCGGCGGACGGTCAGGTCGCGGAAGCGCCGCGAAAAAAGATCCGGCAGTTGCAGCAGCGTCCCGTCATAGAGCCGCGGCAGGCTGGTCAGCAGTTGCGCCACGTCCTGGCGCGGCAACACCATCAGTTCAAGCTTGCCATCGTCCGGCTCCGCGTGGGGCGCGATCTTTGCGCCGCCGCCATACTGCGTCAGGTTCGCCACCGTGAAAATCATCGGGTCGGGAAACCGCACCTGCTCGCTCCCATCAAGCGTCACCTCGAGCGGCTGCGGCGTGAAGGTGACGTACTCGCGCGCCGCGGCCAGGATATAGGGCCACACGCCGCGGATGGGGGAGCGATCAAACGCCTTGGCCACGGCCGCCTCCCACGCCAGGCTGCACGTGACAAAAAACGGCCGGTTGTTCACGGTACCCACATCAATCCGCCGCCGGCGCGCCACTACCAGCGCACGCACGGCCTCGTCGAGCGCCAGCGGAATATTGAAGTGCCGCGCAAAGCCATTGCCGCTGCCGGTCGGGATCACGCCCAGCGCCACGCCGGAATCGAGCAGCTCATGGCCGACGGTGTTGATCATGCCATCGCCGCCGGCGACCAGCAGCGTATCCACGCCATCGCGCACCGCCTCCCGCACCTTGCGCCGCCCGGCTTCCGCATCGCGGCTGGTCTGGAACGTCACCTCGTTCTCCGCCGTGTCCCAGTAACGCGTCACGGATTGCACCACGACCTCCAGCGCGTTGCTCGGGCCGGCGTTCGGATTGATGAGTACGCGGACTTTGCTCATGGTCTCCCGCTCACGCGCCCTTCAGCGCGGCGCGCACGGCGGCGATCGTTTCCGCGGGCGTGGTGTAGGGCACCGACTGGATGCCGAACTCGCGCGCGCCCTCGACATTCTCCGGGCGGTCATCCACGAACAGCACCTGCTCCGCGCGCAGCCCGCATTTTTCGAGCGCGCGCTCAAAGTAGGCGCGGTTCGGCTTGACCGCGCCGAGGTAGCACGAGATCGCGTCGCCCTTGAAGAACTGCAGCGACGGGAACCGCTCATAGAGCCACGGGAAATGCATCTCGCCGGAATTGCTCCACGCAAATACATCGCGGGTCCGCGCCAGCTCCTGCGCGAACGCGATCATCGGCGCGTTCTCGGTGAAGATGCCCTGCCAGATATCGCGGAACTGCTCCAGCGAGCCCCGGTAGCCGGTCTGCGCCGCGAAACGGCTGAAGAACTCGCGCGTCGAGATGTGACCGCACTCATACTCCGCCATGCTCGGATCCCGGCCGAGCAGGCCAAAGAACGTCTCTGTGCAGACCGCGCGCTGGCGGTCGCAGTCCGGCAGAATCTGCTTCAGCCCCTCGCGATAGTTCAGGTGAATCAGTACGCCGCCGACATCGAACGCCACACTGGTGATGGTTGAGCTCATGCGCGCGCTGTTTAGCGCAAACCCCCGCGCCGCGCAAGCCTGCGCCCGCGCTCTTCCGCGCTGGTTGCGGCAAACTCCGGCAACACAGTGCCGGAGCTACCGGCTTGGTTTTCTGGTGTGGCGGGCTCTTGTGGGCGGAAGCTGGAACTCCCGCCCACCAGCAAGGTTCCGGCTGGGTGGCGGCGGCCGCGCAGTTTCGCGGTTGACAGGCCCCGCCCCCGCTGGCCTATCGTGACCAGCTTTGCGGACGGAATGGATTTTTGCGTGCAGAGATCAAAACGTGGCTTGGCCGTGGAGATGTGGTAAAGTCGGGCGTGCAGAGAAATGTTGTTGGACAGGAGACGAGTCATGCAAGCCATTCAGGGTATCTATGACGGTAAGATGATCCGGCCGCTCGAACCGGTTCATGCGCATCCCAATGCGCGGGTACTGATCACCTTCATGGAGGTCGGGCCAGCGGAGAAGCCGCCGGTTACCCGGCTTCAGGACGTGGCCGGCTGCCTGCGTTACACCGGCCCTGCGAAAACCCTGTCTGAAATGGAAGAGGCCATCCAGAAGGGTATTGCGGAGCAGCGGAAATGACCGCGGTGGATACGAATGTGGTGGTCCGCTTCCTCACCCGCGATGAGGCGGACCAGTTTCAACGCGCGGTTGCTTTATTTGAACGTGATACGGTTCAGATACCCGACACTGTCTGGCTGGAGACCGCCTGGGTGCTGCGGTTTGCCTACGGCTATCCCCCCGCGACCATCATCCAAGCCTTGCGTGGTCTGTTGGGTTTGCCGCAAGTGCGCGTGACAGACTCCGCGCGCCTGTTGTTGGCGCTCGAATGGCATGCGGCCGGTCTTGATTTTGCGGATGCGCTGCATCTCGCGAGTTCGCAAGACGCAAGTACGATGGCCACCTTTGACAAATCCTTCGCCCGCAAGTCGGCTCGGCTCGGTCAGTGCCGGGTGGTGGAATTGTAATCTTCCGTGGCGGCGGTGGCCGCGCCGTTTCGCGGTTGACTGGCCCCGCCCCCGCTGGCCCATCGCGGGCATGTTTGACGTACATGATAGCTATTAACCATATAAAGATGCTATCAGGCGTCCTGATATTATAATATCTGTTCGCAGTAGAGCATCATGTTCGGTCATAATCGTATGAACTGCCCACGACCATTGACAGACGAGGAAAGAAATCTCGCGAAGTGGATGATTGAACACGGCGATGTGGCGCCAGAAAAGTATCTGCATCAACTAGAGAACGCGATTGTCGTCGGAGAATGCGATTGCGGATGCGCAAGCATTGACTTCCAAATCGGGGATAAGAAACCCGACACTTCAGCCGGAATGGTTTTAGTTTCTGATTGGTTCTATGGCCCGGAAGATCATTTTGGTGCATTCATATTCACGTGCGATGACGTTCTCGCGGGACTTGAAGTGTACTCATTTACGGAAGAACCGGCGCGGCTTCCCAAACCGGAGGAACTCCGCCCAGCAATATGGAATAAGACCGAACCAGCCGCCGGAGCTTTACGCCATCGGAATGGCGAAGCTCAGCGGTGACGTTCCAAATTTATTATCACTTTCAAATCCAGAATGGTGGGTCAATTCCATGCTGGTACTGCGATTTGAGGGGTTCCATCCGCCTGCCATGATACCGAGGGCGATGGGTGTAGAAGCACCGCCAAGTTTTCGAGTGTTTTCACCACAATAACTATACGCCAAGGAAAAATTTCATTTTTCGGCCTGATTTCGCAAAAACATATCGCGATTAAGGAGTATCACGGCTTGTATTCCTCTCCGAAGGCCTGTTTTACGGAATCTTCCAGCTTGTTTCTGCATCCGCAGGTGATGTTTAAGGAGTCTTCCGGCTTGTAATTGTATCGGCGACATGATTTCATGGAGCGTTTCGGCTTGTTTCTGATTCGGTGGACGAAGATCAAGGAATCATCCAGCTTGTTTCCGTATCCGCAGACACCAATTAAGGAACATTCCGGCTTGTATTTTGATCGGAGAAGGACAATTGCGGAGTCTTCCAGCTTGTTTCTGTATCGGAGCAGGATGATTCAGGAGTATTCCGGCTTGTTTATGGAAGGAAGCTGGGAACTTTTTTGACCGTAAACCGTGGCTTGCAAGGCGGCGGGGGATCAGGGAAACTCGTCTCATGGTCAACGAAAACCCAACCCCTGTGACGGCCCCGGCGGCGGTGGCGTGGAACCCCAACCAGATCTTTGCGATGCTGGCTGACCCGGCGCGGCGGCATATCCTGTTGGTGCTGGCTCATGGTCAGGCTTTGCCGGCTTCTGTCCTCAAAGGTGGCGTTCGCCTGCGGCTGGATGCTACGCTCAAGCACCTGACGACGATGCGCTCGGCCGGCCTGCTGGTGACGCGCCCCGATCCCAGCGATGGCCGGCGGATGCTTTACGCGCTCGCCCCCACCGTCGGGGTGGTCAAGACGCCGGAAGGCGTGCTCGCGATTGACTTCGGCTTCTGCCTTCTGCGCCAGTAACCCGCCCGCGGCTTCCAGGGATTGATATTGCGCCAGAAATAGGGGGTGGCGCGAAATCAGCCATGTTCCGAAAAACAGTGTGATGCCGCATGGAGTATTGGAGTGATGGAGTAGTGGAGTGTTGGAAAGCCGGCTATCGCCCGGCCTCCCTGGCTGATGCTGGGCACCCGCCTGACGGCGGGGCTACGAACGCCACGGATCCCATCACGCGCCGTTTTAGCGCGCCCGTCAGGGCGCTCCGGTGGCACCCGCCCACACCGCGGCGCAAGCAACCGGCCCAGCAGCACGAAGACCAGCACTCCATCACTCCAGTACTCCAGCAACCGGGCGCGAGATGAGGCGCCTTCCACGCTGCGCACTAAGCATGGCCCCCCATTCTTGGCGCATTATCCAGGGATTGGAAACGCGCGCCACTTTTTTCCCAAACCTTGGAAGATTTCACGGAAGATTTTTCCAAGGCTCGGAACTTTTCGCTCCACTTTTTCCAGGCCTCGGAAAATTGCGTACTGATTTTTCCGAGGCTTGGAACGGTGGACAGCGGCCATCTGCGTGTCTGCTGTAGCGGCGGCCTATGGCCGCCGACGGCGCGCATAGCGCGCCGCTACAGAATGCGGTGGCGCCGGGAAAATCTTGCGGCGGGGCGGACGAAACGCTAGGAATCCCGCCCGTGCAACCGGAGTTTCAACTGGTGGATACGCACGTCCACTTCGATGTCTTCCGCCTGAAGGGCGAGACCGCGGCCGTGTTGGAGCGCGCCCGCGCGGCGGGCGTGCAGCAGTTCATCGCCATCGGCGGCGCGCCGGACGCCAATCTCTGCGCCGCGGACATGGCCGCGCAGCATCCGGGCGAAATCTTTTTTGCCGCAGGTTACGACCGCTACTTGGCGAGCGAGTCACGCGACCTCGCGGCGCTGGAAAATATCCTCGCCCGGCCCGGCGCGGTTGCGGTCGGCGAGATCGGGCTCGACTATCACTACAGCCCGGAGACGCGCGACGCGCAGCGCGAGCTGTTCGCGCAGATGCTGGCGCAGGCGCGCGTGCGGCGGCTGCCGGTGGTCGTCCATAGCCGCGAGGCCGAGGACGACACTCTCGCGCTGCTGAAGGAACACGCGGCGGCGTGGCCGGGCGAGCCGGCGCGGCTGGGCGTGTTGCACTGTTTTACGGGCGGGCCGGAGTTTGCGCAGCGCGTGCTGGAGGCCGGCTTGTTCGTCAGCTTCAGCGGCATCACCAGCTTCCGCAATGCGGAGAGCATCCGCGCGGCGGCCCAACTCGTGCCAGCGGATCGGTTGTTGATCGAGACGGATTCGCCCTATCTCGCGCCGGTCCCGCATCGCGGGAAACGCAACGAGCCGGCGTTCGTCGCCGAGGTTGCGCGCGCGGTCGCGGCGGCGCGCGGCGCAGCCTTGGAAGAAATCGCGCGGCAGACTACACTCAACGCGGAACTTTTGTTCAACATCAGGAGAGCGGCATGAAAAAATATGCGGTGGGCGTGGACTTCGGCGGCACAGGCGTGAAACTCGCGCTGGTCAACGCGCAGGGGAAGATCGTCGCGCGCGAGCACTTTGCGACGGCGGGCGCGTCTGGCCAGGCGGCGTGGCTCGACGCTGTCGCGGCGGCGATTGACCGGATGCTGCACGCGCGCAGGCTGAAGAAGTCGGCGCTGGCCGGCGTCGGCGTGGGCGTACCGGGCTTCGTGGATTTCGAGCGCGGTTTCATCCATGACCTGACGAATGTCCCCGGCTGGACCGCGGTCAAGCTGGCCGACATGATGATGAAGAAGCTCGGCCTACCCGCCTATGTGGATAACGACGCGAACCTGATGGCGTTCGGCGAAATTATGTTCGGCGGCGGCAAGAATCTGAAGACCGCGGTGTTCCTGACGCTCGGCACGGGCGTCGGCGGCGGCATCGTCCTCGATGGACAGGTCTATCGCGGCGCCTACTCGATGGCCGGCGAGCTCGGCCACATTTCCATCGAGCGCAACGGCGTCGCCTCGCCGCAGGGCCGCGGCGGGCTGGAGCAGTACATCGGCAACCGGCGCATCGTCGAGCGCGCGATCAAGCTGCTGAAGACGGGCCGCACCTCCAAGGTCACCGCGTTGTGCGATGGCGATCTGGAGAAGATCACCCCCAAGCTGCTCGCACAGGCCGCGCACGATGGCGACCCGTTCGCGCTGGAGCTGTTCGACTACGTGGCCGACTGCCTCGCGACCGCGCTGGCCTCGGTCACCTACCTCCTGCAACCGGAGGCGTTCATCATCGGCGGCGGCGTCGCGGCGAGCGGCAAGATTTTATTCGAGCCGCTGCGCAAGCATCTCGAAGCCCGGTTGAGCCCGCACTTCTACAAGCGCATCAAGGTGCTGCCGGCGAAACTCGGCAACGACGCCGGCGCGGTCGGCGGCGCCGCCCTGGCCCTGAAGACGCTGGAGTAATGGAGAAGTGGAGTGATGGATAGCGCGGCGCCAGAAATTTATCGCCGGGGGATCATTGAGCCTGGCTGTGTCAGGAATTCTTTTTACTTCTCCACCACTCCCGTACTCCACCACTCCAGCACTCCTTGCTTCTTCCTCCGAGGTTCCGTTTGAGTGCCCGCCGCAAGATCGGACTTGCCCTCGGCGGCGGCGCGGCGCGCGGCTGGGCGCATATCGGCGTACTCCGCGCGCTGGAGGAGTTGCAAGTCCCGGTGGACGCCATCGCCGGCACCAGCATGGGCGCGCTCGTCGGTGCGGTCGCCGCCGCCGGCCAGGTGGAGGCGCTGGAGATTTCCGCACTCGGCCTGGCCGCGAAGGATGTCGCGCGCAATTTCCTCGACCTCACCTTGCCGCGCGCCGGCTTGATCGAGGGCCAGAAGATCGTCCGCCTGATCGAGCAGCACCTCGATGTGCAGCACTTCGAGCAACTGAAAATGCCCTACCGCGCGGTCGCCACCAACCTGCTCGATGGCACCGAGGTCGTACTGGCGTCCGGCCGGATCATCGAGGCCGTGCGCGCCAGCATCGCCATCCCCGGCATCTTCACGCCGGTGACGCGCGACGGCGCGCTGCTCGCCGATGGCGGGCTGGTCAATCCGGTGCCGGTCAGCGTCGCGCGTGCGCTCGGCGTGGAGGCGGTGATCGCCGTGGACCTGAATTATTTTTCCGGCCCGGCGACGCACGGCAGCCTCGTCTCACCCAAGCTGCAAAAGCGCCTGGAGGCTTCGGCCGCCATGCGCTGGGCGCCGGTGCGGCGCTGGATGGAAGAAGCCGCGCAACCCAATATCTTCGACGTACTCGGCCATTCCATCCGCATCATCGAGGCGCAGATCGCGGAAATCCGGCTGCGGACCGAGCCGGCTGATGTGCTGATCCGCCCCGATGTCGGCCGGGTTGGCATCATGGAGTTCCACCGTGCCGCGCCCGCGATCGAGGCCGGCTACCACGCCACGCTCCAACAGCGCGACGCCCTGCTCGCCCTGCGCTAAGCCGGCATTAACTTCGCCGCGACCGCCACGCCATTCATGCCCTGAATCAGGACGCGCTTGTTGCGGTCGGTCGCGCCCGCGAGCAGGTGGATTTTCCCGGCGTGGATTTCGAGTTCATCGGCGAGGAAGCGGACCAGCTCCGTGTTCGCCTTGCCCTCGACCGGCGGCGCGGCGAGCCGGATCTTCAGCGCATCGCCGAGCACGCCTTGCACGGCGCTCTTTGGCGCACGCGGCACCACCCGCACGCTCACCACGACGCCCTCCGCTGTTTCGCGCCACCAGTTCACGGGCGGATGGTCGAAAGTCCCACGCGCCGCGTCGAGCAAATTCCAAGCCTTGAAAAAACCACCGCGCCTTTTTCCAACCCTTGGAAAAGGCGGCGCGGGTCGGGTATAAGTATCGCGTGACAAGGGAGCGCTTATGAAAAAGCTGTTGCTGCTTGCGCTGATGGCCGCCCTCGTGGCCGGGACAGGCGCGCTGGCTCAGCGCGGCGGAGACCGCCGCGGTGGGCCGTCTCACGCCTGGCCCAACGCGCAATATTACACGCCGCAACCGCGCACGGTGCCGACGTTGCCCGCGGGTTGCGTGGTCGTCACGGCTGGCGGCGCGGATTATTATTATGGCGCTACTGGGTTAATGAGGGGAATATTTCGAGCAAAAGGTGAGGATTCAGGTAGGATGCAGGCATGAAAGACACTTCCCTTTATCAGCAGATTCTTGGCGAGACGAGTCCGTGGTCCGTCAGCGAGGTGCAGCTGAA
>CAISWQ010000069.1 GCA_903889245.1 uncultured Lentisphaerota bacterium | reverse complement strand
TATTACAACCGGCGGCGGAAACATTCCGCACTCGGCTTTAAAAGCCCCGTAGACTTCGAAACCCAATTCAGGTATCAACAAAACTAATCATGACCCCCGCGTGTCCATCAACCCGGGGCAACCTCAGTCTCCGGTTTTTCTATCCACTGCTGTTCTTTTTTTTCGGCCATTCGGATTTTGAATGAGGAAATCAGGAAGGCAGGAAAAGAGGGGAGGCCAAGGAAGGGGGACAGGGGAATGGGGCAGCGAACATCGAACACCGAACATCCAACATCGAACATCGAAGGTGCGCACGGTGGGTGATGCTGTGGGCCGAGAGCGGAAGGTGGACAGAAAAATGGGAGACAGAAAAAGAAGAGAAGAGGAACAGGGAAGGCCGGAAGGCGCGAAGAACTGCTCGACTTCGCGTCCTCCCGTCTTCGCTGTTCCCCTGTAGCGGCCCGGCTCGCCCTCCACTGGAGGGCGGCGCGTTGCGCCGCCGCTTAGCTTTTCCTTGTTTGGCGCTGGGTTTTGGTGTAGCCAGTGCCAGCCAAACGGCGGTGGCAAGGAGCAGGGACATGACCGCGAAGGACAACGGGCCTGATGGGCGCAAACGGGCGGCGGCGGCTGACCAGAGCGTGAGCAGCCAACCCACCCTGCAAGGGCCGCTCCAGGGGCCAGCGGAAAGCGCCGGCGGGGTGGCGTCGTTGAGCGACCAACTGACCCGCCGCCAGCGGCTGCGCTACAAGACCGGCGATGTCCTGCTCGGCCGCTACAAAATCCTCGGCGAACTGGGCCAGGGCGGCATGGGCTTGGTCTTCCGCTGCCTCGACGAGGTCGGCGGCGTCGAGGTCGCGCTCAAGATGTTGCCGCCGGAGGTCTCCCACGACACCGGCGAGATGGAGGAAGTCCGCGAGAACTTCCAACTGGTCTCCCGGCTGGCTCATCCCAACATCTGCACCGTCAAGACCCTCGAACGCGACAGCGCCGGCGACTACTATCTGATCATGGAGTACGCGCCGGGCGTCAGCCTGCGAAAATGGCAGAAGCAAAGCCGGAAACCTGAAACTGGAAACCTGAAACCTGAATTGGAGCAGGTTCTTCCGGTACTGCGCCAGATGGCGGCGGCGCTGGACTACGCCCACGGCCAGAAGATCATTCACCGCGACATCAAACCGGCGAACGTGATGATTGCGCCGGACGGCGGCGTCAAGGTGCTGGATTTTGGGCTGGCGACGCAAGTCCACACCAGCATGAGCCGCGTCAGCCACGTCCGCTACGGCACCAGCGGCACCGGCCCCTACATGGCCCCGGAACAGTGGGAAGGCCAATATCAGGACGCCCGCACCGACCAATATGCCTTCGCTGTGCTCGCCTATGAACTGCTCGCCGGCCGCCTGCCGTTCGAGAGTCCCGACGCCGACGTGCTGCGCCGGGCCGTCTTGAACAGCGCGCCCAAGAAACCGGATGGCATGGATGCCAAGACTTGGACCGTGCTGCTGCGCGCGCTGGCCAAGGAGCGCGAGCAACGCTTTGCCTCCTGCACCGAGTTTGTGGACGCGCTCGGCGGGAAGAAGATTTTGCCACAGCGGGCACAGAGCACACCGGGCAGGAAGGTGTGGCTGGGCCTGGCGGCGGCGGTGGTGGTCGCGCTGCTTGCCTATGCGTCCTATAGGACCTATGAGTCGAATGCAGCGAGCCGCACCAAAGCCGCCGCGGCCGCCGCGGAAACCGCGCGGCTGGGTGAACTGAAGCGCGCGCAGGCGGAGGCGCTCCAGCGCGCCGCCGAGGCGGCGCTGACCGCCGGCGAACTGGAACAGGCTGGCGCGAAGATCGCGGAGTTGGAACAACTGGTCGGCAAAAACGGCGCGGGCGTCGCGGAGTTGAACGCCAAGTATGAGGCCAAGGCCGGCGAGCGCGAGACCAACAGCCGCTACGCCAAGGCTTCGCTCGCCCGCGAGGCCGCGCAGAAACTTGACCGCGGCGAAACACTGGGCGCAAAGCTCGACGAACTGGAACTGAAATGGCGCGAGGCCGAGGCCGCCCGGCAAGGCAAGACGTGGGGGCAGGCGCTCAAAGCCTATGACTTGGTGATTGCGAACGCCAAAACGCTGGGCGAGAGCGACGCCGCGCGCGCCGCGGCCAAGACGCAAGGCGCGGCGGCGGATGCGGCGCGGCAGAAGGCGGAGTCGGCGCAAGCCGCTCGCGATGCGGCGGCGGAGTTCACCGGCGCGCAAAAAGAGGAACAGGCGGCGATGACGGCGTTCGGTCAGGGTGATTTCGCGGCGGCTTCCAAGGCTTGGAAAAAAGCGGCGGAACTTTTCCAAGGCTCGGAAAACCGCGCGCTGGCGGTGCAGAGCTATCAGGCCGCCCAGGCGAAGTTCGAGCAGGCGCTGGCAGCGGACGAGAGCTTGCTCAAGGCCCACGGCGGCGCGCAATGGAACGCGGTGCAGGAACAAGCGCGGCTCGGCGCGGCGAGCGCGAACGATCCGGTGGTGGGACACAAGGCGTTTGCCGCTGCGCTGGCCAAATTGCCGGCGGCGGTGCTGGAGGCGCAGAGCCGCGAGCGGCAGAGCAAGCTGGAGGGCGCGCTCGCGGCGGCGCGCACGGCGCGGGTGGCTGCGCGATGGGAAGAGGTCGTGCGTCAGACCGAGGCCGCGCTGGCGCTGGAGGCTGGCCACGCCGAGGCCCAACGGCTCAAGGCCGAGGCGGAGCAGAACCTGACGCCGAGCTTGAAGCTCGTGGTCGAGGCGGAAGGCCGCGAAGTGCCCGCGCGGGTCGAGGCCGGCGGCCAAAGCTGGACCGCGCCGCACACGTTCAGCCTGACCGGCGACAAGCGCTATGTTTTCAACCTGACGTATCCGGCCGATCCGTCGGATCGGTCGGGGGGACGACGCTGGAAACCGGCGACGGTGGAGCTGACCGCGGACTGGCGCGGCCCGCAGACCCGAACGGTGAAGCTGGAAGAGCAAAAAGAACCGCAACCCGGCGAAGCCATGACCGTGGACCTCGGCGGTGGCGTGCGGATGGAGTTCGCCTGGATTCCGGCGGGGGAATTCCTGATGGGTAGCCCGGCGGGTGAGGAGGGGCGGGATGACGATGAAAGCCCACAGCATCGGGTGACGCTTTCCAAAGGTTTCTGGATAGGCAAGACGGAGGTGACGCAAGCGCAGTGGGAAAAAGTAATGGGCAACAATCCTGCGAACTTCAAGGGCGCCAACCTGCCCGTGGAGATGGTGAGTTGGAATGACTGCCAGGAATTCGTCAAGCAACTAAACCTGAAACTAGAAACCGGTCGGCAGCTTCTGCCGCTGGCTTCAAACCTGAAAGCGAGCCTGCCGACGGAGGCGCAATGGGAATATGCCTGCCGGGCGGGGACAAAGACGCGCTTCAACACGGGCGACACAGATGCTGACTTGGCGCGCGCGGGTTGGTATGGCAGCAATAGTGACAGTAAGACACACGCGGTGGGAGAGAAGGAGGCGAACACATGGGGACTCTATGACATGCACGGGAACGTATGGGAATGGTGCCAGGATGGGAAGAGGTCCTACACGGCGGAGGCTCAACAGGACCCGGAAGCTGCGGGGTCGTCGCGCGTGTTTCGCGGCGGCGGTTGGATCAGCGGCGCGCAGGGCTGTCGTTCCGCGGCCCGGGCCAGCATCGATCTCGTCTATCGGAACCGCGACCTCGGTTTTCGGGTGGTTGTCCGCTGAGGGCTGATTTTTTAGCATTTTCCCTTTTACCCGCCGCGCAGCGGCGGCCGAAATAAAAGGGGCGAGTAGGGGGGGGGCGAGCAGGGCCGAGCAGGGGCAGACCTTGAATGATGAATAGGCGCTATAGCCGCGACCGAGGGCGAACCAGCCCGTACCACCGGGAGCTTGTGCCGCAGGTCTGAATTTTTCTGCCCACCATTTTTCTGCCAGTCCGTCTGTAGCGGCGGGCTATGCCCGCCGACGGCGCGCATAGCGCGCCGCTACAGCAGCGGCCCAAGAAATGGAGGGCCACGCTCCGTCGTGGCCGGTAGCGACAGCCCAACAGACAAAGGAATGGGGACGGGTAGGGTCAGACCTTGAATGGTGAATGAACCCGCCTGGCGGCGGGGCTACCAACGGCGCTGGGAGGAGAAATACGTATGGCCGCGGGAGGTCGTCGTTTGTAGCGCGCCCGCCAGGGCGCATTCCGAGTGAGTCGAGCAGTTGAATGATGAATAGACTCTGTTATCGCGACCGTCAGCGAACTAGTCCGCACCACCGTGAACTTGTGCCGCAGGTCTGAATTTTTCTGCCCACCATTTTTCTGCCAGTCCGTCTGTAGCGGCGGGCTATGCCCGCCGACGGCGCGCATAGCGCGCCGCTACAGCAGCGACCCAAAAAATGGAGGGCCACGCTCCGTCGTGGCCGGTAGCGACAGCCCAACAGACAAGGGAATGGAGACAGGGGAATGGGCGGCGAACATCGAACATCGAACACCGAACATCCAACATCGAAGGTGCGCACGGTGGGTGATGTTGCGGGGCCGAGGGCGGAAGGTGGACAGAAAAACGGGAGACAGAAAAAGAAGAGGGGATGAACAGGGAAGGAGGGAAGGCGCGAAGAAATCCCGGTCGCCTTCACTGTTACCCTGTAGCGGCGGGCTATGCCCGCCGACGGCGCGCATAGCGCGCCGCTACAGCAGCAGCCCAAGAACTGGAGGGCCACGCTCCGTCGTGGCTGGCAGCGACAGTCCAACAGACAAGGGAATGGAGACAGAGGAATGCGGAGGAGCCCACGAAAAAAATTCCTTTGTCTTCATTCCTTTGTCTGAATCGGGGGCGAAGAGTTCGTGGCAGAAAGGGGGTGGGCAGAAAAATGAGGCGGGAGATGAACAGGGAAGGCCGGAAGGCGCGAGGAAAACCCTGCTCGACTTCGCTGTTCCCCTGTAGCGGCGGGCTATGCCCGCCGTCGGCGCGCATAGCGCGCCGCTACAGCAGCGGCTCGGCTCGCCCTCCATGGGCGGGCGGCGCATGGCGCCGCCGTCAGGTTTTTCCAAGGCTTGGAAAAACAGGGGGAAAATTTTCCAAGCCTTGGAAAACGAGGGTGATTTTCCGGCCTGGAACTCTGACCGCTGACCTCTGCCCTCTGACTTCTGCCCTCTGGCGCTTTACTGCGGGGCGAGGCGGGCGGCGCAGCCGCCGTAGGGCAGCAGTTCCACGGTGAGCTTGTCGCCGCGCTTGACGGTGGCGGGCGCGGCCTGCGCGAAGTCGCGCGGGCCTTTGCCATCGCCGATGCGGTTCACGGCAAAGTTGCCGTCGGGCAGGAAGTCGAGCGCGAGGGTGACCGTGCGCGGCTTGTCGGTGCCGTTGATGGCGCCGAGCCACCACTCGTGGCCGCGCTGGCGGGCGATGACGACCTCCTCGCCGGGCGCGGCGGCGAGGCACTTGGTGTTGTCCCACGCGACGGGGACGCGGCGGAGGAAATCCTTCACGTAGTCGGGCGTGGCGCGGTAGCTGGCGGCGCCATCGGCGAAGTGCATCCAGCCGGACTCGAAGACGACCGCGAGGGCAAGCTCGTGGCCGAGGGTCGTGAGGTGTTTGTTCTTGTTATCGGCGAAGGTCACCGGCGTGTAGTCCATCGAGCCGACGACGTTGCGCGTGAGGGCGAGGATGGTGTTGTGGCTGGGCGCGGCGGCGGGGAACTTGGGGTCGAAGATGTAGCACTCGGCTCCGCGGACACCTTCCATCGTCAGCAGGTGCGGGAAGGTGCGCGCCCAGCCGCGCTGCATGGTGCAGCCGTGGAAGTTGACCAGGATGCCGAACTCGGCGGCGTCGCGGAGGATGTCAACATAGTGCTGCACGATGTTCTGCTTGTCGCTCTGGAAGAAGTCCACCTTGATGCCCTTGACGCCCCACTTTTGGAGCTTGGCGAGCTCCGCGCGGCGGACGTCGCGTGGCATCATGCGGTCGCGCGGGGCCTCGGTGACGGTGTTGTGCGGGCCGCCGGAATTGTACCAGAGCAGGAGGCCGACGTTCTTCTGCTTCGCGTAGTCGAGCAGCGCGAGGAACTCCGGCTCCGGGATGAAATTCCAGTTCGCGTCCACGAGGAAATATTCCCAGCCCAGCTCGGCGGCGAGGTCAATGAACGGCTTCATGCGCTCCGGCTTGCGCGGGCTATCCTGCTCCGACCACCAGCTCCAGGCGACGCGGCCGGGCTTGATCCATGCCGGCGCGGGCGCGGCGGGTGGCGGGTTGAGGTCGTCAACAAAAGTGGATTCCACGAACGCGGCGGGCGTCGCGCCGACGAGCACGACGCGCCACGGCGTGGCCCACGGCAGCGCGTGCGTCGGCGCGACCTGGCCGATGCCGTTGCCCTCGGCGGCGTCGGGGAAGCGGATGCGATAAAGCCCCTTCGTGGCATCGGAGTCCAGCCGGCAGCCGCAGTAGGAGCCGTCGAGTAGCGCCTCGGTCAGCAGCACCCACGGCCCGCGGTCGCGCACCTGGAAGAGCGCCGGGAAGCACCAGCCGACCTTGTTGGTCGTGGCGGTGTCGGCGGGCACGCCGTTCTCGAAGAAGCGCTCGTAGGCCGGCGTCCACATCGTCGCCGGGTCATAGGGCTGCCGCCAGACCCGCGACTGCGCGCCGGCAAGCTGGAAACCGGTCAGCTCGGCGATGACGGTCCGGGCCTCCGGGTGGGTTTCCGGGAAGCGGTAGCGGAACGCGACGCCATCGTTGCTGGCGCGGAAGATGAGGTGGACGAACGCGCTATCGCGGTTGCGGAACGCGATGGTCATCTCGTTGGCCTCGACATGCCGGCGGCTGCGCTTGCCGTGGGGCAGGGTGTAGTCCTCGGCGAGCTTGTCGCGCCGCTCGGCGTCGAACTTCAGGTTCTCGACGAACCGCTGGTCGGCGCGGACGATGCCCAGTGGCGAATCCGCCAGGGCGACCTCGCCGCGGAATTTCACTTGATAGGAAAGATTCCCTTCCTTGTTCAGCGTCAGCAGCGCCGCGAGGTTACCGTCCGGCGACTTCACTTCCCAGCCGCACAAATCCATGCCCCGCGCCCCGCCGCTGATCAGCCACAACAGACCCAGCATCCACCCGAAACTTTTCATGAAAGACACCTTCTGGTTGAACGGGCGCGGAATATAGCTATTACTGGATTTTTTACCAGAACTTAACGACAGGCGGGTGGGGGTGTTATGAGGCTCGACAGGCGGCCTAAAATCTGCTTTTTATACGCACGCTGTCAGACATGTCGTTGCGTGGATGAAACAAGCCGGAAAAGGCGAGGTGCGCAATGAGCAAGTGGGCGGGCTGGCGTGTTGTGTGGCTGGGCGTGTGGCTGACCGGTTGGCCGGCTGCGGCGCAAAATTATACGAACAAGGCCACGGGCAACTGGAGCGTGGCGGGTAGCTGGAGCACGGGCATCCCCGCGGCAGGCGGCGCGGCCAACCATGTACTGGTGTTCACCAACAGCGGGGCGGTCCTTAGCACCAACAATCTGGGTGACGCCAGCCTCGCCTTTAACCTGAACCAGTTGGTCTTCTCGAACGCGGTGGGGGCGTTGACGATCGTGGGTAGCGCTGGCACCACGCTGGTGTTCACCAACAACGGGGCGACCTTGCCGCGGATGCGGCAGTTCACCTCCACCAACGTGACGTTCAACCAGGTCCTCAACCTGGCGGCCAACACGTTGTTCGATGGCAGCGGTCGGGGCCTGCTTACGCTCAACTCCAATGTGTTTGGTCCCGGCGCGCTGGTGGTGAACCTGACCAACTTCAATTCCTCCGGCAATCTCTCGCTGGTGGCCGCCAACGATTTTTCCGGCGGGCTGGTGATCAGTAACGGCGCAGTGCTGGCCAAGCAGGTGGCGTCCCTTGGGCCGGGCGCGGTGACGGTGGTCAACGGTTCCTTGTTCCTGCAGGCGGCCAACGCTACCTATGGCAACAACTTCACCCTCGCCGGTACCGGCGCGGGCAGTGGCGCGTTGCGCCCCACCACCAACACCACGCTGACCGGGACGCTCACGCTTTCCAACAACGCGACCATGACCCATGCGGCCTCCACGTTCGTGATGACGGAGAGCGGTAACATCCAACTGAACTCCTACACCTTGAGCCTGAATCCCAACAACGGCAGCAACCTCATCACCGGCGTGGTGTCCGGCAGCGGGGGGCTGACGGTCAGCGGTTCCGGGTTCGCCATCTTGAGCGGCGCAAATGATTTTACCGGCGGACTCACCATCAATGCAGGCCGGTTGCAGTTCGACAACGCCGGAGCGTTGCCGGCCAGCGGCTTCATCTCGAACAATGTCGGCGGCGCGCTGGTGGTGACGGGTCCCTACGCCACGCTGGGTGAGTGGATCTCCTCCGGGCGGTTGGCCACCAACTCGGCCGGCTCGCTGGCTTTGGTGGCCGACAGCGCCGAGGCGCTGGGGCTGTCCGTGTATGCCGGGCTTTCGATCGGCGCGGCGGCGGGCCGGAGCGTGACGTTCAGCGGGGGCCTGTTCCCCGGCGCGGCGGGCTACTATTTTGGCGGTGGCGGCGGCACGATCACCAACGCCACGCCCAACCTGTTCACTGGTGTGGGCGTGAACGTGACCATCGGGCGGGGCGGCGGCGGCATCACGGTGTTGCCCTTCGACAACGATGCCAGCGGCATCCTGACCAACGCCTCCGGCAATACCTTGTGGCTGGGTACGGGCGGCGCTTCCGGCTGGGTCGGCGCCACGCAGATTGTCAATCAGGGCACGCTGGTCGTGAACCGGTCGGACAGTTTTACCAACACGGCGCGGTTCATCAGCGCGGGCGCGTTCTATAAGACCAACTCCGGCGAACTGGTGCTGACCGGTTTCAACACGCTGACCAATAATGTCTATGTCAACGGCGGCACACTGACGCTGGGCCCGACCTCCAGCAATCTCTTTGGCGCGCAGGATGTCCGCGTTGGCAATGTGACCGGCGCGACGGGCATGATCCAGCAGGTCGGTGGTTTCGTCTCGGCCACCGGTGGCGGCAATGGTTTGATCCTGGGGGCCGGCGGCGGCGCGGGCTATTATCTGCTCAACGGCGGCACGTTGAACGCCCTGACTACCGGCAACCGCGGTATGCTCCTCGGTATCAACGCGAACTCGACGGGTATCTTCAACATGGTCACCGGCGTGGTGACCGGCAACCAGATGCAGGTGGCTCGGTCGGATGCCGCCGCCGTCGGTGCCATCGGCTACTTCCATCAGGCGGGCGGCTCGGTCGGGTTGGCCTCGCTGACCATGGCGGGCGGCACTGCGGCCAACAGTTCCAACAATCTGGCTGTACTCGCGATCAGCAACGGCACTTTCTGGGCCACCTCCTTTGGCGGTTTGGCCAGTGGCAACAACAGCACCGGGCAAATTTATATCGGTCAGGGTGCGCGGGTTACGCTGGGTGCTTTCCCGGTGACACGCGGCGCCGGCTCGTATTCCGAGGTTCTGCTTGATGGCGGCAGTCTGGGGCCCGTGGCGGCCAGCGCGAACTACATGAGCAATCTGACCCACGCGTTCATCACTACCAATGGTGCGACCTTCGATGTGGGCCTTAACAAGGACATCACAGTGGCCCAGCCGTTGGAGGATGCGGTCGGTCAGGTGGGCGCGCTGACCAAGGCCGGGCATGGCGGACTGACGCTTACGGGTGCGAACAGCTTCTCCGGCGGTGCGGTGCTCAACGGAGGCTGTCTGACCTTTGGCGCGGGCGCGCTACCCGGCACGGGCAGCATCCTCATCAACAGTGGCGGCGCGCTGGGCGCCACCGGCGCTTATGCCTCTGTGAACGCCTGGTTGGGGTCCGGCCGGATTCTGCCGACCTCCTCCGGCGCCATCGCCATCGTCAGCGACAACAGCGAGGCCATAGATTTCACTGCGGGCGGTTTCAGTAATCTCTTCCTCGGCGCGGCTTCCGGCACAACGGGCACTTTCACGGGCACACTGACCGGCTTTGACGCGACCTATCGGCTCGGTGGTGGCGGGGGCACCTTGAACTATCCTGCCAGCATTGGCGCCGGCAGCAATGTCATCATCGGGTCCCCGGGCGGCGTGGGCACGGTGGTCTTCACCAACGTCAATACCTACACGGCGGCCACGGTGTTCAACGCCGGTGCGCTGCATATCCAGGCGGACGCGGCGCTGGGTGTGGCCCCCGGGGTGCCGGCCAGCAACCTGGTGTTCAACGGGAATGCAGGTTTACAGTTTGCCGCCTCTTTCACCCTCGAGGTCAACCGCACCCTCCTGCTCAACAGCGGTGCCACGGCCAACCTTGAACCGCTGGGCACCACCAACCTGATCCCCGGCCTGATCACCGGAGAGGGCGGGCTCAATAAACTGGGTTCTGGTGTGCTGGTGCTGTCAGGGCCCAACAATTATAGCGGCAACACGACCAACACCGCGGGCGCGTTGGCGCTTGGCGCCGATAATGTGCTTGGGTCGGGCACGCTGGTGTTCAATGGCGGCTACCTTTCGTCCGACAGTGCGGCCGCGCGCACGTTGAATAACAACCTCGCCTTTATGGCTGATGCCAACCTCGGGGTCGCTGGGTTCGGTGATCTGACGCTGTCCGGCGCCTTTGGCGACCTGGGTACCACCACGCGAACGTTGACCATCTCCAACAGCATCACCACCCTCAACAACGTCCTGACCAATACCGCCGGGCTGGTGAAGGCCGGACCGGGCACGCTGGTGCTGGGCGCCGCCAATACCTATGGCGGTGACACGCTGATCCGCGGCGGCACGCTACGGGCGGCCACCCACAATGTGCTGCCAGTGAACTCGACGTTGTTTATCGGCGAGTCCACCAACTACGGACTCTTCGACCTCAACGGCTTCAGCCAGTCGCTCACGGGCTTGCTCTCCCGCAGCACGAGCGATGCGGTCACCAACCAGATCATCATCACCGCCGGCCAGACCCTGACGATCAATGGCGATGTGACCATCGGCACCAATTTGAATACCTCGAGCACCGCGCTGGCCATGACCGGCGGCGGCCATCTGGTCATCGCCAAGGAGGGCGGTTTTGTACGGTTGGGCGTGGTGACGGGCACGGATTTGCGCGGCAAGGCGACCTTGGACCTTTCGGGTCTGGCCTCCTTCAACATGGATCTGGGCACCGGCACCTTGTCGGTGGCCTACAGCGGTGATAACAGTGCGGCCTATCCCCACAGCCTGATCCTGGCCGGCTCGAACTTCCTGAAAGCGGCCACCATCACGGTGGGTGGCAGCAGTCTGGGCAGCATCCAGACGCTCGTGTTGGGGCCGGGTTCCAACGTGTTCAATACGGCCACGCTCAACCTGGGTTCCGGCTCGCGCGACAGCGGGCACCTTGTTTTCGGTGGCGGCAGTGGCAGCCTGTTGCTGCGCGACACGAACGGCACCGGTCGTGTGACGGTCAATATCCTGATCAACAACACGACCACCGGTTATACGGCCAACAACTTGGTGAATCTCGCCGGCCACTATGCCGACCTGCTGATGGGCACGCTGACCATGGGTGACCAGAACCGCAACGGCGTCTATACCAATGCCCTTTTCTTCGACCAGGGCATCATGGACATCACCAACCTGGTCATGGGTCTGCGTGGGCGCGGGGTGAACTTGGTGAGTATCGGCGGCGGTACGGTCAATCTGGGCGGCGTCAACCTATCTGGCGCGGCCACCAACACGGGTACGCTGCACATCACGGGCGGCGTGGTCACGCTCGGTGGCGAAATCACCAACAATGTGGGCGGGCGCGGGGTGGTGACGCTCAATGGCGGTACGCTCAACATGCAGGGGTTCAACCTGGGCACGGCCTCCGGTTTCATCAGCAACCTCAACTTCCAAGCGGGTACGCTGCAAAATGTCGCCGAGCTCAATGGCGGCCTGACGCCGCTGGTCAAGACCACCGGCGGCACGCTGCTGCTCGACACGGCCAACACCTACACGGGCGGCACGATCATCAGCAACGGTGTGTTGTTGGTGAACAACGCCACGGGCCTGGCTACCGGGCCGGGCACGGTGACCATACATAATGGCGGCAGCCTGCAGGGGACCGGCGCGGTCGCCGCCGTGGTCGTCAACTCCCTCGGCCGCGTGGTGCCCGGTAACAGCATCGGCACGCTGACGATGAGCAACCTGACGATGAACTCCGGCAGTCTCTATGACTACGAGTTCAACCTCGGCCATCCGCAGACCAACGACCAGATCGTGGTGCTGGGCGATGTGGCCATCGGCGGCGGCGCGTTCAACTTCTATGAGGAAGGGACCACCACGGCGTGGACCACGAACGGCACCTTCTATCTGGTGCGCGTGGATGGCCTGCTCTCCGGCCTGCTCGAGGATTTGAGCGTCAATACCGCGCCCTACAAGAAATACACCTTCAACACCAACGGGGTCTGGATCACGGTGGACATCGCCAACGCCGATTTCCGCTGGACCGGCGGCAATGCCGTGGACAGCTATTGGACCAGCAACGACAACTGGTCCGTCTTCCCCTCCGCGGGTGTGCCGCTGATCTTCGCGGGGTCGGCGCGCCTCATCAATACGAACGACTTCGCCGCCAACACGAAGTTTGCCGGCCTCACTTTTGCCGCCAACGCCGACGCCTTCGTGCTCGAGGGCAACGCGGTCAACCTGACCAGCGCGGTGGAGAACAACAGCCCTGCTCTCCAGACCATCAACCTGCCCCTGGTGCTCGATGGCTTCAGCCGGCCGTTCAACGCCTACAGCAACAGCCTGGTGGTCAACGGCGTTATCAGCGAGGCCGATGGCTCGTGGGCGCTGCTCAAGAACGGCGCCTACAGCCTGACGCTCTCGGGCTCGAACCTCTACAGCGGCGGCACGTTCATCAACGCCGGCACGCTGATCGCCAATCACAGCAACGCCTTGGGCAGCGGCGCGGTGGCGATCACGAACGGCGCGTTGCAACTGGCGCAGCCACTGACCATCAGTGGCGACCTCTCCGGCAACGCCGGGGCCTCCATTGACCTGGGCAGCCATGTCCTGACGCTTACTCAGGCCGGCAACAGCACGTTTGCCGGCGCGATCACCAATGCCGGTGTGTTGGCCAAGGGCGGCGCGGGCACCCTGACGCTGACCGGCACCAACTCCTACACCGGCGGCACGCTCCTCTCCGGTGGCGTGCTGCAACTGGGTGATGGCGCGGGCGCCGATGGCGTGGTGATCGGGAACATCTCCAACGACGCCGCGCTGGTCTTCGCCAACGTCAATCCGCTGACCTTTGGCGGCGCGATCAGTGGCAGCGGTTCCCTCCGGAAACTGGCGGCGGGCACGCTGACGCTGGCCGGCGCGAACAGCTATAGCAACGGCACCATCCTGGCGGGCGGGACCTTGCAGATCAGCGCCGATAACAACCTCGGCGCGACGGGCGGCAGCCTGACGTTCACCAACGGCGCCGTGTTGGATGTGGGCGCGGGCGGCTTCACGCTCGCCAACCGCGCCATCGTGCTGCAGACCGGCGGCGGCGTGATGAACGTCGCCGGCAGCCTCGCCAGCACCAACGTCATCAGCGGCTCCGGCTTCCTGGTCAAGCAGGGGACCGGCACGCTGACGCTCGCCGGGACGAGTACGTTCACCGGCAACCTCACGAACAACGCCGGCATGGTCGCCGTTGGCGGCGTGAATGCATTGGGCCGCGGCCGGTTGGTGCTGAACAACGGCCAGCTCGGCGTGGCCAACGGCGGCGGCTGGACGGTGACCAACCAGATTACGCTCCTCACCAACAGCGTCGTGGACACCTCTGGCGGCAGCCTGACCTTGAGTAATGTCATCAGCGGCAGCTTCGGCCTGAATCTGGTCAGCGTGAATCCGCTGACGCTGGCGGCGGCGAACACCTACAGCGGCGGCACAGTCATCGGCACTGGCGTGGTCATCGCGGCGCAGGCCAGTGCGCTGGGTGGCGGGCCGGTGGCGCTGACCAACAGCCTGCTGCAACTTGCACAGTCGCTCTCCGTCAGCAACCTGACCGGTGACGCCACAGCGGTCATTGATGTGGGCGCGAACGTGTTGACGGTCAACCAAAGTGCCAGCGGCGCCTTTGCCGGCCTCATCACCAACAGCGGTTCACTGGTCAAGGGCGGCACGGGCCTGTGGACGTTGAGCGGAGCGAATACCTACGGCGGCAGTACGACCATCCGGCAGGGCACGCTGCAACTGGGCGCGGCGGAGACGTTGCCCGCCGGCTCCGTCCTCTTCCTGGGCGATGGCGCGACTACCGGCGGCACCCTCGATATGAGCGGCTTTAGCCAGACCCTTGGCGGCTTGGTCACGCCGGTCAATAATCCGGTCAACAATCTGGCGCTGACTAACTCGGTTATCAATCTGGGGCCTGGCCAGACGCTCAACGTGGTGTCCGCCGCCAACAGCAACCTGGTCAACATCGGCCATGGCACGCACGTCATCCTGTCCGGCGGCGGCACGCTCAACATCAACGATCCGCAGGGCGGCCTGCTGATCTGGGGCCGTTCCAACAACGTCGCGGCCTATCTGGGTCTGGATGCCTCGCAACTCGGCGCGCTCAATGTCAGCGTGAGCAATATCGTGGTGGGCTACGATAAGTCGGGCTTCACGCAGGGCAGCCGTAACGCGCAGTGGGCGCTGGCCAGCAACAGCCTGATCACCGCCAATGCCATGACGGTGGGCTGGTCTGATCAGGACGGCTCGGTGAAGGGCCAGGTCTTCCTGGGCCAGAGCAATACCCTGAACGTGGCCCATCTCGTGCTTGGCCATTACAAGGGCTTTGGCGCCATGACCTTTGCGGCGGGCCTCATCAACCCCGTGCTCACGCTCGCGGGCACCGGCGGCACCGACCGCGCGAACGTCTATATCGGCCGCCTCACCAGCGGCACCGGCGTCAACGCCTCCAATTATCTGATGATCACCAATGCGGGCGCCGCCATCTATGCCAACCTCGACCAACTCGTGCTGGCCACACTCGATGCCACCCCCAGTGGCGTGAATGGCCCGACCGGTGTCTTCACCTTCGATGGCGGGGTGGTGGACGTCAACACGGCGGTCGTGGGCCGCAGCCTCTCGGGCGTGACGCAGGGCGTGGTCAATGGCGTGCTGACCCAGAACGGCGGCGTGCTGAACGTGAACCACACCTTTGTCATCGCGCAACGCCTCGGCAGTGGCAGCATCACCGGCACGGTCAATTTTGCCGGCGGCACGGTCAACAGCTTTGCGAACCTGCTCGGTGGGCGCGGTCTCTCGACGCTCAACCTGCTCGGCGGCACGCTCGACTTGCATGGCCACACGCTCGGCGATGGCGCGAACGGCTACATCAGCAACCTCGTCTTCCAGAGCGGCACCCTGCAGAACGTCGCCGAGCTCAACGGCGGCGCGCCGCTAATCAAGACCGGCAGCGGCACTCTGACGCTGGCCGGCGTGAACACGCACACCGGCGAAACCGTGCCCGGCGCGGGCGAGCTGCTCATCAACAGCGCCCAAGCTTTGCAGAACAGCACGCTGAACTACACCAACGGCAGCGCCAGCTTCGGCCCCGCCAGCACCAGCTATACTCTCGGCGGCCTCGCCGGCACGCAGGACATCGCCCTGACCAACGCCAGTGGTGCGCCCCTCGCGGTGACCTTCGGCGGCAACGACCTGCCCACCACCTACAGCGGCGTGCTCTCCCACGGCGGCAGCGTCACCAAGACCGGCGCGGGCGTCACCACCTTCTCCGGCGCGAACACCCACAGTGGCGGCACCACGGTCGGCGGCGGCACGCTCGCGCTGACCGGCAGCGGCGCGCCCGGCACCGGTCCCCTCAACATCTCCGCCGGTGCCACGCTTGATGTCACCGGCCTCGGCAGCCTCACGCTTGCCGGCGGCCAGAGCCTGACCAACCGCGGCACGGTCATGGGCGGACTCATCATCGCCTACAACGCCAGCGTCAGCGGCGGCGGCAGCTTCGCCGGCGGCGTCACCAACCTCTCCGGTGGCCTGCTAACCCCCGGCGTCGGCGGCGCGACCAACTTCTTCCAGAACATCTCCCTCTCCGGCAGCTCCACGAACCTTTACTGGATCGGCCCCAGCTACGCCACCCACGACATGAGCGTCATCACCAACAGCCTGACCGGCGATGGCAGCAGCCCTCTGCTCAAGCTCGACCTCTCCGCCTACGTGCAGAATCCCGCCGACGCCGGCCGCACCATCGTCCTCTACCAGAACCTGTTCACCGGCATGAGCGCCTTCGACGGCACCAACCAGTGGTTCAGGTTGAGCGACCTCGGAGGACCGAGCCACGGCCTGAACCTGCTGAACGGCACCTCCTTCTACGCCCTCGGCAACGGCGCGACTAACTCCTTCACCATCCGCTACGACTTCAACAGCGATGGCACCGCCAACGACATCGTCCTCACCGTTATCCCCGAACCCGCCACGCTCAACCTGCTGCTGCTGTGTGCCCTCGCCTGCGGCTGGCGCGGTCTCCGCCGCCGCCTGGCCCGGCGCTGACCGGCCCCGCTGGCACGCATAACTTTTCCAAAGCTTGGACAGCCCGCGCCCTGCTTTTTCCAAGCCTTGGAAAACCGGCGGAGCTCGCGCGCAGCGTCAGGAAAATGCCTTGACGCAACAAGGGTGGTCTTTAGACTCCCGGCAACAGTGGGGGCCATGATGGCTGGACTCGAAGGGCAGAAGCTCGGCAATTATGAGATCGAGGCGAAGCTCGGCCAGGGCGGGATGGGCGCGGTCTATAAGGCGCGCGACACCCGCCTGCAACGCTGCGTCGCCATCAAGATCCTGCCGGCGCAACTGGCGACCGACGAGGAGTTCGTCCAGCGTTTCCAGCGCGAGGCGATCGCGGCGGCGCAGTTCTGCCATAGCAACCTGGTGCAGGTGTTCGATATCGGCGAAAGCAATGACCTTCATTTCATCATCATGGAACTGGTCGAGGGCGAGTCGCTCGCGCACCGGCTGGAGCGCAAGGGCCGCATGGCGCCGCGCGAGGCCGTCGCCATCACCACGTATATCGGGCAGGCGCTGGCCTATGCCTGGAACAAAGCCAAGCTGATCCACCGCGACATCAAGCCGGCGAATATCTTCCTCTCGAAGGATGGCGAGGTGAAACTCGGCGACCTCGGTCTGGCCAAGAGCCTGCAAGACGCCGCCAGCGGCCTGACGTTGAGCGGTACCATCATGGGGACGCCGCACTACATGAGCCCCGAACAGGGGCGCGGCGACAAGCAGCTCGATTGCCGCAGCGATATTTATAGCCTCGGCTGCGTGCTCTATCACATGCTGACCGGCGATCCGCCGTACCAGGGCGAGAGCACCGCGACGCTGATCTATAAGCACGTTCACGAGGCGCCGCCGGCGTTGCGCCAGGCCGCGCCCGGGTGCCCGGAGGCACTCGCGGAAACCGTGGACTGGATGATGGCGAAGAAGCCGGAGGACCGGCCGCAGACCTACGAGGAACTGCTGGCCGAACTCGCCGCCGTGCGGCACGCTTTGCTTCATGCTCCAGCCGTCGCGCCCAAGCCCGCCGAAGCGAAAGCCGCCGCGCCCAAGCCCGCCGAAGCGAAAGCCGTCGCGCCGAAACCCGTTCCGGGAAAGGCGGTGACGCACGAGCCGGTCACCATGGCGCAGAAAAAGGCGCTGGCGTCAGAAACCAAGTCGCCATCGTTCGGGATGATCATGACCATCACGGCGGTGGTCAGCGTGCTGGCGCTGGGGTTGTTCCTCTGGTCGCCGTGGGCCTCCAAGCCGTCGCCTGTCAAACGGCCGCCATCCGCCGCGGTGACCCAGCGACCACCGGCCGTTCCGGTGACTGTGACGTCCGAGGCCTTCATTAAGGAGGTCGCCGCGTTGCCAGCGGAGCAGCAGGTCAAGCGCGTGGTCGCGGAGTTGAAGCGGCTGAATCCGGGTTTTGATCCATCAACAGTCAAACACAAGATTGGCGGCCGCCAAGAGGTTTGCATATTCGGTTTCTGCTCCAGTGGTGTCACGAACCTTGCACCCGTCCGTGCGTTGACACGGTTGTACCATTTGGATTGCTCCGGGCCGCAGGAGGCAGGGAAACGCTCGCCTTTGCAGGACCTCTCGCCATTGCGTGGGCTGCCGCTTACCTACCTGCTCTGCTACCATACGGAAGTCGCCGACCTGTCGCCACTGCGCGGGATGCTGCTGAAATCGCTGAGTTGTTTCACCACGCATGTGAAGGACCTCACTCCGTTGCAAGGGATGCCGCTGGAAGCCTTAAACTGCATGTCCTCAAAAGTTGATGACCTGACACCATTGGGCACCACCCGCCAATTGCAGGAACTTGTGCTTTACGGGAACCTTCGGGTGCAAGACTTGGCGCCGTTGCGCGGACTGCCTTTGAAATCGCTGACTGTCAGCGCTACCGGGATTTCAGACCTCTCACCGCTCGCCGGGATGCCGTTGGAGAGATTTGTCTGCGATCCCTATGTCGTCAATCAACCCGCCAACGCGAAGGTTCTGCGCTCAATCACGACGCTGGCCAGTATCAACAAACTGCCCGCCGCCGAGTTCTGGCAACAAGTGGACGCGGGCAAGGCATCTGTGACGGACGACGCGGCCTGGCAAAACGCCATCAACCTGCTGCCGTTGATGGATCCGCAGCAGGATGCGGTACGGGGCAGGTGGAGCATGCAAGCGGGTGAACTGGTGGGTGGGGACGAAGGCGGAAATCTGGCTAACTCCCGCGTGGGGATTCCTTACCGCCCGCCGGAAGAGTACGATTTTCTCGTTGAGTTCACCCGGAAGTTCAACTCCGGCGGTATCGCACAAATCGTCGTCGGTGGCGGCCGGCAGTTTTCCCTGGTCGCCGCAGCACTCGACAGACGCGGTTTCGGCTTCGAGCGGATTGGTGGCCGGGCCATGGAATACGCCAGAACGAGCGTGCTCCCCGGGTGCATCCAGTTGCCTGTCCCCGTGGAAAACGGCCTGCGTCATTCGATGCTTGTGCAGGTTCGCAAGGACGGGGTGAAAGGGATTTTTGATGGCAGGTTCATCGCCGAGTGGAAGACGGATTTTCAGGACACCAGTCTAAGTGACGGCTGGCAACTGAAAGATGGCGGTGTGTTGGGCCTGTATGCCCACACCAGTTGGCTCGTTTTCCATCGCATCGAAGTGCGCGAAGTCACCGGCAAAGGCACCTTCACGCGCGGTGCGCCGATGGTCCTGACGCCATCAAGCACCGCTGATGATGCCTTCATCAAGGTCGTCGCCGCGTTGCCGGCGGAGCAGCAGGTCCAGCGCGTGGTGGCGGAACTGAAGAAACTCA
Source organism: uncultured Lentisphaerota bacterium (assembly GCA_903889245.1). Taxonomy (GTDB): domain Bacteria; phylum Verrucomicrobiota; class Kiritimatiellia; order CAIQIC01; family CAIQIC01; genus DP16D-bin41. The sequence goes on along the minus strand of CAISWQ010000069.1, from coordinate 35,185 downwards.
ATCCGGGTTTTGATGGGCAGGAAACACACAAGATCGAGAACGGACAGATCACGGAACTTTCCTTCAGCACGGTGGCCGTGGCCGACATCTCGCCAGTGCGCGCCCTGACCGGGCTGCGGACTCTCGCCTGCATAGGCAAATGGCCCACCAAGGGCGCCTTGGCCGATTTAACGCCGCTACAGAGGCTCAAGCTCGAAGACTTGCGTTGCGACTATAATCCCATCCGGGACCTGGCCCCGCTCAAGGGCATGCCCCTGACCACCCTCTATATCTCCTCCACGCTGGTCAACGATCTGACCCCCTTGCGCGGGCTGCCGCTAGAGCAACTGAATGTCAACGGCACACCGCTGGCCGACCTCGCGCCGCTGAGCGGCGGGCGCTTGCGCAAGCTGCTCTGCACCAGCACTGGCGTGAGCGATCTGCGTCCGCTGCAAGGGCTGCGCCTGACGCATCTGGCGGTGAACCATACGAAGGTGACGGATTTCGGCGTGCTGCGCGGCCTGCCCTTGGAAGAATGCCAGGGCGATTTCGTACCCCAGCGGGATGCCGCGCTGCTGCGCTCCATCACGACGCTCAAGAAAATCAACGGCCAGCCCGCCGCCGCGTTCTGGGCGCAGCAACCTGTCCGCTGACCCGGCTCTTCCAAGGATTGGAAAAAGAAAGCGCGGATTTTCCAGGCGTTGGAAAATCTCGCGCGTTTTTTTCCCGGGGCCTGAAAAATTTTTCCAAGCCTTGGAAAAAGTGGCGCGGGGATGGTGAAAAATGGGCGCGGGCCGGGAATGCGCTTGCTTCCGGCGGGGCGGTTGCGGATGATGCGTCGGGCTTGCGTTGGCTGGAGGCTCTATGAAGGCACGAATATGGCAGTGGGCGGGCGGGTCGCTGGTCGCGCTCTGGCTGGCGGGCTGCGCGACGACCGAGCACGAGGCGTACTTCGGCGACGTGCGTTCGCGCGCGAATGTCTTCGTCGCGCCGGTGCCGTCCGCCATCAAGAAAATCGCCATCATGCCATTCAAGGCGCAGACCGAGTTGATCGGCACCTCCGTCTCCGATCTGTTCGTCACCGAGATGCTGCGCGCGGCGCGCTACGAGCTGGTCGAGCGCAGCCAGATGGCGAAGGTGCTCTCGGAGTCGGAGCTGGCGCTCGCGGGGCTTTCGGCGTCCAAGGCGACGGAGGTCGGCAACATGCTCGGCGCGGAGGGCGTCGTCATCGGGACGGTGGATGAATACGCGACCGTGGCGCAGAGCGGGCATCCCTACCCGGTGGTCGGTATCACGGTGCGGCTGATTGACTGCGCGAGCGGGAAGGTGATGTGGAGTTCCGACCTGGCGAAGCGCGCGGATTCCAAGGACACGACGCTGCCGGAGCAGGCGCGCGCGGTCACGCACGAGATTGTCGCGGGGCTTTATGGCAAGTGGCACGTGCAGCCGTGGACGGCGTCCGCGGGCCGCACGGGCGGCGGCGGGATCACGGTGGCGTCGCCGGATACGCCGGTCGGCCGCGGCAGCGAGCCGCCGCCGGCGGTGCTCGCGCCCGCGCCCGACGCGCGGCCGGCACCGGCGGCAAGCAGCCAGCCGCTGCTCGCGGCGCCGGATTTCAAGGTGTCCGACATGGGCCTGCGCGAGGTGGTGCTCGCGTGGCCCGCGCCGAAGGAGGGCGGCGTGCAGTACCGCGTCGAGCGGTCGCGCGCGGTCAAGGGGCCCTACCAGGCGCTGGCGACGGTCAGCGCCGGGAAGCGCGAGTATCGCGACACCGGCGAGCGCGACCTGCCGCTGAAGGACAGCACGACCTATTACTACCGCCTCGTGGCGCTCTCCGACCGCTACGAGAGCGCGCCCTCGGCGATCAAGGAGAGCATGACCGCGCCGCCGCCGGAGCCGCCGGCGAATGTGCGCGTGACGGCGCCCGCGGCGCGCGTGGTGCAACTGGTGTGGCAGCCCGCGGCGTCCGACGGCGTCGCGCGCTACGTGATCGAGCGCGCGGGGCCGGGCGCGAAGGACGCGTTCGCGAAGATCGGCGAATCGGAGAAGGCGGAATTTCGCGACACGACCGCGACGAGCGACGGCGCGACCTATGCCTACCGGCTGACGACGATCAACCGCGTGAACGCGCAGAGCGCGCCCGGCGCGCCGGTGCAGGTGACGACGCGGCCGCCGCCGCTGCCGGTGCAGGCGGTGGCGAAGGAGGGCGAACTGCGCAGCGTGACGCTGGTGTGGAAGGCCAGCCCGGAAGAGGACGTGGTGCGTTATGACCTTTACCGCGCCGACCCGAAGAGCGGGAAGTACGCGCCGCTGACACAGGTGCAGGGCCGCAACACAACGGCGTGGAAGGACGAGAAGCTCGCCGATGGCACGCTCTATCGCTATCAGCTTCGCGCGGTCAACGCCGCCGGCGTGATCAGCGCGACGGCGGTGGAAATCCCCGCCATGACGCGCGGCGCGCCGCCCGCGGTCGCCGGCGTGCAGGTTGCGTCCGGCCTGCCGCGCGAGGTACGGCTGGCGTGGAAGGCCTCGCCGGACCCGACGGTGCTCGGCTACGAAATCCAGCGCAGCGAGGGCGCCGATGGGCCGTTCGTGGAATTCACCAAGGTCACAGGGCGCGAGACGATGGCCTATATGGATCGCGGCGCGGCGAAGGAGCCGGCCGGCGTGGGCGCGTTACAGGACGACTTCACCTATCGCTATCGCGTGCGCGCGCTCAACGACACCGCGTTGCCGGGGCCGTGGTCGCCGCCCGCGCCGGCGCGGACGAAGCCCCTGCCGCCCGCGCCCGACAAGGTTGCGGTGGAGTACCGGCCGGGCCTGATCAAGCTCGCGTGGCAGCCGCCGCTCAAGGACATCACAACCTATCGCGTCTGGAAGAAGGGCGAGAAGGAACCGCTCGGCACAACGGCGAAGCCGGAGTTCGTGCTGCGCTTTGGCGACGTGGGCAAGCGGCTGACCGTGGTGCTGACGGCGATCGAGGCGGATGGCCTGGAGAGCGCGCCGGGCGTGCCGCTCGAACTGGAAGAGCCGCCGCCGCCGGTGCCGCTGGAGCTGACCGCGACGACCAACGGCCTGCGCGAGGTCGTGCTGCGCTGGCGCAAGCCCGATGACAACGCGAAGCAGTATCGCATTGAGCGCGCCGAGGCCAGCGATGAACCCTTCGGCATCGTCGCCAAGGTCGCGCCGGGCGATGGCGAGTATCGCGACGCCGGCCTCGAACAGGCACCGCTCGGCGACGCGAAGCCCTACTTCTACCGGCTCGTCGCCCTCGCGGCCAACGGGCGCGAGAGCGAGGCCGGCGCCGTCGCCGCCGGGCTGACCGCGCCGCCGCCCGCGCCGCCGCCGGAGGTCAAGGCCGAGGCCAGCGGGCCGCGCAAACTGAAGGTGACCTGGCTGGCTTCGCCGAGCGAGGGCGTGGTGAAATATGTCGTGGAGCGCGCGTCGGCGGAGCAGCCGGAAAAATTCGTCAAGGTCGCGGACCTCAAGGACACCGTCTTTGAGGAGGGCGGCACGGAACAGACCGCACTGCAGGACAGCACGAAGTATGGCTACCGCGTCACCGCGATCAATCGCGTTGGCAGCAGCGGCGCGCCCAGCCAGCCGGTGGTGGTGACGACACAGCCGCCGCCCGCGCCGCCGGCCAGCGTGGACGCGGAGGCCTCCGCCTCGCGCGCGGTGCGCGTGACGTGGAAGGCCTCGACGGCCGACTGGGTGGCGAAGTACGTCGTCGAGCGCGCTGCGGGCGCGACGCCCGACCAGTTCCAGAAACTCGGCGAGGTCAAGGACACCGAGTTCAAGGAGGGCGGCACGCCGCAGTCCGAACTGAAGGACAGCACGAAGTATCTCTACCGCATCACCACGGTCAACCGGCTCGGCGTTGCCGGGCCGGTCTCCGAGGTGGCGGAGGTGACGACGCGGCCGCCGCCGGCGGTCGTGCGCAACTTCGTGGCGAAGAGTGGCGAAGTGCGCTGTGTGCCGCTGGCGTGGTCGCCCAGCCCCGAACCCGACGTGGTGCGCTATGAACTCTTCCGGCGCGACGCCGCGGACCGCGCGTTTGAAAAAATCGCCAGCGTCGAGGGGCGCGCGAAAACCAGCTATCTCGATGGCGGCGCCGATCCCGGCAACCTCGCCGACGAACGCGGCTATGAATACCGGATCCGCGCGATCAACGGCGTCACCGCGGAGAGCGCGGATTCCGACATCGCGCAGGCGACGACGCGCGGTGCGCCGCCGGTGGTCGCCGGCGTCAAGGCCAAGGGCGGCCGGCCGCGCGAAATCCCCGTGGCGTGGGAAGCCTCGCCTGACGAGAAGGTGATCGGCTACGACATTCTGCGGCTCGCGCCCGGCGAGAACGTCTACACCAACATCGCCACCGTGCAGGGGCGCGAGGTCGCCAGCCATCTGGACCGCGGCGGCGCGCGGCGCGGTCTCGGTCAGTTGGGCGACAAGACCGAATACCGCTACCAAGTTGTGGCGTTCAACACCGCGCGCGTCCGGTCCGCGCCATCGGAGCCGGTGGCGGCGGTGACGAAGCCCGCGCCCGCTGTACCGCGTGAGCTGGCCGCGACGGCGGGGTTGGCCAAGCAGGTCAAGCTCGTGTGGCGCGCGAATCCAGAGAGCGATATCGCCTGCTATGTGGTCGAGGCGGCCGCCAACGCCGGCGCGCGCTTCCGCGAGGTCGCGCGCGTCAACGCCACGGCCGATGAAAAAATGGCCGCCGCCGAAACGGGCCTCGGCGATGGCGAGGCGCGTTGCTACCGCGTCAAGGCCATTGACCGCGATGAACTGGAGAGCGGCTGGAGTGACGTGGTCGCCGGCGCGTCGCGCCCGCTGCCCGTTGCGCCGCAGAACCTCGCCGCGCAATGGCAGGCGGCGCAGGTCACGCTCACGTGGGCGGCCTCGCCCTCGCCCGATATCAAGGTCTATAAGGTGTGGAAGAAAACCTTCTTTGGCGCGGACCTGCTCACGACGGTCGAGGCGAACACCTGTGTGTTGACTTCGGAGCAGGTGGGCAAGGGTCTGCGCGTGCTGGTCAGCGCGGTGGATGCCGAAAAACTAGAGAGCGCCAGGAGCGCGCCGCTGGAAGTCGCGCCACCGGCGGAAAAGAAATGAAGGAAACCGTCATGAAGAAAATGCTGTCCGGTCTGGCGCTGGTGGCGTTACTTGCGGGCTGCCGGACGCCGGCGCCGCAAGCCGTGGAGATGAAGGCGCTCGCGCCCGCCGACCGCGCCGCGATGCAGACGATGATCCATACCGGCCGGCTGGACGCTGTGTTCGCCGCGACGATCTCCGTCTTGCAGGACCTCGGCTGGAAACTGGAGGCGGTGGATAAGCCTGCCGGGCTGATCCGCGCCGCGACCGCGCGCAAGAACGAGTCGCTCGGGCCGGAGGACGAGCGCGAGCTGAATTTGCAGACGCGGCACGCGACCACGCGGCTACACGCCGATATCACCAAGAAGTGGGCGCGCTGGCAGGAACTGGTCATCCACACCGAGCCGTGGCAGGGCGGGAGCCAGACCCGGCAGCGGATTGTGCTGACCCAGCGCGGCACGCTGCCCGCGATGTCCTATTATGAGGAACAGGACGGCACCTGGTATCGCCGTGGCCGCAGCGTGCTGATCCACGCGCCGCCGGCGGAACAGGCGGTGGGCGTGGATTTGCCGGAAGCCTACCGCGACCTCTTCGACCGCATCACAAAAGCCCTCCGCCAGCGGCAATAACCGCCACCAAAAAGCTGCCAAATACCGCTTGAAATTTGCAGGGAAGGGGCGGACTATGCGTCGTCGGGCTGTGGTGTGTCCCGATGGTGTTTGGGCGTGAATAGGCAGGAGTGGTAGCCATGAAAAAATCGTGTGGTCGTGTGACCGCAGGGACGTTTTCCAAGGCTTGGAAAAACGTCCCTTGCTTTTTCCCAAGGCTTGGAAAAGGTGTGACTGACTTTTTCCAATCCCTGGAAAAACCAGCCGTCCACTTTTCCAATCCCTGGAAACAGTTCGCGCTCGCGCTGCTCGCCGGCGCCGGCCTGTGGCTTGGCGTCGCCTGTGCGGAGACCGAGGACGAGATGCTGCGCCGTCAGCATCAGGAAATGCAACAGTTGCAGGCGAAATATCAGGAACCGGCCAGCAAGTTGAGCAGCGATTCCACGGCGTACCGGGATTTGATGCAAAATTTCCGCAAGGAGAAGGCGGAAATGATCGGCCGTCAGGCGCGGGAGCGGGCGCGGGTGGTGGAGTTGCCGGCGACACCGGTGGCGGAGCCGCCGTCGCAGGCGGACCTGCTGGCGCAAAAGACACGCGAACTGGTGGCACTGCGCGAGAAATACGAGCGGACGATCGAACAGAATGGACTGCGCGGGCAGCGGGACTCGCCGGCCTTCAAGGGTCTGATGGATCGTTATGACCGGGCCGTGACCATGGTCGAACAGACGTATGGCCGCGAGGGCTTGAAAGCGCCGACCGTCGCGCCGCGGGTGAACAGCATGGCCGATTACTACGCCGGTGAACGCAAGATTTACGAGGCGCAACTCAATGATCCAATGCTGGTGCGTGATGGGAGCGCCCGGAATCTGGCGCAGGCGTTGGGACAGAGCGCGGAACGGGCGGGCGTTTTGCCGGCGCAATCCGGCGGGCGAGTGGGTGGCTTGACGGGTTTTCACGCGGATGATGCGGCGTCTTCCCCGGCGTTTTGGGAAAAGGTCCGGAAACTGCAGCAGGGCGCAACGCCGTTGGAGGCTGGCGTGTACACGGCCGACATGTCGCCGTGGGCGCGCGAGCAGGCGGTGCGGCAGTTCAACATCGAACAGGGGCGCGCGCTGCAAAACGTAGGGCAGCGTCTGGAGCGGGTCCTGCCACCTGATCCCGCCGCCAAGGCGGCGTTGGACCAGTTCCGTAGCAAGACGGCGCCCACGCTGCATGCCGGCACCAAGGCTTTCTTCCCCGAACCTCCAGCGCGGACCGCGCCGCCTCCAGCCCCGCCCGTCGCCACCAGCGCACAAAATCTTCCGCCCGTCAGCAACGATGAGGCGCTCAATAACGCGCGTCGTTTGATCGAAGAGAACCAGCGCCGTCTGGAAGCCTTGCAGCGGCAACCCCAGCAGGCGGGCGCCAGCCAGTCTCCGGCCGGCAACCAGCAGCGCTTGCGCAATACACGCGGCGATATCCTGCCCGAATATGCCCAGAATCCGCAGGTGTATGAAGCCATTCTGGAAGAGATCATGAAGGGGCGTTCGGACACCCAGATTCTGGCGGACCTCAAGGCTGGTCGGCTTGGCCCTGGCAAGCCGCCACAAGGACCCAATCCGCCCGTGGCGGCAGCCGCCGCGGGTGGCGATGGCGGCAAACGTCCGCCGCAGGGTCCGCCCCGGACGCCGGATGGACGGATAGATAAATCGAAGTTGTCGGGCGAGATCACGCTGACGGATGTGCGCGAGTTGCCGCGGACGCCGGATGGGAAACTCGACAAGTCGAAATTGCCGGGAACGACCACGGAGACGGATTTAAAAGTACCGCCCCGGACGCCGGATGGACGGATAGATAAATCGAAGTTGTCGGGTGAGATCACGCTGACGGATGTGCGCGAACTGCCGCGGACGCCGGATGGGAAGCTTGACAAGTCCAAGTTGCCGGGGACGACCACGGAGAAGGATTTAAAAGTGCCGCCCCGGACGCCGGATGGACGGATAGACAAAGCGAAGTTGTCGGGTGAGATCACGCTGACGGACGTACGCGAACTGCCGCGGACGCCGGATGGGAAACTCGACAAGTCGAAATTACCGGGGACGACCACGGAGAAGGATTTGAAAGTGCCGCCGCCCTCGCAAGAGGTTGCCAAACGGCCAAAGGGTTTGCCCCAAAAGGGGACGCCGGAATATGACAAACTGGTGGCAGCCATCAAGAAGGCGCAAGAGGCTAATAGAAATCTGCCGGCCGTCCAGGAGCCAACTCCGACGGTGGCGAAAGAACTGCCTCCCTACCTGAAAAAAGGGACGCCAGAAAATGCGGAATTGAACGATGTGCTTCGGCGCGCGCGCGATCAGCGGGTTCAAGCTGCCCGGGCCGATGCGATCAATAAATTCCAACTCGACATGCTCAAGCGCGGCCTGAAGCCGGGCGATCCGGATTATGTGAAAGCCGAGGGCAAGCTGGCTGGCGATTTGAAGCAAATCGGCCCCGGGCCGGACGAGCGGGCCAACTACTACCGGCCAGAACCAGGCTCAAAAGGCTCCTCGCCAACAGAGATTCCGCCGAAGAATATGGCAGGGTCTGGCAGCACCAAGCCTCCTTCTGGCGGCCAGCATCCCCCGCCGGTGACAGTGGACAAGCCACCACCCCGGGGCGATGGCGGCGGTGGACATCATGGCGGTGGTGGCGCTGGCGCTGTGGCAGTGACGGAGGAACCCCATGCCCCCACACAGACCCGGGCAACGGGCCGTGTGGAGCCTCCACACAGTCCCGCCACCGAGAGCAGGTTTGTCAAGCCTTCCTCCGGCGCGCCGCCGGTTGGCGCCAATCCCAATACCACCATTACTTTCGAGCCGGGTGACTATGCTTACGGTCCCTCGGCAAAAGGTGAGTTGCGGAAGATGGGCGATAAGCGTGGGGCGCGGTTGTTGAACGATGTTTATGACGATATCCGGCTGTCCCCTGACGAACACCCCAACGAAGTCACCAAGCGGTTGATAGACAAAGTGGCAAGTAGTCCGGATGGCAAGATTCGCTTCGACCTCACACATATGCAGGATGTGGAAAAGATCCTGCGTGGTGAGGCGCATATGGATAAGGTCACATCCACGGAGTTGCGTTACGTCATAGAGAATTGGGAACGCCTGAAGAACAAGGTCGTGTTTTACGAAACCAAGAATGGGAAATTTCAAGAGGCCAAAGGTTTTGCCCAGCGCGCCCAGCAAGTGTACAAACCGGAAGGCAGTGCTGCGGCCACGGGGCACGGGACGGTGTCCACAACTGGTCCGCGGCCAGAACCCACCGCGCAGGCTGTCCCCGGTACGCGATCTGGTAATCAGCCGCACAGCACAACGGCCGGTCCCACCGGCAAGGGGCCGCCTCCATCGGGATTGAACCAACCGATGGATTCGGGCCGGACGTTGGGCACGTTGGATGGTCATCCGGGCAATCGTCCGCAAACGCAGGGACGTCCGCCGGTCACAGGTTCCGAAGTGACACTGGGCAATGCTACGGATCCGGGCCGCACACTGGGAACATTGGACGGTCATCCCGGCAATCGCCCGCCGACGCAGGGGCGTCCGCCGGTCACGGGTTCTGAAGTGACCTTGGGGAATGTCAATGAAACAGGCCGGACGTTGGGTACGCTGGATGGTCATCCGGGGAATCAGCGTCCGCCGCCTTCGCGGCCACCGACTCCGCCGGCCAGTACGGCTGCGGCGGGTGGGCCGCAAGGCCCGCGTCCGCCCAACGATGGCACGCGCTATGTGGCCCCAGGTTCGCCAGAGCACCAAGCTGCCTTGCAGCAGATGAAGAACGAAGCCTCCCAAAAACTCAAAGGTCATTTGAGCGCTTTGGAGCAAGAGGAACTGGCCGCGTATCAGAAGAAGCAAGTGCGCGATATGGGCAAGCATGGCGATGGGCTGAAGTCAGAAGTCTTTGATCCCCACAACACGCCGGACGAAGCTATTGCCAAGCTGGAGAAATTCAAGCAGCAGGCCGCCTCTTCCGGTAATTCGCCCAAGGAAATCCAGGCGGCGCAGCAGGCGGCCGACCGGGCGATCGCCGCCCAGCAGAAGCGCGCTGCCGACTTCGCCAAGGCGGCCTCCGATGCGCGCAATGCGCAACCGCCGCCTACCGGAAAGACCCGGCCCGTGACCGTTGATCCTGAGATGGTCAAAGCGAGTGGAGGGCTCTTCCAAAACCAACAGCAGGTGGAGGAATATCATGCCGCCGTGGAGCAGTGGAAGAACTCGAAGGGCAAGGGGCCACCACCGCAGCCCCCCAGGGGACCGTCGGCCGCCACATTTTGGCCGCAGGACCCACAGACCGGGCCGCGCGTAGGTGATCGCGCGGCCACTTGGCAACAGGCGGAGCAGATCGCGGATGCCAAGATCAAGAACTTTGAAGACGCGGTGAAGTATGGCAGGGGGAACAAGGCGCAGCTCGCCTTGGAAGTACAGTCGGACCCTCTCGCTGTGCAACGCATGAACAAGAACTCCTCACCGGAGGTCAAGCAGGCGCACGTGGATGCCACAGATGGCGTCAAAAACAACATCCGGGAGCAGGTCAAGACAGAGATTGCCAAGAAGTATAACCTGTTGAAGCCTGACGGCACGCCGGACACCAGTCGTGTGGTGGTTGACGATATGACTTCCCGCAAACCCGGTGATGCTCCCAAAGTGGGGCAGGATTGGGATCATACGGTGAAGGTGAAGACCGCAGATGGACGAACGATAGAAGTGCCCGCCAAGGATGCGCGCCCGATTGTCGAGCAGGCCACCTACAACACGACCAAAGGCAAACCCGGTTCACCGCTGGCCACTTCGCGTGGCGTACCGCAGACGCCGCACGGTGTTGCTGATCATCTGGGTGTGATGACCACGGACCACCTGCATCCGGAGGCCTTTGACAATTCCCCCAAGACCGGCCAGCAACTTGCCAAGGGCGAGGTGCCGCAACAATTCAACGATCCGGCGCAGGTGTCCAAAGCCATGCAACACAAGAGCGATATCGCACGTAATAAAGGACTGGATGCGCAAAAGGGTAACCAGCCAACGGTGCAAATGGAGCCTTGGGAGATGGAGCAAATGCGCCAAGGCGCGAAGATGAATGATTTCATCAAGGGCGGCAAGGATGCCCAAGGCAATTACCGGCCGGGTTACGTTGATCAGAAGAATACGCAGTTGGCTGCGCAGGGCAGCGATGTTCGCGCCCAGATTCCCGAACATGTCCAGAAGGGGATGGATATTTTGCAGAGAGTCAAGGACGGGAACCTTAGTCCCGGCGAGGCGCGTCAACAACTGGCCGGTATGGGTGAAACACCTGATAGTATCATCCAAAAGAACGCTGGCTTGGTGGAGGCCTTGGATAAGCTAAAGCCGGGCGGAGGTTCCAAAGGTGGCCCTATGGCCGGTGGTGGACCGGATCCCTTCGTGCAAAATGTGCGTGACCGGATTGAGCTGAACCAGATGAAGAAACCGGAGGGGGCTCCCAGGATTGATCTCAACAATCCAACCCGGCCTGTCGGACACGAAGCCGCGAATGTGACCATTGCAGAGGGCTCCTCCTCCAGGGGTGGACCACCGAAGTCGCTGCTGGATGGCGGCAAGTCCAGTTTTGTGGCCCCGGACGAGCCCGGAGCCATGTCCCGCGGTCTCGATGCGGTGGGTAAGGGTGCCAGTTCGGTCCGTGGCGCGCTCCAAGGATGGGAGCAGAATGTCCAGGGAGCGGACGCGAAACTGATGCAACAATTGGGGGCCACTACCGAGGCGCCGGCGGGCTCCTCCGGTGCGCGGCAGTGGCTTAACAGTGGTGAGGGAAAATGGAGCGGACAAAACGTATTGGATAAGGCTGGCAAGGGCATCATCATCCTGGAGGCTGGTCATCAGGGCTATAACTACGCAAATGCGGGCACCGATGTCTATGATGTCCGCAAAGGCCAATGGAAGAACATCACCGATGCCGAGGCCAACAAGAAATTTGACGAGATGGATGCGGCGGCCAAGAACCTGATCGCCATGGGCGCGGGCGGCATGATAGTTGCCGCCACCCCGGGCGGCATGGTGCTCGCCTCCGGCGTCGCCGTCGGCCAGGCCGGCTACGAGGCTGGCAAACTGGGCCAAGCCAAGCTGGAAGAGCACAACGCCGTGAAGATGAGCGAGCAGCAGATCAAGAATGTGCAGGACATGTACAACCGCAAGCTCGATAGTGGCGAAATTTCACTGGCTCCTGGTGTCACCAGGGATCAACTGATGGCGTCGGTGGGCAAAGGACCGTCGGCGCTTGGCCGTGGAGATATGATCCTCAATAGCGCCAATCTGGGCGCCACCGCCAACAAGGATATGGGCGATATAGATGCCTTGGTTAACAAAACACGCCCCGGCAGTGATGACGCAATGATGCTTAACAAACTTTATGTGGACCTCAAGGTTGGGAATAACGAGGAGCGACTTAAGGCGCATCAGCAACTCGAAACCTACAAACAGCAGCAACAGCTCAAGGCCCAGACGCCACTACCGGATTTGCCCTCCCGCTATGCGCCCTTGAGCACGACAGACCAGCAAAAAATCAGCGACATCAAGGACCGGTGGGAAACGGAGAGTGATCCCACCAAGAAGGCCCAACTGGGTGATCTCTACCAAGCCTTGCAGTACGGCGACGAGGAGCAGAAGAAACAGGCCCGTACCGACTTGGCCGGTCTAGGAAATCGCTCGTCTTCTGCAGGTCTGCAATCGCCACAGTCCCGTCCAGATGGTTCCGGCGATTCATCCATGGCCGGCTCCGCAAATGCCCAGCAGTCCGGCAATGCCTCCGGCGCGGGATATTTGGGCTTGCTGCCGGATTCCCTGCCCGGGGTGAAGACCGTCAAGGACTGGACCAAGTCTGCCGGCGACAAGCTGGATGATTTCAACAAGATCATGCAGGAAGCGGAGAACCTGAAGAAGCTAGGGCTGCTCACGGACAAGGAAGCCGCCGCTTTCGTGAATCAGGCTATCGCGGAAAAAATCAAGGATGCCACCGGTGGCGACCAAACCACCTCCGCAACCACACCTTCCACGCCAACCACCCGCAAGCTCACCCCGGAAGAACGTGCGCAACTGGCCAATCAATTGACCGATGAACTCATGAAGAAAAACCGGCTGGATACCGCAGGTAATACAGGCCCGGAAAGCCCCATCCAAAAAGCGCTGAATTTGTTCCCGGACAAACCGGAACCCGTGGAACAGATGCCGCCGGAACCGCCGCCCGATCCGGATGCCGACAAGAAACGCCGGCTCCAGAATTATGCCGACAGCATGAACGGCTGGGGTGACGACACACAAAAGAAGATGGATGCGCTCCAGCAGCAGATCAACGATTCGCACGACAGTTCCCAGAAGAAAGACCTCCGGGCGCAACTGGCGGAGTTGCAGAAAACCAAGGACGACTACAATAGTCGTGTCAGTGCGACACAGAAAGAATTACAGGACTTGGGTGTAAATTATACGCCGGGCGTGACGCCGCCCAAGGTCACCTATGATGACACTGGCAAGCCGGCCACCGCCGACGGCTATAACGCCAATCAGCTCAACAACAACAACTGGCAGATCTCGAATCAAGCCGGCGGGTTGGGCGATGACATTGCCAAGTTGCAGGCGCAGATTTTCGCCTCGCACAATTCGTCGGAGAAAAAAGAGCTGATGAACCAGTTACAGGACAAGTTCAACAAGCTGAACGGCCTGGGCAACGACATGAACGATAACAACAAACTGCTGAATGCGCTGGGGCAGGGCGACCCGACGCTGTCCGGCATGGAGCCGAACGCAGGCGATGGGAAAAACATCAAGATCCCACAGGTGTCGGTGCTGGCGGGCGTCATGGGCAACTTCGATGCCGAGAAAGCCAAGAACACCACCTCGGCCTTGGCGAATCTGGACGTGCAGTCGAAGGATGTGAAGGCCAACTGGGTCTCCTACGATGTTTATAACCAGATCAAGAACACCCTCGAAGCCGCCGGTTATCAGGGCCGCCTGACCCGTTCGCAGGCGGCGCAATTGCTGGCGCAGTCGCAGAACGCCAATAGTTGGGGCAGCATCCTGGGCAACTCACTGGTGGATTCACTGACACAAGGCGGGAAAAATTTTGGCGATGCCGTTGGCGGGGCTGGAGCCAACGTGGTGAAGAATGTCATGCAGGGCACCAAGCCGCCTGACCAAGGCGGCGATGGCAGTGGCGATGGCTCTGGCGGCAGCGGGCCGGGTAGCGCCAGTGATGGTCCGGGGGGAACCAGTACGGGGAGCGGCGGCGGCGGAGATCCCGGCGGTGGTGATGGCGGGGGCGGTATGCCGCCCGGTGGTGGTGGCGGTGGTGATGGTTCTGGCGGGGGAGGAGGAGGTGGCGGTGGCGGAGGAGGCGATCAGGGCATCGTCGGCAGCACGACCAATCCCGATGGCACGATCACGGTGGTCTATTCCTGCGGGAATACGTTCACCGGCCCTCCGCCGGCTCCGCCCAAGTGCCCGAAGTGCGGACAGGGCGATCAGGCCTCCACCACGGCAAACACGGGTCCCGCCAGAGGCTCCGAGCCGGATGGAGGTGGGGGCCTACCACAAAAGAGTGGAGCTAATGTCACGGCAATGTCCTCCTGTGCCCGCTGCGGCGCAACGTGGCCTGCCAGCCAAGGCACTGCGCGTTGCCCGAAATGCCGTAGTGTCAATACGGTTGCGCCTCCGGGCGGTGGCAGTGCTCCCAAGCCGCCTAGCAAAGGAGGCTGCTTGGTTCTGCTGGATGGGAACCGTTACGACAAATTGCGCTACTGCATCGGGTGCGCGGTCACGGGGAAAAACTCAAATGGGGCTTGGTTCAATGCCAAGCAGCCCGCGGCGCAACCCTCCAGGTGTCCGATGTGCGGTGGCTCCTTAAGCTTGAAAGATATCACCATTAATATCCCCCCCCTTGACCTTTCAGGGGCGGCGGTGCCACCGTCGCTCGCGCCCGCGCCGACGTTGGATCAGATCAAGAATGTGTTAAATATGAAATAAGCTCATCCCCTCTCGGTGCCGGCGGTGCGAGGTCTTAGGGCGCTCGTTGCCCCTGTGGTACCAGGATGAGAAATGGGGCTTCCAAGACTGCGAGAGAGAAGATGAAAAAGCTGCTTGGATTGATTGGCTTGGTTATATGGATTGGCTCTGACCTTTGGAGCAGGGGTCAGGATGTTGATTCACGGGCGGTCGGTATTCTCGCCCAACAACTCGCGGCCGAGCGCAGCGCGTGGCAGGCGATGCTCGATGACGCCAATACGCCGCCGGAAAAACGGGCGCTCATCCGGACGTTGCTGGAGTGGAACGCGCGTGGCGTGACCATCGCCGAGTTCAAGCAACGACAGGCCGCACCGCCGCCCGTGGCCGCGCCGCCACCCGCGCCCAATCTGGCGGAAGCCGAGGCCGCGCCGCTGCCGGCGAACGTCAACGTGGGCGGCGGCGCGCTGCTGCAAAGTTTTTCCAAGGGCCGCGAGACAGAGGCGTCCTCGAAGGCAGCGGCTTCGCTGGGCCTGGTCAAGTCGCAACAGAGCCTGGAGACGGCGACGCGCGAGAGCGAGGCCAAGCTGCGCGAGGCGCAGCAAATCCGTAACGCGGCCGGCGCCTCGGCTCTGGCGCAGCGGCAGCAGGACGCGGCGAGCGCGGCTTCGCAGCAGGCGGCGACCGGCATCGGCGCCGTGATGGGCGAGAGTCTCGTGCAGAGCGTACAGCAGGGCGCGCAGGCCGCCGGTCAGGCGATGGGCGGCGGCGCAGCGGGTCGCATGGGTGGCGGGCTCGGCTCCGCCGGTGGAACTGCGGCTGGCGGTGAGGCTGCTGGTGGTGCGGTCGCGGGTGCCAGCGCGGCTGCCGGACAAATCTTCGGTGGTACGCCGGCTTCCCCGGCTGCGGCCGGAGGCGAGGCGATGCCCGCCGCTGGTCCTGCGATGGCTGGCGAGGGCGGCGTGGCGGCACAGTCGGAAGCGATGATGGATGTCACCCGTAATCGCGAACGACGCGTGTACACAGAAACGGGCAAGAAGATCAGCGAGGAATACACGCCTGTCCAGAAAATGCCCGCGCATGTCAGGATCAGGGAGGCGGAATACCAGTCAAGCGACAAACTGGTGACGCGGCGCATGGCGGCGCCCGCCGGCAAAGAGGCGGGCTGGATGACCTGCCGCGGCTGCAAGCAGCCGTTCAAGTGCAACCTGTGCGCCGGCGGTTCACGCGCCAAGCACGATCACCTCTGTGCCAAATGCCAGCGTGGCCCGCTGACCGCGCAGAGCGGCCGCGGGCAGGTGACCTGTGGTCGCTGCCGGTCCACCTATCGCTGCGATATCTGCGCCAATCCTGATCCCGGCGTCATGGCCAAGCACATGCACATCTGCGCCAAATGCCAGCGCGAGGATTTGATGTACATGGATTGTCCCCGGCACGGACGCGTGGGCCGTTCGCGCGAGGGCTGCCCGCAATGCTACACCGAGGAAATCCGCAAAATCCGGGTGGTGCCGCCGAGTGGCGTGATGATCAGATGACTATGATGGCGCACGCTAAAGGCGCGGCGCGCGCGTTTGGTGGTTGGTCGGATCGGGCTTTGTTTGCTGAACAGGAGTAGCTCTATGAAGTCAACCATGGCGGGAGTGCTGGGTGGGTTGCTGGGCCTGTGCTGGATGGTGACGGGACTGGCCCAGACCGGTGCCGGGCAGGCCGGCGAGGTCACGCACGTCGAACAACTGGCGACCGAGCGCAGCACGTTACAGGCGATGCTCGACGACGCCAACACGCCGGCTGATAAGCGAGCGCTGATCCAGCAACTGCTCGACTGGAACACGCGTGGCGTGACCATCGGCGAGTTCAAGCAGCGGCAGGCCCAGCGGGCGGACGAACCCGCGCTGCAACCGCAGGCCGTGGTGGTGGGTACGCCTCCGCCGGCGAACAACCTTGCCGAGGCCGAGGCCGCGCCGTTGCCCGCCAACGTCAACGTGGGCGGTGGCTCGATGCTCCAGAGTTTCTCCAAGGGCCGCGATGCCGAGTCCTCGTCCAAGGCGGCCTCGTCGCTGGGTCTGGTCAAAGTGCAGCAAGGCCTGGAGCAGGCCACGCGCGAGAGCGAGGCCAAGCTGCGCGAGGCACAGCAAATCCGCAACGCCGCCGGTGCGACGGCCTTGGCGCAACGTCAGCAAGACGCAGCGAGCGCGGCGTCGCAGCAGGCGGCGGGCGGGCTGGGTGCCGTGCTCGGCGACAGCCTCGTGCAGAGCGTACAGCAGGGCGCGCAGGCCGCGGGTCAGGCGATCGGCGGAGGCGCGGTCGGTCGTATGGGCGGCGCGCTTGGTCAGACCGTGTCCAGCGGCGGTGCTGCGGCCGGCGGCGGTGGCGGTATGGGCGATGCGCTTGGCGGCGCGGCCTCGGCCGGGGCGAGCGCGGCGGCAGGACAAATCTTCGGTGGCGGGGCGCCGGCGGTCGAGCCGGCGATGGGTACTGCGCCGGTCGGCGGTGGCGCTGATGGTGGCGGCGTGGCGGTGGATGAGAACGCCACCATGGCCATCGGTGCGCGGGTGGGTCTCCAACAGTACAAAGCTGGCGCGCGACACGTGGTCGGTCGTTTGGACGATGTAGCCCTGGATGCCAGAAAGTCGGCGGCCGTTGCGCAACACATAGGCCGCATAGATGGTGTCGCCATTCAGCAAAAACGAGCCACAGCTAATACGTTGGATACACAACGTGGTCAAATCGGAAGAAGCGTCGTGCAAGCGGAGCAGCATGTGAACAAAGCCATGGATACAAAGGCCAGAAGGACGTTAGACCACTCGGTGGCCAATGTGCAGGCGTGGGTCGAGCCGGCGGCCGCCAGCAAGAAAGTCTACGTCCCGCGGTCGCAGGGCGTGTTCGATGCGGTTTGTCCCAAGCACGGCAAATACGGCGGCGAGGTCGGCAAGGTTAAAGGTTGTCCGCGGTGCGAGGCGGAGAAATATCAGATGTGGGATGCGTTCTGCCAGATTCACGGCAAATATGGCGGGCGCGGGCCGGTCACCGGCTGCCCCAAGTGCGCGAAGCTATTGCCCCGGCCGGGCTATATTCGCTGAAAACCATGGCTGGTGATGAGGTTCCAGGGTTTGGGAAAAAGAGGGATGAATTTTCCAAGGCTTGGAAATGATGAGGCGCAAGGGTGAGGTGAGAAAATGAAAATGAACGGGATGGTTTTGTGTGCGTGTTGGGCCTTGGGCCAGTTGTTGATGAGCCTGCCGCCGGCGCAGGCACAGGCGGCGGCCGGTGTTGAAGGCGAGGGCGCGGCCTTGCACGCGCAACAGTTGACCGCCGAGCGCGCGGCCTTGCAGGCGATGCTGGACGATGCGAACACGCCGGCGGAGAAGCGGGCCTTGATCCAGCAACTGCTCGAATGGAACACGCGTGGTATGACTATCGGCGAGTTCAAACAGCGGCAGGCCTTGATGGCACCTTCCGCACCGCCGGCCGTGGCGGCCACCACGCCGCCCCCCAACAATCTGGCGGAAGCCGAGGCCGCGCCGCTCCCCGCCAACGTCAATGTGGGCAGTGGCGCCTTGCTCCAGAATTTTTCCAAGGGGCGTGATGCGGAAGCCGCGGCGCGTTCATCGGCGTCGCTCGGCTTGGTGAAGACACAGCAGGAGATGGAGAATGCCACGCGCGAGAGCGAGGCGAAGCTGCGCGAGGCGCAGCAGGTCCGCAACGCAGCGGGCGCCTCGGCGCTGGCGCAGCGCCAGCAGGACGCGGCGAGCGCGGCCTCGCAGCAGGCCGCGGGCGGACTTGGCGCGGTGATGGGCGAGAGCCTCGTGCAGAGTGTGCAGCAGGGAGCGCAGGCCGCCGGCCAGGCGATTGGTGGCGGTGCGGCCGGGCGCATGAGCGGTGTGGCGGGCTCTGCCTCGGGCGCTGGCGGCGCCATCGGCGGTGGCGCTGGCGATGCGGTCGGCGCAAGCACGGCCGCCGGACAAATCTTCGGGGGCGGTGCGTCTGCTGCGCCGGCCGCGGTTGGCAGCGGACAAGGCGGCGGGGCAGAACCCGTGGCCAATCCAGTGCCCGCGACCATCGGCTTTGAGGCCAGCGCGATGGGCGAGGGCAGCGCGAAGCGCGCCGTCGGCAAGCGGCTCGATGGGCCGGAGCCGTGGCAACGGGTGCAGGGCGCGGGACCCGAATCTGCGAGCGGTACGCGGCGGGCCCAGACGATACGAAGAGATGAATATCCGACGGGCCATCGGAATGTGGCGGGTGCGGGTGCCAGCGCGGGGGGCGTGGCCGCGCGCCCAGCCGCGGATCGGATTGTGGCGGGTAGCGGCGCCGCCGGCGCGTTGCGGACATCAGGGGCTGCGGCAGGCCGCGTACGCGGCCTGTTCGACGCAGTTTGTCCCAAGCATGGTAAATATGGTGGCGACATCAGCAGAGGCACCGCCTGTCCGCGGTGCGAGCAGGAGAAGTACATGATGTGGGATGCGGTTTGTCCCAGTCATGGCGCGTACGGAGGGCAGGGGCCCATTACAGGTTGTCCCAAGTGCAAGAAATGGATCATCCGGGATGCCAAGTGAATGGAAAATATTCCAGGCCGGGTCATAAAAGGGATTTCAGAAGAAGGGTGAAGTGTATAGGATGCAGCCGCGAGGCAAAATGAAAACAACAGGCAATCAGGGCTGGCGCTTAGTGGTGGCAGGGTTGGGGCTGTTGTGGTGGTCGCTGGGGCAGGGGTACGCACAAGGCGTGCCTGAAACTGAAGCCAGGGGTGGCGATACCCATATCCGGCAACTAACAGCGGAACGCGGAGCCCTGCTGGATATGCTCAATGATGGCAATACACCGGCGGAACGTAAGCCATCCATCCAGCATCTGCTCGAGTGGAATCAGCGCGGACTGACTATTGCCGAGGTCAAGAAAATGAACATGGTGGTGCCTGCGGCGCCACCGGCTGCGTCAGCGCATACTCTGGCGGAAGCCGAGGCGGCGCCCCTGCCGGCGAACGTAGCGGTGGGCGGGAGTGCGGTGCTGCAGAATTTCTCCAAGGGGCGCGATGCCGAAGCTTCGGCGAAGGCGATGTCGTCCCTGGGCTTGGTCAAGGTTCAACAGGAGATGGACAACGCTGCGCGCGAGAGCGAAGCCAAGCTGCGCGAGGCGCAGAATCTTCGTAATCAAGCCGGCGCCTCGGCGCTGGCGCAGCGGCAGCAGGACGCGGCTAGCGCAGCGTCGCAGCAGGCCGCGGGCGGCATGGGTGCTGTGCTGGGCGATAGTTTGGTGCAAAGTGTTCAGCAAGGCGCGCAGGCTGCGGGTCAGGCGATCGGCGGCGGTGCGGCCGGCCGTATGCGCGGCGTGGCGGGTTCGGCCCCGGGTAGCGGTGGCAGCATTGGCAGTGGCGCTGGTGATGCGACGGCTGGGGCCAGCGCGGCAGCCGGACAGATTTTTGGCGGTGGCGGTGCGGCGCCGGCGGCCACTCCGGCTGTGGGCGCGCCGCCTGTTGATGCGCCGGCGGCCGCGCCGGTATCCGCCAACATGGAAGCTGCCGCCGAGATGAGCGCGTTCCGCTCGGCCAGCAAGCGCGCCTACGTCCCGAATACGAGATATCAGACCGATGGCAAACCCTATCTGCCGCCCAAGCAGTACCAGACCGAAGGCCGGCCGGCCATCCCGAACACCGGTCCGGCGGTGAGTCTGCCAAACATGCAGCAACAGGCCGCAGGTCGGGACCGCCGCATCGCGCAACCGCAGTACCATGTTGACGCGGAAGTTTTCCAAAAGGGCGTCAAGACGCTGGAGACCAAGGCTGCGCTGGGCGAAGGCGTGCAGGCGGGTAGTCCCATGCACTGGGTTCAGTCTTGCCCGCGCCATGGGAAATATTATGGCCGGGGCGCGCTGACCGGTTGCCCCAAGTGTGTCGGCTATATTCGCTGAACCGAGGAACCGTCTATGAGCAAACGTAATCTGCTGGTGGCTGTGCTGGCGATGGGATGGCTGGGTTGTGCCACGCCGGAGCAGGAATATTTTGGCGGCAGCCGCAGCCGCGCCAATGTTTTCGTCTCGCCGGCGCGTGGCGCCATCACCAAGGTGGCGGTCATGCCTTTCAAGGGTCAGACCGAGTTGATTGGCACCTCCGTCTCCGATCTGTTCGTCACCGAGATTCTGCGCTCCGGCAAATATGAATTGGTCGAGCGCGGCCGCATGGCGCAGGTCTTGAGCGAGTCCGAGCTCGCGCTCGCCGGTCTCTCCGCCTCGCGCGCCGCCGAGGTCGGCAACATGCTCGGCGCCGATGGCGTCATTATCGGCACCGTGGATGAATACGCGACGGTCGCCCAGCGCGGCCATCCCTATCCCGTCGTCGGCGTCACTGCGCGCATGATTGACTGTAAGAACAGCAAGATCATCTGGAGCGTGGACCTTGCCAAGCGCGCGGACAGCAAGGACGTCACCATGCCGGAGCACGCCCGGGCGATTGTCCACGAGATGATGAGCGGGCTGTATCAGAAATGGAACTGATGGCTACGGTTTTCCAGGGCCTGGGAAAAACGGCGCGGGCTTTTCCAAACCTTGGAAAAACAGGGCAGCACATGTTCCAAGTCTTGGAAATCTGACGGAGGCGCTATGAAGCAGAGGCGGCAAAAATCAGGGCTGGCGGGACAGGGCCGGCGGTTCATGGGCGTGTTGTTGCTTGGCTTGATGGCCGGGTGCACCTCGACCCAGACCGTGGTTATCCGCGAAGGCGGTGCGGCGGGGGCGGGTGAGGTTGGCGCCGAGGGCCGCATCAAGCTGCGCGCCACCTCGCGGCTGCCGCGCGTGCTGATGATGGTGGACGAGAAAAGTCTCGGCTCGATCCCCACCGCCGAGGTCGAGGCGCTCGCCGCCAAGCTGCTGCTCCAGCAAAACATCCCGGTCGTGGACCAGGACATGGTCAAGGCCAACATCGCCAAGAGCCAGCAGCTCCTGAAGATGGCCGGCGACCCGCGCGGCGCGGCCGCGCTCGGTATGCAGTTCGGCGCCGACGTGGTCATCATGGGCGAGGCCGTCGCCAAGCCCTCCGCGCGGCGCATCGCCGATAGCAACCTGCGCACCTACCAGGCCGTCACCACGCTGCGCGCGGTGCGCACCGATAACGCCGCGACGCTCGCCTCGGCCTCCGAGGATGTGTCCGTCGTCGCGCTTGATGACATCGGCGGCAGCGCCAAGGCGCTGCGCGCCGCCGGGCAGAAGAGTTTCGAGTCGCTGATCCCCGCGATGATCGAGGCGTGGGAGAAGAGCGGCGGCGTCGGCGGCAGCGAACTGGCGCTGACACGCATCTCGCTCACCATCGGCGGCGTGGACCAGATCTGGAAGCTGAAGGCCCTGCGCGAGATGCTACACGGGCTGGGCACCAAGGCCCAGAATATCGTGCAGCGTAATTACACCGCGGGCATGGTGATGTTCGACCTCGAGAGCACGCTTGCGGCCGAGGAGTTTTCCGAGACCCTCGTGCTCAAGCCGCCGCAGGGGCTCAAGCTGCAGGTGCTCAACGTCAGTGCGGGCAAGGTGGACCTCCGCGCCGTTGCGGCGCAGTGAGACCGCCGGGAGTTGTGCCATGAAAAAATGGATGAGTGTGATGCTGCTGTTCACGTGTGTTGCGCCGATCTGCGCCATGGTCGCGCGGGCGCCCGACGCCGTTGTGCTGCTGCGCTCCTACTACCGCTACCTTCTCACGCAGCAGGTTGCTGCGCAGGTGCAGACCATGACCGCGCCGTTGCCCAAGAGCGATGCTGCCGCGGTGCAGGCCGCGGTGACGGGTTGGAACGGTCAGCGCATGGAGGTGGTCCGGCAGGATCTTGTGCTGCACTTCGGCGAGCAGGGCCGCCCGAAGTTTGAGCAGTTTTTTGCCACCTATACCGAGGCGGAAAAGAACAATGATGCGGGTTATCTGCGCGAACTCTGCGGCGTCCTCGGCGCGCGTCCCCCCTTGCCCGCCGATTACGCCGCACTGCGGCAACTGGGCTTGAACGCCTGGCTGCAACCGGACATCCAGGCCAGCTCGAAATTTCTCGCCGACGTCCAGACCTGGTTGCAGTTGAAAAGCCGCACGCCGAACATGCCGCCGCTGAACGTGTGGCTCGCGCGCGACGCCACCGCGGCCTTGGCGGTTTCGGACGCGCGCGTCGCGCCGCCGCCGCAGAAGACCGTCGCGCAGCAGCTCGCCAGCGCCGAAGCGCCGATGCCGGAATTCAAGCCCGAGGACGAGGCTGCGCCGGGGAGCAATCCGCTGGAGGCCTTCGGCGCGCAGCGCAAGGAACGGCGCGAACGCGCAGTCAAGGAGGCCCAGGAGGCGATGGCGCAGGTCGCCGCCGAGCGGCAGGCTGCCGAGCAGGAATATGCCTCCAAGAAACAGGCCGAGGCATCCGCCGAAGCCGAGGCCATGAAGAACCACGCGCAGCGGCTGGCCGACAACGAGAAGCAGGCGATCGAGCAGGAGAAGGATAGTTGGAGCGCCAAGCTCAAGGGCATCGTCGGTGCCACCATCACCGCCGCGGGCGGCGCGTTCTTCGGCGGTGTCGGCGCGCAGGCCGGCCAGATGGCCGCCAACTTCATCTTCCAGGCCGTGCCCGGGCTCGGCGGCGCTCCCGCCACCGCTCCTGCCACCCAGTAAGCCTCATTGCCTCTGTGGTGGGGCTGCCGGTTTGCGGTTGGCGAACGCCGCGAGGATCAGCAGCAGAACGCCAGCCTGATAGAACAGGGAGAAGACAAAGCCTGTGATCCCATAGACCAGCCCGGCGTTGGCATGGCCGGTGGAAGCCATGAGCTTGGGCAAGACGAGGGCATAGAGCACCATTTGGATCACATGGGTGACCAAACTCACACCGATGCCCAGCGTGACCAGCAGCGAGGCTTGCGGATGGCGCGACCACCTGCTGATCGCCAGAACCAAACCGGTAATACCGACGATGAACGCTGGCACCACCCAAGCCAGGCTCGATAACAGTTGATTCATGACGTACTCCTTTACTTGCTTCCTGTGGGCCGTAGTAGTTTCACCAGCAACATTTCCAGCAGCACATCCGGCGCCCCGCTGCCGGAGACCATCCGCTCGTGCGTGGCGAGCGTCTCGGCCAGCGCGCGCTGGAGTTCGCTGCTGGAAAATTTCCGGGCTTGCTCCACCAGCTTGATGACGCGGAACGGATGAATCTTGCGCGGGTCCTTGTCGAGGCTGCCCAGCGCGGCCTCCACCTCCGGCGCGGTACTCCACTGCGCCTCGGTTTTCCAGCCATCAGAAGACAGGCGCAACCAGCCACGATCCAGACAGCCGCGCAGGATCAACAAATCGCGCCACAGATTTTCGAGGCCGATGATGAGCGGGACCTCGCTTTCGCCCTGGAAAAGCAACTGCCGCAGAATATCCAGCGCCCGCTGTAACTGGCGGTGACCTGCGGCGTTGGGCAGATCCCAGTTTTCTGACTCACGCGCCGGCGAAACGAGCAGGGCTATGTCCTCCGCGGTGATTTCCTTGCGCGCACCGAGATAGACGGAGAGTTTCTCGACCTCGGTGATGATCTGGCGCGTGTCGTAGCCGGCGCGGTCAAGAAAAGCCTTGAGCAGTTCGCCGGACACCCGCAACCCGGCCTTGCGGAAACATTCGCCCGCCCACTCGAGCGCAGGCTTCTCCTGCTGATAACTTTTTTCCGCCACGGCGAAGATTTCGATGGCCGCCAGTTCCTTGCACGTCTTGAAGAAGGCCGTGCGGCCATCCACTTTGCCGGCGCTGATGACGAGCACGAAGCCGTCGCCGAGGCCCTGCTTCAGTTCTTGCGCAAAACCATCACGCGCGTCCTTGAGTGCGTCGCCCTTGATGAGGTTGGTGTCGGCAAAAAAATTGGCGTCCTGCAACCAGACGACCTTGCGGCCGCCGAGGAAACTCGGCGTACGCAGCGCGCCCAGGCAGCGCCGCAGCACCAGCGCCGCACCCTCGGCGTTATCCACCGTGCCATTGAGGATTTCGAGGCCGAACGCCTGGTCGGCCGGCGGACAGAGCGCGTCCACGCGCGCGCGCGCCGCGGCCTTGACGCGGAACTCGTCCTCGCCGTGGATCAGAAAAAAATTGCCGGCGGCCTTGCCCGCGCCCGCCTGTTTTTGTGTCGCCATCGCGCTGGTCCTTGCCGATAATCCGCGCGGACATTAGCCCGCTTCCACGACGGGGCGCAACCCCGAAAGCGGCGGGCCGCAGGAACGATCAGGATTACGAGCAAGATCAGGATCATGAAGAAGACAAAGGCAGCACACCCGCATCCGACGACCCTCGGCCCTCGATCCTCGCCCCCCTCTGCCCGCGCACTCTGGGCGCCGTGGCGCATTCGCTATGTACAGCAGACGCACAAACCGCTCGGTTGCTTCCTCTGCGCCATGCTCAAGGCACCGCGTGCGCAGGATCGCCAGCATCTGTTGCTGGTTCGTGGTAAGACCTGTTGCGTCTGCCTCAACCGCTATCCCTACGGCGGCGGCCACCTGATGATCGCGCCGCGCCGCCACACGGCCGACCTCGCCGCGCTGCGCCCCGCCGAACAGGCGGAACTGATGCAAATGGCGACGAGAATGGTCGCCGTGCTGCGCAAGGTGATGAATCCGCACGGCTTTAACCTCGGCCTCAACCTCGGCCACGCCGCCGGCGCGGGCCTGCGCGATCACCTGCACCTGCACGTCGTCCCGCGCTGGCACGGCGACGTCAACTTCATGCCGCTCTTCGCCGATATCAAGGTCATCCCGCAGGCGCTCGAAGAACTGTATGATCTGCTGGCCGCCGAACTGCGGAAATGAAGCGTAAGGAGCGCGGATGCATTTGAAAACAGCAGACGGAGGCTGGAGCCCTTATCTCGCCGGCGCGCTGGCGGGTCTGCTGGCGCTGGCCTCGGCGCTGGCCACGACCGCGGTGCTCGGTAAAACCAGTTACCTCGGGACCTCAACCACGTTCGTGCGCGCGGCGGGCCTCGTGGAAAAACAGGTTGCGCCGGAGCACGTCACCGCCAACGCTTACTTCACCAAGGAAAAGGTCCGGGTGGAATGGCAGTTCATGCTGGTGTTCGGCATCTTTCTCGGCGCGGCGCTCTCATCGCTCACCGACAAAAGCTTCAAGCTCGAAGGTGTGCCGCCCACCTGGGCGCAGCGCTTCGGCAACTCGGTGGCGAAGCGCGCGGTGTGGGCCTTCCTTGGCGGCGCGGTCGCGATGTTCGGCGTGCGCCTCGCCGATGGTTGCCCGAGTGGCCACGGCTTGAGCGGCCTGATGCAACTCTCCGCGAGCGGCTTCCTCGCGCTGGCGCTGTTCTTCGGCGTCGGCGTCCTCTGTGCCCACCTGCTCTACCGCGGAGGCCGCCATGAATGAGCAACTGCTCGGCCTCGTCACCGGCCTCATCTTCGGCTTCCTGTTGCAGAAGGGCCGCGTGCTGCGCTTCGAGAAACAGGTCGGCGCGATGCTACTGCGCGACATGACCATCCTGAAGTTCATGCTCTCCGCGATCCTTGTTGGCATGGTGGGCCTGCACCTGCTCGCCGCGCTGCACGTCATCACGATGAGCCACAAGGCGCTAAACCTTGGCGCGCTCGGGCTTGGCGGCGCGCTGTTCGGCGTCGGCTGGGCGGTGATGGGCTACTGCCCCGGCACCGCGGTCGGCGCCCTCGGCGAAGGCCGCTGGCACGCGCTCTTCGCCGTGCTGGGGATGCTGGCCGGCGCTGCGCTCTACGCCGAACTCTATCCAACCTGCACGACGACCATTCTCGCGTGGAAAGATCTGGGCAAGGTCAGCCTCCCCGGGTTACTCGGCGTCCCGCCGTGGCTGGTCATCGCCCTCTTCATCCCTGCCGTCCTCGCGCTCTTCGCGTGGTTCGAGAAGCGGAGGCTGTGAGTTTCCCACGCCTCCCGAGATGAAGAACGCCGGGTCAGCGACCCGGTCAGGATGAACATCGAAGATGGTGTAGCTCCGTTCCCCGAGCCGGTGTGTAGCGGTTCCAAGGCTCGGGGAAAATTCCGCAAGGTTTTCCAGCCTTGGGAAAATCCATCCTTCCCGGTTTCCAATGTGTGGAAGAAGGCGCGCTTGAAAAGGTGGAACGCGACCTCCGGGTGCGTTCATAGCGTGCCCGGAGGTCACGCTTTACCTTGCGTTTTCCAAGGCTTGGAAAACAGCGGAGGTTTGGTCTCCAATCCTTGGAAATACGCTGCCGGCTGGAGCCCGCGCGGCTACTTCAGCACGCGGTCCGTGAGGGCGGCAGGAAATTCCTTGGTCTGGCAATGCACGGCGCCCACCGTGTAGCGGGTGTAATCCACGCCGACGATCTTGCAGCCAGGCATGACCTTGCGGTAGGTCGCGAGGCCTTCCTCGTCCTCCTTCACGCCATAGATGGGCACGATGACTTTGCCGTTCAGCGTCAGGCTGTTGATGTAGGTCCATGTCTGGTAATCGAACGGCGGGCGCGGCGTCACGATGCGGTGAATCTGGTAGGGCTTGCCGTTGACGGATTTTTCCCTGCCGAGCCGTTGCACCCAGTCCTCGACGGCGGCATACCACTTGTGCTGCCGGTCCAGTTGCGTGATCAGCAGCGTGTCGGCATCCAGCACCTTGACGATGCCATCAATGTGCCCGGTAACCTCGCCGGGCAGGTGGGGCACGAGGATGACGCGCCGCGCGCCGAGATAGGCGGCGAGGATGTGCTCCAGCCGTACGCGGTCCACGTCGGGATTATTCAGCAGGACCGAATCCGAGAGCAGCAGGGTGCCGCGGCCGTCGGTGATGATGTTGCCACCTTCGAGCACCACGGGCAGTTTGTGGACGGGCACATCGAAGTAGCCGCCGAGCCGGAGCGCGATCTCGGAGTCGAATTTGTAGTGCGGCTGGCCGGGGATGACGTAGGGATTGGCGACAAAGGCCAGCGCCCCCTCACCCGTGGTCACGGTGAGCGGGCCGTAGTCGCGCGTCCACACGTCGTCGTTGCGGAGGTGCAGGAAGCGGACGCCAGTGAGCCGATAACTGTGCGTGCGCAGGAACTGCTCGACGGCTTTTTGCCAGCACGCATTGGGCACGATGACCAGCGCGGTCGCCTGCTCCGCGATCTCGTGGACGAGCCGGGCCGCCGTGTGCCAGTTGGCCGGCAGATAGCAGGGCCAGCCGACGAGGACGCCGCCGAGCGGTTCCCATTCGGCGCCGAGCCGGGCGTCCGGCAGGCCGCCGGAATGCGCGAAGTAGGCAGTCGCGGCTTTCTTCGGAGGTAGGAACCGCTCGCGCATGTCCACTTGCGTCAGCGCTGCGGCGAGTTGTTCCGGCGTACTGTTGGAAAAAACACCCGTGGCTACGAGATAGCCGGCCAAGTCCCGGTCGCTGGTGAAATCCCGGCCCGCCGCCTGCAGGCGCGCGGCGAATTTTTTCTGGATGTGTCCGGCGACGCGGTCGAAGACCCGCTCCGAAAGATGCGGGCTGTATTGAGGAATGGAATAACGGACGAAGCGCTCGAGGTCATCGCGATTGTAGGCGTGGAAGACCAGCGAGGGATCGGCGTCCAGGAAGTGCTCGAACTCATCCGCCACGAGGCGGCTGATGAGGCGCGGCCAGAGCACCATGGTGACCAGGAGAGTCAGCGCAACACCCAGCAGCAGGCCCAGCAGGTATTTCATATCAGCCCCTCCGCGCGCGCGGGGCCTTGCGGGGCGCCGCGGTGTAGTCCTTGAGGTTGCCCTGTGCATCCCGTTGCGCCGCCCAGTCGTGATGCAGGAGCGTGCTCCAACCAACGTGGACCTTGGCCCAGAGCCACCAGCCGCTGTACATGTTGAACAGCTTGCCCATCGTGAAGTTGGGGATGCCCGTCTCATCGTCGTTCCACCAGTGGTCAAAGCGGATTTCATATTCCGTCCACCGGGGGTGCATGATGTTGGTCATGGTCTTGTTGATGCGGTCGAAGGTGGCGGGGTCGTCGAACTCCCGCGTGGCCGCCAGCATCACCAGGATGGCGAGCGCGCCCTCGCCCACCATGCCGACGCTGACATCGCGCTTGAGCAACTCGCCCTTGGCGGTCGTCGGCAGCGACTCCAGCACCGAGGCGCCGAGGTCGAGCGGGATGTCCTTGACGTAGTTGTCGCGGATCGTGCGATAGAGTTCGCCCGCCCACTCCGGATCATACTGCTTGAGCATGAGCGCGACGAAAGCCGAGGGAAACGCGCCATCGAACTTCTCCACGAACCCCTCGCGTGGATGGAAACTGCGCCGCAACATGCCGGACTTGGGATTCTGCAGCTTGCTCTTGACCATCGCCAGATAGTCCTTGCGATAGGCCTCGCCGATGAGGATGCCGAACTCCTTGTCGGGGCCGAAGATCTTGTCATAGAGCGCCAGCCCGGTGACGGCCCAAGAGTTGCACTGCGGGAACCAGTGGTTCGGCTCGCAGCAGACACCGGCGGTGCGGCCCTTGCCCTCCGGCTTCGCCATGTTGGTCAGGTGCAACCTATACACATCGCGGCTCAAGGCCTGCAGCTCCGGCCCGAAGCGTTCCTTGTCGCCGGAGACCAGCGTGTAGAGACCCAGCAGCATCAGGTGCGGGCCTTTCCACATGATGTTATCGCGCAGGGGCGAGCCCCACTGCTGTTGGATGGCGTAATCCAGCCAGAAAGGCGGGCGGCGGTGGGCCTCGGCCAGTTCGCCGAGGTAATAGACCACCTCCTTGGTGCGCGCCGGCTCGATGACGGCGATCGAGGCCGCGGCATAGGCGATAGGCGCCAGCGCATAACTCCAGCCCATGCCGCGCATTTCCATGGGCCAGCCGTAATCATCGTCCATGGCGAACGCGTAACCCTGCCGCCCGATCACCGCGGTGTTGAACATGTTTTCCTTGCACCACTCGGTATATTTTTCCAGACGGTACGGCTCGCCCTCCTCGAAGAAGGGTTTCTCCAGATAGGACAGGGAGACCGCCACCGACTGGGCGAAGTTCCATTGTCCGATAACATCATGGGTGAGTTCGCCCTTGGCACGTTGCGCCCAGTAGTCCGTGGCTGTGCCCATGGGCTTGGCCTTGATGACCAACTCCAACACCAGATATACACCCACCAACACGAGGACGACAATGACCGCCAACCACCGCAGGAACTTCTTCATCTGCAGGCTCCTTTCCCGCCGCGTTTCCCTGCTGGCCACATCGTTTTTATGGGCCAGCGTTGGAAAGGATAGCAAGCAGGACCGTCGGCTGCAATCCGCGGGATGCAGGACCATCGGTCAGCCGGGCAAGGCGTGTAACCTATTTCATTGCGCCGCGCTGGTGCTGGAGGAACCAGTCGTAGAGTTCGGGATTGGCGTAGGTCGCGGTCCAGGAATCGTGCTGGGCTTCGGGATAGATGGTGAACTTTACGTCGCTGCCGCACTGTTTCAGCGCGTCCACCATGTCCTTGGAATTGGCGAGCGGCACGACGGGATCCTTTGCGCCATGGAAGACCCAGATCGGCAGATCCTTGATTAACTTGGCCTTGGTCGGGTCGCCCTTGCCGCAGATTGGTGCGACGGCGGCAAAGCGCGTCGGGCATTCCGTCGCCAACTTCCACGAGCCAAAGCCGCCCATGCTCAAGCCGGTCAGGTAGAGGCGGTCCTTGTCCACGCGGTAGTTCGCGACGATCTCCTTGAGCAACCCATCGAGCGCCGCGATCTGCATCGCGTTGGGCCACCATTCCCACTGCGGACATTGCGGTGAGACGATGATGAAGGGGAGCGCCTTGCCTTCGGCAACCAGCTTAGGCGGACCGTGTTTGGCGACCAACTGCACCTTGTCGCCGCGCTCGCCCGCACCGTGCAGGAAGAGGATCAGTGGCCATTTTTTTCGTGATTTCGCGTAGTCCTCCGGCAGGTAGAGCAGGTAGTCCAACTCCGCCCGGGCCTTGACGGTCACCGGGGCTGAAAATTTTTGCGCGTGCTGGCCCGACCGCGTCTCGACCTTGCTGCCGGTCGTCGCACACCCCGCCGCCACCGCCACACTTGCTGCTGCCATCGCCACACCTCGCAGGTTCATGTTGTGCTCCTCATCGAAAACGTCGCGCCGCAGGATGCAAAGCCGTCGCTGCGGAAGCAAGCGGAATCCGGCGGTGGGAAGGCCGACTTTTCCCCTCGGTATTTGACAGCGCGGGAAGGTCGGGTATTTTAGCCCCGCGAAAATAAACCATGCAAATAGGAGAACCGAACATGCCGATCAAATTGCCCGATCTGCCCTATGCCTATAACGCGCTCGAGCCCTTCATGGACGAGCAGACCGTGCGGCTGCACCACGACAAGCACCACGCCGCCTACGTCAACAACCTCAACGCCGCGCTCGACAAGCATCCCGAGTGGCACAACAAGGGCCTCGAGGAGTTGATGGCCAACCTCAAGGCCGTGCCGGAGGACATCCGCACCGCCGTCCGCAACAACGCCGGCGGCACATGGAACCACAACCTCTACTGGGACCTGCTCGCGGCCAACGCCGGTGGTCAGCCCGGTGGCGAGTTGCTCGCCGACATCCAGAAGAGCTTCGGCGACTTCGCCGCCTTCCAGCAGAAGTTCAACGCCGCCGCCGTCGCGCAGTTCGCATCCGGCTGGGGCTGGCTCTTCATTGACGACAAGGGCAAGCTTGCGATCGGCTCCACGCCTGGCCACGACAACCCGCTGATGAGCGGCGCGGCCAACATCAGCGGCAAGCCGCTGCTCGTCGTGGACGTCTGGGAGCACGCCTACTACCTCAAGTTCCAGAATCGCCGCGCCGATTTCGTCGGCGGCTTCTGGAGCCTGATCAACTGGAAGAAGGTTGAGGGCCTCTACGCCGCCGCCCGCGGCTGATGTGTAGGCTGGGTCTCCGCCTGCGGCGGACCTGTCCACCCCGGCGCTTCCAAGCCTTGGAAAGCGGCAGCTGAAATATTCCAAGGGTTGGAGAAATGACGGCCGGGTTTTCCAAGCCTTGGAAAACCCGGCCGTTCATTTTGTTCAGCGCTCCGGCCGTGGCGGCCCTGCGGCCACGGCGCGCAGGTCGGCATAGCGCGGATTCCCGCGCAGTAGCGTCTGGGTGCGGGTGGCGTCGGCGGAGAGCGCGAGGCGTACCTGTTCCAGCGCGGCATTGGTCTGCCGCCGGTAGAGATGGAAGGCCGCGAACTCGACGCGGATGGGCACGTCGGCGGGCTGTCGCTCCAGGTGCAGGGTGAACGCGCGCGCTGCCAGCTCGAAATGTTGGCGCTCGATCAGGAACTGCGCCGTGGCCAGCGCGACATCGTTGGTGGAGGTCAGCAGCCGCTCGACGCTCTGGAGAAAATTCGTCCGTTGGCCCAGCCGGTCATATAGCTCGGCCAGCTCAAAGGCGTTGGTGATTGCGAGCGGGCCGGTGGCCGCCAGTTGCTCGAGCACGTCGCGCCGCGCCCGCGCCTGCTGCACCGTGTTGATGTAGGCGAGGAAGGTGTGCGCGCCGCGCAACTGGTCGTCGAGTTGCAGCAAGTCCAGTACGACACGGCGCGCTTCCGCGCAACGGTTCTGTGCCACGAGCATGTCCGCGAGCCGCAGCCGCGCCTCGGGGCCGAGCGGATAGAGTTGCATTGCCTGTCGGAAGGCATATTCAGCCTCGGCATACAGGCCGCGCTTGGCATAGACGCCGCCGCCGGCGCAGCGCAGCTTGTGGAAGACGCGCATGGCTACGGTGTCGTGACGGAAGCGCCAGTTGGCGCAGAGCCGGCGGGTCTGCCAATCCCAGAATTCGTGGTCCTTGCGCACGAGTGCGGGCGGCAATTCCTCGAGCGGTTCGGCGTTGAGCTTGAGGATGAAGCCATGCGGCGTCAGATAGGGATACATCCACTCGAGCGGCTCGCTTTCCTCAATGTAAAAGGCATGCCGGTCCTTGTTCTCCTCAAAGATCAGCCGGGCGATGACCCCGTTGGCCGCCAGCACGCCGGCGCGGCCGACAAGCTGCGGCACGCCCTTCTCATAGAGCACCTCGCCGCGGTTGCGGACACGACCGGACTCGACCTCGGCGAGATAGCGGCTTTGGGCCGCTTCAATGTCCCGGGGCGTTGGCAGCCGGAGGCGGTCACCATAGAAGTCGCGCACCGGTGCCAGGTACAGTTTGTCCACAAGCGCATTTTGCGTCAGCACACAGACGTCTGGCCGGACGCGCGCGCAAAAGACCATGTAGGTGGGGACGAAGCGGCCGGGATCGGTGCCGCCGAAATAAACCGCGTTGGTCTCCATCGGCGGCGGCCAGGCGGGATCAGGTGGCGGCAGCTCGTCCGCTTGCAGCGTCGGGCGCA
Source organism: uncultured Lentisphaerota bacterium (assembly GCA_903889245.1). Classification (GTDB taxonomy): domain Bacteria; phylum Verrucomicrobiota; class Kiritimatiellia; order CAIQIC01; family CAIQIC01; genus DP16D-bin41. The sequence goes on along the minus strand of CAISWQ010000069.1, from coordinate 2,282 downwards.
ATCCGGCCATGCCTTCGAGCGCGCCCGCGCCAAACTGCCAGCCGAAGTCGTGACCGTTCTGCTCCGCGCCGCCGACCAGCCGCAACTGGCCGGCGTCAAAATAATTCTGCGCGAGCAAGGTCAGTGGCACAAGCGCGGCCAGCACGGCACCGGCTGCGGCCGCGGCGCGGCGCAGCAGCGTAAGCGCCAACAACAGGCCGTAGCCGATCCAGAGCGCAAAGACGGAATGCGACTGGATGAACTGCACACGGCCGATGAACTGTGTCTGGATGTCCATGTCCAGATTCTGAAAGGAAATGAACAGGATGCTCAAGCCGAGGAAGGCGGCCAGACTGGCCAGCAACCAGCGTTGCGGCAGCGGGGCCAGCTCGCAGCGCAATGCCAGGGGCGAGCGCGCCAGCTTCACAAGCAACCACACTACGAACACGGGCGCGAGGGTCGCGGCGGCCACCAGCAACCCGCGCCCCGCCGTGCCGCCGGCGAAGTGCCGCACAGCCTTCGTCAGCAACGACACTTCCACGCCGCCGCACACCGCCGCCATGCCGGCCAGCAACAGGAGCGCGACGACGCGCGTGGCGCGGCCGTGCTCCGGCTGGCGCAGATCGGCGAACCAGTCGCGGGCGAAGTTGATCAGCATCAGGCCGAGGCCGGCGGCCGCCGCGAGGAGCAGCGCGATGGCGAGCGCGCGGTTCAGCGCCACGAGGGCCGGCGACGCCAGCCAGGTTTCCAGCAGGCTGCCTGCCAGCGCGATCGCCACCAGCAGCGCCGCGCCGGCCAGCGCCTGCACGCGGCGCGCGCCGATGTGTACGCTCCAGGCGCAGAAGGGCAGCAGGCCCGCAAGCGCCAGCGGCAGGGTGAACTGCTGGCGCAGATCGCCGAGGTACTGCCCGACCTGCGCGAGGAAGCGCGCGCTCATGATGTCCGCCAGCTCCAGCGTCGCGTACTGGCCGCGCGTGAGCACGTAGAGGAAACCCTCCCAGGTGCGCGCATACCCCCAGTTCAGCGGCGGGTTGCGCGCCGAGGCCCACGGCAGATAGAGATAGAAAAGCAGTCCGGCCCCGCCCAGCAGAAAGGCGAGGCCGACCTTGCGGCCGTTGGGCAGCGCCAGGCCGGCGAGCGGCACGAGCAAGGCCAGCGCCGACCACACCCAGAAGCCCGCGTGTGCCGGACCCGCGAGCCACTGCGCGTGGAGGTACCACGCCTGCTGCGTCTGCGCGTGCGCCGCCAGGGCGGTGTTCGCGCTGCTCGCGGCCAGATGCGCCAGCGCATCGGCCTTTTGCGCGAGCCAGAAGTTGGCGAACACGAGCAGCAACAAACCCGCGCCGACGAGAAAGAAATCGCGGAACAGCTTTACATCGCGCAGCCACACGGCGACGGCGAGCGCGGGGCCGAGGAACAACAGGGTCTGGTGATTGGTCACGCCGAGGCCGAACAGCAAGCAGAGGAGCCAGAGCGGCCAGCTTTGCGATGGACGGCACAGCCAGCGGTAGAGCAAGGCCAGGATCGTCGTCTGAAAAAAACCATTGAGCGCATAGACCTCGACGATCGTGCTCTGTGACCACAGCACCGGGCTGAACGCCAGCGCCAAGCCGCCGGCGACGGCGGCGAGCAACGGGAGTTCGCGGATCGTGGATGGCGGATGGCGGATGGAAGAGCCGTCGGTCTGCTCTGCTAGCCTCCAGCCGTTATCCGCCAGCGCCCGCCCGCTGCGGCTGATCAGCAGCGCGAGCACCCCGCAGGTCAGCGCCCCGAAGAAGGCCGAGGCGAAGGCCGCCGCCCACGCCGGATTCGGATGACCGAGATAGGTGGCGCCGCCGCATAGCTTGGTGAACAGCCATGTGATGAGGGTCCAACTTGGATAACCCGGCGGATGCGGCACGCCGAGCTGGGCGGCGGCCGTGACCAGCTCGCCGGAATCCTCGAGCGTGACCGTGGGCGCGAGCGTGGCGAGGTAGGCCGCGAGCGCCAGTCCGAACGTGGTGAGCGCAGCCAACCAGTCGCCGCGCTGGAAAACCGGTCCCTCCACTGCCGCGTTGTGCTCGTCAGTCACGGCCGCAGCCTACGGGAGCGCGGTCGCACGTGCAAGTTTCCAGGTGTCCCGGTACCGGGAAGGTTTCCAAGCCTTGGAAAAAATCGCGTCCCGTTTTCCAAGGCCCCGCATGCACATAATAAGTGCACCACCGAAAGCGGACGGGTACACCTAACGGTTGTTGGACCTAACAACCCCCGCAAGGAGACCCGTCCATGAAGCGAGAGTACACGCAGTTGACTGAAAAAGAACG
>CAISWQ010000068.1 GCA_903889245.1 uncultured Lentisphaerota bacterium | reverse complement strand
GAGTATCCGCGTGCAGGCGCCGATCCCCGGCAAGGGCGTGGTTGGCATCGAGGTGCCCAACAGCAAGCGGACGGCGGTCTATCTACGCGAGTTACTGACCACGGAGGCCTGGAGCAACACGCCCGCCGCACTGCCGCTGGCACTGGGCAAAGACGTCGGTGGCCGGCCGATCATCGCCGATCTCGCCGATATGCCGCACCTGCTGATTGCCGGTGCGACGGGTTCCGGCAAGACGGTCTGCATGAACTCGGTGCTGGCGGGTCTGTTGATGAGCCGCACACCGGAACAACTAAAGTTGATCCTGGTGGACCCGAAAATCGTCGAGTTTGCCGCCTACAAGGATTTACCGCATCTCGCCTGCCCGGTGATCACGGACGCCAAGAAAGTGGCATTCGGTCTGCGCTGGGCGATCACAGAGATGGAGCGGCGCTACAAACTGTTCGCCAAGGTACGGGTTCGCAACATCAAGGACTTCAACAAGCGCGTGATCGTCAAGCAACAGGAACTCTTCACGGATCTGGCGCCGGCTGCGTCACCGGGGGGCGAAGTCGCCGAGGCAACACCACCACCGCCGCCGCCGAAGCCGGAGGATGTTGTGCCCGACCGGTTGCCCTACATCGTCATCGTCGTGGATGAGCTCGCCGACTTGATGCTGGTGGCGCAGGCGGAGATCGAGAACCAGATCGCGCGGCTCGCGCAGATGAGCCGTGCGACAGGCATTCATCTCGTGCTGGCTACGCAGCGCCCGTCGGTCAACGTCATCACCGGCACGATCAAGGCAAACTTCCCCTCACGCATCGCGTTCCAGGTGGCGCAGAAGGTGGACAGCCGCACGATCATTGACGCGATGGGCGCCGATAAACTGCTCGGCAAGGGTGATATGCTGTTCCTGCCGCCAGGTGTTGCGCGGCTGATGCGCGCCCAGGGCACGCTAACCACCGATGGCGAAATCCACCGCATCGTGGAATTTCTCAAGCAGCAGGGCCAGCCGCTCTATGAGCTGGCGCTCAAGGAGAAGGTCGAGGACCGGCCCGAGGGCGAACTGCCCGACATGGACGAGGACGATGAGCTGATCGAGCAGGCGATCGAGGTCATCCGCCAGATGAAGCGCGCCTCGACCAGCGGCGTGCAACGGCGGCTGAAGATCGGCTACACCCGCGCCGCGCGCATCATGGATATTCTCGAGGAGAAGGGCATCGTCGGTCCCGCGAACGGCTCCGACCCGCGGGAAATTCTGATAGATTTGGAAGGCGATATTCCGCATAATGGTGACGACGAGAACGCGTGAGGCATGGACAGCATCGGTCAACAACTGAAAGCGGCGCGAGAACGCAAAGGCGTAACGGCGTCGCAGGCGGCAGCGGCCACACACATGAAGGTCCAGCATGTCGAGGCGCTGGAACACGATGATTACAGCCGCATGAGCGTGTCGACCTATGCCAAGGGGTTCCTCAAGCTCTACGCGGAATATCTCGGCCTCGATCCCGCGCCGCTGCTGCGCGAATATACGGCCCGTTACATGGGGCAGACGCCCGCGCAGCCTGCCGCAACGCCGCCAGCTGTTACGGAGGGTTCGATCTTCAAAGCCCCGCGCCGGGTATTGTCCGCGGCCCCGGTCAAGATCTCCCTGCCGCCGGAAGTGGTGACGCGTCTGTTGCAGGTGCTCGCCGGCGTGGTGGTCTTGCTGTTGCTCGTTTGGGTGGTGCGGCACGGCTGCAAGAGCGCCCCGCGGCCGGCCCCGGAAGCGGTGGCACCGTCCGCGCTCACCAACCAAGCCCCAGTCCCGCCGCCCGCGGCAGTGAAACCCCAGAAGCAGGAGCAGGCCACGCCTTGGATCATCGTCAACGAGCCGCCGCCGCCCTATCTCAAGCGGAGCACCGCCGCCACGCCATGAAACTGCCTGATGTCCTCACCTTGAGTCGCTTGGGTCTCGCCGCCCTTTTGATCGGTTTGTTGACCATGCATCCACCTTGGGGCTACACGGCGGCTTTTGTCGTTTTTTTGATCGCCGGCTTCACGGACATCCTCGATGGTGTGCTGGCCCGGCATGTCTACGGCGAGAGCGACTTCGGCAAACTGATGGATCCGCTAACCGACAAAGTCTTGGTGTGTTCCGTTTTCATCGCTCTGGTCGAACTGCGGGTTGTGATGGCTTGGATTGTCGTCCTGATCATCACCCGTGAGTTTCTCGTCACCGGCCTGCGCCTGATTGCCGCGGCGCGCGGTCAGGTCATCGCCGCCGGCTATTGGGGCAAGCATAAGACCCTTTCGCAGATGATCACGCTCATCATCCTGCTGGCCGGCTTGAGCTTCAAAAATGATTGGGCCGCCCACTGGCCACCCGGAAGCATCCGTTGGTTTGCGGTCAGCTTCCCCTATGTCGCCTTCGGCTTGAGCTGGCTCGTCGCCGTCATCACCATCATCTCCGGATGGGTCTATTTCTCCCAGCACCGCCACCTGCTGGTGCCCGGCGCATTGCGGAAGAAAAGTTGAACATGCCCGGCCTGCACCATCCACCATAAAGCACTTCCCCCTGCCATGAGCACCGACTGGAACATCCAAGCCGCCGCCCACACCTGTACCGCCTGCCAGAAAGATTTCAGCGACGGCGCAGCCATTTTCTCGCGCCTGCAATTCGGGGCCGAGGGTTATGCCCGTCAGGATTTCTGCGCCGTTTGCTGGAGCGACCCCGCGCGTTCCGGGGCGACCGGCGTCTGGAAGGGCGTCTATCGCGCGCCCGCGCCGCCGCCGGAGGAGCCGCTGAAGAAGGAGACCGCCGAGTCGCTGCTGCGCCACCTGATGGAGACCGAGGACGAGCGCCACGGCAACGCCATCTTCATCCTCGCCGTCATGCTCGAACGACGCCGCATCCTCGCCGAGCGCGACGTGCAGACGCGCGCCGATGGCATGAAGATCCGCGTCTACGAGCACAAGAAAACCAACGAGACGTTTTTCATCCCCGATCCGCAGCTCAAGCTCGCCGCACTCGAGCACGTCCAGGCCGAGGTCGTCGCCCTCCTCGGCGGTACGCCGCCGAAAAACACAGGGAGTGCTGGAGTAGTGGAGTAATGGGTTGTTAAGTGAATCGTGGTAGGTATCTCTCCAATGAGCAACCAGCCAGCAAAGGCATATCTCGCAGCTCAATTGGAACAGCTTATGGCATTACCTCTCGACACGCTCGAAGATGTCGCGTACTGGGATAAGAAATGCGCGATCGTTCAAGCTGAACTTAAGACGCGGTTCCCAAGTTTTGAAGTTGAGCTTTATATCTGGCATTTTTTCATCGATTCAGATGTTCGTTTCAAAGATTCAGGGTATCGTCAACGGCAACACCAAGCGATAGCGGAGTATATTGCGCGGCTTCGTCACGGCTAACTCATGTTCGATCTGTTGATCCATGGCGGTCAGGTACACGATGGCGGCGGCGGGCCGGCGCGGCGCGCCGCGGTGGCCATCAACGGCGAACGCATCGCTGCGGTCGGCGACCTCGCCGGCGCGGCAGCGCGCACCACCCTTTCCGCCGCCGGCTGTGTCGTGTGTCCCGGCTTCATTGATGTCCACTCGCACTCCGATACGTTCATCCTGATCGAGCCGACCGCGCCGAGCAAAATCTACCAGGGCGTCACCACCGAGGTCGTCGGCAACTGCGGCGCCTCCACCGCGCCGCGGCAGGGTGCCTATAAAATGCCGACCGACTGGCGCGAGAAGAACTATCCCGGCACCTGGAGCAGCGTCGCCGAGTACCGGGCGTTGCTCGACCAGGTCCAGCCCGCGCTGAACATCGCGCTGCTGATCGGCCACAACAGCGTGCGCGCCGGCGTCATCGGCTACGACGCGCGCGTTGCGACCGCCGACGAAGTCCGCGCGATGGGCGCCCTGCTCGACCGCGCGCTGGCCGAGGGTGGGGCGGGCTTGAGCACCGGCCTGATCTACACGCCCGGCCTCTACTCGACGCCAGAGGAGGTTCGCGCTCTCGCGGAAGTCGCCGCGCGCCACGGGAAGATTTATACGAGCCACATGCGCAGCGAGGGCGACCAGCTCCTCGAGGCGCTCGATGAAACGCTCGGCATCGGCCGCGCCACCGGCGTACGCGTGCAGGTCTCGCACCTGAAGACCGCCGGCCGCCGCAACTGGGGCAAGCTCGAGGCCGCCCTGGAGAAAATCCGCGCCGCGCAGGCCGCCGGCGTCCGCGTGGCCGCCGACCGCTATCCCTACACCGCGAGCTGCACCGATCTCGACGTGATCCTCCCCGAGTGGGCCGCCGGCGACGGGCGCGAGGCGGTGCTCGCGTGCCTGCGCGAGGCAGCGACGCGGCAAAAACTGCGCGCGGAACTGGCCGGCAGCACCGACTGGGACACGATCATGGTCGGCTCGCTGGCGCATCCCGACCTTGCGCCGTACCGCGGCCAGATGCTGACCGAGATCGCCGCCGCGCTCGGCTTGGAGCCGGTGGAGGCCGCGCTCCATCTGCTCGACGTGGACGAACTGCGGCCGAGCGCGATCTTCTTCGGCATGAGCGAGGTGAACCTGTGGCGCATCCTCGCCGAGCCGTGGGTGATGGTTGGCTCCGACGCCTCGATTCGCGCGCTGACCGGCCCGCTCGCGGTGGACTTCCCGCATCCGCGCGCGTTCGGCACCTTCCCGCGCCTGCTGCGCGCCGCGCTCGACGGCCACACGGTGCCGCTGCCGGAGATGATCCGCAAGATGACCAGCCTGCCCGCCGACCAGTTCCAGTTGAAGGGCCGCGGCCGACTCGCGGTCGGCGCCTACGCCGACCTCGTCGTCTTCGATCCGCAGACCATCCGCGATCGCGCGACCTTCGCCGAGCCGCGCCAGTATGCCGAGGGTCTCAACCACGTCATCGTCAACGGCCGCCTGACCCTGCGCGACGGCGCGTTCACTGGGGCCCGCGCCGGCCGGTTTCTCGATTGATTTCCTGGGTGGAATGAGGCTGCGGACTGTTCTGCGGGACACATCAAGCCGAGGGCAGGTGACCCTTGACGACGGCGGCGGGCGAGCGCACCTCGGCACCGGCGGAGACAGAGCGCGTGACGATGCTGCCGGGCTGGATCACCGCGCCCTCGCCAATCGTCACCCCTTTCAAAATCATCGCGCGCGCGCCAATGCGGACGTTGTCGCCGATCACCACCGGCTTGTTGACCAGCGGGCGGCCGCCGACGCTGTGCAGGTCGGTATCCATCACGAGCACGTCCCAGCCGAGGTAGCAGTTCTTGCCGATGGTGACGCTGCTCCAGGCGATGATCTCGACACCGGCATCGAGGATGGTGCCATCGCCGATGGCGAGCAGGCCGCCCTTGTGCGCCCACAGGCGCGCGCCGGCGGCAACAAAGACCGCGCCAAGTACCAGTTGGCCGGCCTCGTTATTGACCAACGGCGCGGGCGCGCCGGCGCCGAACCGGGCGCGCGCGATTTGGGCGGTCGCCGCATCGCCCTTGAAGTGACAGCGGCCGGTGGCCGCGCACAACTCGTCGGGCAGCAAGGGAAAGATGGATTCGCTCATGACACGCACTCCGCGGGTTGGCCGGCGAGGATCGCGCCGGCGGGAAAGTCGCCCTGCACCACCGCGCCGGCGGCGACGACGCAGCCGCGGCCGAGCCGTGTGCCGCCGAGGATGATCGCGCGGTTGCCGATCCAGACCTCGTCCTCGAGCACGACGGGCGCGAAGAGGGCGGCCGCCTCGAAGCCGGCGAAATCGGTGATGGTGGTTTGCCAGGAAACCATGCACCGGGCGCCGAGCGTCACGGAACTGCCGGCGAAGAGGCGCGCGCTGCGGTTGAGGAAGGTGCCGTCGCCGATGACGATGCGGCCGGCGCCGCGGCAGTGCAGCTTGACGCCGGGATAGAGGCCGACGTGGCCGAGCTCAATAGCGCCCGCCCCGGCGCGGACATCCGGCATCGGCCACCCGCGCACCCAGGCGACCGGTCCCGCCCCACTCCGCCGGCCCGGCAGCAGCGCGCCGCAGGCGTAGGCGATGGGCGAATATTGCCGCCCGCCGCGGACGAGCACACGCAGCATCTGGGAAACGCGCGCGATCATTTTTTCACGACGCCTTCGAGCGCAGCGTTGAGTTTCGTACCGATCACCGACCAGTCGAAGTGCTGGCGGACGTAGTCGAGGCCGGCGCGCGCGAGGCCCTCGGCCAGGCCGGGATGGGCGAGTACGCGCAGCACGGCGGCGGCGAGGTCCACCGGCGTATCGGCGAGTAACAACTCGCGGCCATCCTCCACCGGGATGCCCTCGGCGCCGAGCCGCGTGGAGACCACCGGGATGCCGGCGGCGAAGGCCTCGACGATCTTGAAGCGCGTACCACCGCCCATCCGCAGCGGCACGACGAAGACCGATGACTCCCACATGAACGGGCGCACATCATCCACGAAGCCGGTCACCTCGATCGCCTCCGACTGGCGCTGCACGATGCTCGGCGGCGGCTTACCGCCGACGACGGTGAACCGGAAGCGCGGCTGTTTCTCCTTGATGAGCGGGAAGACCTCGTTGAGGAAGAACACGACGCCATCCTCGTTTGGGAAGTAGTGCGTGGCGCCGACGAAGACCGCGGTATCGGGCTGCCGCGGCCCGGCCGGGCGCGTGAACTGGTCGCAATCCACGCCGTTGGTGATCGTCGCCGTTTTCAGTTCCGGCGCGTGCTGGCGCAGCAGGTCGCCATCGCGCTCGCTGGTGACCAGCGTGAGCGCGGCGGCGCGGCAGGCGGCGATTTCCTCGCGGCGAAACTTGGCGGCCTCGACGCCGTTGAACCACTTGCGCAGCGCGCCGCTCTCGCGCGCGGCCATGCGGTCGAGCAGATCGAACTCCACGTTGTGCTCGTCGAGCACCACCGGCACGCCGGCGGGGAACTGGTAGCCGGCCATCTGCGAGAACTCGACGAGGATCAGGTCAATCTTCTGCTCGCGGACCAGGCGGTCGAGCGCGACTTGCAGCGCGTCGCTATGGTGGAACTGCCACTGGAACGAGCGACTGGAGAGCAGGGAAAGCAGTTGCTGCCGGCGCTTGTTGCCAACGAAGCGCGGGATGAGCGTGACGCTCTTGCACAGCGGCTCCAGCCCCTTCGGATCACCTGCGCCGCTCTCCTCGCGAAAGCTCAACAGGTGGACGTGATGCCACCGCGCGAGCTGGCGGATGAGGTGAAAGATGCGGACCGCGCCGCCGAACTTCGGCGGGTACGGGATGTAGGGGGTGAGGACGAGGATGTTCATACATTTGTGATTTGCGATTTATGATTTTTGATTGGCGGAAGCCAACTCGGCATAGATGGCTTCCTGCTCCTTGATCTGACGCTGGATGGTGAAGCGGGCCTCGATGGTCTGGCGCGCGGCGGCGCCGAGGCGTGCGCGCAACTCCGGGCTGCACACGAGTTCGAGCAGGAGTTCCGCGAGCCGCGACGCGTCCCGGACCGGGAAGAGAAAACCATCCTGGCCGTGCGTGATGATCTCCGGGATGCCGCCGGCCTGCGTGCCGACGACCGGCTTCGCACACGCCATCGCCTCGACCACGACAAGCCCGAACGCCTCGCGCCACGCGGCGTTCACGAGGATATCCAGACCGGGATAAAGATTGGGCATGTCGTTGCGGAAGCCGAGAAAATGAACGCGGCCGGCCAGCCCGGCTGCCTGCGCCATCCGGCGCAGCAAGGGCACGAAGTCAGCGTTATCGCTGAAGATCGCGTCGTCGCCGATGATGACGAAGCGCGCGCGCGGCTCCTGGGCGATCACCAACGCGGCCGCCTGTAAAAAGGTTTCCTGCCCCTTGTCCGGCGCCAGCCGGCTGGAGATGCCAATCAGGACATCGTCGGGAGCGGCGCCGATCTCCTGCCGCAGCGTGCTCGGCAGGCCGGGGCGATAACGTTCCGCATCCATGCCGTTATGGACCACGCGGATGCGTTCCATGGATGGGCCGAGCCAGTGGATGAAGTCGCGCCGCATCTCGCCGGAGTTGGCGATGATGAGCGCGGCGCGCGCCAGCGCCTTCCGGTTGGCGGGATAGTCAATGTAGTTGTTGTGGATGTGGTAGAGGTAGGGCAGGCCCGTCAGCCGGTGGAGCAACAGCGTCAGCAGCAGCGAGCGTTTTTTGTCGGAGGTGTGGATGACCTGGATGCCCGCGTGGCGGCAGCGCCGCGCCAGCCGCAGCGCCGACCAGACCAGCGGCACCACGCCCCACGCATTCGCCACCTGGCCGCGCCAGCCGGCGCACCACTGCGCCGACTTCGTGCCGACCTCCATCGTCCACAGCGTGAGCTGGGGGATCGCCTGAAACTGCGGCAGCAGCGGGCCGTGACCGAGCACGGCGGCGTACATATCGAACCGCGCGCGGTCGGTCAGGCGCAGGAACATCAGGTGTCCGCGCACCACGCCGCCGACGGCGTCGTTCGTGTCCAGCAACAGCACTTTGATCTTGGCGCTCATTCAAACCATGGCCGGAAATTGAGGGTGTATTTCAGGTCCTGCGCGCGCTGGCCGATGACCTTGGCGGGCACGCCGCCGACGACCGCGAACGGCGGCACGTCCTTGGTCACCACCGAGCCGGCGGCGATGATCGCACCCTTGCCGATCGTCACGCCCGGCAGCACCGTCGCGCGGCTGCCGACCCACGCGTAGTCCTCGATCACGATGGGCTTGTCCTCGACGCCGAACAGCGGATCGTCCTTGAGGTGGTTCGAGGTGATCAGCGAAACCTCCGGCGAGATGCTTACGTTGTGGCCGAAGCGCAGCCCGCCGCGGCCGTCGAGCGTGCAGCGGCGGTTGATGATGCAGTTATCGCCCATGCTCATCGGCTGCGGATTGCGGCCGAGCGGGCGGTAGAAATACCAGAAGCAGCCCATGAACACCGCGCAGTCCTTCCCGATTTTCACGCCGACAAACGTGCGGTACCACCACAGCCGCACCGCGAAAAACGGGATGTGGCTGATGATGTGGTTGGTCCAGTAGGCGATCAGCTTGGCGAACATGCGACCTCCTCTGCATTTTCCAAGGCTTGGAAAAATCCACGGTCTTTTTTCCAAGGCTGGGAACTTTTCCCGCGAAATTTTCCAAGCCCTGGAAAAAGCGCCGCGCCCGGTTTCCAATGCCTGGAAAAGCGTGTCATGCCGCGCCTCCACGGTGTTTGAAAACGGCGTGGAAGATGTGCGCGAGGTCCTCGCGCGGGACGACGCCGATGAGGAGCGCGAGCGGGACATAGAACGCGCCGCCGGCGCCGATCAGCAGGAACAGGTTTTGCGTGCCCCACCAGCGCAGCAGCAGGACCATCGCCGCGCCGAGCGCGAGGGCTTTGACGCCGCAGACGAGGTTGCGGCGGCTGAAGACGCCCTTGGGCATCAGCCAGAGCGCGCCGAACATCATCAACACCTCGGTCAGCAGCGTGGCCCACGCCGCGCCGATGCCGCCGTTGCCGAAGTGCTGCTGCGTATAGGGGATGGTCCAGAGATTGAGCAGCGGGTTGAAGAACGCGGCGGCGATGGCCATGCCGGCCCACGGCTTCTCCTTGCCGCGCGCGATCAGCGCCGTGCCGAGCACCACGTCAATGCAGACCAGCAAAATCGAGCCGCCGAGGATTTGCAGGTTCTGCGCGGAATGCTCGAACGGGCCGGCGCCGTAGAGCAGCTTCACGAACGGCTCGGCGACCGCGATGGTGCCGGCGGCGACCGGCACAGCGGCGAAGAGCAGCAGATTCATCAGCCGCTCCGAGGCGCGGCTGAACGCACCCTCGTCCTGTCCGCCGGAGCCGAGCCGCATCATCGCGGGAAAGACCGAGGTCATCAGGATGTTCGGGATGAAGAGCAGCGTGCCATAGAGGCGCGTCGCCGCGCCGTACCAGCCGACGACCGCATCGGTGGTCATCAGCGAGAGCATCAACACGTCAATGCGGACATAGATTTCGCCGAAGATGACCCAGATGAGGAACGGCAGGCCGCCGAGGAAGATGCGGCGGATCAGCACCTTGTCCCACGCGAAGGCGAAGCGTTCGAGCTTTTGCAGCCAGCCGAACTGGATGGCGAACGCCGCGACCTGCGCCGCCGTGTGCGCCCAGCAGACGGCGTTCAGGTCAAAACCGAGTACGAGCAGCAGCCAGCAGCCGGCCGTGACGAGCGTCTTCTCCGCGATCAGCGCGATGTTCGGGCCAAGCATGTTTTCCAAGCCTTGGAACACGCCGCCCAGCGTCTGCGTGATCGCGCCCAGGCAGGAGCCGAGGCCGATGATCAGCACGGCGACGCGCGTCACATCATCGTAGGGCAGGATGAAGATCAGCGCCGACTGAATGACGAAGACCACGAGGGCGAGCGCGACCTTGAGCGCGAAGACGTTGCCGAGCAGCTCGCGCAGCTTGCCACGGCGGCGCTGGTTTTCCTCCTCCGGCAAATCCGCCGCTGGATGCAACACCGCGACTTCGCGGACGAGGAAGGTATTCACGCCGAGGTTGATGAGCTGGCTGAAGATCATGCCGTAACTCAAGGCGAAGAAGAGCTTGCCAAAGTTCGCGTCGCCGAGCTTGCGCGGAAGGATGACGAGCAGAATCCACGACAGCGTCCACGTGATCAACTGGCTGGCGGCCTGGATGGCGGTGTTCTTCAGGGCGCGACGGGTTTTGCTCATGGGTGACTGCTAGATAACAAAATTCCGCCGCCGGCTCAAATTCATTTTCGGGCGGCGAGCTCGTGGGCCTCGATGCGGCGGATCGCGGTGCCGAGCGCCATCGCGACGCCGAGGTAAATCATGTTCCGGTAGAAGGTGATCTGGAGGTCGTAGTAGGCGATGATGACCTGGCCGACGATGAACAGGATGATCATCAGGGCCAGCGCCTTGAAGTAGGGGTCGCGCATCGCACGGTAATCAATCATCGCTTGCACGATGGCGGTGCCGAAGAACAGCCAGAAGATGACGAAGCCGACGAAGCCGGTCTTGATCCAAACCCAGAACAATGCGCAGTGCGGGATCCAGCGCCAGAGCGGGAACTCCTCGCCAATGTCGGCGTAGGGGACAACGATCAGGTACTGGTTGCCAAAGCCGATGCCGAGCGGGTAGGCGCGAACGGTGGCCTTGAGGTTGATCAGTTCCAGCTCGCGCCACTCGTTGGACTCGTTGTCCACCGTGCCTTCCTGTTTCACGAACATGGATTTGATTTTTTGCGCGGGCATGGCCAGCCCGCCGCCGGTCTTGTTCCAGAAGGCGGCGGTGTAGAGGGTGAAGAGGATCGCGAAGGGGATGACGATATACAGCGCCTTCTTGAGCTGCTCCCTCGGCAGCATGGCAACGACGATACCGAGGCTCAAGCCAAGCACGCCATAGGTGATGCGGCGCTGGTTGAAGACGAAGGTGAGCAGGTTGCTGGGCAACGTGGCCAGCAGGAACTTGAATTCGCGCCCGCGGTAGCCGAGAAAAAAATAGGCGGCGAGCAGGACGAGGACGGTGACGATGAAGAGCGAGTCCTCGTGGCCAAGGATCGCGCGCAGGCTGCCGAGGTCGCCGCCCCGCGTGATGAAGTAGCGCCAGCAGCCCTGGAAGCCCTTGATGGCGACGCCGATGATGATGATCCAGACGCAAATCTGCACCTGGCGGCGGGTGCGGATGATCTGCGCGGCGATGAAGTAGACGAAGCAGAGGTAGTAGAGCGCGCGGATCTCCCAGAGCGCGGCCTTCCAGTCACCGCCGCGCGCGAGGCCGAAGCCGGTGAAGAACACGAGCATCAGCAGGAAGACCACCGCCAGGCCGGTGTTGGGCACCCGGTGCAGATGCCACTCGCGGCTGATGGTGGCGCGCCAGAACCACGCGCCGACCATCATGACGAGCAGCAGTTCCACCGGATTGAAGACGAGCGGGCCGATGCCGGTGCTGGTGTTGAGGTTGAGGTAGAACGGGACCTTGGTCGTCACCGCATCCAGGAAACCGAAGACGCGGAACTGGTCGAGGACCATCGTCGCGGCAAGCAGGCAGTAGAGCGCGAGGTCGAGGTGGCGGATGAACAGCCACAGCGTGAGGAGGGCCGCGCAGAAGGCGGGGATGACGATCCCGTTGCCGTTGGTGAGCCACAGCAGGGTCGCGCCGAGGATGGAGAACAGGACCGCGAGGACGATGGACGTGTGCGGCGTGCGCATGTCGCCCCTAAAACGTGAAGCGCGTGAAGAGCAGCACCGCGATGATCCCGAGCGTCATGGTCACGGTGGTCCACCGCGTGATCTCCCTGGACACGGCGCCGGTGACGAAAAAAATCACCATCATGAGCATGATCATCTTCATGCGTCAGATCCAGCGGTAGAGCCATTCCGGAATCCAATACTCGGCATGGTTGACGACGACGCCGACCACCTTTTCGGCCGGCACCTTGCCAAGCGCGGCGAGAATCGCCTGTTTCTTGGTGACATAGAGCCGCGTCATGAACAGGATGCCATCGGTCTCAGGCGCGATGATCTGGGCGTCGGTATTGGTGATGATGTCCGGCGCTTCCAGCAGGGTCACCGCAAAGCGCGCGCGCAACTGGGCCAGCAGGTGGCGGAAGGCGGCGGTGTGGAAGAGTACCTCCGGGTAATCCGAGGGCTGGCCGGCGGGCAGAATGAAAACGCGGGGCGCGCCGCCCGGCACCAGCGCCTCGTCGAGCGTGGCGCGACCCTCGACAATCTCGGCCAGGCCGGGAGTCAGGCGACCGGCGCGCTGGGAGATGTTCGGAGCGGGCAGATTGGCGTCCACGAGGCAGATGGGTTTTTTCAGATCACCGGCGAGCAGCACCGCCAGATTCTGGGCGAACAGGGTGCGCCCCTCGCCGGAGCGCGTGCTCATCACCATCCAGAGCAACGGGTCCGGCTCGTCATAGGCGGAGCGCGCGGTGATGGCCACGCCGCGCAGGCGTTCGATATAGTCGTCCAGCGCCTTGTCTTCCGGTGTGTCCGCTTCACCCGCCCGCTGGAGCCGCTCGAAGGGCAGTATCAAGTCGGCCGGATAACTGCGCGGCAGTACGAAGCGGCGGGCGGCAAACACGGCGCGCAACATATGGTCCACGACCCGCAGCGGCGGCAGCAGCCACTTGAGTTGGGGCCGGTGTAGCCACGCCATGAACTGTTGCCAGGCGCGGTGCAGCCAGGCGAACATGGGCAGAGGCGAGAGCTCGCCAAAGTGGTAGAGCTTGGGCAGCGTACCCAGCAGCGGCAGGTGCGTGCGCCGGATGATTTCGCCCGGCCGCACCAGCCGGGGGTCGGTGAACTCCAACAGGAAGACCAGCATGAAGCCGATGGCGATACCGCCAGCGAGGCCGCCGATGATGAAGGTCTTACGAATGGGTTTGAAACGCGCCAGCGGCGCGAGCGGCGGGTCAATGACGCTGAAACGGTTTTTCTGCTGCTCGATCTCGACTTCGCAGGAAACACGGGCGTGCTCCAGTTTCAGGCGCAACGTTTCATAGAGGTCACGCGTCATCTTGACCTCGGCCTCCAGCCGCGTCTGCTCCTTTTCCAGCTCCGGAACGTTGGCCAGCTTCGTGCGGATGTCCTCCCGGATGCGCTGATACTCGGCGACCTTCTGCTCCAGCACCTTGGCCTTGATCTTCGCGTCTTCGAGCCGGGCGCTGACCTCCTGATAGACCGGCGAGCGGATTTCGCGCGTTTCCGAGGCCTCATTCTTCTTTTTCTCGTTCTCCAGCAAATCCACGATGAAGTCCATCTCCCGCTGGAGCTTCAGGACCTCCGGGTGCGACTTGTCGCGCGTCGCGACCAGGTTGCCCATCTTGATCTGCAGCTCCTGATAGGCCTTTTGATAGGGCGTGTTCTGCACGTAGAGCGCCTGCGAGACGACCATCGGTTTCTCGCCTTGGAGCCGGTCCTGGTAAAGTTGGGCGTTCAACTGCTCCTGCTTGAGTTCCAGCTCGGCCTCCAGCAGCTTGGCGCGGTAATCATTGAGCATGCCGCCCAGCGAGAGCGAGGTTTTCAAGGTTTCGGAATTCTTCGTGCGAAAGGCCTGCAGCTCGCCGTCCAGCCGGTCCAAGTCGGTCTTGTAATGTTCGAGTTCCTTCTGGATGAAATTGACCGCCGACATCGCCTCCTCGCGGCTGCCCTGCAGACTGCGCTTGATGAACAAATCCGTGATCGTCGCCACCATGTTGCTGGCCAGCAGCGCGTCCGGCGCACTGCAGCCAATCTGGAACGAATCGCCGGTCAGCGTGATCAGGTGGATGTTGGCGCGGACGTTGTTGATCAGGGCCTCCAGCTCCACCGCGCTCCGGGCCTGTTTATCCAGGCCGATCTGCCGCACGGTTGCTTCGAGCAAGGTGCGGCTGTAAATAATTTTCTGGAAGGAGCCGAGCCGGTTGTAGTCGGTCATCGCCACGGCGGTGTCATAACGCACCAGCGGATTGAGAATCTCCTCCTTGCCCAGCATGATCGTGGTGGTGGACATGTAGCAGGGCTTGATCATGTAGCTCAACAGGAGGGCCAGCACCGGCGTCAACAACATCGGCAGAAGGAAGGTCCGCTTGCGCCGGAAGAGAATCTCCAGCAGGTAGCGGAAACTGAAATCGCCGGCGAGTTTCGGCTCGCCCGCACCCGCCGCGGCCCGCCGCGGCGCTTTTGTTGTCAGTTCCGCTTTCACTGGCTCAAGGTCTTGAGCGAGGCGCCCACCATGATGGTGTTCAACGTCGGCGTCAGTTGTCGCAAGTAATAATTAAACTTCGCCCAACCGCGCCGCTCCACGAAGACAATGTCCCCCGATTCCAGCGCCGGGCTCTGCGTCGTCTGGCCCTTCATCAGGCCCGACATATCCACATCAATCAACTCCGGCTTGTCCGGCTGCGTGCGCCGGATGATGTGCACCTTCTGCAAGGCGCCATCCTCCGTGTAGCCGCCGGCCATCGCAATCGCGCGCACCACATCCACGCTTTCGCCGCGCGGGAAGACGCCCGGATGGTTGACCTCGCCGAGCACGAAGAACGTGTGTTCCTCCGACGCCTTCACGTAAATCTCGTCCTCCGGCAGCAGCGGGATGTTGACCGTCTGGTCGCCCTTGCGCAGCAGGTCATAGAGATCAATTTCGATCAACATGCCGTTGCCGCGCACGATCGTGCAGGCGTGCATATCGGCCTTGTCGGTCAGGCCCTCGGCGCGCGCCAGCGCCGAGAGCAGCAGCGGCCGGCCGGGGAAATTATACTGGCCCGGCTTGCGCACCTCGCCGAGCACGAAGATGCGGTTGTTGTTGTAGGCCTCCACCAGCACGTCCACCCGCGGCTGACGGTACTGCACCTTGACCAGGTCCGTGATCCGTTTCGCCGCCTGCTCGCGCGTCTGGCCATCGAGCAGCACCACGCCGAAACCCGGCACGGTGATCTTGCCATCCGGGCCGATCACATACTTGCGGTTCAGCTCCGCGATGTCCATGGCATAGATCTGAATCTCATCGCCCGCGCCGAGTTTATAGTCGCCGAGTTCCGTCTGGAGCGACTTGAGCTGCTCCGGCGTCAGGCCGCGGCTCGGCGCCTTGGCGGCCGGCAGCGCGGGCGGCAAAACGATCTGCGTGGCGCACCCGGAGAAAAGCAAGGCGACCGCGACGAGTTTTCCAAGGCTTGGAAAGTGGCGGAGGGCTTTTTTCCAAGGCTTGGAAAAACCCACGCCAGCCTGTTCCCAAGCTTGGAAAATCCGGCGCCTGGTTGTCATCCGCTGCCTGCTGACCACGTCCGCTTTCATGGTTTTGCTTCAAACCGCAGATGCACGCTCGTGCGCGGCGGCAACTGCACCGTGCCAGTGGCGGCCACCGGCGTTGGCCACGGTTCAAGCTGCGGCCCGCTTGGGCCGAGAGCATAGCCAGTCACCGCGCCCGTCGCAATCGCTTTCCATTGCAGGCGCACGGCCTGCGGAAAACCCGATTTGTTCACGCACATCACCGTCGCCACGTTGGCGGCGCGGTCGCGCGCGGCAAAAATCGAGACCTCTTCCGCCGCTGCGCCGCTCCACGTGGTGTCGAGCGCGTCCCCGCCGAAGGCCGCCCCTTTGCCATCCACGTTGCGATAGAGCTGGTAGGCGGCGGCGGCGTGGGAGCCCTCCGGCGGCGAAGTCCAGTAGCAGGCGGCGCCCGCGCCTTCACGACCGAGCACGCCGAGCACCTCCGCCAGCGCCAGCGCGCCGCTGGCATCCTTCTCGCCACCCCAGTTGTATTCCGTCAGCGCGAACCGGGTGCCCGGATAATATTCCGCAAGCCAGCGCCGCAGCCGCGGGAGCAGTTCGACGTGCGCGTTGATCCACGAGGGGTCGCGGTAACTCGCATCCCACAACGAGCGCACGGTCGCGATGCGCAGCCGCGTCGCCTCCACATCGGTAGCGCCGGAAAAGACGTGCGGCGCCTGTGGATAGAAGTGGACGCTCAGGTAATCCAGCAGGCGCGTGCCCGTGCGCTGCTCCTCGGCGCGCAGCTCGCGCAGGAACCACGGGATCAGATCCATGCCGCCGCGCGTGTAGCGGTCGCCGCGTGCGCGCTTGTCGGTATCGAACGCGGAATCGAAGAAGGCGGGCCAGCCCCACAACTCCGGGCCGGCGAGCTGGATTTCCGGCGCGGCCTTCTTCAGCTCGCGCGCCATCGCGATGTAGCGGTCGCGCAACTCGACCGACTTGGCGGGTTCGGGATGCACGTCGCGGTGCGTGATGTGCCAGAGCATCGGCTCGTTGCCGAGCGCGACGATGATGCGGCGCTCGGCGTAGAGCCGCGGGAATTTCTCCTTCATCGCCCGCAGCCAGTCGGCGATGAACGGCGGGTCGGCGACGATCGCGACATCCGCGCGGTCGTTGCCCCGCACCAGCGTGCCGTCGGGTTTTTCGCCATTGCCGGCATCGGTGCGCCACGAATCCGTGGCTTTTTGCGGGCCGTATTTCTTGACCGAGAAGGCGAAGGAACTTGTGTCCTTGGCCACGTAGCCGATCAGCGGCACGTTGATGAACGCCTTGGCGCCGGCAGCCTCCACCTTGCGGAGATATTTGATCCAGGCGTCGCGTTCCACGCCGACGTTCTCATAGAACCAGTCGCGGCCCGTGTTCCAGGCGTTGCCGAGCCTCCAGTTGTAGCACTCCGCCGTGTTGCCCCCCCAGCGCAGCAGCGGCACATGCCAGTTCGTCGCCTGCGACATCGAGGGCGCGGCGAGCCCGTAGATTTCCGGGGGGATCGGTCGCGGCTGCGCCGGCTCGGAGATGACGCACACCGCCGGCTCCGCCGCCAGCGCCGCCGCGCCGCCGAGCAGCAGCACGACAGATTTTTCCAAGGCTTGGAAAAGGGTCATGGCTGTTTTTCCACGGCTTGGAAACCGCTCGGCAGCTCGCGGATGACCTTGGCGGGGACGCCGCCGGCGAGGACGTTCGGCGGCACGTCCTTGGCCACGACCGCGCCGGCGGCGATGACCGCGCCCGCGCCAATCGTCACGCCGGGCAGCACGGTGACGCGCGCGCCGAGCCACGCGCCGCGGCCGACGCGGATGGGCTTGGCGTGGACCGTACCGGCGCGAAAGTCCGGCGCCCCCAACTCGTGGGTGTTGGTGATGAAGAGGCACTCCATGCCGACCGAGACGTGGTCTTCGAGAACAACCTCGCCGCCGAGGTTGAAGGTGATGTTTTCGTTAAGGTAGCAGCGCGCGCCGATGATCAGCCGCCGCGTGACCGGGCCGGCACCGGTCAGGCGCAGGCGGCCGGAGAGGACGGTGCCGTGGCCGAGGCGCACGCCGCCGAGGCGGTAGAGGCGCGGGCGCAGGCGGATGAAGCCCTCGGCCGGCAGCAGCGCGACGAAGCCCTGGAAAAAATGCAGGCGCGGATGACACCCGCCCAACTCGCCGCGCACAATGTCCAGCAGTTTCATGCGGCATCCCCGGCGGAAGGGGCGCAGAGCGCAGCCAGCCGGCCCAGCAGCGCGCGCACGAGTATACGCCCGTTCTCGGCGAGCGAGCGGTGGTGCGCGTAGTAATAGGCATCCACGCGCTTGATCACGGCGTCGGAGGCTTCGGTGCGCGGCGTGGCATAGGAGAAGGCCGCGGGGAAATAGTCCTGGAGTTCGTACCGCAGCGCGTCATCGGCCGGCGTGGCCAGCGGTTCCTGGCCGCAGAGCCAAAGCCGGCCGGCGAGCACCTGGAGCAGGGCCGGGAAGCGGTCGAGGCTCAAGGCCCGGAACAGGCGCGCGAGCCACGACACCTGGCCGTTGCTGGTGTCCGGGAACACCAGCAGGTTGGCCTTCTGCTGCCGTGCGGTGTGAAAAGCGGCCTGTAGAAAACGCCACTGGCCGGTCAGCTTCAGCAGACCGGCGAGCAGCAGAAACGGCACCAGTTGCGCCAGCGCCAGCAGCAAGGCCAGCGACCAGCCGAGCAAGGCGCGCAGCACGTCCATCGCGCGCAGCGAACTGGAGACCTTGGCCAGCAACCAGGGATCATCAATCCCCGCCACCGTGCCATCGGCGGGATCAATCAGCCGGCGGCCAGCGATGATCTTGTCGCAGATTTCCAGGTTGCGGCCGATATAGGTGCCGTCGAGAATGACACATCGGGTCAACTCGCTCTGCCGGTCCACGATGCAGTGTTCGCCGAGGACCACATCGGGGCCGATGACGGTCAGGGCGCCCAGCCGCGTATGGTTACCGATGACGAGCGGCGACTGCACATGGGCCGAGGGCGGTAGAATGACGTTGTAGCCGACATGCGCGCCGTCCTTGGAAAAATAACCGGGGCTGACATAGCGCGCGCATTCGCCGCGCACCATGCGCAGATTCAGTTCGAAATAGTCATGGAGGTTGGCGATGGCATCCGGCGTGATGCCCAACAGGCCGAAGCCCTGCGCGCCCAGCGCCAGTTCGCCGCCGGCGAGGAAGGTCTGGAGAAATTCCGGCTGCACACTGGCCAGACACCCGATGCGGCTGCCCTCCATGTGCAGGTAGGTGCCGGTCACGGTCGCGTGCGTCAGTGGTTCCGTGCCCAGCCGGCGCGGGAACAGCGGGGTGCCGAGATAAAACAGGCCCTCGGCCCAGAGCTCGGGGGCGCGATGCAGGAAACGATCAGGATCCTCGCCGGGGCCAAGAAAACTGTAGGTGAGCTTAAGGCCCCAGCGTGAACCATCTTGCGCATAGGTTTCGACCGCGTGCGCGCCATCGCCCAGCACGAGCCGGACATCACGGATGCGCAGCAGGTCGCACAACTCCAGCCAGTATTCCAGCAAGGGCCGTCCGACGACCGGCGCCAGCGCCCAGGTCTCGAGACCCAGGGCGCGCACCCACTCGGGCGCGCCACTGGTATGGAGGACGGCTTTCACCGGCAGGCCTTGAGCGCCTCCTCGACCGTGTCGCATATCTGGAAGATTTTGTACGCGCGCGTGATCTCAAAGACCATACGGACCTTCTTTGGCAGGCGTGCGAGCTTGAGATCACCGCCACGTTCGCTGACCCGCTTGAGCAGGGCAATCAGCGCGCCCAAGCCCGAGCTATCCATGAAGTCAATGCCCTGGCAGTCAATGACCACGTTGCGGAAGGCTTCCCCCCCCTTGTGCCACTCGTTGAACTCGGCGCGAAAGGCGTCCACCTGACCGGCCGTCAGCGGGCCACTCATGGCGACCAAGCCCACCCCGTCCTTGACCTCGAATGCCGTTGCCATATGCTGCTCCCTTCTTCAATAAGCGCCGCGGCCCAACAGGACCGCCGGCACGGTTTTGACCATGATGACAAAATCCTTCCACAAGCTCTGGCTCTGGATGTATTGCAGGTCGAGCCGGACCTGTTCCTTGAAGGGGATTTCGGAGCGGCCCTGGATCTGCCACAGGCAGGTGAGACCGGGCTTGGCGTGCAGGCGCTTGCGCTCCTCCAGCGTGTACTGCGCGACCTCGCGCGGCACGGGCGGGCGCGGGCCGACGATCGCCAGGTCGCCCTTGAGGACGTTGAAGAACTGCGGAAACTCATCCACGCTGAAGCGGCGCAGGAAACCGCCGATCCTGGTGATGCGCGGATCCTTCTTCATCTTGAAAATCACGCCATCGCCGGACTCGTTCTGCTTGAGCAACTGGTCCTTGAGCTTTTCGGCGTTCTTCACCATTGAGCGGAATTTATAGAAGTTGAAGATGCGACCATTAAGACCCACCCGCTGTTGGACAAAGAAGAACGGGCGCCCATCCTCGAAGTAGATGATGAGCATGATGACCAGAAAGAAAGGCGTGAGCATGAGCAAGGCCATCAGGCTGATCAGGATGTCGAGCAGCCGTTTGAGGGCATAGAGACTGCGCAAACCCAGCTCCCAAAAACCCAGTTTGCACCGCAGCCGCCAGCGGAACAGGTGCGTACTCGCGCGCGACATGGGCAGGTTCAGCGTGCGGAACAGGTCCATACGAGCCTGATAGATGTCGTCGTTCATGTGCCAGTACTATAACGGGGTTCCCGCGATTTTGGCAGTATCGAAATCAGCCGAGACCAAATAAAAGGCAATGTTCTCCGAGCCGCGGCGGAAGACCTCAATATGGCTGGCGATGTTGCGGATGATATTCAAGCCTCGCCCGCGCGGGGCGTCCGGCGCCCGCAGGCGGGCCCCCTCGAGGCCATCGTCATAATCCCACTCGCGTCCGGCATCGCGGAACAGGAGACAGGCCGTGCGGCCGCGGACACGCAACTGTAGCGAGATCGTGGCGTCCACTGGCAGGCGGCCATGGTCCACGGCATTGGCGGCGTGTTCCATCACCAGCAGGCGTGTGGCGGTCGCCGCCTCATCCGGCCAGCCCAGCCCCAGCAGGATGCGCTCGCAGTCCGCCGCCAGGTCGGCCACGTGACGGTGATCCGGAGGGATGGAACTCATCATCTTGATTTCATCGGGCGCAATGCGGGACACCAGCAACGCCGTGCAGTCATCGGCCTCCAGATGATAGCCAGCCTCGCGGACGCGGGCGAAGGTGGCCGCGGGCAGGTTGGGCAACAGCGGCTCGAGCAGCAGCGCGCTGACGGTGCGACCGAGTTGCTCCAGGCCCAGATCCTCGCCGCCAGCGATCCGGCGCGCCTCGGTCAAGCCATCGGTATAGAGAAACATCAGGGAACCGGGCGGCGCCGCCAGGATCATTTCGTTCTCGCTGGTGTAGCCCGGTCCGCGTTCATCCGCAAAGCCGATGGGCAGATCACCCTGCTCTCCCAGCGTCATAGGAGCGGCATCGCGCCGCGTAAAAAACAAGGGCGCGGGATGGCCGCAGTTCAGGCAATGCCAGTGCTCATGCACCGGGTCGAAGAGCGCCAGAAAGAGGGTGGCATAGACCTCCGGGTTATCCACCTGGCGGCGGAAGCGGATGTTCAACTCGGTGCAGATGGCGGCCGGGCCGCGCTCGGCATAGGCGCGGATCAGGTCGGTCAGCAGGACCTTGAGCATCGAGGAGATCATGGCCGGTCCCACCCCGTGCCCGGAGACATCGCCGGTGTAGACGGCCAGCCCGCCATCCGCCAGGGGCAGGACGTCAAAGAAATCCCCGCCGATGTTCATCGAGGGTTGGAAGACACTGCGGACCTCGAAGGTCTCGGTCAGCAGCGGCCGGGCGGCGAACAGTTTGCGCTGGAGCGAGCCGGCCACCTCCAGTTCGCGCGACATCTTCTGCTTCCACATCCGTACTTCCTCGGTGCTGCGCTTGAGCAACAGCGCATTGCGCACGCGGACGATCAGTTCCCGCGGATTGAACGGCTTGCGGATGTAGTCGAACGCGCCCAGCAGGAAGGCATGCTCGATATCCGCGATGTCCGTGCGGGCGGTGACCATGATGAGCGGGATTTCCTGCAGGGCCGGATCGCTTTTCATCGCCTGGCAGACTTCATAACCACTGATGCCGGGCATCATGACATCCACCAGCGCCAGGTCAGGCTTGTGGGCGCGGGCCAGTTGCAGGGCGACGGCGCCATCGGGTGCCTCAAGCACCTGGCAGGCGCGCGCCGTCAGGATTTTCCGCAGGTAGGCGCGGTTGGGCAACTCATCATCCACCACCAGCACACAACCGCCCAGCGGTTCCGGCGCAGCCGCGGAGGGGAACGGATCTGGTTCGGGGGCGTTCATGCTGGGGGCTGGGGATGACGATGTTGGAAGACCACGATCCACTGTTGCAAGGCGGCGGCCAGTCGGCCGCAGCGCGCAAAATCTCCGGCCTTGGCTGCGCCGCTCAACTCCTCGCCGACCACGGATATTTCCGGTTCACCCACGGTTCCGCCCATACCGGTCAAGGAATGGGCATGGCGGCGTACTTCCATCTCGTTCGCGGCGCGAACGGCTACAGGCAGTTCACGGATGATCTCTCCCATCTGCTCGGCAAACAGCGCGAGAATCTCCGCATCCATTTCCCCGGAACCGACGCAGAAGGGAGCCGCACGGCGCTC
Organism: uncultured Lentisphaerota bacterium; assembly: GCA_903889245.1. Taxonomy (GTDB): domain Bacteria; phylum Verrucomicrobiota; class Kiritimatiellia; order CAIQIC01; family CAIQIC01; genus DP16D-bin41. The sequence goes on along the minus strand of CAISWQ010000068.1, from coordinate 56,776 downwards.
CAAATCGGGGATCAAGGGGAGGAAGAGTGTCTTCGTGTCGGTCGCCGACACTGGCGCCAGCGCAGGCGATGGCGGGCGACCGTCACCCTGCGCGGGAGGATGGTGGGTCCATTTTTGCAGCATCTGGCCGAGCTGTTCGATGCGCACCGGTTTGGCAACATAGTCATCCATGCCGGCGGCGAGGCATTTTTCGCGATCCCCCTCCAGCGCATTGGCGGTCATGGCGATAATCGGGATGTGTGGCGGTGTTGCACTGGTGAGCGCCCGGCTTTCTTCGGCGGCGCGAATGCGGCGTGAGGTTTCATAGCCATCCATATCCGGCATCTGGCAATCCATGAGAATGAGGTCATAGGGCTGGCGTTGCAGCATGGCCAGCGCCTCCACGCCATTGGCCGCAGCATCCGTATGCACATAACCCAGGTTGGCCAGTTGGCGCGCGGCGACCTTCTGGTTGACAGGATTATCTTCCACCAGCAGGATGCGCGCTGTCTTGGTTCCGGTTCCCGGCGGCGACACCACGCGCTGGACTTCTGCGGCCGCCACCGGCGTCTGCGCCTCCAGCACCAGCATGATGGTATCCAACAATTGTGACTGCTTGACGGGTTTGACGAGCACCCGCACGCCCGGCAGCCTCTTCAGCGCATCCAATTCGCGCGCATGGCCCATCGAGGTCATGACGATGGCGGGCGTCGTCTGCAACGCCGCCTCGCCACGCATGGCCTTGATCAGTTCGGCCCCGGTCATGCCGGGCATCATCATGTCGGTCAGCAGCAGGTCAAAAGGCTGCCCTGCCCTGGCGCGCTCGCGCAAGGCCGCCAAGGCGGTGGTGGCCTCGCTGAAGCTTTGGCAGCGCAGCTTCCACGCCGCCAGTTGTTTTTCAAGAATCAGGCGATTGGTGTCGTTGTCGTCCACAATCAGCAACTCAAGATCATGCAACACCGCCGGATCGGGCGTCTTGCGCCAGACTTGGCGGTGATTACCCGCCAGCGGCACCTCGAACCAGAACAAGGAGCCCTGCCCAGGTGTGCTCTGGACGCCAATCTTGCCACCCATCATATCCACGAGGCGGCGCGAGATGGCCAGCCCCAGTCCCGTCCCACCATGCCGCCGCGCCGCGGAACCATCCACTTGCGAAAACACCTCAAACAGCCTGGGCAGCGCGTCGGGCGCAATGCCGATGCCGGTATCCTGCACCTCGAAGCGCAGCCGGAGACGCTCGCCCTCCCGCGCCAGACACTTGACACGGACCACCACCTCGCCCCGTTCGGTGAACTTGACGGCATTGGCCAGCAGGTTGATCAGGATCTGCCGCAACCGCCCATGATCGCCGTGCAAGGCCGATGGCACATCCGGTTCGATGGACGACATGACCTCGATCCGCTTGTGCGCGGCCTTCTCCGCCAGCAGATCCACGGCGCTTTCGACCAGATTGACCAGATCGAATTCCTCCGTCTCAATCTTCATCTTGCCGGCCTCGATCTTCGAGAAATCGAGGATGTCGTTGATCAGCATCAGGAGCGCTTCGCCGCTGGAGTTGATGGTCTGGACGAAGTCGCGCTGTTCCTCTGTCAGCGGGGTTTGCAGCAACAGGCCCGTCAGGCCGATGACGGCATTCATCGGCGTACGGATCTCGTGGCTCATGTTCGCGAGGAATTCACTCTTGGCCTGGTTGGCGGCCTCGGCGGCCACGGCGAGTTGGTTGGCGCGCTCGATCGCCTGTTGCAGCTCGTTGTGCGATTCCTCAAGGTTGTTGCGCGACCTCTCCAGGTCCTCGACCATGCTCAACATCAGGACATGGTTTTGTTCCAGCTCGGCCGTGCGCCGGTTCTGGTCCTCGTTGATGCGCTTGAGTTCCTCCTCCATCTTCTTGCGTTCGGAGATGTCCACGAAGCTTTCCAGCAGATACTGCCGCCCGCGCAACGTGATCGGCACCACCGTTTTGAGGATGGCCATGGCCGTGCCATCGGCGCGCAGCAGCTTACGCTCGGCATTGTCCACGCGCTGCTGCAGGTCGGAGATCGGACAGTGGCCCTCCTCGGCCGGGCAGATGAACTTGTGACACTTCCGGCCGAGCACCTGCGAGCGTGTGGTGTTCAGCAGCCGCAGGGCGGCGGGGTTGATATCGAAGATCTCATGGGTCTGCTCATCCACGACCACCACCCCGGCCTGCAAATTATCAAGCAGCACCTTCAGCCGGCTTTCGCTCTCACGCAACGCCTGCTCGGCGCGTTTGTTTTCCGTGATTTCCACGGTGAAGCCGATCACCTCGGTCACCTGCTCGTTTTCGCGCACCGGCTGCAACCCGGTCAGGTAGTGAAAACCGCACTCCGCATCGGCGGTTTCAAATGAAACGATTTCACCCAGCCACGCGCGTTCAAAAAAGGGCGCCTGTTGGGCGGCCATGGCCGCCGGCCACGCTTCGTCCAGCGTCCGCCCTTCCACGTGCGCCGAGACCAGTTGCAACTGCGCGAGCAGCTTGCCGCGGCACAACGAATACACAAAGTGACCACCAACCTTCTTGAAGCGGAACGTCAGGCTCTGTTGCAGATCCAGCGTCTGTTCGAAATAGTTGCTTAGGCGGCGCAGCCGGTTTTCTGCCTCCTGGCGCAGCTTGTCGTTGGCCTCCGTCAACTCCTGCGACACCACCTCCAGCGTATGCCGCACAAACTTGTGATCGGCCTCCAACTCATCATAGGCAGCGCTGATATCCGCCAGCAAGGCCTGCCAGCCGGCCGCCTCCACCGCGCGGCCGGCAAGGTGTTTGCGCAACTGGCGTTCAAGTAGCGGATGCATAACTGTCTTCAGCCCTCGGCAAAGGTGGTGATGGTCATGGTCTGGTTGTGGAGTTCACAGGTGAGCAGGCCGGTGGGAGGACAAAGCTCCCCGTAGGAATAGAAACCAATGGCGGTGCTGCCTGCGGGCAGTGCCTGTTGGACCGCCTCGAGTTCCTCCTCGACACGTTGCCCCAGCACCAGGCGCCGGCCCACGCAGCTGACGAGCACGGCGAGCCGGTGGTTCGCGTCGCCCTGTGCCGCCGCCCCCGCGGCCTGGGCCGCCCCATGCACCAGGCCATCCTGCCCGGTCTTCATCAGCCGCGCATACTGTCCTTCCGGCAGATCGCCGGCAAAGGTCAGGGAGTGCTCCTTTTCGTCCACCGCAAGAATCGTCCGCACCAGACCGGTCAGCGCATTGGCGTTGGCCAGCAACTGCAACGGAAACAGCAGGCCGGTGGCCGGCAGCCCTGTCGCCCGCTCGCCCAGATATTTCTTGTAGAGGTCCAGCGCCGGTTGCCCATCGAGCTCAAACAGAACATTACCGCGGGCTTTGGTGATCAGGCGCCGTGGACCAAAGGCCTCCCAGCCGCCTTCCGTGCCATAGCCGACGTGCAGAGCCCGGCCGTAGAAACCGACCGCCACCACCTGTGCGCCGCCAAGCTGCTGACCGAGGCCGGTCACCGTCCGGCCGAAGCGCGTGCCATCGCCAGCCAGGCCTCCGGTGACGGCCACCCGTTCCGGCAAGGCCGCGCGGAAACCGGCCACCAGCGCGGTGCCATTGACCTTGAGGCCCTCGCTCAACACCAGCACATGGCAGAGATCATTGGCGCGTAATTGCTCCACCAGCATCCGCGCTGTCGCCCCGCTGTGTTCCGGTGCCGCCACCTGGGCCGCCACGCCGCGCACTTTTGTGGCGTCGAACTTCACGAGCGCGGCCACCACGCTATCATCGCCGACGTGCGCCCCCAGAATCTCTCCGGAGGTGCTGCAGCCACTGCACACCGCTTGGGGGAATTTCCGGCAGAGTTCATCCGCCGGGCCATCGGTCGCTGCCAGGCGGTCGGTTGCGCCAAAATAGAGGATCCAATCCGGCGCAACAGGGCCGCCGGTCGCATCAAAAGACCACCCGCGTGACGACGTCCATTGGGCTGTGCTCACTTTCATGGTTGTGCCTCCTGTCCGCGCCCGGCGGCATCGGCCGGCACCGCCTGATAGGGCGATGGCCGGCCTAACTCGCGCGCCAGCGCATTGACTTCCTGCTTCAACTCAACCACCCGGACCTCCCGTCCCACCATGAGACGGTTATACCGCTCCGTTTCCTGCAACGTCTTCTGGAGCCGCTCTTCGGCCGCCTTGCGAGCGGTCATATCCGTAATCAATACCAGATCAGCCAACGGTTGGCCATGCCGGTCTCGCAAGGGCACGGCAAAGACACAACCCACCAGCCGCCGCTGGTCCGGCGTGAGAAACTCCAGTTCATAGGGCGGCACCGTTTCGCCCCGCAGACGGCGTTGCATATTGGCCATGACCAGTTGCTTGCTGCCGTCCGGCAGGTGTGGCCAGTCCAGAATGGTCCGGCCGAGCAGCGCCTCGCGCGGAAAACCCGAGAGCGCCACGGCACAGGCATTGATTTCCCTGATCTTGCCATCGGCGGGATTCAGCAAGGCCACCGGCGCGGGTGCCTGTTCAAAGATACGATGATACAGTTCCAGTTGGCAGGCGAGCCCCTCGGCCGCGCGCTGCCGGCGGTAGCTGAACCAGCAGACGGCCAGCAGCAGCGGTATCACCGCCAGCGCCAGCCAGTGGACCTGTTCCCAGCCATTCATGAAGCCTTCGTTTCTTTCCGGACGTTGCCCTGCTCGACCGAGGCATAGGCCGGTGGTTGGCCCAGCGCCCGGCGCAGTGTGTTGACCTCCTGCTTCAGCTCAATGACGCGGACTTCGCGGCCCACCATCAGGCGGTTGAAGCGCTCCAACTCGGTCATGGACTTGCGCAGCCGCTCCTCGTTTTCACGACGCTCCGTGATGTCGCGCACGTAGGCCAGCACCGCCTGCCGGCCCTGCATTTGAAACGCAGTCTGCGTGATCTCCACCGCCACCACGCGCCCATCCTTGCAGCGGTAGGCGCTCTCCACCGTGGAGGGCGCGGCCGCGGCATAGGCCGCCGACAGGTTTTTGCGGATGACCTCCGCCTCCTTGACGGCCAGTTCAAAGATGGTCCGGCTGCGCAATTCCTCGGTTGTGTAGCCCAGCCAGCGGCAGACGAAGGGATTGGTGTCGAGAATCCGGCCGGTGTCCACCTCCATCACCAGCACGGCCTCCGGCGCGCTCTCGAACAGGGCGCGGAAACGGTGCTCGGTGGCCGCGATTTCCAGCGCCGATTCCCGCGCCAGTTGCAGGCCCGCGAAGAGCGCCAGCAGCAACAGGTGCATGAACAGCATCAGGCCCAGCGTGGCCAACCGGTGGAAAAAGAGGTTGGTCTGCCAGGAGCTGATGGCCACATCCATGCCCAGCAGCGCCACGGGCGCCCCACCCGTCGCGCGGCACACCGGCGCAAAACCCGACATCCACACGCCCCAGCGATCCTGTAACGGTCCCTCCAGAAAGGCGTGCTTGAGTCGCAATGCGCGGCGCACCTCCAGGCTTGCCTCCTCATAGGACTGGCCGGGCGGCGAATATTCCTTGGAATTTTCCGGCTCGGAATCGGCCAGAAACACCACCCGGCTGCCATGGGCAGCGAACAGATAGACAAACCGCGTGTCTGCATTGCTGTGCCGCACCGCGTGCAGCAACTTGCGCACGCTGGCATATTCCAGCTTGATGGTATCGCTGGGCGCGCCTTCCAGCCGCGCCACGATCTCGGGGTCGAGTGCCGCCGCCGCGGTCTTGGCCCGCAGGAGCAGGTGGGTGCGGTTGTCCTCGGCTTCCATCTGGGCGGCAAAATTGATGAAGCCCCAACCGGCCAGGAGGACCGCCAGGTGCAGCGGCAGGCTCCAGAGCAGATAGGGCCGCCGCAGCTGCACACCACGGGTTTGCAGCAACAGGAAGAGCAGCGTACCCGCGCCCGTGCCCAGGAGCAGCGGCAGCCATTGCTGCACCGAACGCATCACCACATCGTCGGCCGCCTGCCGGAAGGAGTGCCACGGCAACGCCGGCGGCGTCAACGCATATGCCGTCAGCAGGAAGAGCCAGAGCTGGCCGCCGCTCAACGTCATCCAGGCCGCACCACCGATGCCTGCCCCCGGCAGCGCGTGCCGCCGCAAGGTTCCGAGGGAGGCCAGGCCGGCCACCAGCACCAGCAACCCAAGCGTGCCGTTCTTGCACCAGGCCCAGCCCCCCCAAAAGGCCAGGGCAATAGACACCAGCGCCACCAAGCCAAACAACGAGATGCGCGATAGCGGCCACGGCCAGCCGCGGCGGGCGAATTCCAGCAACACCAGCAACGCCGCCAGCCGGAGCAGCCAGAGGCTGATAACGTAGGTTTCGTGCCCGTGCAACGCCGGGGTCAGCAGTTCCAACCACCGCTCCAAACCCGTGAGCAAGGCAAAGCTTCCGAACCAGCGCCAAGGCAACGCCGGGCGCACGCCAGGGCCCGTCAGCAGACAGGCCACAGCCAGGGCGATGAAGACCATCCCCTGCACCGCCAAGATGAAATCACCTTGCTCGCTGAAAAAGGTGTTCATCCTGCGGGCCTCTCTGGCGGCGTGGGGGCGGCTGTCCCGCCCAGCACCTCACGGACCGCCTGCAACATCTCGTCGGCGCGGAAGGGCTTGATCAACACGCGCGCGGCGCCGAACAGGGTGGCCGTACGCAGCATATCGAATTGCGCCGCGCTTCCGCCGCCGGAGATCGCAATGATCGGCAGTTTCCATTGCATCCGGCGCACGGCGAGGATCGTCTCCAGCCCGTCCTGTTGCGGCATGAACAGATCGGTGATCATCAGGTCGAAGGGCTTGTCGCGCAGTTGCTCCATCGCCTCGCGGCCATTGGTGGCCTCCACCACCTCATGCCCCTCACGTACCAGAACCCGGCGCAGCACGCTACGCAAAGCGTCCTCATCATCCACTAGAAGAATGTGGGCCATGACCGTCGGCATGATAGACCAGCACACGACACCCCTCAAGACCTACTATGCGCCCCGCGCAAAAAGTCCATTTTCGGATTGCCCCGCCCCGCCCCGCCCGCTAGCTTTGTCGCGCGAGGTAACCTATGAGCGTGAACATGGAAGTGCGGCAGGGGATCAGCATCGTGCAGGTGAGCGGGATGCTGACGAGCGCCAACTCCAACAGCCTCGTCGCACAGGTGACCGGCTGGCTGGACCGGAAAAATCCGGCGCGGTGCGTCCTGGATTTGAGCCGGCTGGAAATCCTCGACAGCTCCGGCATCGGCGCCGTCGTCACCTGTCTTCACAAAGTGAAGAAGCTGGACGGCGAACTCTGCCTCGCCGCCGCCCAGGGTCGCACCGCCACCGTGCTCGCCATCGCGCGGCTCGACCTGATCTTCAAGATGTATCCCACCGTCGAGGCAGCCGTCGCCGCGCTCGCCGCGGCTTGAACGCGGCGCCTTTCCAAGCCCCGGAAAAAACCGCCGGTGGTTTTCCAAAGCTTGGAAAAGTTGAGCCTGTTTTTTCCAAGCCTTGGAAAAATCCGCGCGTGGCCGCCTCACCGCCCGCGCCACTTCAGGTTCCACCGCTTCACATGCGGCAGCGCGGCGCGATGCGTCAGGTCGAACCAGATCGGCGTCAGCGAGACGTAGCCCTCGCGCACGGCGATGATGTCGGTGCCGCGCTCGTCGCCGAGTAGTTCGAGGTCGCCATCCATCCAGTAATAGACGTTACCTTGCGGGTCGGTGCGACGGTCAAATTTCTCGACGAAGCGCGAGCGTCCCATCTGCGTGACGCGGTAGCCGCGGACGCCCTTCGCCGGCAGGTTCGGCACGTTGACGTTGAGCAGCGTGTCCGGCGGCAGCCCGTGCCGCAGCACCTGCTGCGCAACCTGCCGAGCGACGCGCGCCGCGGTGTCCCAGCGCGGCTGCTGGTAGCTACCGAGCGAGACCGCGACGCTGGGAATGCCGAGGATCACGCCCTCCGTCGCCGCGGAGACCGTGCCGGAATACACGACGCTGATGCCGGTGTTCGGGCCGAGGTTGATGCCGCTCAACACCAGGTCGGGCTTCTCCGGCAGCAGCGCGCAGACCGCCAGCTTGACGCAGTCGGCCGGCGTGCCGCCGACCGCGTAACCACTGAAACCGTCAGGCCGCGAGATCATCTTCGCCTTGATCGGATCGGAGAGGGTGATCGCGTGGCCCACCGCGCTCTGCTCGCCTGCCGGCGCGACGACGATGACCTCGCCGAGGTCTTTCACCGCGTCAAACATCGCCTGGATACCCGGTGCATGGATGCCATCATCGTTGCTGATCAAAATTCTTTTTTTCATGGTGGATGTCAGGAGGAACGTTCGACGGTGAAGCGCGCGAGCGCGGCGAGCGGTTCGGCGCGCGCGCCGAGCGGCGCGAGCGCGGCAATGGCCTCGTCTGCCAACGTCCGCGCCCTGGCGCGCGCTTCGTCGAGGCCGAAGAGCGCCACATAGGTCAGCTTCTTCCGCGCCGCGTCGCTGCCGGTCGCCTTGCCAAGCTGCTCCGGCGTGCTCGTCACGTTGAGCACATCGTCGGCAACCTGGAAGGCCAGCCCGATTTCCCCCGCGTAGCTTGTCAGCGCCGCGAGCTGCGCCGCGTTCGCGCCGCCGGCAAGCGCGCCCATGCGGCATGCCGCGCGGATCAACGCGCCCGTCTTGTGCGTGTGAATGTAATCCAGCCACTGCGCATCGGGTGCGCGGCCTTCCGCCGCCAAATCTTCAGCCTGTCCGCCGACGACGCCGCGGCTGCCCGCCGCCTGCGCCAGTTCCTGCGCGAGTTGCGCCGCCGGTGTCGCGCGCGCGAGCAGTTCAAATGCGAAGGTCAGCAGCGCGTCGCCGGCGAGAATCGCGGTCGCCTCGTCGAATTTTTTGTGGCACGTCGGCTGGCCGCGGCGCAGGTCGTCGTCGTCCATCGCCGGGAGGTCATCGTGGATCAGCGTGTAGGTATGGAGGCATTCCAGCGCGATCGCCGGCAGCAGTGCCGCCGCCCGCGTGCCACCGACCGCCTCGGCGCTCGCAAGGCAGAGCACCGGCCGCAGCCGCTTGCCGCCGGCAAGCAGGCTGTAGCGCATCGCCGCATGCAGCCGCGCCGGCCGCTCGTCGGCGGGCGGCAACAGCCGGGCGAGCGCAGCCTCCACCTCGTGGCGAAGGTCGGCGAGATAAGCGTTCACGTCCACGCGCGGACGCTAGCAGAGCGTCGCGGGATTTCCAAGAAAGTCTCTGGTCTCGTGTCTCTGGTTTCGCGGCGTGGGTTGGCAGCAGGCGTCTCGCCCCTCGTTACTTCTTCAGCAAATCATCGAGGCCCGCGAACGGCTGGAAGGTGGCGGTGGGTGTGGCGCTGGCGCCGCCGCCCTCGGTGTATTGGCCGAGGAACATCTTCTCGTGCTCGTGGTCGTGGCAATAGACGCAGAGCAGTTCCCAGTTGCTGCCATCGGGCGGATTGTGGTCGTGGTTGTGGTCGCGGTGATGGACCGTCAGCTCCTTGAGCCGCACGCCGGCGAACTCGCGGGCGCAGCGCGCGCAGACGTGCGGGAAGAGCTTGAGTGCGCGTGCGCGGTAGCCGGACTGCCGCGCCGCGTGGTCGCGATGCAGCTCCGCAAGCAGCCGCGCCTTCTGGGCCTCATCGAGCTTTTTGGCCTTCATGGTCGTTCACGTTTCCAAGCCTTGGAAAATTTTCCGCCACCTTTTCCAAGGTTCGGAAAAACACCCCGCTCGGGTTTCCAATCCCTGGAAAACTTCGCGCGTCAGCCGAGCTGCTCGACGAGGTAGCTGGGTAGGCCCATCTGCTTGATCTGGTCGAGCTGCGCCTCGAGCCAGTCAATATGGACTTCCTCGTCCTTGAGGATGCTTTCGAGCAGCTCACGCGTGCCGTTATCGCCGACTTCGCTGGCGAGCTTGATGGCGGCGTTGTAGGCCTTGATCGCGCCTTCCTCGGCGGCGTGGTCGTTGGCGTGCTGCGCGGGGACCTCGGCGCCGATGCTGATGGCGTTGAGCTTGCTGACCACCGGCCGGCCTTCGAGGAAGAGGATGCGGCCGATCAGTTTCTCGGCGTGCTTCATCTCGTCAACCGCGCGCTTCTCCATCGCCTTGTGGAGCTGCTCATAGCCCCAGTTGGCGCACATCTCGGAGTGGACGATGTACTGGTTGATGGCGGTGAGCTCGTCGGCGAGCAGGTCGTTCAGCGTCGCAATGAGTTTGGCGTTGCCCTTCATATTGTTCTCCGTGGTTGGGTTGAACAGCGCGGCCACTATAGCGAGCGCGGCACGGTGCGGCAACGTTTCCGTTTTATCCGAAGCGTGCTAGATTCCAGCCATGCAGCGTTATCAGGAATGCCGGTTGTGTCCGCGCGACTGCGGCGCGGACCGCGCCGCCGGTCAGCTCGGCTTTTGCGGCGAGACGGCGGAGTGCCGCGTGGCCAGTTACGGCCCGCACTATGGCGAGGAGCCGTGCTTCTCCGGCACGCGCGGCTCCGGCACGCTTTTTTTCAGCGGCTGTTCCAGCCAGTGTTTCTTCTGCCAGAACCATCAGATTTCCCTCGGCCATCACGGCCGCGCGATGAGCGCCGACCAGCTTCACGCGAGCGCGCACCAGATGATCCGGGCCGGCGTCCACAACCTGAACTTCGTCACGCCCGACCACTTCTGGCCGCATATCGAGGAACTGTGCGGCCGGCTGCGCGCGGAGGGCGCGACGCTGCCGTTCCTCTTCAACAGCTCCGGCTACCAGGCGCCGGAGATGGTGGTGCGCTATGCGGAGTGGATGGACATCTTCCTGCCCGACTTCAAGTTTGCCGAACCCGATCTGGCGTTCGTCTGCATGCGCGACCGGCGCTACCCGGAGCTGACACTGGAGGCGCTGCGGCGCATGGTGGCGGCCAAAGGTTTTCTCGAGCCGTGGGATCCGGAGGGAGGCGCGCTCGCCACGCGCGGCGTGCTCGTACGGCACCTGGTGCTGCCCGGCTATGTCGCCAACAGCCTCGCCGTGCTGCGGCTGTTGCGCGCAGAGTTCGGGCCGCTGCTGCCGCTCTCGGTGATGAGCCAGTTCCAGCCGGTGGAGAATTGCATGGAGCGGCGGCACCTCGACCGCAGCGTCACCAGCGCGGAATATGAGCAGGTCTGCCAGGCGGTCGAGGAGCTTGGCTTCCGCCACGTCTTCGTGCAACCCCACGGGGGCGACGCGGCTTTCCTGCCGGATTTCCACCGCGACAGCCCCTTCCGCGGCAACACCCGGCGGTCGGGTTGACCAGCCGGGCAACCGCGCCCACCTGTACAGATGTGCGCAGCGAGACCCTCAACGCAGGCGGGGGGCGAACTGGTTGGTGGTAACGGGCGCGGGCAGCTCGGCCGCGAACTGGGCCGCGAGATTGGGGTTGAGTTTTTGGGCCCGCTGCTGGGCCTCGCGCGCTTCCACAGGTGAGCCGGTTTGCTGGCAGGCCCGGCTATACCACAACCAACCCATGACGTTCTGCGGCATGCCGTCGAGCGCGCGGCGCAACGGCGCCAGCGCCTCCTGCCAGCGGCCCAGGCGGCAACGGCAGATGCCCAAGTCCAGCCACGCGCCCGCCATGTTGGGCGCGCCCTGCGTCAGCAGCAGATAGAACTTCTCCGCCTCATCGAACTTTTCCAGCGCCTGCAGCAGATGGCCCGCGCCGATCAGCGCGGGCGAGTGCGCCGGGAACCAGTGCCGGGCCAGCCGCTTTTCGTAGGCGCGGCGGGCGAGTTCCAGATTGGCCAGCCCCAGCATACGGACCTGCTGGTTCTCGAACCACACGCGCTGTTCCGGTAGCTGGAGCAACAGCAGCGCGCTGGTGCCATCGAAATAGGCCAGCCCCCACCGGCCGGTGGCCAGAATGGTCCGCACGCCCAGGATGGCTTGAGGCTGGCAGCAGTTGATCAGGACCGCCGTGGGCCGCAACCGCTCCTCGATGCTGCGCCACGCCGGGCCATCACCGGCCAACCCCTTGGCCGTGAGTTGCAACAGGGCGGCGCCATGCACCGGGACACGGGCGTCAAGCGCCACTTTCCGCCGTGGCAGGTGCCACAGCAGGTTGCCGCCGTCCAGCGCATGGTTGAGCAGGGCGACCGGGAATTTTTCCTGGCCAATGAGCATGCCCGCCGCCGCCGGCAGCGCTTCCTCGTTGGCGCCCAGGCCAAAGGCGGAGCCGCTGCCGTGGTCCCAGTAATAATGATTGGAGACCAACCGGGCGAGGCTGAAGAGCGTGACCGCCAGCAGGCCGCCGACCAGCAAGCGCCTGAACAACTCCTGCCGCCGCTGCACCACCTCGGCGAAGGAGTCCCAGAGGAACAGCCCGACCGCGCGCATGCTCAACACAAAAAACGGGAACGAGAACACCGCCATGATGGTCGCATAGTGTGGCGTCATGATCGCCAGCCCGGTGCCAAGCAAGGCCAGCAGCGTGATGGCCGGCGGCAGGCGGTGCTTCTCCGCGACCAGGCCCATCAGGTTGACCACCGCCGCCGCCCAGATCAGCGCGTTCTTATCGCTGCCGCCAAACATATAGCTGAAGACCGACACCTGCTCGGCTGCCAGGAGGTTGCCGGAGCCCCAGCCGACGCTGCTGACTGCGGCATAGATATTCAGGCCATAGGGATTCACCCATGTCGCCGCCAACGCGCCCCCTGCCAGCAACAGCGGATTGAGCCAGGCGCGCCGCGCCACCGCCACGGCGCCCTCGGGTTGCCGGCACGCCCGGCGCCAGCGGAACCACTCCTGGAGCGCGAACAACAGACAGATGACCGGCCCCAGCCGGAACGTGTGGTGCATGTTGGTCCACAGCACCTGTGCCGGCACCAACACCAGCCACAGCCACCAGCGGTCACTGTGCCGCGCCAGGCAGCAGATGAACAGCGCTGGAAAGAGCAGCGTGAACACCCGCGCCCGCGTCACGAACGCCGGGCCCAGCAGCCACGCCGCCACCAGCAGCGCGGTCGCGATGGAGAGTGGCCCGCCCAGCGGCCGCGCGGCGCGGATCAACAGGCCGAAGGCCGCGAGCACCGCCGCGATATGCACCACCGTCACCAGCGCCGCGCCGCCGTAGGTCCAGAGGTAATAGACCATCAGGTCATAGAGCCACATCGGGTCCAGCCACGGTGCTTCGGGTTTTAACAGCGAGAAGGGATCGGTATGGGGCGCGCCATGGATGGCAATCCAGCGGCCGCTGGCGAGGGTCATCCAGAAATCAGAGTGGCTGATGGTGCGCAGACCGAACAACGCCAGGGTCAACAACGCCAGCCCCGCGTACCAGCGCCCGCCCTTGACCACCAACGAAGCTTGTTCGTTTTCGGCCGCCATGGTCCTCACCAACCCACACTACGCACACGCAGTGTGCCCCAACGCTTCTGCGCACGCAAGCGCGGTTTCCGGGTGGCTGCAAGCCGGGGATGGCCGGGCGACTGCGCCGGGCGGGACAAGTGCGCCCGGACCTCGGAAAAAAGATTCGTCCCTCCCCGGATTCGCGCTATGCTGCATCGCGAAAAAAATGAACACCGACGCGTCAGCGCCTCCCACGCCGGGTGTCTCCGCGCGCGAACACCTGCTGCAGTCCATCTGGGACCACAGCCTCGATGCGCTCCTGCTGACCGCGCCCGACGGCCGCATTTTTGCGGCGAACCCGGCGGCCTGCAACCTCTTCGACCGCACCGAGGCGGAGATTTGCCGGCTGGGTCGCAACGGGCTGCTGGACCTTTCCGATCCGCATCTGGTGCAGGCGCTGGCGGAACGGGAGCAGACCGGCCAGGCGCGTCGCGAGCTGGCTTTCCTGCGTCCCGATGGCAGCCGTTTTTACGGCGAGGTGACGAGCGCGGTGTTCACCGACCGCGATGGCCAGCGCAAGACGAGCATGATCATCCGCGACATCACGGCCCACCGGGCCCTGGATGAACGCCTCCAGGCCATGACGCTTTTCCCGCAGTATAATCCCGGGCCGGTCCTGCGCGTGAGCCTCACGGGAGCAGTGCTGGTGGCAAACCTGGCCGCGGAAGCCATCGGGCTGCGTGCCGGTGCCAGCCTGGGTGAAATCATCCCCCTCTTGCAGCATCTGGACCTGGCCGACCATATACAGAACGGCACGCGGTTTGAAATCGAAGCCCCGGTCTGTGAGAAACATTTCCTGTTCACCCTGCAGGGTCTGCCGGCGGCGGAGGCGGCCCTGCTCTATGGCATCAACATCACCGAGCGCAAACGCGCCGAGGCAGCCCTGCGCCAGAGCGAGCGGAAATTCCGGACCATCTTCGAGCTGGCCCCCGTGGGCATCTCGCTGCTGAACGCCGCGCGCCAGATCACGGACTGCAATCCTGCCGTGGAGAAAATCAGCGGCCTGACGCGGGCCGACCTGCTGGCCGGCCGGCATCTCCAGCTTCAGTATATCCATGGTGATGGTACGCCGCTGACGCCTGATGAGTTTGCCAGCGCGCGGGCCTTGCGTGAGGACCGGATCATTCAGGATGACGAGGTGGGGGTGGTCACGCAGACCGGCGGAAAAATCTGGCTGCTGGTCAGCGCAGCGCCGCTGGACCCAGCCGGCGCCTCTGCGCTGGTCATCATGCAGGACATCACGGCGCGCAAGGAGGCGGAAACGGCGCTGCGGGAAAATGAGCAACGGCTGCGGGTGGCTTTGTCGGCGCCCAACGTGGCGGTGTTCAACCAGGATTTGGCTTTGCGTTACACGTGGATGTTCCAGCCCCAGCTTGGCTACACCGTGGAGCAGGTGGTGGGGAAAACCGATTTTGATCTGCTGCCGCCAGCCGCCGCGGCACAGGCCGTCCAGGCCAAACGCGAAGCCATCGCCGCCGGCGGCGTCGTCCGCAGGGAGGTAGCCGTGGCCTGGGAGGGCGGCGTCAAAAGCTATGACCTGGTGGTGGAACCGTTGCGTGATGCCACCGGCGCCGTGGTGGGCATCACGGGGGCCTCTTTTGACATCACGGACCGCAAGCAGGCCGAGCAGGCGTTGCGGGAGAGTGAGGCGCGGCTGCAATTGGTGCTGGCGGCCACGGCCGATGGTGTTTGGGATTGGGATTTTCGTACGGACCGGGCTTATTTGAGTCCGCGTTATTACGAGATGACCGGTTACCAGCCTGGCGAAGTCGTGCCTGATCTGGAGTTTTATAAACGCCTGGTGCACCCGGAGGATTGGCCAGCAACTTGGCAGGCGATGGAAGACCACCTGCAGGGGCGGACCACGCAAAGCGTGTTCGACTACCGCATGCTGCGCAAGGATGGTTCGCTGCTGTGGGTGTTGGGCCGCGGCCGCGTGGTGGAGCGCGACGCCGGTGGGGCCCCGTTGCGGATGGTCGGCACCATCACCGACATCACGGCGCGCAAGCAGGCCGAGGCGGAGTTGGCGGCTTCGCAGACGGCGTTGCGCGCGCTGATGGCCCGCCTGCAGGCGGCGCGTGAGTCTGAACGGCAGCGCATCGCCCGCCTGATTCATGACGACCTGGGTCACACCTTTACCAGCCTCAAACTCGATCTGGCTTGGCTCGACCGCCGGCTGGCGGAGCGCAAACTGACCCGGCGCTCGGCCCTGCGGCGCAAACTGGCGGCCATGGGCCAGCAGGTCGAGGACAGCCTCCACACGGCGCGCACACTCTCCACCACCTTGCACCCGGCCGTGCTGGACTCGCTGGGCTTTACCGCCGCGTTGGAATGGGCCGTGCAGCAGTTTGGCGAGCAGACCCACATCGCTTGCCAGGTGGCGTTGCCGGCCGAGCCCCTAACGCTGGATGCCCGCCGCTCGGCGGCGTTATTCCGGGCTCTACAGGAGTTGCTCGCCAACGTGGCGCAACATGCGCGGGCCACCGCCGTGCAGGTGCGTGTGACGCTGGCGGCCGGCTGGGTGCAGTTGGAGGTTGTTGACAACGGGCGCGGCATCACCGAGCAGGAGTGTTCGGACCCGCGCGCGCTGGGGCTGCTGGGCCTGCGCGAGCGGGCGCGGGAATTCGGCGGTGCGGCGGAGATCGGCCGCGCGCCCGGCGGCGGCACCCGGGCCAGCCTCCGCATCCCCCAGACGACGCCATGAAGAAGAAAAAGCCAGCGCGCTCCCTCTGCATCCTGCTTGCGGATGACCATGCCGTCACCCGGCTGGGCATCCGCCAGTTATTGCAGGAGACGTTTCCACATTCGGTGTTTGGCGAGGCCGCGGATGCCGCCGCCATTTTCCGCCAGCTTGAGGACCGGCGATGGCGCCTGTTGATTCTCGACGTGTCCCTGCCGGATCGCGATGGCTTCGATGTGCTGCGCGAAGTCAGGGAACGCCAGCCCCGGCTGCCGGTCTTGATGTTCAGCGTCCACCCCGAGGATCAGTTTGCGCTGCGCGCCCTCAAGTTCGGCGCCGCCGGCTATCTGGCCAAGGAGCGCGCGCCGGAGGAACTGGCGCAGGCGGTGCGGAGCGTGCTGGCCGGTGGGACCTATCTGCCGCCGGCGGTGGCCGCGCGCCTGAACGCCGCCCCCACCCGGGCCATCGTCCTGCCGCACGAGCGCTTGTCCGACCGTGAGTTCGAAGTCCTGCGCCTGCTCGCCGCCGGCCAGACCGGCAAGGAAATCGCCGCGCGGCTGGGCGTGAGCCAGAAGACGGTCAGCACCTACCGCGGCCGTCTGCTGATCAAGCTGCGGCTGACCAGCACCGCCGCCCTGATTCGCTACGCCACCGACCATCGTCTGCTGCCCTGAGCCCGCCCGCGGTCACGGTTTTCCCATGCTTGGAACAGGGAGGGGTTGACTTTTCCAAGCCTTGGAAAAAACCGCCTTGGCCCACGCAGGGAGCCAGGCGGCACTGCCCGTGATCGGCCTGTAGGGGAAATCCTACGGCCTGTTCCCGCTGAAAATCTGGACAACGGGGCGGGCTGGCGGGAGGATGACGCCGCTTGGCGCGCGGGATTCATCCCCGCGCCGGGTTGCTGTTCTTTGAAACTGGCTGGACGAGGAGCCTGCGGGAGGTTCCCCCGCTCCGTTTTTTGGCACCCCCGATGCGCCCGGTCCACCCCTCTGGGCGTGTCATGTACCCCACGGCCCGCTTCCCGCCCCAAGGAAGCGGGCCGTTTTTTCACCACCGTGGCGGGCGGCACCCTGCGTTTTTTGGGTAGGAAAAATCCTACAGGCCCCGCCTACCGGATTCTCCGTCCCCGGCGTTATAGTATCGTCGTCATCGGGCTGCGGAGTGTTCCGCGAGCGGGTGAGCAACGTTGGAGGAGCATGTGATGGTGTGGGTGGAAACAGCGTGGAGTTGGCAGCGCAAAGGCAGCGCCGCCCTGGCGGTGGCCGCCGGCGTTCTGGCGGTAGTGGTGCTGTGGAGCTGGCTGGCCGGCGTGAGCGACCTGCTGTCCTTTAATCCGCGGCAGATTCCCATGGCGCCCAGCACGGCGTTGGCACTGGCAGGGTTGGCGGTGGTGCTGGTGGCCCACCTGCGTCCTCAATCCGCCCGCAGCGCCACCGGGTTGGCGTGGGGTGTGGTTTTTCTATCCGCCTTCGTCGGCGCGCTGGCCCTGTTCCGTCCCTGGCTGGGCTGGGCTTCGCCTTGGGAAGACTGGTTGGCCCACGGCAGCGTGCAGTTGGGTGCGGTACCTGTGGGACAGATGTCCCCGGTGACGGGCGCCTTGCTGGGCGTCATCAGTTTTGCGCTGGCCTTGCAACTGCCGCCGGCCGGCAATCTGGCCGGTGCGCGGTGGTGGTCAAGGTTGCTGGCCTGGCTGGTCACGGGCCTGGGCGCGGGAACCGCCATCAGTTACGGTTTCGCGCAACCGTGGTGGTACGACCTGGTTTCCATTCCGGTTGCGTTCCCGACGGCGCTGGCCTGTATGTTGTTGGGACTGGCGTTGCTGTTGGCCCCCACCCTCAACCCTGTGCCCGGACCGGAAGCCCCCCTGCGCGAACGTCTGCTCGGTTTGCCCTGGCCAATCTTGACCATCCTGATGGCGCTGCTGCTGGGCGCGGTCTCCGCCGGTTACCTGCGCGCCGAACAGGCCCATCGTCGCCTGGAAGCTCTCAAGTTGCTCAAGTCCATCGGTGACCTGAAAGCCGGAAGCGTGGGCCACTGGCGGGATCACCAGTGGCGGGAGGCGTGGCTCTTTTCGCAAGCCACCCGTTTGTGCGATGAGGTGGAAGCGTTTCTGAACCATCCCGGCGAGCAGAGCAGTCGCGAGAAGTTGCTGGGCCGCTGCGCCAACTTCACGGGGCCGGATCGGTTTTCCATGATTGCGCTGTTTGATGCGCAGGGCGCACCGCGGCTGGTGTGGCCGGAAAAGCCGGGAGCCGCGCCCCGGTTGGCGCCTGACCTGCACACCAACCTCCTGCGTGAGCGCCGTCTGTTGGTAGCAGACCTGCATTTTGCGCCGATGACCAATCATCCCCATCTGGATCTAGTCTTTCCCGTTTTGCCCAGCGGCGAACTGGCCGGCAAGCCCACGCCACCCAGCGGTTATTTTCTCCTGCGCGCGGACACGGCGCACGGCTTGGAACAGATTTTACACTCGCTGGAGACCTCCAGCCGGAGCGCCGAGACGCTGCTGGTGCGGCGCGAGGGGGACACGACGCTTTTTCTTAACGACCTGCGCCACCAGAGCAACGCGGCCCTGCGCTTGAGTTTTCCCCTCGAACCGCGGAGCAAAATACCGGCGGTGCTGGCCGTGCTGGGTCAGACCGGCACGGTGGAAGGCGTGGACTATCGCGGCGTGCCCGTGCTGGCGGATACGCGCGCCGTGTCCAACTCGCCCTGGTTCCTGGTGACCAAGATGGACCGCGCTGAACTGCTGGACCCGCTCTATCACCAGGCCTGGCTGACGCTCCTGGTGACGCTGGCAGTGACGGGGTTGATCGGAGTGGCGTTCTGGCTGGTCCGCAAGCAGCGCGAAGTCCGGCGTATCAGCGCCGACCTCGCCTTGGAGCACGACCGCCGGATATTGGCCGAGCGGGTCGAACACCTGATGAAGCACGCCAACGATTTGATTCTGCTCCTGGACGAGCGCGGCCAGATGCTCGAGGCCAATGACCGTGTCCTGGAAGCCACCGGCTATACCCAGACTGAACTCCGGCAGATGAACCTGGCCGGGTTGCGCCCGGCCAGCCGGCGCGCCGAACTATCCCTCCAACTGGAGCGGCTGCGGAAAACAGGCGCCTTGCGCTATGAAACCGAGGTGCAGCGCAAGGAGGGCACGATCTTCCCCGTAGAAGTCAGCATGAAACGGATCGAACTGGATGGCGTCGGCTACCTGCTCGGGCTGGCCCGCGACATCAGCGAACGCAAGGCGCAGGAGCGCGAGATCGCGCGGCTGACCCGGCTCTACGCCACCTTGAGCCAGATCAACCAATGCCTGGTCCGGGTGACCTCGCGTGACGAGTTGTTCCGCGAGGTCTGCCGCGTCACCGCCGAGTATGCCGGTTTCAAACTGGTCTGGATTGGCTGGCTGGAGCCCGTCACGCGCGCCGTGTGGCCGGTCGGCCGCGCCGGCGCAGAGCAGGGCTATCTCGACAAGATCAAGGTCACGGCCGAGGCCGCGCCGGAAGGACAGGGGCCCCTCGGTCTTTGCCTGCGTGCAGGCCGGCCGTGCATCTTCAATAATTTTCTGGATGACCCGCGCGCCCTGGCCTGGCGTGAGGCAGCCGTACAGCACGGGCTGCGCGCCGTGGCGGCCTTGCCGCTGAAGTTTGGCGGCCAGGTCTGCGGAGCGCTCGCCGTCTATGCCGATGAGCCCGGTGTTTTCCAGGACAAGGAAATCGCACTGCTGGAGGAGGCGGCGCTGGATATTTCCTTCGCGCTGGACAACCTGGAAACGGCGGCACAACGCGCGCAGGCCGAGGAGCAGTTGCGCGCGAGCGAAGAACACTACCGGCTGCTCGCCGACAACGCGGACGATTTCGTGTCGCTCAACCATGCGGATGGCCGCCGGCTGTATGTCAGCCCCTCGCTCCCGCGCGTCACCGGCTGGTCGTTGGAAGACTTCCAGTCCGGCTATGCCGGCGACTGGCGGAAGCGCATCCATCCCGAGGACCTGCCGGTGGTGGAAAAGGCGCGGGCGGCCAACCTCGCCGGCACAGCCACCCGGATCGAGTACCGGATGCTCTGCAAGAACGGGGACTGGTTATGGATGGATACCCAGTGCAAGCCCCTGCCGGGGCCGGATGGCAAGACCGAGAAGATGCTCCAGTGGTCCCGCGATATCACCGACCGCAAGCGGGCGGAGGAGGCCTTGCAACGCAGCGAAGCGCGTTTCCAGCAGATGACGGCCGCCGTCGAGGACGTGCTCTACAGCGTGAATGGCCAGACCGGCGAGTTCGACTACGTCAGCCCCGCCTTCCAACGGATGCTCGGCTACACGTTGGACGATGTGGCGCGCATGGGCGGACGCGAAGCCTTCCTCGCCGCCATCATTCAGCACGACGCCTTCGCGGAACAGCGCCACCGCTTCGTCGCGTTACAGCAGCAAGCCGATGGCGCTCTCCCGCAGTCCTGGCAATCCTGGTGGCGCTGCCAGGACGGCACCCTGAAATTCATCGAAGACCGCTGGATCCCCATCCATGCCGAGGGGCACTTGCAATCCACCTTCGGCGTCCTGCGCGATGAGACCGTACGCAGACGGGCCGAGGAGGCGCTGCGCGCGAGCGAAGAGCGCCTGCGCAGCATGCTGGAGGCCCTGCCCATCCCCGCCAGCGTGGCCAGGAAGGATGGCACCATTCAATATTTCAATCCGGCCTTCACCGCCCGTTATGGCTACGAGCTCAACGACGCACCCACCATCAGCGTCTGGTTAGAGCGGGCCTATCCCGATGCCGCCTATCGGCAACAGGTGCTGACCCAGTGGGAGGCCGATAGCGCCGAGGCGGTCCGCCAAGGCTGCGCCACCCCGCCGCGGGTTTATCAGGTGACCTGCAAGGAGGGCGGCAGGCGCGAGGTGGAAATCATCATGCATCCCATCGGCGAGCTGTGGGTCGCCTCCTTCCATGACCTCACGGAGCGCCTGCAAAGCGAGCGCGAAATCCGCGCCCGTAACGAGGAGTTGGAACGCTTCAACCGCGCCTCGGTCGGCCGTGAACTGCGGATGATCGAGCTCAAGCAACAGATCAACCAGTTGAGCCGCGCACTGGATAAACCGCCGCCCTATCCCCTGGACTTCGATCAGCCAGCGGGCAAGGACCAGCCATGAATACCACCCTCAAGCTGCTGGTCATCGAAGACCATCACGCCGATTTTCTGCTGTTGGACCGCCACCTCAAAAACCAAGGCTTGGTGGTTGACTGCCGCCAGGTCGTCAGTGAGGCCGAACTGGCCGCGGCCCTGGCCGCCGGCGGTTGGGATGCGGTGCTCTCCGACTACCACGTCCCCGGCCTCGACTTCCCAACGGTGTTGCGCCGGATTCAGCGCCAGTATCCCGACCTGCCGGTCATCATGGTCTCCGGCTCGATGGGCGAGGAGAACGCGGTGGAGCTGCTCAAGCAGGGCGCCTGGGATTTTGTCCTCAAGGACCGCCTGGCGCGGCTGGCCTCGGTGATCGAGCGCAGTCTGCAAGATGCGGCTGCGCGCCGTGCCCAACGCCAGGCAGCAGCGGAGCTGCAGGATTCCCGCCGCGCCGCGCTCAACATGATGGAGGACGCGGTCGAGGCGCGCAAGCGCGCCGAGGAAAGCATGACCGCGTCGCGGGCGAGCGAGGAACAATTCCGCGCCATGTTCGAGACCGCCGCCATCGGCATGGCCCAGGCCGATCCCCGCAGCGGTTGTTTCCTGCGCGTGAATCCCAAGATGTGCGCGCTCACCGGCTACTCCGCGGACGAACTGCTGACGATGCGGATCCGCGACATCACCCATCCCGACGATCGCGCCAGTGACCGTGACGCTTTTCAACGGGTCGTCGGCGGTGAACAGCCCTCCTACCAGATCGAAAAACGCTACCTCCGCAAGGACGGCACGGTGACGTGGGTCAGCGTGAACATGACGGTGATCCGGGACGCCCACGGGCGGCCGGTGCGCACCATGGCCACCATCGAGGACATCAGTGACCGCAAGCGCGCGGCCCTGGCCTTGCAGGAGAGCGAGGCGCGCTATCACTCTGTCGTGGATAGCGTCCGCGAAGTCATTTTCCAGACCGATGCCCAGGGCCACTGGACGCTGTTGAACAAGGCCTGGGAGGAAATCACCGGCTTCCCTGTGGCCGCCAGTCTCGGCACGCTGTTCCTCAACTACGTGCATCCGGAGGACCGGCAGCGTAACCAGGAGCTGTTCCGGCCGCTGATTGAGCGCCAGAAGGAGTATTGCCGCCATGAAATCCGCTACCTGACCAAGTCCGGCGGCTGCCGTTGGATCGAGGTCCATGCGCGTCTGACCCTCGACGAGCATGACCAGGTGACCGGCACGGCCGGCACCCTGCGCGATGTCACGGCGTTGCGCGAGAGCGAGGAGCAATATCGCCGGCTGGTGGATAACGCCGGCGAGGCCATCTACGTGGCCCGGGAGGGCATCATCCTGTTTGCCAACCGCGCGTGCGCCCTGCTGACCGGCTATAGGGAGGCGGAACTGATTGGCCAACGGAGCGCCGGCTTCGCCGTGCCCGCCGAGCAGGCCCGCGTGGCCGAACGCCAGCGGCGGCTGGCGGCGGGCGAGAACCTCCCCGGCCGCGAGGAATTCCGCGTGCGTTTCCGCGACGGCGTGGAACGCTGGATCTCCTTAAGCTCGGTGCAGATTCAGTGGCAGAACCAGCCCGCAACCCTGAACTTTGCCTACGACATCTCTGAACACAAACGGACCGAGGCCGCTTTGCAGTTGCAAGGCGCGGCGCTGGCCGCCGCCGCCAACGCCATCGTCATCACCGATGCCCAGGGTGGCATCGAATGGGTCAATCCGGCCTTCACCACACTCACCGGCTACACCCTGGAGGAGGCGCGCGGAAAAAACCCGCGCGACCTGATCAAGTCGGGACAACACGACGCCGCCTTCTATCGCGCGCTGTGGCAGATCATCCTCGCCGGCAACGTCTGGCATGGCGAGATCATCAATCGCCGCAAGGATGGCACGCTCTTCACCGAGGACATGACCATCACACCATTGCGCGAGGCCGGCGGCGCCAGCACCCACTTCATCGCCATCAAGCAGGACATTACGGAGCGCAAGAACCTCGAAGCCCACCTGCTGCGCACCCAGCGGCTCGAAAGCGTCGGCCGCCTGGCCAGCGGCGTGGCGCACGACCTCAACAACATCCTCGCCCCGGTGCTGATGGCCCCGACGCTGCTGCGCGACGCCATCCAGGATCCCGCCGCGCGCAGCCTGGTGGATACCATCGAGGCCAGCGCCCAGCGGGGCGCCAATATCATCAAGCAGTTGCTCGCCTTCGGCCGTGGCCTCAAGGGCGAGCGTGTCCCGCTCCAGTTCCAGACCGTCGTGCGCGAGATGCTGAAGATCATCGCCGAAACCTTCCCCAAGAACATCTCCACGCGCACCCAGATGCACGCCGAGCTCCCCTTGGTCACCGGCGATGCGACGCAGTTGCACCAGGTGCTGATGAACTTGAGCGTCAACGCGCGCGACGCCATGCCCGCGGGCGGCACGCTCACCTTCAGTCTCGCACCCGTTACGCTGGATGCGGCGGCGGCCGCCGCCCTGCCCGACGCCAGGGCGGGGTGCTTTGTCAGGCTGGACGTCACGGACACGGGCACCGGCATTCCCCCGGAGAACCTGGAGAAAATCTTCGATCCGTTTTTCACGACCAAGGCCCTGGGCGAAGGCACCGGCCTCGGCCTCTCCACCGTGCTCGGCATCGTCCGCAGCCATGGCGGTTTCATCGAGGTGCAAAGCACCATGGGCCAAGGCACCACCTTCCGCATCTACCTGCCTGTCACGGAGGCCGTGCAGGAGGCGGTGGCCGCCGAGGCCCAGGTGCCGCCGCCACCCGGCAACGGCGAACTGGTGCTGCTGGTGGATGACGAGGAGGGTGTACGTCACATGACCCGGCGCATGCTGGAAGCGCACAAGTACCGCGTGGTTGAGGCGCAGGATGGCGCCGAGGCCCTCTCGATCCTGACCAACCTGCGCCAGCCCATACAGGCCCTGGTTACGGACCTGCTGATGCCGCGCATGGATGGGCTGACCCTCATCCGCGCCATCCGCCAGAGAAACACGCGGCTGCCCATGGTGGTCATGGGCGGACTGCCCCCGTCGCCGGACATCCTGCGGGAAGTGGGCGTGAGCCCGCAGGCGTTTCTCGCCAAACCCTTCAGCGCCGCCGCGCTGCTCAAGGTGCTGCAGCATGTACTCGCCTGACCAGCGGGCCGCCACCGCCCGGTTTCCAGGGCTTGGAAACCGGCGCGGGTGTTTTTTCCAGGGCTTGGAAACAGGCCCGCCATTTTTTCCAAGCCTTGGAAAAAGCCCGGAGCGCGGGTTCGCCGCGTGGCCAGGAGTCGCGCGATGAAGACGGAGACGCCCAACGCGGCGCAGGCCTGCCGGCGCCAGGGTTGGCGCGTGATGCTGGCCCTGCTGATCCCCTGTCTGGCCTGCGCCGTGCAGTGGGTGTTCTGGCCGGTCTTCCGGCCCTACGTCTGGTTCCTGTTCTACCCGGCGGTTTTCTTCAGCGCCTGGTTCGGCGGCCTGCGCGGCGGCCTGCCGGCGACCGTGCTCGCCGCGGCGCTGGTGGTCTTCTTCTTTGTGCCGCCCCAGCTCTCCTTCGTGGGCAAGGACGCGCAGTCGTTCTATTCCGTGATCGTCTTCCTGTTCATGGGCGCGCTCTTCGGCCTCCTGCGGGACCGTCTGCGCAAAGCCCACGAGGCCCTGCAGGAGGCCAATACCCGCGTGACGCAGTTGCTGGCGCAAAGCCGCGAGCTGGATGAACTCAAGACGCAGTTTTTTGCCAACGTCAGCCACGAACTGCGCACGCCGCTGGCGCTGATCCTCGGCCCGCTGGCGCGCCGGCTCGCCGCGCCCCACCTCGAGACGGAAGTGCGGCGCGACCTCGAGGTGATCGAGCGCCAGGCCCTGCTGCTCTACCGCCATGTCAACGACCTGCTCGACGTGGCCAAGCTGGAGGCGGGCCGGATGACCTTGCGCTATGCGCGCGCCGACCTGGCGCGACTGGTGCGCTCCACGGCGGCACATTTCGAGAGCCTCGCCGCGGAGAAGGACATCCGCTTTACTGTGGAGACGCCTGACGCGTTGCCCGCCGAGCTCGATGCCGCCAAGGTTGAACGCATCCTGCTCAACCTCCTCTCCAACGCCTTCAAGTTCACGCCCGGCGGCGGCACGCTTGCGGTTGGTGTGCAGGCTGCCGGGGGGCGCGGAGTCATCACCGTACAGGACAACGGCCCCGGCGTGCCGCCCGACCTGCGGACGGTGGTCTTCGAGCGTTTCCGGCAGGTCGAGGGCGGGGCGGCGCGGCGGTATGGCGGCACGGGCCTCGGCCTCGCCATCGTCAAGGAGTTCGCGGAACTGCACGGCGGCGCCGTGGCGCTCGATGCGCCGCCCGGCGGCGGCGCGCGGTTCACCCTCACGCTGCCGTTGACCGCGCCGGCCGGTGCCACGCTCCAGGATGCGCCGGAGGCCACCGCTGTCTGGCTGCAGCGGGAACTCGTGGATGAACTGAAGGCACCGGTCGCGCCAGTGCTCACCGTCACCGCTCCCCCCGATGCGCCCCTCGTGCTGGTCGTGGAAGACAACCCCGCCATGAGCGCCTTCATCGTGGAGACCCTCGGCCGGCACTTCCGCGTGAGCACGGCGTTCGACGGCCGGGCGGGCCTCGTCAAGGCCCTGGAGGAACGGCCCGACCTGATCTTGAGCGATATCATGATGCCGCAGATGAGCGGCGACCAGTTGGTGGCCGAATTGCGCCGGCACCAGGCGCTCGATGACGTGCCCATCCTGCTGCTCACCGCCAAGGCCGATGAGGCGTTGCGCGTCAAGCTGCTGCAATCCGGCGCGCAGGATTACATCAACAAGCCGTTCAACGCCGCCGAATTAGTGGCGCGTGTCAGCGGGCGCGTGGACGAGCGCCGGCGCCAGCGGGCGGCGCTGCAGGTGAGCGCGGAACGGCTGCGCCGGGTGCTCGAGGGCTTGCTGGAGGGTTGCCAGATCATCGGCGCCGACTGGCGCTATCAGTATGTGAACGACACCGCCATCCGGCACGCACGCCAGCCGCGCGAGGCGCTGCTGGGCCGCACCCTGATGGAGTGTTTCCCCGGCATCGAGCAGACGCCGCTGATGGGCCACCTGCGGCGTTGCATGGCAACGCGCCACGCCGGGCGGCTGGACAACGCATTCATCTATCCGGACGGCAGCCGGGGCTGGTTCGAGCTGTCCATCGAGCCCGTGCCCGAAGGTCTCTTCATCCTCTCCCTTGATATCACGGAGCGCAAAGCGGCCGAGGAGCAGGTGCGCGAGCTGAACCGCACGCTGGAGCGGCGCGTCGAGGAGCGCACCGCGGAACTGCAGGCGGCCAACCGCGAACTCGATAGCTTCGCCTACGCGGTCTCGCACGACCTGCGCGCGCCGCTGCGAGCCATGAGCGGCTTCAGCCAGGCGCTGCTCGAGGACCACGGCCCGCAGTTGGACGCCGGGGCGCACAGCTTCCTCGACCAGATCATCCTCGCCAGCCGCCGCATGGGCGAACTGATTGACGGCCTGCTGGCGCTCTCGCGCAGCACCCGCGGCGAATTGCGGCGCGACGCGGTGGACCTGTCCGCCCTCGCCGAACGCATCCGCGGCGAGCTGACGCAGACCGAACCGGCACGCCCTGTGGAGTGGCGCCTCGCCCCCGGGCTGCGCGCACGCGGCGACGCCCGTATGCTCGAGGCGGCCCTGCGCAACCTGCTGGGCAACGCCTGGAAATACACGGCCAAAACGGCGCAGGCCTGGATCGAAATGGGCGCACTGCCGGACGCGGGGGACCTGCCGAACGCCGGCGCCCCCGACACCCGTCCCGTTCCTCTCGTCACCTTCTTCATCCGCGATAACGGCGTCGGTTTCGACATGGCGCACGCCGCGAAGTTGTTCCAGCCCTTCCAGCGTCTGCACCGCCACGACGAGTTTCCCGGCATCGGCATCGGACTGGCGACCACCGAGCGCATCATCCGCCGGCACGGGGGTGACATCCGCGCCAACGCCGCGCCCGGCCGCGGCGCGACCTTTTATTTTTCGCTGCCCTGTGGAGCGGCGGCGTCAGGGAGCACACCATGACTGACCTCAAAACCATCCTGCTGGTGGAGGATAATCCGCAGGACGAAATGCTGATCCTGCGCTCGCTGCACAAAATCAACCTGGCCAACCACGTGGACGTGGCCCGCGACGGCCAGCAGGCGCTCGACTACCTGTTTGGCGAGGGCGAGTTTGCCGCCCGCCGCGGGGCCAGGCTGCCCGCCGTCGTACTGCTGGATTTATCCCTGCCGCGGATCGGCGGCCTCGAGGTGCTGGCGCGGCTGCGCGCCGACCCGCGGACGCGGCTGCTGCCGGTCGCCATCCTCACCTCGTCCGACGAGGAACGGGACCGCCTGCGCAGCTACGAAAGCGGCGCGAACAGCTTCGTGCGCAAGCCGCTCGACTTCACCGAATTTGCCGAGACCGTCGCCCGCATGGGCCTCTACTGGGTGGCCACCAACGAGCCATCCCCACCAGGTGACACTCCCACCATCAGGCACGCTCCTTAAAACAAGCGGGCACGCTGCGCGGCCCTTGCCCTTGCGCGTCAAATATGGGACCGCTGATCGTTTTCCAAGCCTTGGAAAAACCGGGGTGCGCGGTTTCCAATCCCTGGAAAAATTTTGGCGGCGGGCTGTATTTTGCCAGTTTCCAAATCCGGCGGTTTGTGGTTCTCTCTCACCGTCACCGAAAGGAACAGGCCATGCACCCGAAGGAACGGATTCTGGCGACGCTCGAACGGCGGCCGGTGGACCGCCTGCCGATTGACCTCTGGCACACGCCGGAAATTGCCGGGCTGTTGCGCAAGCACTGCGGCGTGCAGGACGACTTTGCGATGTGGCACGCGCTCGGCCTCGACAAGATCGTCTGGGATTTCATGGACTATAAAACCGAGGTCGGCGAGCGCGCGGGCGCGCAGTCGGGCGCGGGCGCGGAGCGCGGCGGTAACCGCACGATGTGGGGCGTGCCGCTCAAGGGCGTGCAGGCGGGGTTGGCGCACTACGCCGAGTTCGGCGAGGCGCCGCTGCTGGGCTACGACACGCCGGAGTCGCTCGACGCCTATCCGTGGTGGCCCAAGGTCGAGCGCTTCGACTACGCCGGCGCGCTCGCGCTGGCGAAGAAGGCGTCGCTCCACTACGCGGTGATCGGCCCGTGGGTCTCGTTCTTCGAGATCTACTGCCAGATGCGCGGGCTGGAGCAGGCGATGATCGATATCGCCGAGAGCCCGGAACTCGTCGATGCGATTCTCGACCGCATCGAGGCGATCCAGACGGAGATGATGAAGCGGTTCTTCGCGCAGGCGCGCAGCTACCTCGACCTCGTGTTCATCAGCGACGACGTCGGCGGGCAGACCGGCCTGCTGATTTCGCCGGCGGCGTGGCAGCGGCACCTGCAACCGCGGATGCGGCGCTGGTGCGACCTAATCCACGCGCACGGGCTCAAGGTCTTCTTCCACA
This sequence comes from uncultured Lentisphaerota bacterium, assembly GCA_903889245.1. Taxonomy (GTDB): domain Bacteria; phylum Verrucomicrobiota; class Kiritimatiellia; order CAIQIC01; family CAIQIC01; genus DP16D-bin41. Next base: position 28,297 of record CAISWQ010000068.1, on the reverse strand, counting down.
CCGATGGCGCGGCGCGGCCGCTGATCGGCCCGATCCTCGACTGCGGCGTGGACGTGCTCAACCCGATCCAGCACGCGTGCCCCGGCATGGACATGGCGGAACTGAAAAAGGAGTTCGGCCACCGCGTGATCTTCCACGGCGGCGTGGATAACCAGAGCGTGCTGCCACGCGGCACCGTCGAGGACGTGCGCCGCGAGACGCGCGACTGCCTCGCCAAGCTCGGCGCGGGCAAAGAAGGGTTCATCTGCGGCTCGTGCCACAACACGCAGCCCGGTACGCCGCTGGAAAACATCCTCGCCATGATCGAGACCGTGCAGAAAGCTTGAGCCAACCACAGGAGAGCCATGAAGAAACTCATCATTGCCGCGCTCGCCATGTCCGGCCTGGCGCTGGCCGCGCCGGATTTCGGCGACCACAAATCGGAGACACTGACGACCAAGGCGTGGAAGGCGCACGGCGCGGGCAACGCCGAGGACGCACTCGCCTACACCGCCAAGTGCCTCGAGCTCTACGAGGCCGAGGCGAAAAAGATGCAGGCCGCCCTGAAGGAGCTGCCCGCGAATGAGCCGAAGGAGGAGACGTTCAAGCGCTGGGCGCTCAACGATGTCGGCACCTGCCTGTTCATCAAGGGCGAGGTGCTGCTCAAGAAGGGCGATAAGAAGGGCGCGAAGGAGGCTCTTTCCAAGCTGGTCGGCGAGTTCAAGTTCGCGCAGTGCTGGGACGAGAAGGGCTGGTTCTGGAAACCCGCCGACGCCGCCAAGCAGAAACTGGTCGAGCTGGAGTTCGATGAAAAGAAGTAAGTGCGCCAGTGCCGCCCAGTGGTATTTCCGCCGGGTCGGTGACCCGGCCTACAGTTCGCCAGCGCCATTTCCCCCAAGGATGATTGCAGGCCCCGGTGCGGAACAAGCCTCACGCGGCGTCTGCGGTGCGCCCGGTGGGGTCACCGGGTCTACATTTTTCAGCCGTGGTTCCGCCGTTGTAGGCCGCGTGACCTCACGCGGCGTCTTGTGCGCGCTTGGCTTATTGCTCGCCGGCACGCTCGCCTACGCCCAGACGCCGGCGAAGGTCGAGCTGCAGCAGGCCGGCCAGTCCGGCTGGCGGCTGCAGGTGAACGGCGCGGACTTCGTCATCCGCGGCGCGGGCGGCGCGACGGCGCCGGGACTGCTGGAAAAACTGAAGGAGGCCGGCGGCAACTGCGTCCGCACGTGGGGCGTGGATACGCTGGAGGCGAAGGTTAGCGGCGGCGCGCGCTTCGTTGACCGCGCACAGCAGCTCGGCCTGATGGTCGTGCCGGGCCTATGGGTAGAGCATGAACGCCACGGCTTCAACTACGCCGACGCCGCCAAGGTGCGGCAGCAGCGCGAGAAAATCCTGGCGGCGGTGCGCCAATATAAAAACCATCCGGCGGTGCTGCTGTGGGGGCTCGGCAACGAGATGGAAGGCCCGACCTCGCCCACCGGCAGCGTCGCGGTGCTCAAGGAAGTCGAGGAGCTTGCCAGACTGATCAAGCAGGAAGATCCCGCGCATCCGGTGATGAGCGTCATCGCGTTCAATGCGGCGAAGATCGAGAACGTGAAACGCTGCTGCCCGAGCCTCGATATCCTCGGCGTCAACTCCTACGGTGGTGCGGCGGGCGCGGGCGAGGCGCTCAAACGCGGCGGCTGGACGAAGCCGTTCGCCGTCACCGAGTTCGGCGTGCGCGGCCCGTGGGAAGTTGCGACAACCGCCTGGGGTGCGCCGCTGGAGCCGACCAGCCACGAGAAGGCGCGTACGTTCTACGCCACGCAGCGGCTCGTCACCGAGCTCAACGACGGCAAGGAACAATGCCTCGGCACCTTCGCGTTCATCTGGGGCTGGAAGCAGGAGCGTACCGCGACGTGGTTCGGGATGTTCCTGCCGACGCTGGAGAAACTCGCGCCGGTGGACGCGATGACGCGCGCGTGGACCGGCCAATGGCCCGTACAGCGCTGCCCGGAAATCCGCGCGTTGAACTCCGCTGCCGCCGGCAAAACGGCCAAGCCCGGCCAGCCACTCACCGCGACGCTGGAGATGGAAATCCCCGCCGGTGCTGCGTTCACCTATGACTGGCAGGTCGTCGCCGAGAGTTCCACCATCGGCGTGGGCGGCGATGCCGAGGCCGCGCCGGCGGCGTTTCCCGATCTAGTGAAGCAGAACAACTCGACCAACTGTGCGTTCGTTGCGCCGTCGGCCTCCGGTAACTACCGCCTGTTCGTCACCGTGCACGATGGCCACGGCAGCGCCGCGACGGCGAACTTCCCGTTCCGCGTGGCACCGTGATGAAATATTTCTGCCGGATATTTTTCGCTGTTTGCGTGCTCGCCGCCTCGGCCGCGGAGACCAACCAGCCCGCGCGCCCGCTGCTGCTGGCGGCCTATTACTGCTGGTATCACTCGCCCACCAACGCGCGGCAGCCGTGGTTGCACTGGACCTATCCAGCGTCGGCGACCAACGCGGTGGCGCTGCGCGATCAGCAACCGGGCGAGCCGCCGCTCGCCTCGATGGCGCGGCCCCTGGTGGGATTCTATGACAGCGCCGATCCGGCGGTCGCCGAATGGCACGTGCGGCTGGCGCAGGCGGCGGGGCTGGACGCGTTCCTCGTGGATTGGTGGGGCGAGCATGAGGGGCTCGACCGCGTGGTGGATAGCGGCATCGTCGCCGCGGCGCAAAAGCTCGGCTTCAAATTCGCGCTGCTCGATGAACGCGCGCAGTTCCACGGCCCGTTCGCCGACTATCAGGCGATGCTCACCCGCGCGCTGCGCAAGTACAAGGATAGCCCGGTCTATCTGAAACTCGACGGCAAGCCGGCGGTCTACCTCTACCAGGTCGCCACGCAGCCCGGCCTGACGCCAGCGGAATTTTCCGCACTCAAGGCGCACGTCGAAAAGGAAACCGGTCCGATTTATTGGATCGTCGACAAACTCGCGCACGATGCGCTGGCGCACCGCGCTGGTGATCTCGCGCGGGAGAAGTGCATCCCCGCCGACTGGCTCGCGACGCCGGGCGTGGATAGCTTCGCGTTCTACAGCACGTTCTCGAACTTCAAGGCATGCCGCTATGATGAGCTGGCTGGAAAATATCGCTACCTGACGAAGCTCGCACACGACGCCGGGAAGAAAATGCTGTTGCCCGTCCATCCCGGTCACAACAACGCGCACTTCAATCCCACGCCCTACGAAATGCCGCGGCGCGACGGCCAGACGCTGCGCGACTTTCTGCGCGCCGCGACGGAAGCCGGCGCCGACTACATCATGGTCACAAGCTGGAACGAGTGGCCAGAGACGACGGGCGTCGAGCCCTCGTCGTCGTGGCCCGATCCCTATCTCTATTTGAAAATTTTGGCTGACTGGAAAGGCCTCACCTTCGCTGCGCCGCCGTTGCCGGAGAAACACCCATGAAACACGCACTCGCCCTGACCTTGCTGCTGCCGTTGACGAACGCGCTCGCGCTCGACTACGCCTACGCGCCCTATAACGAAGGCAAGATGGAGCCGCAGAAAACCGGCTGGCCGTTGAGCGCGGCGGAAAAACAATATGTGTTGAAACCGGAGTTCGAGCGCCGGCCGGGGCGCGAGAGCAACCAGCATATGCCCGCGCTGTGGCCCGTGGTGCCCGCGGCGGGCTTCTGGGGCGGGACGAGCTGGCTGGATATGCACGCGAAGCTGGTGCAGGACGTCGAGGCCAGGAAGGGCCCGGTCGATGTGCTGCTCGTCGGCGACAGCATCACGATGCAGTGGGGCGCGGCGTGGACGAAACATTTTCCGCAGTTCAAGATGGTGAACATCGGCATCGGCGGCGACAAGATCCAGAACGTGCTTTGGCGGCTGGATCATGGCGGCGTCACCGGCCTCGAGCCGCGCGTCGTGGTCCTATTGATCGGCAACAACAACATGTTCTTCGCGCCGGAGACCGGCATCGAGGCCGCGGCCAGGGGCATCCAGACCTGTGCCGCCAACCTGCGCGAGAAGTTTCCCGCCGCGCCGCTGGTCGTCGTGAAAATATTTCCCGCCCACGCGCCGGGCGTCCGGTTCTACGAGGACATCAAGCAGACCAACCTCGCCCTCGACCCACTGAAGCTCGACTGCGACCCGAAGGTGACCGTGCTCGATCTCTGGAGCGATATGGTCAACGCCGACGGCACGCTGAAGAAAGGACTGTTCACGCCCGACAACATCCACCTGACGCAGGAGGGCGGCTATAAACTTTATGCGGAAAAACTGAAACCGGTGCTGGCCAGGCTGCTGAAGCAATAAGCCGTGACCCCGGCCGTTTTCACGACGCCGGTTTTTCAGGGATTGGAAAAAGGAACCGGTGGTTTTTCCAAGGCTTGGAAAAACTCACGGAAACTTTTCCAAGGCTTGGAGGTTTTGGCGGAATATTTTCCAGGCCCTGGAAAAATAATGCGGGGTATTGAGTATGAGATGGAAAATCCAAGCGGGTTGTATGGCCTTTTTGCTGGCGCCGTTGGCGGCGTTGTGTGCCGCCGAGTTCCATGTTGCGCCCGGCGGAAATGACGCCAATCCCGGCACAGCGGCCAAGCCGTTCGCCTCGCTGGAGCGCGCGCGCGAGGCGGTGCGGTCGCTGAAAGGTCATACGCAGACTGGCGTGACCGTGTGGATTCAACCGGGGCTTTATGGCCGCTCGCAGACGTTCGCGCTGACCGGCGCCGATTCCGGCACAGAGAAATCACCCGTGGTCTACCGTGCCGCTGCGGGCGGCGCAGCGCGCATGTTTGCCGGGCGTATCATCAAGGCCGCAGACTTCAAACCCGTCACCGAGCCCGCGGTAGTCGCGCGGCTGGACGCGGCGGCGCGCGGGAAAGTGGTGCAACTCGATCTGGCGACGCTCGGGCTGAAGAACATCGCGCCCTATCCGAAGGTGTTCAACAACGGCGGCGGGCTGCTCGAACTCTATATGAATGACCAGCGGATGCCGCTCTCGCGCTGGCCCAACGAGGGTTGGACCACGATGGGCAAGGTGCTCGATCGCGGCAACTGGACCAAGGGCGCGGGCTGGCACGGCGGAAAATTTGTCGCGCGCGAGGAGCGCCTGGCGCGCTGGAACGTAGAGCACGGCGTGTGGCTCGAAGGCTATTGGCGCGTGCCGTGGGAGCCGAGCGTGTTGCAGGTGCAAGCCATCGCCGCGGCGATGCGCGAAATTTCTTTTGCCGTGCCGGTCGGCGGCGGCATCGGCTCGAAATATGCCAAGCGCGGCGAGTTGGGCGACGGCAAGGAACCGTGGTGCGCGGTGAATTTGCTGGAGGAGATCGACCGGCCCGGCGAATGGTGCGTGGACTTTGCGACGAAGACACTTTTCTTCTGGCCGCCGTGCGACCTGAACCGCGCGCAAATCTATCTGGCCGATTTCGATCAGCCCATGGTGACGCTGCGCGACGCTGCACACGTGACACTGCGCGGGCTGGTCTGGGAAGGCGGTCTCGGCAACGGCGTGGAAATCACCGGCGGCACGGGCAACCTGGTCGCGGGGTGCACCTTCCGCAACCTGGGCGGCAGCGGCGTGATCATCAAGGGCGGCACGGGCCACGGCGTGCGTAGTTCGGATTTTCACGATCTTGGCCACGGCGGAATTTATATGAGCGGTGGCGACCGCAAAACGCTTGTGCCTGCCAGACACTTTGCCGAGAACAACGAACTGCACCATCTTGGCCTGCGCAAGAAAACCTATGCGGCGGCGATCCACGTCGGGGCCTTTGGCAGTGGCGAGGCCGTCGGCTGCCGCGTGGCCCACAACTTCATGCACGATCTGCCGCACGCGGCGGTGCTCTACGGCGGCAACGATCATCGCTTTGAGTTCAACGAGGTCGCCCGTGTCGCGCTGACCTCCGGTGATGTGGGCGCCTTCTACACCTGCAACGACTGGACCAGCCACGGCAATCTCATCCGCCACAATTTCGTGTATGACAGCCCGCGCGTGAACGCCTTCTATCTGGACGACGGCGACAGCGGCGACACGGTGTTTGGCAATGTGGTTTTGCACTGTTCCTACGGGCCGTTCATCGGCGGCGGCCACGACAATGCGGTGCAGAACAATCTCGTCATCGAGTGCGAGCGGGCGCTGCATCTCGACTCGCGCGGCGTGTCGCGCGGCTACGCCACGAACCAGAACCTCGTCGCGCGGTTGCAAGCTGCCAACCCGCGCCAGCCGCCGTGGAGCACGCGCTATCCCGCGCTCGCCCGGCTGCTCGATGGCCGGCGCGACATCCCGACCGGCGATGTCATCGAGAACAACGTCGCCGTGGGTTGCAAGCAACTGGTCCACACCAGCGGCAAGCCGGACGAACTCACCTCCTGCACAGTCCGCAACAACATCGCCGTGATCGAAGCCGAAGCGGGCTTTGTGAACGCAGGGCAACTGGACTTCCGAATGCGACCCGAGGCTGCGGTGTTCAAGAAGCTGCCCGCCTTCAAGCCGATTCCCTTCGATCAAATCGGCCTGCTGAAGGACGAGTATCGCACCACGTTGCCCGACAGCGGACGCAGCCGCACGCGTACCGGGCGCGGCGGGCCCGCCTTCGATTCCAACACCGACATACAGCGGGAGAATAAAAAATGAAAGGCATCTGCCAGCGCCCAGCATCGGCTGCGCGTGATGTTCCAGGCGCGGCGGGACGGAAGGAGAAACACATGAAACTCATCATACCCATGCTCATCGCTCTGACGGCCTTGAGTTCTTCGGTAAACGCGGCGGAACAGAATGCGACGGGCAAGAAGCTGCCGCTGCCGGGCGAGGTGTTCACCGTGGCCGGTCACACGGCGTTCCTCATCCCCGGAAAAACTCCGGCAGACGCGCAGACGAAGCCGTGGGTCTGGTACGCGCCCACGCTCAAGAACTTACCCGGCGCAGCCGAGGTCTGGATGTTCGAACAGTTCCGCGAGGCTGGCATCGCGGTCGCCGGCATCGATGCCGGCGAATCCTACGGCAGCCCTGCGGGCCGCAAACTGTTCACCGCACTCTACGCCGAGCTGACCGGCGCGCGCGGCTACGCCGCCAAGCCGGTGCTGCTCGGTCGCAGCCGCGGCGGTTTGCAGTTGCTCTCGTGGGCGGCGGACAACCCTGACAAGGTCGCGGGCTTTGCCGGCATCTATCCGGTGTGCAACCTCGCCAGCTATCCGGGCATCGATAAGGCCGCACCCGCCTATGAGCTTAAGCCTGATGAATTGCAGAAGCGGCTCGTCGAATTCAATCCCATCGACCGCCTCGCGCCGTTGGCCAAGGCGCGCGTGCCGCTGTTCGCGATTCATGGCGATAGCGACAAGCTGGTGCCGCTGCCCCTCAACTCCGGCATCGTCAAGGAGCGCTACACCGCGCTCGGCGGCACCATGCAGTTGATTGTTCCACCCGGTCAGGGCCACAACATGTGGACCGGCTTCTTCCAGTGCGCCGAGCTGGTGGGTTTTGTCAAAGCCTGCGCCACCATCCCCGTTTCCTCAACTCCACCCTTGCCTGCGCCGTCCGGGCCATGATACCTAGTACTTCTAGGTATCAACCATGAAACGCAATGAATTCGCTCGCAATCTGGCGTCGGGCACCTTCGACCTGATCGTGCTCGATGTGCTGCGCGATGGGCCCAGCTACGGCTATGGCATCATCAAGCGCATCCTCGACCAATCGGGGCAGGCGATCCGCTGGCGCGAGGGCACGCTCTATCCCGTGCTGCACCGTCTGGAGCAGCGCGGTTTCCTCGCCGGCTCCTGGCAGGGGACGCCCGGCGGCCGCCAGCGCCGCTACTACCGGCTGACCGCCACCGGTCAGCGCTGTTGGCGCGAGCAGCGCGACCAGTGGCGCGCCTTCAGCCTGGGCGTGAACCTCTTGTTGGGACACTGAATTCACCGCCGCGGTCGCAGCCCCATGATACCTAGTAGTTCTAGGTATCATGGCTGCACCAGAGCGGAGGGCTGCGGGTGGGTTTGGCCGCGAGAGTAGGGGTTGGCGGAGGCGGTGGCCGTGGTTATGCTCCCGTCGGTGCGGGGCGTGCGGGCTTGTGCGGAGCAGCAGGAGAAATTATGAAGCGATGTATCGCCGGAAGCTTGGTGGTGCTTGGCTTGACTACCCTGGCTTGGGCGGCGGAGCCGTTGCAGGAATGTCATGCGCGGGGCGGGCTGCCGAATGTCTTCGCCAAGCTGGCGAAGGGCGGCGAGGTCCGCGTCGCCTACCTCGGCGGCAGCATCACCGACGCAGAGGGCTGGCGGGTGCTTTCGCGGCAGTGGTTCGCGCAGCAGTATCCGCAGGCCAAGGTGGTGGAGGTTCGCGCGACCATCTGTGGCACGGGCGCGGAACTCGGCGCGTGCCGGCTGGGCCACGATGTGTTGCAGTACAAACCCGACCTGCTGTTCGTGGAATTCGCCGTCAATGGCGCGGGGCGCAACGAGCAGCGCGTCCACCAGACCATGGAGGGCATCATCCGCCAGACGTGGCGCGCGAATCCGGCCACTGATGTCTGCTTCGTCTATACCGTCGGCACGTGGATGCTGGCCGACTTCCACGCTGGCAAGCTCCCGATCCTCACCAGCCAGATGGAGCGTGTCGCGGAGCATTACAAGATTCCGTCGCTCAACTTCGGCGTCGAGGTCGCGCGGCAGGTCAAGGCGGGCACGCTGATCTATCAGGGGAAGTCCGCGCATCAGGACGGCAAGGTGGTGTTCAGCGGCGATGGCGTCCATCCGTTTGCCGAGACCGGCCACCAGCTCTACCTCGACACCATCACCCGCTCCGTGCCCGCGCTGAAGTCCGCGGGCCAGCCGGGACCGCACGCCCTGCCTGAACCGCTCAACGCCGCCAACTGGGGCCGCGCCGCGCTCGTACCGCTGGAGCAAATCCAAAAGAGCGACGGCTGGCAGCCGGCGCAGACGCCGAGCGATGCGTGGGGCGCGGCAACGGAGAAAAAATATCTGCCGTCGCTCTGGCGCGCGGACGAGCCCGGCGCGTCACTGACGTTCAAGTTCCGCGGCACCTGCTTCGGCGTCGTCGGCCTGCGCGGTCCGGATGCCGGCCAGTTCCGCGTGACGGTGGATGATGCTGCGCCGGTGAATGGCACGCTGTTCGATCACTACGCGCAGGCCAAGGCTTGGCGCATCCAGCCGTGGTTCTATCCCGGCGACCTGAAGGACGGCGAGCACCGCGTCCGCCTCGAACTGCTCGCCACGCCGCCGGACAAGGCCGGCATCCTGAAGAAGCACAACAAGACGATGGACAAGCCGGAGGCGTTCACGGAAAACCGGCTCTACTTCGGCGGTCTCCTGCTGGCCGGCGAGATCGTACCGTAGCGCCCTGCTGAATTTATCCGTTGGACACAATGCGACAGGCCGCCTTGGGCGTCTGTGTCGTTAGTCCGCAACACAGATAATAATTGCGGCGGCGGGCCGTTTTCGGTAGCGATGGCGGCGCAGAGGAGCAACATGAAACTTTCGCGGCGGAACTTCTTGAGCCGGGCAGGCGCGGCGCTGGCGGCGTTTTCCATCGTGCCGGCGCGCGTACTGGGCGCGCACGCACCGAGCAAGCGCCTCAACGTGGCGGTGATCGGCACCGGCAACCAGGGCGTGCAGGACATGAGGCTGTTCCTCGCCGAGGACGATTGCCAGGTCGTCGCCGTCTGCGATGTGAACCGCGCCAGCGCCGGCTACAAAAGTGCCGATCAGTTCCTCGGCCGCGAGCCGGGCCGGCAGATCGTCAACGCGTGGTACGCGGAGCAGACGCGCGCCGGCTCGTATCGCGGCTGCGCGGCCTACAACGATTTCCGCGAGGTGCTCGCGCGCCCGGACGTGGACGCGGTCGTCATCGTCGTGCCCGATCACTGGCACCGCGTGATGACCGTGATGGCGGCGGCGGCGGGCAAGGACATCTATTGCGAGAAGCCGTTGAGCCTGACGGTGGCCGATGGGCGCGCGATGGTCGCGGCGGTGCGGCGCTACGGCGTCGTGCTCCAAACCGGCAGCCACGAGCGGTCGCGCTTCCAGACGAAGTTCGCGGTCGAGCTCGCGCGCAGCGGCAAGCTCGGCCAGCTCAAGAAGATCACCGCGATCGTCGGGCCGTGGAACAAGACGGGGCCGGAAAGCGGCTGGCAGCCGATGCCGGTGCCGGAGGGTTTCGACTACGAGATGTGGCTCGGCCCCGCGCCGTGGGCGCCCTATCACAAGGACCGCTGCCTCTACAATTTCCGGTTCCTGCTCGACTACTCCGGCGGCCAGGTGACCAACTTCGGCGCGCACTCACTCGACATGGCGCAGTGGGGCAACGGCAGCGACCGCAGCGGGCCGGTGGAAATCGCCGACGCGGGCAGCGAGTGGCCGACCGACGGGCTCTTTGACGTGGCGCGCAACGTCCATTTCCGCGCGCGCTATGCCAACGGCGTCGAGCTCGAGTGCATCACGCGCGATGACAACGTCGCCTGCCGTTTCGAGGGCACGGAGGGCTGGGTCGAAACCGGCTACAAGGGCCTCTTCACCTCGTCGCCATCGCTGCTGCGCGCCGGTATTGACCCGCAGGAAAAGCTCGGCACCAACGCCAACCACGTCCGCAACTTCCTCGACGCCATCCGCACGCGGACCGATCCGATCGTGCCGGTCGAGGTCGGCCACAGCTCGGCGACGCTCTGCCATCTCGGCAACATCGCGATGAAACTGGGGCGCAAGCTGCGCTGGGATCCTGCCGCAGAAAAATTCATTGGCGATGATGCTGCCAACCGCATGCTCGTGCGCGCCCCTCGAGAGCCGTGGAGCTGATGCCGTGAAAATGCAAACGCTGCGCAAACAGAAAATTCCAAGGCTTGGAATTCTGGCACTGGCTTTTTTCCAAGCCTTGGAAGTTGTCGCGGCGCATCCGGATCAGTTTCGGGGATTCCTGCATTTGTCCGGCAAAGACGGGATATGGCCGCCCAGTATGAAGGTGCAGTTGGTTGGCGATCGCGCGAATTTCTATCTTGGTGAACCCATCCTGCTTTATTACCGGATCGAAAACGCTGGCACCAACACTGCCGAAATTTCGACCGGTGGTGATTATCGAGGGAGTACGCGGGCGGACCGTTTCACCGTCACTGCTGTTTCGAAAAAAGGAAAATCTGTTACTGATCCCACGCCGTTGATGCGAAACTGTGGCGGCGGAATCATGGCAGGTGGTGACATCAAACCCGGCGGGGAGTGGTTTGAGAAGGTTTATGTCCATGAGTACTGCCGGTTTGATGAGCCGGGCACATACACGGTCCGGGCCTTTCATGATCTTGGCTACGGGCCACAACGGACAAACGATCCGCGTGTGGTGGAGACAACGATCAAAATACTCGCAACCACCGAGCAGGATACCCGCCGGATTTTGGCAGAAGAAGAAAACGCCAAGCCAGATTATGGACCGACGTGGGGCAAGAAAGGCAAATCGCGCTTGGATTACCGCTGTATCCGCTGGCCGGCTTTTTTGCGGCCGTTGCAGGAGCGGGCAAGGCATGGCAATGAGAACGCCCTTGATGGCATCGGAAGCATTCGAACGCTGGACGCAAGCGCTGCCTTGGTTGATTTATTGCAACACACCAATGCCGAGTTTGCAGCAAAGGCTGCCAAATTGATCGAGCCGCGGTTGCCGCATCCCGAGAGCGCGTTCACCGGCCCGTGGGGGGCGGAGCGTCGGCAATTCATTATCACGAATTCCTGGAACGAATCGCTGTCGCCGTCCGTCCGCAAATTTTGTGCGCGTCTCCTCGCGGGAACTGATCGCGGAGATTTTCTCACGGCCACCTCGCTGCTTTCGTTGATCGGAAAATCCGAAGACCTGCCAGCCATCCGAAACGCGTTGGAGGTTGCGGTTGCCGGTACAAACGCAGAATACCTATTTGAAATTCACTATCCCGCCCCCATCCGGGCTGCCGATTCGCTCGTTGGTGCGGCACTGACCATCAATTCAAATCTTGATGTTGAAGCATCAGAAACTCTCTCGCCGGGCAATTTGTTAGTGTTCCTCGCGCGTCACGGCGGAGGCGACAAAGTTCTTTCGCCGGATGAGCGGGCCATGTTTGCTCGCGGTCTTCAACATTCGCTGCCCTATCTGCGCATGAAAGCGATCGAGTGTTTGCCCAATAATGTTCCGCCGTCACTTTCCGATCTGATCGCACAACGGATGACGGACACGTATGAGGGCGTGCAAACCTATGCCTTTGAAACGGCGCGCCGCATGAACGATCCACGCCATCGTGACCTCGCGTTGAGCGTTCTGAAAAAAGCGGAGAATGAATGGCTGCAACGTGCTGCGAATGACATCGCGCTGAAATACAATGCTCGATACGACGCTGTCACCATCTGGGCGTCCCGGATCGCGGCACCCCAAGACATGAATGACTATTTGCCGCACCATATCATTCAACATCTTTTTGACATCATTGTTGGTCCCAATGTCGGGGGGAATTTGGTGGTTCCCAAAAAGTTCGATTCCGCCCAGAAAATGCGCGAAGACTGGCTCCACTTTTTGGAAGCGAACAGGAGCAAGATTGAACACGGCGACATATTCAGAATTGCCGATCTGCCCCATGGTCTTGGCATTCATTCTTCAGACTCCAGTGGCGTGAGCGTTTCGCCGGAGCGTGAATGACTGAGGGCGAGTCTTCCATCCGCAAAGGTGCCGACGCCAAGCGCCTGCTCTCTCGCGCCCGCCGCGAGCCGTGGGCCTGGCTTGATGTCATCAATCCACCAGATCGCTGTAGGCCGGGTCTCCGACCCGGCGCACCACAACCCAACCCGCCCGCCCACCCAAAGGAATAAATCATGACCAACCTGGCCTTCTCCCGCCGCCGGTTCCTGCAACTCGCCGCCGCCGCGCCGCTGTGCCGCGCGTTCGGCGCCGAAAAATTCGCGCCGCCGTTGGTGATCTTCGACAAGGTTTTTCAGGAAGCCAAGATGACGTGGGAACAATCCGCCGCCACGCTCGCCGCCGCGGGTTTCGATGGCGTGGATTGCACGGTGCGGCCCAAGGGCGTGGTGCTGCCGGAGCGCGTCGCCGAGGACCTCCCTCGCTATGCCGAAATCCTCGGCAAGCAGAAACAGAAGATCATGTTGCTGACCACGGCGATCACCGAGGTGAAGTCGCCGGGCGCGGAGAACATCCTGCGCGCCGCGAAGAAGCTTGGCGTCACCTATTACCGCATCGGCTACTGGCAGCACAAAGCCGGTGGCCCCTCGCCGGAGAAGGTGCGCGCCGAGGTCAAGGCGCAGCTCAAGGACCTCGCCGCGCTCAACCGCGAGATCGGCGTCTGCGCGATCTTTCAGAACCATTCACCCAACAAGAAGTCCACCAGCCGCTACGTCGGCGGCGATCTCGGCGAGATGCGCGAGGTGCTCCAGGACTTCGACCCGAAACAGATCGCGTGCGCGTTCGACCTCGGCCATGCGTTGATCGTCCACGGCGATGAATGGGGCCAGCACTTCGAGGCGCTCAAGCCGTGGCTGAAGATCGCCTACGTCAAGGACACCACGCGCGGCACCGGCTTCGTGCCCTTCGGCACGGGCGAATTCGGCAAGACCGATTTCTTCCAGCGCCTGCGCAAGATGAACTACAGCGAGCCGCTCTCGGTCCACATCGAGTTCAAGTGGAGCCCGATGGACCAGCCGACGCTGCAAAAAATCCTGACCGATACGCGGCGCGTCGTCGGCCAGTGGCTCGCGTGAGGAGAAAATGGAACTCACCAACAAAGTGGCACTGGTCACCGGCGGCACCAAGGGCATCGGCGCGGCTACGGCCCTCGAGCTGGCGGTACGCGGTGCGGATGTGGCGGTGGTGGCGCGGCATCTCGATGACGGTGCGCAGCAGGTGCGCGCGCAGATCGAGAAGCACGGCCGGCGCTGCCTGCTGATCGCCGCCGACATGGGCCAGCCGGCGGACGCGACGCGCTGCGTCGAGCAGACCGCGCAGCAGCTTGGCGACGTGGATGTGCTCGTCCATTCGGCTGGCGGAGCCGTCCGCGGCAAGCTGATGGAGCTGACGCCGGAGATTTGGCGCGAGGCGTTTGCCGTCCACGTGGACGCGATTTTCCATCTGTGCCGCGCCGCTGTGCCCGCGATGCAGCGGAAGAAAGCCGGCGCCATCGTCCTCGTTTCCTCGGTTGCCGGCTTGCGCGGACTCAAGTTCGGTCTCGCCTACCAGGTGGTCAAGGGCGCGCTACCGCAGTTCGCGCGCGGCCTCGCCTATGAGCTGGCCGATGACAACATCCGCGTCAACTGCGTCGCGCCCGGCGTCATCCGCACGGCCTTCCACGCCGCGATGACGCCGGAGGCGAAGAAGCACAACATCGATAACCGGATTCCGCTGCATCGCGAAGGCACGCCCGCGCAGGTCGCCAGCCTGATCTGCGAACTCGTCCGCAACGACTACCTCACCGGCGAGACCTTCACCGTGGATGGTGGCCTGACCATGCGCATCTGCTGACTGTCCGCCTGATCAAGGCACTCGCATTCCGGCCAACGACCTGTACGCCCCAGCATCGTCTGACGGCGCAGGTCAAGGTCTGGCTGGCGAGTGCGAGGTCGGCGGCGCGACGGGCTGAAGGTTCTCGCCCGCGATTCTGAATGCGAGGGCATGCGCACATGGTTTCTGTTCCGGCAGCTTAATGACGAGGCCGTCGGCGGTCTGTTGCCAGTCGAGCTTGGCGGCGCTGCCGAGCAGCGCGACGCTGCCGACCTTGCCCGCCGGCGCGGCGAGCGCCTTGATGCAGACCGCGCCCTGCGGCACGCCGAGCGTGAGCGCGTAGAGCGTTGCGCCATCCTTCGATTGCGTGAAGCGGATATCGGACGGCTTGTAGTTGCCCGTATCATTGAGTCCGCCAAAGTGCCCCTTGCCCAGTTTGGTCGGACCTTCGCCATAGATTTTCCATGGTCTTGTTGCGTAGATGGCTTCTCCGTTGACCGGTATCCACGCCGCCAGATCGGCCAGAATCTTTTCCGCTTCCTGATCCAAGGTACCGTCGGCGTGCTGGGGGAAGTTCAGGAGCAGGTTGCCGTTCTTGCTGACGATATCAATCAGCATGTGGATCACGGCCGCGGAGCTTTTATATTTATAGCCCGCCGTGTAGTACCAGTTGCCGATGCAGGTGTCGGTTTGCCACGGTTCGGGATTGATCCCTTCCATCACACCGCGTTCCAGATCACGCACCCACCGGCCGTCCGCGTTCTGCTTGCAGTTATAGACCGCCTCCAGCTTGCCGCCGTGTTGCTGGATATTGTCGTTGTAGAAATGCGCCAGCATCTTCCGGCCGGCTTCCACGGGATACGGCAGCGGACTGTCGGAATAGAGCAGGTCGGGATGATAGAGGTCCACGATCTCCTCGATGCGCTGGCCCCATTTGATTTTGTGGGCGGTGGGCACATCCTCGCCGTAATAATGGAAGCTCGGCTTCTCGTTGCCGCTCCAGTAGAGGTCCGCGTAGTGCGGGTCGCAGCCATCATAGGGCACGCCGGCCAGCGGCCCGGTTTTGTCGGCGCCCTTGGACGAACTGTAGAACCACCAGCTCGCCGCGAGGTGCTCGGTGATGCCGAACCGCAACCCGGCCTTCGCCGCCGCCTGCTGCCACCGGGCGACCACGTCGCATTTCGGCCCCATCTCCACCGCGTTCCAACAGCAGAGTTTCGAGTCGTAGAGCGCGAAGTTATCGTGATGCACGCCGAGGCTGACAAAGTATTTCGCGCCGGCCTTCTTGTAGAGCGCCATCAAACGCTCCGGGTCCCACTTTTCCGCCTTCCACAGGGGCAGGATGTCCTTGAAGCCGAACTTGGATGGGTGCCCGTAATGTTCGAGATGATATTTGTTGGCGCGCGATTGACCCGTGGGCACGCCCTTCTTGTCATCGAACCCATCGTGCTCATAGAGCCGCCGGGCATACCAGGAGTCCAGTTCCGGCACGCATTGCGGCCCCCAGTGCGCCCAGATGCCGAACTTGGCGTCGCGGAACCACTCGGGGCAACGATATTGCTTGAGCGATTCGTCCTCCGGCTTGAACGGACCGGTTGCCGCCCGGCTCGACAAACCCGCGAACAAACAGAAAGCCAACAGAACCTTCTTCATGAACCCATCCTTTCTGGACAGCCAACACACATCACCGACGGGAAAATAGACAGGCAATGGTTTCGCTGACATGCCAATTCTTGACCAAGCCATGTCAATTCTTGACCGCGGAGTTATCCAAGGATTGGAAACCGGGAGGAGCGTTTTTCCCAAGGCTTGGAAAAGCGCGGGCCGGTTTACCTGGCGGGCGCGTTCAGTTCCTGCTGCGCCTGCTGCATCGCGTTCGAGACCGCCTCGAGGATGGCCCGGAGGTTGAGGCGGTTGGCGGCGTTCGTGCCGCCGCCAGCGCCCATCAGCCCGAAGGCGGGTCCCAACTCCAGATGGCCGGAGTTCAGGTTGATGACGTGCGCGAGGCTATCATCCCCGGCCATGAGCGTCCGTTTCACGAGCCTGGCCCTGGCTTTTTGTTCCTTGCCCTGGTGCAGGTACGTCAGCGTGATCGTGTCCCCGCCTTTCCGGCCGCGGATCAGGGCGCGTAGCTGGTCGGAGTTGACGAGCAACTGGTCATCGAGCTTGAGCAAGACATCGTGACTCTGGAGCCCGGCCTGCGCGGCGGGGCTCTCGGCCGTGACTTGGCGCACGAGCAGGCCCGCGCCCTCCGGCAGTGGCAGTTGGGCGCGAACCTCGGCCGCCAGCTCGGCGGTGGTGAGGCCGAGCCACGTCACCGGGTTGGTGGAGAGCTGCGTCGCGCCGGTGATGACGCCGCAGCCCGCGGCGCGCGCCGCGCCGGTGAGGGCCTTGAGATAGGTCTGCGGATCGGGCGCGGCGCCCCCGGCGTTGCCGCCCGTGATGGCGCCGATGATTTTCATGACGGCCTGCTGATCGAGCGCGCTGCCGCCCATCGTCACGCCGCCAGCCTGGCCGCCGAGCGCGCGGATGATGACCTGCGGGTCGAGGGTGGAACCCAGCGCGCTCACCGAAACTCCGCCGCCGTTCGTGAGCACGCTCGTCGTCACCGTCACCGTGCAGTTGGAGCCCATCTGCACGGTCTTGGTTTGCGTTTGTGCCGCAGCGCGGCCGGCGCCCAGCAGGGCGGCGAGCAGCAGTAGCAGGGTGTTTTTCATAGACCTCTCCCGGTAATCCATCAGACCAAAGCATCGTGGTGCCACGCGCCGCGGTAGGGCCGCGCCAGCATCCGTGTGGCGGTCGGGTCGCCGCTGATCTGTTCCGTCTGCGGGTTCCAGCGGATCTTGCGGCCGAGCTGCATCGCGATATTGCCGAGGTGCGCGACGGTGATCGAGCGGTGCGCGACCTCGATCGGCGCGATGGTCGGCGCGCGCGTGCGGATGCAGTCGAGGAAATTGCGGATGTGGCCCTGACGGTTGGAGAGGCTCCGGTCCAGGTGCTCGGCCTCCGGGCCGAGTTTCGCGCTCACGAGGTGCGCCGGCGAGGTGAGCAGCCCCTTGTCGCGGCTTGCGTGGACCCAGCCCTCGGTGCCGATCCAGCGGACGCCGCCGGCATAGCGCGTCTTGTCGCCGATGAACAGCTCGACGCCGTTGGCGTAGCGGCAGACGACGTGATGCTTCACGGCGGCGTTCCACAAACCTTCCTCCGGGAACTCGCCGGTGCCCTCGACCTCCTGCGGGCCGGTGTGGTCGCAGCCCATGCCCCAATGCGCGATGTCAATATCATGCGCGCCGTTATCGGTGAGCTGGCCGCCGGAATAGTCGAGGATCCAGCGGAAATTCCAGTGGCAGCGCAGCTCGGTGTAGGGCGCCCACGGCGCGGGGCCGAGCCACAACTCGTAGTCGAGCGACTCCGGCACCGGCATCGCCGGCTGCGGCGGGCAGGTCGAGCCCGGCGGATTGCCGACCTCGACGCGCAGCAACTTCCCGATGCGCCCGTTGCGGACCAGCTCCGCGCCGAACCGGAACTGCCAGGTGGACCGCTGCCAGCTCCCGGTCTGCCACACGGTGCCGTGCTGCCGGATGCAGTCGCTCATCCGCCGGCCCTCGGCGATCGTCAACGCGAGCGGCTTCTCGCCGTAGATCGCCTTGCCCGCGCGCGCCGCCAGCATGGCGATGAGCGCGTGCCAGTGGTCGGGCAGCGCGAGGACGACCGCATCCACATCGCGCCGCGCGAGCAGCTCGCGGAAATCGTTGTACTGCGCGCAGCCGCCACCGCCGCCGTAGGTGCGATCCACGAACTCCGCCGCCTCGCGCCGCCGCCCGGCATCCACATCGCAGACGGCGACAAGCTGGCAGTCGGGCTCCTGGATGAACCCCTTGACGTGCCGCAGCCCCATGCTGCCGAGCCCGATGATACCGAGCGCAATCCGGTTGCTTTGCCCGAACACCGAACGCGGCACAATTAGCGGCGCTGCCAGCAACGCAGCCGAGTTCAGCCAAGCTCGACGGGTGAGGGTCATGGTTTTGCGAGGCAGGCGGCGAGGTGCTGGCGGGCCTGGTTCACGGCGGCGGTGACTTCGCCGGCGGTCGGCAGGATCGGGATGCCGCGCGGGGTCGGGTGCATGAAGATGCTCGTCCAGCCGCGGTAGTTGATCTTGCGCAGCGCGGCCAGCAACGGCGCGAAGTCGAGCGTGCCGCGGCCGGGGAGCTGCATCATTTCCTCATCCTTCGGCAGCTTCTTCATGCAGCCCCTGCCATATTCCCACGCGTAGAAGAGCGCGAGCTTGGGGCCGAGGTCCTCGATCAGCTTCGCGAGCAGCGCCGGCTCCTGCGGCAGGTGATAGGGGGCGAGCGCCACGCCGAGATGGTTCGAGGGCGAAAGCTCCGCGAACCAGCGGACCGCGTCCGGCGTCGCCAGCATCGTCGAGCCGTGGTTCTCGATGCCGAGCACGATACCCGCCTGCGTCGCGGCCTCGACGTGCGGCTGCATGTCCTCGACGAATTTCTTGAGCGCGGCCTTGAGCTCGGCGCCGGCCAGCTTGCCGCTGCCGCCGCTGCCGGTGACGAGCAACTTCGCGCCGAACTGCTTCCCAAAGGCGAGCTCCGGCGCCAGCTTGAACGGGCCGAGATCGAAGCGCGTCAGGCAGCCAAGCTGGACGTTGTGCTGCTTGAGCAATGCGGCGCATTTCTCGTTACCCATCTCCGTGATCTGCTCGCGCTGGTTGCCGTGCTTGAGCGGCCAGACGTCGAGCGCCTCGGCGCCGCTGCGCACGACCTCCGGCAGAATCTCCGCCAGCGGCAGCGTGCCGTAGAGGCTTGAGGCGAGCAGGTAACGCAGCTTGAAGTCATCCGCCGCGTGCGCCTGCCGCGGACCGAGCGCCAGCGCGGCCGTTGCCGCCCCGCAGCCTTGGAGAAACTGTCGCCGGCTGAACTGCTGTCTGTGGATCGTCATGGTGGCGGCATCCTACCCGACGCCCGTGGCGTCACAAGCGAATTTACGCCCAACCAGTCCTCCAAGGCTTGGGAAAAATTTGCGCTTTTTCCAAAGCCTTGGAACTTTTCACGCGGATTTTCCCAAGGCTTGGAAGCCTGGCCCACCACCCTGTTTCCGATTGCAGCGACGGGGACGCTGGCCTACGCTGCGCGGCGCGAAGGAATGACTATGAAAATTCTAAGTTGCGGTTTGTTGCTGGCGTTGGCGGGGGGGGGGGTGGGCGCAGGCGCCGAAGCCGGCCGCGCCGGCCGCACCCAAGCGTGTGCCGCCGGCGGGCGTCGCCGTGCCGGAGAAGGACCGGCGCGAGTTGGAGGCGGGCGCGGCGCAACTCGCCGCCGCCATCGCCAAACTTCCGCCGCGGCCAGAGCTGACCGACGTGCAGATTTTCCACAAGGCCGTGGACTGGGCGCTGCGCTACGACGAGGTACTCGACCTCAAGCAGATCGCCGTCGCGCGCGGGCTGCTGACGCAAGGCCTGGCACGCGCCTCCGCGCTCGCCGCCGGCCGCACGCCGTGGCTGGAGCAGACGGGCATGGTGCTGCGCGCCTACCGTTCGCAGATGGATGGCTCGCTCCAGCCCTACGCGCTGCTCGTGCCCGACGGCTGGAAGCCCGGCGACCGTAAGCCGCGCCGCCTCGATTTCTGGTTCCACGGCCGCAACGAGAAGCTGACCGAGCTCGCCTTCCTCGATTCGCAGGCGCGCGCCAAGCCGGAGTTCGCGCCGCCGGGCACGTTCGTCTGCTTCCTCTACGGTCGCCTCTGTAACGCGAACAAGTTCGCCGGCGAGCGTGATCTGTTCGAGGCATGGGATCATCTGCGCAACCGCTACGCGGTGGACGACAACCGCGTCGTCGTGCGCGGCTTCTCGATGGGCGGCGCCGCGACGTGGCACTTCGCGGTGCAGCACGCGGGGCTGTGGGCCGCGGCCGCGCCGGGCGCAGGTTTTGCCGAGACCGCCGAGTTCGCGCACGTCTTCGACGCCGGCAAGGAGCCCATCCCGCCGTGGGAGCAGAAGCTCTGGCGCTGGACCGATGCCACGCTCTACGCCGCGAACCTTGCCAACGTCCCGCTCGTCGCCTACTCCGGAGAAATTGACAAGCAGAAGCAGGCCGCCGACATCATGCTGCGCTACGCCGAGAAGGAGGGCCTGACCTTCCCGCACATCATCGGGCCGCAGACCGCGCACAAATATCACCCCGAGGCCAAGCCGAAGATCGAGGCGTTCGTCAGCGCCGCCGCCGCGAAGGGTCGCGACCCGGAACCGAAGCAGGTCCACCTGACCACCTACACGCTCGTCTATCCGCGGATGCGCTGGGTCGAGCTGGAGTCGCTGGAGAAATCGTTCGAGCGCGCCGACGTGACCGCGAAGGTCGAGGGCAACAAGATCACGGCGACGACGCGCAACGTCGCCGCGCTGCGCTTCGTCACGCCGTTCGCCACGGGTCTTGCCAGTGATCGCATCCAGCAGGTCGTGCTCGATGGCGCCACGCTGCCCGCCGGCTGGAACAAGGCCGGCGCGCAGTTCCACAAGGAGAACGGCCAGTGGAAAAACGGATCGCTGACAACGCTGCACAAACGGCCCGGCGTCTGCGGCCCGCTTGATCACGCGTTCATGTCGCGCTTCCTATTCGTGCGCCCGACCGGCCGGCCATTGAACGCGGCCGTCGGCGCGTGGGCCAAGGCGGAGATGGAGCTCGCTCGTAGCGAGTGGCGGCGCGTCTTCCGTGGCGAGGCGCCGATCAAGGACGACATCGCCATCACGGCTGATGACATCGCCCACTGCAACCTGATTCTTTGGGGCGACGTCGCGAGCAACAAGCTGCTCGCGCAGCTCGCCGATAAGCTGCCGCTGCGCTGGTCCGCCGCCGCGCTGGAATTCGGCGGGAAGAAATACGACGCCGCGCACCACGCGCCGGTCCTGATCTTCCCAAATCCGCTCAACCAGTCGCGTTACCTCGTGCTCAACAGCGGCCAGACCTTCCGCTCCGGCGCGAACAACACCAACTCCGACCAGACGCCGAAGCTGCCCGACTGGGCGATCGTGGACCTGCGCGAGCCGGCCGGCCCGCGCTGGCCCGGCAAGATCGCCGCGACCGGTTTCTTCGACGACCAGTGGCGGCCGCAGGGCGAGACGTGGGTGCCGTGATGCCGCGTTCCGAATTATCGTCGGCTCGGCAAGCTTCGCCCTCCACAAGAGGAACAAGCCACGCCCCAAGCTGGAGGGCGAGGCTTGTCGAGCCGCTTCCCAAGCATATTTTTTCAAGCCGGGTCGCCCCCTTGCTGGCCTCATTTTCCCTTTGTTCCGGTGTGCTGTCTTCACACGCCGCCGTCGAGGTCGTCAGCGAGCGCAACGAGCTGACCACCGACTTCCGGTTCAAGCGCGTGCCGCCGCCGGCGCGCAACGACGCGGCGACGACCGCGGAGTTCAGCCTCGTCGAGGGCCACCGCGACGGCAACGGCGGCGAGCTGGCCGCGTTGCACGATGGCAAACTACCGCGCTCATCCGACGCGCCGCGCGAGAATTTCTTCTTTGCCGCCGGCACCGCGGGCGGCAAGCTGCGGCTTGATCTCGGCCGCGCCATCGCGATCAAACAGGTCAACACGTTCTCATGGCACGCCGGCGACCGCGGCCCGCAGGTCTATACGCTCTCCGCCGGCAACAATGGCACCGATGACTGGAAGAAAATCGCGGCGGTGGATACGCGGCCGAAGAGCGGCGAACCCGGCGGGCAATATGGCGTCAGTATCGCCGAGTCCACCGGCAGCCTCGGCCGTTATCGCTACCTGCTCTTCGAGGTCGCGCACACCGAGGCGAACGATCCGTTCGGCAACACGTTCTTCAGCGAGATGGATGTGATCGAAGCCGGCGGGCCCGCGCCCGAACCCGTCGCCATGCCGGCGGCGCGCGTGGAGATCGTCGAGACCGCCGGCGGCGCGTGCCGGTTCGCCGTGGACACCACCGAGGCGCCCGACCTGACCGATTGGACACACACTGAACTCGCGCCCGTGCTGCGCGAATGGTATCCGCGCATCGCCAAGCTGCTCGCCAGCGCGGGCTACGCCGCGCCGCGCAACGTCCAGATCGTGTTCAGCGCCGAGATGAAGGGCGTCGCCGCCACCGGCGGTACGCGCGTGAGCTGCGCCGCCAAGTGGTATCGCGCGAACCTGAAAGGCGAGGCGAAGGGTTCCATCGTGCATGAACTGGTGCATGTGGTGCAACAGTATGGCTTGAACCGCCGCAACCCCAAGGCGACGCCGACGCCGGGCTGGGTGACCGAGGGCCTCGCCGACTATATCCGCTGGTTCCTCTATGAACCGCAGTCACATGGGGCTGAAGTCCGCGCTCGCGACGCAGCGAAGGCGCGCCACGACGCGAGCTATCGCACCACCGCCAATTTCTTCAACTTCGTCACGACGAAATATGATCCACAGCTCGTCACGCAGCTCAACGCCGCCGCGCGCGCCGGCACCTACACCGAAGATTTCTGGAAGCAGCGCACCGGCCACACCATTACTGAACTCGCCGACGCCTGGCGCGCGAACGCCTTGACAAGCGCATCCCCGCGGAATTGATGGCCCACGCTGCTGCGCTTCACCCATAACTTTGTGGGATTGAAAAACCGCTGCGCTTCCCTTCAAGCCCGCCAGACAAACGGCGCAGGCGTGGCGCCCCTGTAACCTCACGGTGGCGGTGTGAGAATTTCCAAGATGCGCTGCGCGTAGAGGCGGTGCAAAAAGTCGTTCGGGTGGTTCGCGCCGTTGCCGGAGAGGTCGAGGTAGGGTTTGCGCTTGATGATTTCGAGGTGCATCGAGGTGACGTCCACCGTGGCGATGCCGGGGCCGGCAAGCTTGAGTGCCTCGTCGCGGATGAACAGGACGGGGTCAAGACCGGTCGGCTGTTTGGGATTGTTCAGCATCGGCGCGACGACGATGAACTCGGTTGCCGGCGAACGGGCGCGGATCGTCGCCAGAATTTTTTCGAGGTTCTCCCGGTAGACGCCGCGGCGGGTGTCGCCGCGGTCGTTCATGCCATAGGCGATGATTGCGAGGTCGGGCTTGAACCACGCGGCCTGCTCATCCGCCTGCGCGAGGCCGTAACCGGAGGTCGCGCCGGCGCGCGAGTGGTTGAGATAATTCACCCTGGAGCCCCAACGCGCACCGAGGGCGCGCGCGACGAGCTCGCCGTAGCTCGGCTGCCACGGCCACGCGTTCTGAAACTTCGAGGCGTTGCCGCCGGCGGAGATGCTGTCGCCGAACAGCAACAGGGTGAGCGGTTCCTTCGCGGCGAGCTTCTGCTTCAGGCGCGGGAGCTGGTCGAGCGTGGCGCGCGGCGGCGGGAACGACCAGTCGCGCGCAGCGGGCTCGTAGGTAACGGCAAGCTGCCGCTCGTGATACCACGTGCCCTCCATCAGGCGCACGGCGGTGTGAATCATATTCGTTGTGCCGTTCTTCTCCTTGTGCGGCGCGAGGAAAAATTCCGCCTCCAGTTGTACCGGCGCGCGCGTGCCGCACGGCAGCACGAGCTTGCCATCGCGCAGCAGCCAGTCGCGGCCTTCCTCCAGCTTCGCGCCGGTGGCGTTGGCAACGACTGCGTTGATCTTCTTCGCCGGGTAGAGCAGTGGCAACACGACTTCCTTGTCGCGGTTGTCGGTCAACGGCAGGCAGGGCTCGCGGTAGATTTGCGGCCCGCGCGTGATCGGCGCCACACACGCTGGCCAGTCGTCGCTCCAGTTGGTAGCGGTGACAATCTCGAGCGTGGGCGGAAAATTTTTCGGCGCGGCATAGACTTCGTAGTAGAGCGGTTTGCCCTCGAGACGCACTTCGAGTTGCAGCTTCCGCCGGCCGGCCGGCTGCGCGAGCGCGGCGTTGACGATGGCCGTGACATCTATCATGTAGGCATTGGTGAGGCCGCCCGCCTTCACCGGCAACACGCCGACCGGTTCGGCCAGGCCGGGCGCAAAGACGTGCAGGATGCCGCGCTCGCCGGTGTTCTTCTGGCCGGGCCGCTTGACCTGGAGCTTGAGCACGTTGTCGAGGTGCAGGCGCGCCAGTGGCGTGACCGTCTGCGCGGCGAGATCGAACTCCACGACGAGGTTGGCCTTGCCGCCCTCCGGCTCGTTCGCCAGCACGAACGCGGCCGGCTGCTCGGCGATGGAGGGAGAACTGCCGCTCTGTTCAAACCGGATGGCCGGCAGATTCGCGTCGGCGAGCGCGACCTGCACCCACACCAACAACACCGGGAACATGAAAGTAATTTTCATGGGTTCCTTTGTTCCCGGCATTCGAGCCGGACCGGTCCCAGCAGACCGGAGTCGCGCAGCGGCGAATCGGATTTATAGAGCGACCACGTCGCGAAGGTGATGCGGTGACGCTGGCGCGTCAGCTCCGCGTGGCCGAGCCACGGCGGCAGTTCGGCGAGGCGGCCGGTGGTGAACTTCGAGCTGCCGAAGTCGTAGCGCGCGTCGGGCGGCAGGGCCTCGTCGCCGATCAGCCGGTTGACCCAGCGGTTGGCGACGGCGATCTCCAGCATGTTCTCGCCGGCGCGCAGCAGCCCGGTGACGTCCACCGCGAACGGCGCCGTCCAGGCCACGCCCGCTTCATGTCCGTTGATTTTTATTGAAGCGATATCGCTGACCGCACCAAGGGTCAGATAGATCCGACGCGAGAGATCAGAGGTCAGAGGTCGGAGGTCAGAGCCCGCAGTAGAACTCTTGCTGACTTCCGACCTCTGACTTCTGATTTCTGGCGGAAGGTCGAAGACCTTCCGATAGGTCGCGATGCCGGAGAAGAACTTCACGCCCGCATCGGCGCACTGCGTCCACGAGGCGAGTTTCTCCATCGTGATCGCCGCCGGTGCACCGCGGCCAGGTTGGAACTGTACGCGCCACGGGCCGTTGATGGCGATGGGCGCGGGCAGTTTTGTTTTCGGCGGCGCGCTGACCTGCTCATCGGCCGGCAACTCGCGGCGGAAAACGACGAAGGTGGAGCCGGAGGCGTCGAGCGCGAGCGGCAGGCTGACGCGCCCAGCCTCGATCTTGTACTCGGCGGCCGGCGCATGCTGTCCCGTGACTGGGTCCCAGATTTCCGGAGCGCGGCGGCCCGCGCGGAACGTCGCCTGTACCGTCACCGGCTGGCCACTCTGGTTCGAGACGAAGTAGAGCTCGCCCTCGGTGGTCGCGCGGTGAATCCAATGCATCTCCGCCGCGCCCGTGGTCGCGGTGAAGGCCGCGTCCGGCGGTAACTTGAGTTCATCGAGTGTTGTCTGGAGCGCCTCGCGCGGTTTGACCTTCGCGAAAAGTTCCGCGACGAGAGAGCGCCATTCCGGCAGACGGTTGCGCTGTTCGAGCAGGCCGGCCGGCGCGGCCGGTGGCGCGCCGAGCAGCACCGCGCCCTGCGCCAGGAACATCTTCAGCCGTTGCAGCGTGGCGAGGTCGGCGGTCCACTTCTTCGGCAGCACCAGCGCGCGATAGACCAAGCCGTTCGGCGAGCGGAAGGCGCCGTCGCGCCAGACGAGCGACGAGAGGTGGCGCGCATAGCAGACATCGAAGTCGTAGCCGCGCGGCACACCCAGATGCGTGAGGTTGAGTGGATAGCCCTCCTCGTCGCCAATCAGCATCAGCAGGTCGGCGGCGGTGTGGCCCTGCTGGAGCAGGAACTGGCAGCGCGCGAGGTAACTCATCCACGCGCCGGCCAGCGGCCACCATGTGTTCAAGCGGCCGAAGTGCGTGCCGTAGCGGCCCAGCGTGAAGCCCGGCGCAATGTCGGAGTACGGTTGGTGAACGTAGGTGTGGAAGATGAAGCGGTTGATGCCCGCGGCGAACGCGCAGTCGCCGACGGCCTTCATGTTCGCGGGCGTCGCCAGCCAGCGGCCGTCCTCCGGTTTCGCGGTGAACGCCTCCGCGCCGACGATGCGCCGGCCAAGCCGGTTGGCCACCGAGGCGATCGGCTTCATGTGGCCGCCGCGCCCGCGCGCGTCCGGCATCCAGAACTCGTTCATCGGCACATCGGTGTACTCGTTGCAGAGGAACGGATTCAGCGGGCCGCCCTGCGCCTCGGCATAGACCCGGAGCCCGTGCGCGTGCGCGAGGCGCTGCATCGTGCCGAGGTATTTCCCGGCGATCAGATCGGCGATGACGCCGCGGAAGTCGCGCAGGAACGCCTCCGACTGTTCCGCCGAGCCGACCGTGCGGCCGGTCAGCACCGGCAACCACGGGACAAGGTCGTAGCCCTTGCGCTGCTGAAAATCCTGCGGCAACGTGGCGCCCCAGTTTTGGAAACCGCCCTCGAAGCTATCGAACAAAAGGCCTCGCAGTCCCTTGCCCGCCTGCGGCCCGGCTTCGCGCAGGATGCGGCCGAGCGACTGCTCGAACTGGAACTGCACGACGTCCTCATCCAGCTTGTCGCACTCCTGCCCGTGGCCTTCCGGCTGCGCCGGATGATTCATGCTGCCGGTGGTTGTGTAGCCGAAGCGCAACACCGTCCAGCGCCCCGCCGGCAATTCGCCGGTGAGCTGGCCTGCGGCGTTCATGGACTTGGTCAGTACCAGCACGCGGTCGGCGGGAATCGGCTGCGCCTGCGGTTCCAGCTTGATGGCGGCGACGGACTTGAGCTGCGGCTCTTCCTTGACCGTCGCCTTGCTGCCGGTGGGAAACGCGAGCACGGCCACGTCGCGGTAAAAGCCGAGCTTCGCCGTCGGCTGCTTCAGTGGCACGCTGACCGGCGCGCCGCCCGCGACGGCGGTTTCGGTCCAGACATAGCGCTTCATGCCGCGCTCCGGCGTGATCCACGGCCCGCCGCTGCCCGACCAGCCGGGCGCGTTCATCAGGTCGAGTTCGAGGCCGAGCTCGCCGGCGGTGCGAATCGCAAATTGCACGTGCTCGTGCCACGCGTCGGAGCCGTAGCGGACCGGGCCGGGCGGAAGATAGATGCTGACGTCGAGCATCTGCGCGCCGCCGATGCCGACGCGCTTCATATCTTCCAAGTCGGCGCGGATGCCGGCCTTGGTGATGTTGCCATTGATCCAGTGCCACCAGGCCAACGGCTTCGCCTCCGCCGGCGGCACGGCGAAGCCTTCCTCCAGCTTCAGCAGCCCACCCGCCGCCGTCAGCACTGCGCCGGTAAAATGAAATGCCGTTGCGAGACTGAACCAAGCGGGAAACGTGTGCTTCATGGCCGCATCCTAGCGGCCCCCCTCCCCTCCAGACCAGCGGATTCCCCCAACAGCGGAAAAGAAGGGACCACACCCTACAGGAATTTTTACATCGCAGGGGGGAAGCCTCCGCCCGATCCGCCATCCAGGGTCTTGGAGTCCGTCTTATGGCGTCAGCGAGACGACGACGTTGACCGTGATGGCAGCGGTGTTGTTGTTGATGACACGCGCATGCCACTGCGGCCCCGGCGCGGTGTTGGCCGTAATCACCAAGGGGGAGGTGTCTGTGGCCAGGCCCTGCAAGGCACCATCCCTGTACAAAGCCGCCACCATATTTGAGCCACCGCTCCACGTGACCGTGGCCGTGATGACCCCATTGGTGGCCGCCGCAGCGGGAGTCGTATCGGCAGTACCGCCGCCACCAGCCACGCTCAAGGTTTTGCTGTCGAGGATGATTTCGGCCGGCAACGGGGCTGCCACCACATTGGTCACCACGGTGGTTTCATCGCCACCACCACAGCCCGGCGTAAGCAAGCCGATGGCCGCCATGGCCGTCAGCAACAAACCGATGCACCTATAACCTGTTTTCATTTTGTGCTCCTTTTGGGTCGGCGCACCCCGCCAACCGCGCTCAAACTATAGCTCGCCGGGCTTCATTGTCGAACTATTTGCGGGGTTGGCGGTGTGTGGTAGGCTAGCGCCGCAAAAATGAGGCGGCTATGAGCAAACTCGTGGTGAT
>CAISWQ010000067.1 GCA_903889245.1 uncultured Lentisphaerota bacterium | reverse complement strand
GGGGCGGGAAGGTTCCGGTCCCGCCACCAATCCCACCACACCCACCCTGTGACATGCCCACCCTCGTCCAACCATCCACCCGACCCCCCAAGTGGTGCACTGGGTCCTTGCGCCCGCGGGCTTGGAACTTTCTGCGGCCAGGTTTTCCAAGGCTTGGAATTTTTCCGGCGGTTTTTTCCAAGGCTTGGAAAAAATCGGATTGGCCGTTGACAACCCGAAGAATTCGCCTATAGTCGCCGCGCTTTCGGCTGGGGGGTTAGCTCAGCTGGGAGAGCGCCTGAATGGCATTCAGGAGGTCGGGAGTTCAACTCTCCTACCCTCCACCAACTCCGAAAGCACTGAACGTTTTGGCCGGTCCGGGCATCTAATCTCAAAAAAATTGCGCCCGGGCGCAGAGGATAAAACCATGTTTTTCGACCCCTTGTATTTCTATCTGGCACTGCCGGGGCTTCTGCTGGCCCTGCTGGCGACGTGGCTGACCCGCAGCACCTTTGCCAAGTACGCGCGCTACAGCGCGGCCTCCGGCCTGACCGGCGCCGAGGCGGCGGAGCGCCTGCTCGCGTCGCAGGGCATCACCGGCGTCACCGTCCGGGAGCACCAGGGTTTCTTGAGCGACCACTATGACCCGCGCAACCTGACGCTGAATCTCTCGCCGGACGTCTATCGCTCGCCCTCGCTCTCCGCGATCGGCGTGGCGTGCCACGAGGCCGGCCACGCGATCCAGCACGCGAAGCTCTACGGCCCGCTCAAGCTGCGCACGCAACTGGTGCCGGTGACGAACTTCGGCAGCCAGTTTGCCTACATCCTGTTCTTCGCCGGCATGATCATGCACTCGCCGCTGGTGCTCAAAATCGGCGTCGTGCTGTTCCTGCTGACCGTGGTCTTCGCGTTCGTCACGCTGCCGGTGGAGTGGGACGCGAGCCGGCGGGCGAAGCAGTTGATGGTCAGCGCCGGCATCGTCTCGCCGCTGGAGTCGGCGGGCGCGGCCCGGGTGCTCAACGCGGCCTTCATGACCTACGTGGCGGGCGCGGTGACGGCGTTGCTGACGCTGCTCTACTACGTCATCCGCTCCGGACTGCTCGGCGGGCGGCGCGACTGACCGGCGGCCGCGTCTCGGCCGCCAGCCACGTCAGGAAAGCCGGATTTCCTTTTGCCAGCGGCAGCGTCACCACGCAGGGCGTTGTGTAACTGTGCAGCGCCTTGACGCGCTTGATGACCGCCGCAGCCAGTGTCGCCCGAGTCTTGGCCAGCAGCAGCCACTCGCGGCTGTTTTCCAGTTGCCCCTGCCACCAATAGTGCGACTCGACCGGGCCGAGCAGATTGACGCACGCGACCAGCCGCTCGCGCAGCAGCGTTTGCCCGAGGCGCCGTGCCTCCGCCCGGTGGGCGGTCGTGATATAGAGCAGAACAAATTTCATGGGCTCTCCTGTCAGCCGGTTTCCCGGCATACGACCTGCTTAAAAGCGGGCGGAGCATAGCATGAAAAGACGTTGGACCCTAGTGGGTGCGTTGGTGCTGGCGGGTGGCTTGAGCGGTTGCGCCTCGCTGCCCCATGCCTATCGTCCGCGCACTGTCGGCGCCCTGCCCGGCGAGCCGGGCTGCGATGGACTGGCGTTGCGGTTGATCAGCCAGGAGTCCACGGTGGCGTTGGGCGAGCCGGTGGCCTTCCAGGTGGTGCTGCGCAATACCTCGGAGCACAATTATTGGATTCCCAAGCGCCCCCTGCAGATTTTTTTCTGGACCTATCCCAGCGGGCGGCACGACTGCTTTGTGCTGGATCGTGAGCCGGCGCGTTTCTTCCAGCCCTCGGAGTGTGTCCTGTTGGCGCCGGGCAAGGAATTGCGGATGCCCTCCGTGCTGGACACCTCTTACTTCCGCCACGCCGGCATCACGGAGTTTTGTGTCGAACTGGATATCCCGCGGAATACCAACCCCGCCTTGGCGCCGTTCTGGTCCGGCCGGGCGCTCTCCAATGGTTTTGGTGTCCAGTTTGTATGGCAGAAGCCACGGCGTCTGGCCCAGGCCTCTGCCTCTGCCCCCGATGGTTCCTGAGGCTGCTGCGCAGTCATTAAGTTCTGGAACGCATTCCCTCGAGCGGCTATATTTCGCGCGGCGTTGAGACGCGTGGAAGATCACCGGTCCTGCGGTATAGTTGCGCCGGAAGCGAGGGAGTCGTATGAAGGCAAAGGGTTGGAGTGCGGGGATGGTCGGGCTTGGCTTGCTGGGCCTGCTGGGGTGCGGAACGCTGGAGGAGGTTTACTATCCTCACACACTGGGTACGCTCAACGATGGCCAGCCGCATGAGGGGTTGGCGCTGGAGCTTTCGAGCCCGAACTTCGTGGCGCAACTGGGTCCGCCGGTCTCATTCAGTGTGGTGGTGAAGAACGCCGGTGCCAAGGCGGTCTGGTTCCCCAAGAAACCTCAGCAGGGCTTCTTCTGGTCCTATGCCAGCGGCCGGCGCGACTGCTTCATGATTGATCGGAACGAAACGGCCTTTTTCCATAGGAACGATTGCGTGTGGCTGGAGCCGGGACGTGAGTTGGTGCTGGGCGGACTCGTGGACACACAGTACTTCCCCCGGCCGGGGCTGACGGAATTCCGCGCGGAAGTTCACGTGCCCAGGAACACCAACCCCGAACTGCAGCCCTTCTGGTCCGGCCGCCTGTTCTCCAACGGTTACGGCGTGATGATGGTGCCGTTCAGGAAGATCCCCGGCGCCCCCTGACCGGCTTAGCCGGTCAGCGGCCGCACGGCGAGGAAGTAGTACAACAGCAGCGCCGCCACCACCCACATCGGCCAGCCCACGTCACGCGCGCGCCCACCGAGCAGCTTGATCACCGGATAGCTGACGAAGCTCAACGCGATGCCGTCGGCAATCGAGAAGGTCAGCGGGATACCGAGCAGCGCGAGAAACGCCGGCACGGCCTCGCTGAAATCGTCCCACGCCACGCGCGTCACGCTCTGCATCATCAGCGCGCCGACCAGAACCAGCGCCGGCGCGGTGATCGGCGCGTAGCCGCCGACCATCGCGATCAGCGGGCTGAAGAAGAGCGCGAGCAGAAACAACGCGGCCACGGTCAGCGCGGTCAGGCCGGTGCGGCCGCCGGTCTGGACGCCGGTGGCGCTCTCGATATAGCTGGTGACAGTGCTCGTGCCGAGCGCGGCCCCGACGGTGGTCGCGGCGGCGTCGGCGAAGAACGCCTGCGTCGCGCGCGGCAGCTTGTTGCCCTGCATCAGCCCCGCCTGCTGCGTCACGCCGACGAGCGTGCCAACCGTGTCGAACAGCACCATGAACAGGAAGACCGCGATGAAGGGCAGGGCGGTGGGCGAGAGCGCGCCCGCGAAATCCATCTGCCCGATTGCGCCGGTCTTGATCTGCGGAAAGCCGACGAGGCCGGTGTAGTGCGTCTTGCCCAGCGCCAGCGCCGTGGCGGCGGCGGCAAGGATGCCGAGCAGAATCGCGCCGCGGACCTTGCGCGCCTGCAAGCCCGCCGCCACCAGCAGGCCGACGCCGAAGACGGCGAGATCGGCGCCAACCGGATGCGTGTTCAGCCCGACCAGCGTGCCGGGTTTGCCGATGATCAACCCGGCGTTCTTCAAGCCGATGAACGCGATGAACAGGCCGATGCCCGCGGCGATCCCGCAGCACAGGCTCGGGCTGACCGACTCGATCACGGCCTCGCGCAGCCGCACGAGCGAAAGCGCCAGGAAGATGAGCCCGGAGAGAAAGACTATCGCCAGCGCCGTCTGCCACGCGTGGGCGACGCCCAGCGCCGAGAGGCTCATGCAGACGCTGACGAAGAAAAAGTTCTCGCCCATGCCCGGCGCCAGCGCGATCGGATAGCGCGCCAGCAGGCCCATCAACGCCGTGCCAAACGCCGAGGCGAGGCAGGTCGCCAGCAGGACCGCGCCCGCCTCCAGCCCGGTCGGCTGGCCGGCGAAGTCCGTGGCGAGCACCGCCGGCTGGACGAACAGGATATAGGCCATGCTCAAGAACGTCGTCGCACCGGCGAGGAGTTCGGTGCGGATGCTGGTCTGGTTTTCCGCCAGTTGGAAGAAATCTGAAACGCGCATGGCGGCATTCTATTTTCCGCCCCCGATTTTGCAACCGTGCAGATGGCCGGCCGTCCGGTTCGGGCTTGAGCGCGGGGGGGTGGGTCAGTAGGATGCGCCCATGCGTACATCCATCCGCTCCCTGTTGCTGCTCGGCGGCTGCGCCGTGTTGATGGCTCAAGCCCAGTTGCCGCCCAGCCTATCGGTCTCCAACGTCACCATTCTGGCCGGCCGGACGTTCACCCTGCCGCTCGATGGCGCCGACCCGCAGGGTTCGCCGCTGACCTTCACGGTGGTCTCCAACAACATGTCCAGTCTGACGACCGCGCTGGTCACCACCAACCGCTCGCTGCATCTCAACGTCGGCGTCCAGTCCCACACCATCCAGACCAATATCAACACCGGCAGCTACTCCACCAACGTCAGCCTGGGGCAGGGGACCAACGTCCTCTTCGTCTCGGGCGCCGGCACGGCGGGCTGCAACGGCACCTATGTTTGGGATGGCGCCAAGTCCGCCGCCGGCGGCGCGGCGCTGGGCGCCTACACCAACACCACCGGCGTCATGTTCCTCTTCGTCCATCCCTCCTTCAGCCAGTGGGATTTCAATGACGACACCGATGACTATTACCAGTCCTCCTCTCCTACCGGCACGTGGGCGGTCTATCACGGCGCCGAACCCGTGCCCACGGCCGTCTTCGATGGCAACACCCCCGGCGAGCTTTTCATTACGACCAACACCGTCACCACCTATACCACCAACGTGACCACGACCACCGGCGATCTGATGCTGGAGTTGTGCGAGCACCTGACCCCCAGGACCACCGCGCGCCTCATCAGCCTGGTCAACAGCAATTTCTATAACGGCCTGACCTTCCACCGCATCATCCAGAACTTCATGGCGCAGGGTGGGGACCCCAACGGCAACGGCACCGGCGGCTCCGGCGTGAAGTTCGAGGACGAGTTCGTGCTCGGCCTGACGTTCGAGGGCTTCGGCCAGTTGGCGATGGCCAACTCCGGCTTCCTGACCTCGGCCCCGCTGGGCCGCGACAACAACGACTCGCAGTTCTTCATCACCGCGCCCAACCTCTCGTTCGGGGCCGGCGGCGTCACTCCGCCCTATCACCTGAACTACCGCCACACCATCCTCGGCCAGGTGACCCACGGTTTTGATTTCTTCGGCCAGCTCATGGCGACGCCGGTGGATGGGAACAGCGCGCCGGTCGCCCCGGTCCTCATCAACTCCGCCAGCATCACCAACTACCGCCAGGGCGCCGTCCTCTACCTGACCGCGCCGGCCAGCACCGGCACGGCCACGCTCGTCGTCCGCGCGCAGAACGGCCTGGGCCTCTCCACGCAGGTGACCTTCCAGGTCAGCGTCATCGCCAGCACCCTGCACGATCCGCCGTTCTTCTACTCCATGCCGACCGACCTGGTCGTCACGCAGAACGACACCATCGCCTTCCCCTTCACCTGGGCCAGTGGCGGGACCAACAACCTGGGCTTGTGGGATGGCGATACCGGCGCTTCGCTCTACAATGTCCAGGCCTATTTGAGCGATGGTTATATCTACCTGACGCCCACCGCCCTCGGCCGGATGAACCTGCTCTTCAGCATCTATGACCAATATGATCACAATGGCGATGGCATCGTCGGCAGCCAGTTGGGCACCGACATCCGCGCCGCGCAGGAGTTCGACACCGAGAGCGTGGTGCTGAACGTCGTCCAGCCCAACCTGGGCCTCGCGCTCAACATGCCCGGCGCCGGTTGGGAGAGCAGCGATAGCTATGGCGGCAGCGCCACCTGGTTCGCGCAGACGGGCGTGACCCATGATGGCCTGGCCCTGCAAAGCGGGAACCCCGGTACGGTCACCGGGACCAACAGCGCCTATTCTTTTGTGCAGCTCACCACCAACGGCCCCGGCTCCGTCATCTTCTGGTGGAAGGCCTCCACCGGCACCAATGCCAACCTCGGCTTCTACACCAACGGCACCCTTGTCGCCTCCCTCACCGGCAACACCGGCTGGCAGCAGTACGCCGCCTACTACAGCACCACCGGTGCCCTCCGCTTCACCTGGGCCTACATGAAGACCGCCGGCGCGAACGGCGGCAGCGACGCCGGCTGGCTCGACCAGGTCGCGTGGGTCCCGTGCCCCCTCGCCACCAACGTCCCGCAACTGTTCTTCCAGGACGGCAACGGCCTGCTCGCCAGTTGGATTCTCAACAGCACCGGCGGCTTCGAGTTCGCCCGCATCCCCGCCAACACCGGCGGCTGGGCCCTGAAGGCCGCCGGCGATATTGATGGCGATGGCGTCAGCGACCTCCTCTTTCAGAACACCGCCAGCGACACCGGCGGCTGGTTCCTCCAGGCCGATGGCACCACCCGCGACGCCCGCTTCTGGTGGAACATCGGCGGCTGGGAGATCAAGGCCTGCGGCGACTATGAGGGCACCGGCCGCGGCCAGGTCTTCTTCCAGACCAGCGATGGCCGCGTCGCCTACTGGAAGCTGGAGACCAACGGCGCGTTCCAGGCCGCCGTCCAGTTGGGCAGCATGGCCGGCTGGAAACTGCGCGGCCTTGGCGACCTCGATGGCGACGCCAAGGCCGAACTCTTCTGGCAGAACAGCGCCGGCACCGTCGCCATCTGGTACCACAACCCCGATGACACCATTCGTTCCGCCATCGCCTTCACCACCGGCGAATGGGCCTTGAGTGGCGTCACCGACGTGGACCTCGACGGCGTCTGCGACCTGATCTGGCAGACCCCCGATACCCGCACCGGCGGCTGGTTCATGCAAACCAACAGCCTCGCCCGCGACGCCCGCTTCTGGTGGCCCACCGGCGGCTGGAAACTCAAGGCCGCCGGCCGCTGATCCTTGCCATGCCCCACACCCCACCACCGCCGCGAAAAGGGAAAAGGGGAAGCTAAGACCTAACTTGTGATAGTGGGAACTTAAAACTAAGAGCGGATCAAACTGGTGGCTGTCATGGCGGCATTGGAAAGCAGCTACTAGCCCTGTTTACGCGTCAGAACTGTCCACGAACACTTGTTACAGAAAAAGGCTTCCACCTTCCCAATCGGTAAGTCCTTGAACAGGGATATGGCTTCTTCACGACTCCAGTAGCAAGCAGTCTCCGGAAGCAATTGATCAAATAAGATGGAATGGATGTGCCAGAATGGTGCTTTGCGAAGCAGCCGGACATAGGGATCAGAGCTGGGGGCCAGACGCATGAAACACCACCATAAGAAAGAAAAAGGCCGAACTAAAATGTTCAACAGCCCCAAGGGCATCCGACTGGTCATTTTGCGTACCGCATTAATCGTCTTCTTCAAGGTGGCGTGACCCTCTTGCCCATAGACCCAGATTAGTACCGTACCGCCCGGTTTAGTGGCCTTGACCAATTGCGCGACAGCCCGGCGGGGGTCGGTAAGGTGGTGAATCACCCCGATGGACATGGAGATATCGAACTCGTTCTCGAAGGGGATCTCATAGATAGAGTGTTCCAGAACGGTCGCGCGGGGTTGATTGGCTAAATTCTTCCGGGCTACAGCAGTCGTGCGCGGGTCAACATCAAAGGCAGTCACATGGGCAGCGCCAGACTGTAGCGGCCAAAGCGAATTGCGTCCGGTGCCACAACCAGCATCCAGTACTCGCTTCCCTGCGAAATCTGCGGGTTGCAGGGGGTGGACCCAAGCCCAGAACTGCTTCTCGTAGAGTGGAATGATTTGATCGTACGTAGACCATTCAAAGCCAAAACGATTGTATTCACTCATGTTAATCCTCTCATCGTTGCGCCCTTTCCATTATTAACTTTAATCGTTGCAAGTGTCCATATAATTGATTCGCTGTCAGCTTCGTCAGAAAATTGATGTCTCATCCAGAGTTTATTCTTCAGAATATTACCCACTGCTGTCCAAGATAACCGCGACGGCTAGGGTTGGGTAGCAAATTCTCGTTTGTTTTCAGGTGTTGGACGGGTTGGTCGATTTCAGGTCTCCATAGATGCTGTCCAAGATTTCAGATGGGCAAGGCCAGTTGTTCAGGCTCCGGTTCCCGAATAGGGACTCCAAAAGGATCGTCCAGCCAAGCCCACAAGTCGCGATAGCTCAGCAGATTGAAGCGGAGCAATGCCGCCAGATTCGAAAGGCTCCATTGCCAGGAGGATTTCAGTTGGAGGAACTTCAGCAGCAGCATGGTGATCAATGCTGTCCAAACTTGCGTTTTGACCGCGTTTTCACTGGTGCCGACGAAGGTCTTGATCTTGAGGTTCTGTTTCAGGGCCTTGAAGAACAGTTCGATTTGCCAGCGGTAACGATAGACTCGTGCGATGGTGGCTGCGGCCAATCGCCACTCATTGGTCAGCAACACGATCTCCCGTTGGCCCTCCTCATCCCAGACCGTAATCCGGCGCAAGGCGGTAGGGCATTCTTGGGCGGCGGCGCCTGTCAGCCGAATCCATTCGACCCGGCGCACACCGCGCGATCCGCCGGGGATGGTGTGGAAAACCGTGTATTGAGCATTGCTCTTCATCCGGGTGACAAAGAACACGCCCTGCGTTGTCCAGCGCCCAAACATCTCATAATCCGTATACGCTCGATCCATCGCCACGATGGTGCCTGGTTCAAAGGTCAAGCCTTGGGCCACGCGCACGTCATGGGTCCGGCCTTCCGTCACCAACGCCCAGCAGGGCAGACAACCACGATCTTGCAGTTGCAGGTGCAACTTGATCGCGCCCTTGGTCCGGCGAAACCGCGCCCAGTCGAAAACTTCCAGACACAGGTCGATCACCGTCGCATCCAGCACCCGCAAGGGATTCTTGAAGCGAAACGGCCGCCGCCGGTCGGAGGCCAGGGTCTGGCAACGCCCCAGCACCTGTTCGAAAACCTGTTGGTACAATTCCCATGGCCGGTGCGCATTGGCATAGGCCAGCGTCGAACGCTTTGGCGCTTCCTTCAACCCCAGATGGACCACGCGCCCCAGTGCGGTCGCCAGTCCGCCACAAATCTCCCGCAGCGAGTGCGCCGCACCCAGTTGGCAAAACAGCATGGCCACAAACTGATCCCAACACCGAAACCCCTTCGCGCCTCGCTCGGCATCCAAGTCCTGCACAGCGCGCCCAAAACCGCAACGGTCGATCAGTTCCAACACTTGCGCAAAACAGCTCGCTACTCGTATCATGTGCCCGCCTCCGTTCTTCGTGTCCGCGGCGCTAACCGCGGTGATGTGTGCAAATTCATCTTACACGATTACCGGAGGCCTGTTTAAATTTTCAAAAAGCTATTTTGGACAAGAGTGAATATTACCATGTGAAAAGTTCTTGCTCCGTCGCCAACAGAACCTATCATGTTTCCGTTTCCAAAATATGGAGGCTGATCATGTTTAGGTATTTTACAGAAGGCTGGCGCGTAGCTGTGGGGTTGTTGCTCGGTGGCCTCGCCGCCGCCGCCGCGCCCGCGACGAACCTGCCCCTGCGCGTCACCGCCACCTTGAGCGATGGCTCCAAGCTGATCGGCGAGCCGGCGCTCAAGGCGCTGCCCCTGCGCACCGATTACACACGGCTGGAACTGCCGCTCGACAAAATCACCACCCTCAAGTTCTCGCCCCAGACCAACACCGTCGCGCTGGCGCTGGCCAACGGCGATAAGTTGAGCGCCACGCTCGACCTCGCCGAACTGCGCCTGACGACGCTCGTCGGCAAAGTGTCCCTGCCGCTGAAGCTGCTGACCGCGCTCACGGTCAACCCCGGCGGCGCGGCGGCGGCGGTCGCGCCGGAGGGGCTGGTGCTCTGGTATCGTTTTGAGGGCGCGCAGGGCGCGGACCTCGCCGACGCCAGCGGGCGCGAACACACCGGCAAACTGTTCCACGGCGCGCGGGTGGTCAGCGACGAAGGGCGGCGGCGCGAGGTGCTCGAACTCGATGGCCGCGGCGCGCATGTCCGCGTCCCCGGCTCGCCGGATTTTGCGGTGACCAACGCCACGTTGATCGTCTGGCTGAAACCAGCACAGTGGAGTTTTTCCTCCGGTAATGTCCCAACAGTGCTTTCGTCTCTGACCCCCAACGGCAGTGCTGGTGGTATTCAGTTCCATCTGGGTGGCAACCGCACCTGCGCTTGGGTTGGCTGTTTGGCCAATCAGGACCGCAATTTCAGTTCTGATTTTGAGCTGCCCGTTTTTACCGAAAATGAGTGGCACTGCCTTGCGGTCACTTGTAATTTGCAAGGCGCTCAATATCGTGTCACTTTCTTTCTGGATGGGCAACCTGCCAAGGAAGGCGACCATACGGTATCGGGCGGACTGGGGTATAGTGGTCAGCCTTTTTACATCGGCATCAACTACGATAGTCCGGCCGCCGAACAAGGGCGCAACTACCGCCGCGAGTATGGGGGGCGGATGGATGATCTGATGCTGTTCAACCGCGCGTTGAGCGCGGACGAGATCGCCGCGCTCTATCAGCAGCAACGCTAAACTCCCTGCGCGCTTTTCCAAGCCTTGGAAAACTGCACCGCAGAGACGCGGACGAACGCGGAGGCAGCGACTAAACCGGAGGGTTCGCGCCAAGGACGCCAAGCCCGCCAAGGGGCAGGGCAGACTATAGACGCGGATGGACGCAGATGCCGCAGATTTCAAATCGAGAAAATCAGCGTTCATCTGCGTCAAAAACTCTTCTTCCTTAGCTTCTGTTCAACTTCGCTCTGGAGACGCTGATGGACGCAGATGCCGCAGCTTTCAAACGGTAGAAAATCGGCGGGAATCAGCGTTCATCTGCGTCAAAATTCTTCTTCGTTGCTTCGTTAGCTTCTGTTCAACTCCGCTTGAGCGCCGTTACAACCGGCAGCCCGGCAACCACCGGAATATTGATAGTTTAATAATTTGACATCCCCACCGGCCTGTGAACAATTCAACGCGTGTCAAGAGTATGGTGCGGTGTTGATTCAAAGGAGACGGAGATGAACAAGAAGAACGCGACCGCGGCCGGAACGATGGCGTCGAGGCTGTTTTCCCCCGTCAGACTGCTCGCGGGCTTGGCCGTGGGCCTCTGCGTCAGCAGTTCAGCCCTCCAGGCCCAGGTCCTCTACGCCTTCACCAACTTTGCCGGCCTGCCCGGCACCTCCGGCGCCGCCGACGGCACCGGCACCGTCGCGCGGTTCAATGCACCAAATAATCTTGCGTGTGATGTCACAGGAAATATTTATCTGGCGGATGGAGCTAATAATACCATTCGAAAGGTGTTACCCGACAGGACTGTTTCAACTCTTGCAGGGTTGGCTGGTGCCACGGGGACGACGGATGGCACAAACAGCACAGCCCGCTTTAACAATCCTTGCGGTGCGACCGTGGATGCCACCGGCACAGTCTACGTTGTGGATTTTAACAGTCATACAGTTCGCCGTGTTACACCCGATGGTGTCGTGCAAACTTTAGCTGGCAGTCCCGGTGTAACAGGCGCCACGGATGGCACCAATGGCTCTGCGCGTTTCAATTATCCATGGGCCATCACGCTGGATAATGCAGGGAGTCTCTACGTTGCTGACAACCGAAACCATACCATTCGCAAAATTAGTCCTGATGGCACCAACTGGGTGGTCACAACTTTGGCGGGTTTGGCTGGCAACCCGGGAAGTACAGATGGTACTGGCACAGTTGCCCGCTTCCGCTTCCCCACAGGTGTTACCGTGGATGGCTCCGGGAATGTGTATGTGGCGGATGTACAGAATCAAACCATTCGAAAAATAACCCCCATTGGAGCTGTGACCACTATTGTGGGCAGTGCGGGTCTTGCCGGTAGTGCGGATGGTACTAACAGCACAGCGCGTTTTAATACACCAGAGGGGCTATGTGTGGATGGCAGCGGCAACCTCTTTCTGGCTGATTATGGCAATAATTTGATTCGCAAGATTACCCCTGTCGGTTCAAATTGGGTGGTGTCCACCATTGGTGGTACTGCTGGGACGTCCGGCAGCAGTGATGGAGTTGGCAGTGCCGCTCGCTTCAATGGTCCGGTCTGTGTTTCGGTGGATACTTCGGGAACCCTCTACATTTCCGATAATGGTAACCATCGTGTGTCAAAAGGTATCTCTTCAGCCCCCCTCACCGCACCCACAGCGCAGGCAGCCACGAACATCACGCTCAACAGTTTCTACGCGAACTGGGATGCGGTTGTTGGGGCAACGAATTATCTCCTTGATGTTGCGACGGTGAACAACTTTACCGCCTACGTCAGCGGCTACAGCAACCGGTCGGTGGGCGTGGTGACGACCTATCGGGTCACCGGCTTGAACGCGGGGGCGACCTATTACTATCGCGTCCGCGAGCAGCAGGGTGGTTTAACCAGCGGCAATTCTGCGACGGTGAGTGTGGTGACGGTGAATGTGACTTTAAGCACGACCAATGGACCGGGTGCCGGCGGAAATACCATCATCATCACAGGGACAGGCCTGGGAGGTGGTGGTGACATCACCAATGTCACCATTTGCGGTGTCAGCGCAGCTATCCAGAGCCAGACCGCGGATTCTGTGACTGTGATGGTTGGTTTTGGTGGCAAGGGTACAGGGAGCGTGATCGTTTATTCCAGCAGTGTCGGCACCACCACGGCTGTCAATGCCTACACATACGCCCCCGGTCCTGTCGTGGCTTGGGGCTACTGCCCCAACGGGGAGACTAATGTTCCTTCAGGCCTAAGTGATGTCGTCGGGCTTGCCGCAGGACAACCACACAGCGTGGCGCTTTTGAGTAATGGAAGGGTGGTGGCGTGGGGCGGCAATGCCAATGGGCAAACTAATGTGCCATCGGCTTTGACCAACGCGGTGAAAATTGTCGCCGGTGCTGGACATAGTCTGGCGTTGAGTGTTAATGGAACCGTGACTGCTTGGGGGTTAAATAACTATGGTCAGACCAATGCGCCTGCCGGCTTGAGTAATGTGTTGTCCGTTGCAGCCGGTGCCTATTTCAGCATGGCCCTGCAAGCCAATGGGACCGTGGTGGCGTGGGGTGCCAATTCCGATGGCCAGACCAATGTGCCCTCCGGCTTGAGTAATGTAGTTGCGATTGCCGCGGGGCAGGGTGGCTTCGGCATGGCGCTGCGCGCCAATGGTAGCGTGGTGGCGTGGGGCAACAACGCTTATTCTCAAACCAATGTCCCGGCCAGTGTGACCAATGCCATGGCCATCGCCGCTGGGGCCGATCATGGCATGGCGCTGCGTTCCAACGGAACCGTGGTGGCCTGGGGCCGTACTACCTACGGCCAGACCAGTGTGCCCGCCGGTTTAAGCAATGTAATGGCCATTGCCTGTGGTAATTATCACAGCCTCGCCTTGCAAACCAATGGAACCATGTTTGCCTGGGGTGATAATGCATGGGGTGAGCGGACGATTCCCTCTGGCTTGAGCAACGTGGCCACCGTTGCCGCTGGCTTCAATGACAGCATGGCCTTGGTGGGCTCCAATGCCATGGTTCAAGTACAGGTTAGTCCCGCGTACGGTGGTACTGTGGTCGGCGGAGGTTTGGGTGTGGTTGGCGCGCGCATGATCCTGCTGGCGATAGCTA
Source organism: uncultured Lentisphaerota bacterium (assembly GCA_903889245.1). GTDB lineage: Bacteria > Verrucomicrobiota > Kiritimatiellia > CAIQIC01 > CAIQIC01 > DP16D-bin41. The sequence goes on along the minus strand of CAISWQ010000067.1, from coordinate 90,563 downwards.
CCAATCTTGGTGGTTTTGTCAACTGGAACGACGGCTCCACAGAGAATCCGCGTATTGTACCGATACTAACCAACATCACGTACACAGCGAATTTCGCGCCAGTGGCGGATGTGACCGTCAGTGTCGGCGCGGGTGGTGGCGGCACCGTTACGGGGAGCGGGACCTTCATCCTTGGTTCCAATGCGCTGATCACGGCGACGGCGTCGAATGGCTGGTGGTTCCTCGGTTGGAACGATGGCAGCACCAATAATCCGCGCGACATCGTGGTGGCCTCCAATGTCACCTATACCGCGGCCTTCGGGGCGACCGCTGGCGTGGCCACGCTGCCGCTGCCCGCGGAGGGCGGCGAGACCGCGGGCGATGGCGCCTATGTGATCGGCAGCAACGCCACGGTTATGGCGACGGCGTCGAACAACTGGGTGTTCATGAACTGGAACGGCAGCATCACGAACAACCCGTGGACCTTTGTCGTGCCCGCCGGCGGGCAGGTCTGCACCGCCAACTTCTCCACCCTTAGCACCGTCACCGTGCTCGCCAGCCCGACCAACGGCGGCAGCGTCGCCGGCGGCGGGGCCTTCCTCTCCAACTCCAACATCGTGTTGACCGCGACGGCCTCGAACAACTGGATCTTTACGGCGTGGGACGATGCGGTGACCAATAACCCCCGCACCATCACTGTGCCGGTGACGAACATCACCTACACCGCCAGCTTCAGCCCGACCGCCCTCCTCACCGTCGGTGTGGGCACGAACGGCGGCGGGACGGTGACCGGCGGCGGCACGTTCATCGTCGGCAGCACGGTGCAACTCACGGCGACGGCGTCCAATGGCTGGGGCTTCCTCGCTTGGAACGATGGCGGCACCAACAACCCGCGCGACGTGGTCGTCGGCGCGTCCGGCGGTGCCTATACGGCGGAGTTCGCGCCGGTGGTCACGCTGACCACGCTGGCCGCTCCCATAGAGGCCGGGACGGTGGCCGGCGGCGGCGTCCTGTTTGTCGGCAGCAACGCGGTGCTATCCGCGACGCCGTCGAACGGCTGGCGGTTCGTCTGGTGGAACGATGGCAACACGAATAATCCGCGCACGGTTGTCGTGCCGGCGACGAACCTTACCTATACCGCCAGCTTCGTCTATCCCGCGGTGGTGACCGTGCAGGCCGTGCCGCCGGGCGGTGGTACGGTGACCGGCAGCGGCACCTACTGGGCGGGCACCAATGTGACGCTCGCGGCGAACGCGGCCAGCGGCTGGCTGTTCTCCAACTGGGGCGACGGCAACACGCAGGCCGTCCGGTCCATCACCGTCCCGCGGAGCAACATCACCTACACGGCGAACTTCGGCTACAGCGCCACGCTAAGCGTGCTGGCCAGCCCCGCCAGCGGCGGCACGGTGGCCGGCGGCGGCACCTTCCTCAACGGCGCCACCTCCTCCATCAGCGCCACGCCGTATGCCGGCTGGGTCTTCCTCGGCTGGAGCGATGGCAACACCAACAACCCGCGCAACGTGACGCTCGTGACCGGCGCGAACGCCTACACCGCCAACTTCGGCTCGCCCGCCCGCGTCGGCGCGGCGGTCAACCAGCCCGGGATGACGTGGGTGCTCGGCGGTGTCGCCGGCTGGTTCGACCAGGCCGCAAACGCGCGCGACGGCCTCGCCGCGCAGAGCGGCCCGCTGGCGGCGGGGCAGGTGAGTTACTTCCAGACGACGACGAACGGCCCCGGCTCGCTGCTGTTCTGGTGGAAGGCCTCCTCCGCGGCGACCAACTACCTCCAGTTCTACGTCGGCACCCAGCTCGTCAACCAGATCTCCGGCAACGCCGGCTGGAGCCAGGTCGCCACCTTCATCGGCCATACCAACCCGGTGACGCTGACGTGGGCCTACGCCAAGAACAGCGCCGAGGTCTCCGGCGCCGACGCCGGCTATGTGGACCAGGTCACGTGGCTGCCGTGTGCGTGGGCCACCAACGTGCCGCAGCTCTTCTTCCAGGAGCCCAACGGCCTGATCGCCAGTTGGGTGCTTAATGCCACCGGCGGGTTCGAGTTCGCGCGCGTGCTGGCCAACACCGGTAGCTGGGGCCTGAAGGCCGCCGGCGACGTGGATGGCGATGGCGTCAGCGACCTGCTGTTCCAGTCGCCCTCCGGCGCCACCGGCGGCTGGTTCATGCAGGCCGATGGCTCCGTGCGCGACTCGCGGTTCTGGTTCAACATCGGCGGCTGGGAGATCAAGGCCTGTGGCGATTATGAAGGGCTGGGGCACGCGCAACTCTTCTTCCAGACGGCGGCCGGCCTCGCGGCCTATTGGCGGCTGGACACCAACGGCGTCTTCGAGGCCGCGGTGGGCCTCGGCGCGATGGGGCCGTGGAAGCTGCGCGGCGCGGGCGACCTCGATGGCGACCTGAAGGCGGAATTGTTCTGGCAAAACGCGGCGGGCGTCGTCGCCATCTGGTGGCACAATCCCGATGGCAGCATCCGCGGCACGGTGCCGTTCGGCACCGGCGAGTGGGCGCTGTGCGGCGTCACCGACGTGGATAACGACGGCGTCTGCGACCTGATCTGGCAGACGCCGGACACGCGGACCGGCGGGTGGTTTATGAACACCAACGGCACGGCGCGCTCCGCCAGCTTCTGGTGGCCCACCGGCGGCTGGAAACTCAAGGCCGCCGGGCGGTAAATCATCGTCGGCCTCGGAGACCTCCAGCCTCGGGAAACTGCACCGCAGAGACGCGGATGGACGCAGATACCGCAGATTTCCAACCGTAAAAAATCAGCGGAAATCAGTGTTCGTCTGCGTCTAAACTCTCTGCTCCGTGCCCTCTGTGGCTAACTTTTCTCCCAGCCTCGGGAAACTGCACCGCAGAGACGCGGATGGACGCAGATGCCGCAGATTTCAAATCGAGAAAATCGGTGGGAATCAGCGTTCATCTGCGTCAAAATTCTTCTTCGTTACTTCGTTAGCTTCTGTTCAACTTCGCTCTGGAGACGCTGATGGACGCAGATGCCGCAGCTTTCAAACGGTGGAAAATCGGCGGGAATCAGCGTTCATCTGCGTCAAAAACTCTTCTTCGTTGCTTCGTTATCTTCTGTTCAACTCCGCTGCGGCTGCCGCAGCTTTCCAACTGTAAAAATCGGTGGGAATCAGCGTTCATCTGCGTCTAAAACTCTTCTTCGTTACCTTCTGTTCAACTCCGCTGCGGCTGCCGCAGATTTCAAACGGTGGAAAATCGGCGGGAATCGGCGTTCATCTGCGTCTAAAACTCTGCTCTGTGTCCTTAAGGGCGGGTGGGGTGGGGGGTCAGGTTTGGAACTGCTCGCGCAATTTCTCCGCGGTGTCCCGGGCCTGTAGCGGCTCAAGGACGGGCTCAAGGTCGCCTTCGATGATGCGGTCGAGCGAGTAGAGGGTCAGGCCGATGCGGTGATCGGTCAGGCGGTTCTGGGGGAAGTTGTAGGTGCGGATGCGTTCGCTGCGATCGCCGGAGCCGATCTGCGTCTTGCGTTCCTTCGCATACTTGGCCTGCTCGGCGGTGCGGACCTGGTCCAGCAGGCGCGCCTTGAGCACGCGCATCGCCTTCTCGCGGTTGCGCTGCTGCGAGCGTTCATCCTGGCACGCGACGACGAGGCCCGTCGGCAGATGCGTCAGGCGCACGGCGGATTCGGTCTTGTTGACCTTCTGCCCGCCCGGCCCGGAGGCGCGGTAGAGATCAATCCGCAAATCTTCCGGTTTCACTTCAATCTCGTCCACCTCGCTGGCCTCCGGTAAAACCGCGACGGTGGCCGCGGAGGTGTGGATGCGGCCCTGCGCCTCGGTCACCGGCACGCGTTGGACGCGGTGGCCGCCGCTCTCGTACTTGAGCGTGCGGTAGACGTCCCGGCCCTCGACGGAAAAGATGATTTCCTTGTAGCCGCCCTTCTCGGAGGGATTGGCGTCCAGGACGCCGATTTTCCAGCCGCGCGCCTCGGCGTAGCGCGAGTACATGCGGAAGAGATCGCCCGCAAACAGGCCGGCCTCGTCGCCGCCGGTCCCCGCGCGGATTTCGATGATGGTGTTGCGGCTGTCGTCGGGATTGGGCGGCAACAGCGCGAGGAGCAGCGCCTGCTCGGCGCGCGGGATGGCGGCCTCCAGCCGTGTCACCTCGGCTTGCGCCATGTCGCGCAGTTCGGGCTCGGTCGCGGTCTCCGTGAGCAGCGCGCGGTTATCGGCCAGCTCCTGCTGCAGCCTGAAGAAGTCCTGCGCCTTGCGGTCGAGGTCGCGGAGGCGGGCATGTTCCTGGGCGAGTTGCTGGTAGCGCGTGGGCTGCGCGCCGGGCGAAAGCGCGGCGAGCTCGGCCTCGACCACGCCCAGCCGCGCCAGCATCCGCTCGATAGGTTGCCGCTCCACCTGCATGTTGTTTCCAGAAAAACCGCCCGCCGGAAAACACGACGGGCCAGATCACGCTTGCGCGGAAATCTGGCCCGTGGCTGCAACGAACTACGCCTTGGCGGTTTTGGCGTACCGCTTCTGGAACCGCTGCACGCGGCCCTCGGTATCCATCAGCTTCGTCTGGCCGCTGTAATAGGGATGACAACGGGAACAGGTGTTGACGTGCATTTCCTTGGCCGTCGAGCGGGTGTGCATGACGTTGCCGCAGGCGCACGTGATGGTCGCCTCGCCGTAGTTCGGGTGAATCTCTTTTTTCATCTGCTGCCTTTCCAAAAGCACGTGCCGGCTGGTGCCGGCGCAAAAGCGGCGCGCAACATACCGAGGGGGCCTGCGTAGTGCAAGGTTTTTTCCACGCCCGGTGCGCGCCGGCACACGACCGCGGCCGGCCGGCTATCAGAGCAGAACCCCGGCCGTGGCGGGCCGGGGTTCTGCCAGGTTGCGCGCGGAGGTTTAGCGGCTGAACAGCATCTCGGCGTAGGTCGGGAGCGGCCAGTGGCAGGCGCCCACGATCACTTCGAGTCCATCCACTGCCTTGCGCAGCTCGCCCATCGCCGGGACGACGAGGTCGCGGTAGGCCGCGGCCTTCTTATCGGCGTGGCCGGCATCGGCGGCCTGGGCGGTCGCGGCGGCGAGCGCATCCAGCGCATCGCTCATCGCGGCGATACCGGCGTTGACCTGTTTGAGCAGCTTGGCTTGCGCGGTCGGCGTGAGGCCGGCGGCCTTGACGGCGTTGCAACTCGCGGCGATGTCGCCGGCGAACCGGATGACGTGCGGGAGAATCTGGCGGCGGGCCATCTGCAAGGCGGTCTTCGCCTCGATGTTGATGATCTTGACGTAGTTCTCCAGCAGAATCTCGTGTCGGGCGGTAACTTCCGTCGTGGTCAACGTACCATGTTTGACGAGAACCTTGGCGTTCTCCGGCTCGACCATGGCATGGATGCCATCCACGCAGTTACGAATGTTCGGCAGCCCGCGCTTGGCAGCTTCCTTGACCCACGCTTCCACGTAGTTGTCGCCGTTGTAGATGATCGCCTCGTGCTCCTTGGCGTATTTCTGGAGCAGGCTCTGCACGGTGCTGTTGAGGTCCTTGGCTCCTTCGAGCTTGTCGGCGATCTCGGCGAGCGTCTCGGCGACGATCGTGTTGAGCACGAAGTTCGGGCCCGCGAGCGACTGCGAGGAGCCGGCCATGCGGAACTCGAACTTGTTACCCGTGAAGGCGAACGGCGAGGTCCGGTTGCGATCGGTGGTGTCCTTCGGAATCGCCGGCAGCGTGGTGACGCCGAGCTTGAGCGTGCCGCCCTGCTTGGAGCTGCTCGCGCCGCCCTTCTTGATCTGCTGGTAGATGTCCGTCAACTGGTCGCCGAGGAAGATCGAGACGATGGCCGGCGGGGCTTCGTTCGCGCCGAGGCGGTGGTCGTTGCCCGGCGTGGCTACGCTGGACCGCAGCAGGCTGGAGTACTTGTGCACGGCGCGGACGACCGCGAACAGGAAAACCAGGAACTGCATGTTGTCGTGCGGCGTGTTGCCCGGGTTGAGCAGGTTGATGCCGTCATCGGTGCCGATGGCCCAGTTGTTGTGCTTGCCCGAGCCGTTGACGCCCGCGAAGGGCTTTTCGTGCAGCAGGCAGACGAAGCCGTGCTTGCGCGCGATGCGTTGCATGAGCTCCATCGTGAGCTGGTTGTGGTCCACGCCGATGTTGACCGTGGCGTAGACGGGGGCGATCTCGTGCTGCGCCGGCGCGACCTCGTTGTGCTGCGTCTTGGCGCTGACACCGAGCTTCCACAGCGCTTCGTTCAGGTCGGCCATGAACGAGGCGACGCGCTCGTGGATGGCGCCGAAGTACTGGTCTTCCAGTTCCTGGCCCTTGGGCGGCGGCGCGCCGAAAAGCGTGCGGCCGGTGTAGCGCAGGTCGGCGCGCTTCTCGACGAGCGGCCGGTCAATCAGGAAATATTCCTGCTCGCCGCCGAGCGTCGCGGTGACACGCTTGCTGTTCGTGTTGCCGAGCGCGCGCAGCACGCGGAGCGACTGCTTGTTCAGCGCTTCCATCGAGCGTAGCAACGGGGTTTTCTTATCGAGTGCCTCGCCCGTATAGGAAGCGAAGGACGTGGGGATGAAAAGGGCCGTGTTGTTGCCGTCGGTCTTGATGAAGACCGGCGACGTGCAGTCCCACACCGTGTAGCCGCGGGCCTCGAAGGTGGCGCGGATGCCGCCGGAGGGGAAGCTGGAGGCGTCCGGCTCGCCCTGCGTCAGGTCCTTGCCGCTGAACTCCATCATGATCCGGCCGTCGCCGGTCGGCGAGATGAAGGCATCGTGCTTCTCGGCGGTGATGCCGGTCATCGGCTGGAACCAGTGGCAGTAGTGCGTGGCGCCCTTCTCGATCGCCCAGTCCTTCATCGCGTTGGCGACCACGTCGGCGATGGAAGGATCCAGTTCCTTGCCGCCATCAATCGTCTCGCGCAGCTTCTTATAGACGTTCTTCGGCAGCCGGGCGCGTTGCGCGGCGTCGTTGAACACATCCGACCCGAAGAGTTCGGGCAACGACTGCTTGTTGCAGCAGTCACTCGTATCGCAGCATCCGCTCATTTTTCTCGCTCCTTTTCGATGGTTGATTTTTCAGCCGATCCGCCCAGCCAGCGCCAACGTGCCGACCCTAAAGCGGTGAACATGCGCGGAACTTAGCAGCCCGTATGCCAGAGGCAAGCCTCCGGTTGCAACCTGCTGGAAACCAGCCAACTGCACCTTGACGCGAAAACAGGTCACAACCGATTCCGCGACGATAATGTTTTGTTGCCAAATTTTTCGTACAAATTTGTCCGCGCCGAACACGCCCACGTCGTTCATGTGCGCGCGGCGCGGCAGGCTTCCCCCTCCGTGGACGAGTGGACAGAAAAACAACGGACAGAAAAAGAAGAACGAAGGGGCCGGGACGCGGAAATATTTGCGGCGGGGCAGAAGTCACGCTTGCTATCGGCGGGGGCGGTGCGGTAGATTCCCGCCCGTTTTTTGAGTGGAACGGAGAAAATTCATGCGCAAACCGATCGTGGCAGGCAACTGGAAAATGAACAAGACGCGGGCCGAGGCCACCGCGCTGCTCGCGGGTATCAAGGCCGAGGTCGCGGGCCTCAGCGCGGTGGAGATCGTCGCGTGCGTGCCGTTCACCGACTTGGACGTGGCGGGGCAGGCGCTCAAGGGCACGAACATCGCGCTCGGCGCGCAGAACATCCACTGGGCCGAGAAGGGCGCGTTCACCGGCGAAATTTCCGCCGCGATGCTCAAGGAACTCGGCGTCACCTACGTCATCATCGGCCACAGCGAGCGGCGGCAGTATTTCGGCGAGACCGATGAGTCGGTCAACAAGCGCACGAAGGCGGCGCTGGCCGCGGGCCTCCAGCCGATCGTCTGCGTCGGCGAGACGCTGGCGGAGCGCGAGGCTGGCCAGACCACGCAGGTGGTCGAGCGGCAGGTGCGCGCGGGGCTCGCCGGCCTGACCGGTGCGGATTGGGACAAGCTGGTGATCGCCTACGAGCCGGTGTGGGCCATCGGCACGGGCAAGACGGCGACGACAGCGCAGGCGCAGGAGGTTCACGCCTGCATCCGCCGGTTGCTCGGCGAACTCGCCGGCGCAGAGGCGGCGGCGCAGATCCGGATTCAGTACGGCGGCAGCATGAAGCCGGACAATGCGAAGGAGTTGATCAGCCAGCCGGATATTGATGGCGGCCTGATCGGCGGCGCGAGCCTCGAGGCGAAATCGTTTGCGGACATCGTGCGCGGCGCGCTGCGCTAAGCAGAAAGGAAAGCAGTCATGGCGGCATTCTTCAAAGTTGTGATGATCATCATCGAGGTGCTGGTCGGCTTTTTGCTGGTGGGCGTGATCCTGCTCCAGCGGACGAAGAGCCAGGGCCTCGGCGGCATGGCGTTCGGCGCGAGCATCGGCGAGAGCGTCTTCGGCTCGCGCGCGGGCAACGTGCTGACCAAGGCGACCATCATCCTCGGTTGTATTTTTCTGGCCAACACGCTGTTGCTGGCGCTGAACTATACCCGTGCCACGCCGCAGGGCGTGCAGTCCAAGAGCGTGATGGAGCGGCGTGGCGCCGTGCCGCCGCCCCCGGCGGCGGGTGTCATACCGACGCAGCCGACCGCCCCGGCGGTAGCGCCTGCGGCGACGCCGGCGCCCGCTGCGCCTGCGACGCCAGCCCCGGCGCCGGCCACACCCGCACCGGCGGCTCCGGCGACGCCGGCCCCGGCGCCTGCGGCGAAGTAAAGGTGCTGCTCCCGCGCTGTAGGCGTGGAGAACCGTTGAACCGTCAAGCCGCCAAGTTCGCCAAGCCCGGCAGAAAAACTCTGTGCGATTTGGCGCGCTGGCCGGCTTGGCGGTTTGTTTTTCTGCTCGCGCTCCTGGGTAACTTCGGCTGCGGGCGCGGCACGCTGGCGACCGATGAACAACCTGGCGAGGTGGTCATGTATCGCCAGATTTACCGCATCCGCAGCCTCGATCCCGCGCTCGCGAGCGATGTCTATTCCGCCCTCGAAGTCGCCAAGGTCTATGAGACGCTGCTGCAATACAACTACCTCGACCGCCCCTATCGGGTGGAGCCCTTGCTCGCCGCGTCCCTGCCGGAGGTGGCGCCCGACGGGCTGACCTACACTTTCCGGCTCCGCAAGGGCCTGTTCTTTCAGGACGATCCCTGCTTCACCAAGACCGGCGGCAAGGGCCGCGAGGTCATCGCCGCCGATTTCATCTATGGCATGAAGCGGATCATGGACCTCAAGAACGCGTCCAACGGCGCCTGGTGCTACGCGCTGGTCGCAGGCATGGACGAGTGGCGCGCGACGACCGGCGGCGAGAAGCCGACCGACTACGATGCGCCCATCGCCGGCCTCCAGACGCCCGACCCGCACACGCTCGTCATCCGCCTCAAGCAGCCGCAGCCGCAGTTGATCTGGATTCTCGCGATGCACTACGCCGCCGCCGTCGCGCGCGAGGCGGTCGAATTTTACGGCAAGGAATTCGGCCATCATCCGGTCGGCACCGGCCCGTTCATCCTCAAAAACTATCGCCCCAACTACCGCTATGAATTTGTCCGCAACCCCAAGTGGCGCGAGACCGGCCGCGTGGATCGTTTCCCCGTCTCGCACGACCCCAACGACGCGCCCGACGTGCGCGCCGCCGCCGGCCAGCAGATTCCCTTCCTCGACCGCATCGTGGAATATGTGGTGGAGGACAACGCCACCGCCTGGCTGATGTTCCTGACCGGCCAGATCGAATCCTCGCCGGTGGCGCGCGACAACTTCAGCGCCGTCATGGGCCCCAACCGCACGCTGACGCCGGAGATGGAGCGCGAGGGCATCCGCCTGAACTCCGCGCCGACGATGGACGTCTTCTACATCGGCTTCAACTTCGATGACCCCATCGTCGGCCCGAACAAGAAACTGCGACAGGCGCTCGCCTTCGCCTTCAACGAGACCGAGATGAACGCGTTCTATAACGGCCGCATCACGCGCCCCACCGGCCCGCTGCCGCCGGGCGTCGTCGGCTATACCGAGCGCGCGCAGCCCTATCCGCTCGACCTCGTGCGCGCCAAACAACTGCTCGCCGAGGCCGGCTATCCCAACGGCCTTGACCCCAAGACCGGCCGCCGCCTGCAGCTCACGATGGAACTCGGCTCCGCCGACGACGCCGAGTACCGCCAGTCCATCGAGCTCTTCTGCGGCTTCATGGACAAGCTCGGCGTCAAGGTCGTCGCCAACTTCCACAACTGGCCCGCGTTCATGGAGAAGCTCGACCGCCGCCAGGCGCAGATGTTCCAGCTCGCGTGGTGCGCCGACTATCCCGACGCCGAGAACTACCTCCAGCTTTTCTACGGCCCCAACAGCTCGCCCGGCCCGAACCACGCCAACTACCTCAACAAGGACTTCGACAAGCTCTACGAGCAGGCACGCGTCATGCCCGACAGCCCCGCGCGCACCGCACTCTGCCAGCAGATGGCCGACCTCGCCATGGCGGACTGCGTGTGGCTGCTGACCATGCAGCCGCGCGACTACCTGATGCGCCACGGCTGGATGCGCCACTACAAATACCACGACTTCCCCTACGGCATGATCAAGTATTACTCCGTGGACCCCGCCGCCCGCCGCGCCTGGAAACAACAGCACGGCCGCTGATTCTCGGCGACGCAACGCGCCGCCGGTTCCCAAGGCTTGGAAAAGACTAGCGCCGGCTTTTCCGAGGTTTGGAAAACTTCGCGGACATTTTTCCAAGCCTTGGAAAACCGGATGGTTCAGAGTTTCAGCGTGGCGACGGGTTTCTCGTTCTCGATGAACTTGACCGCGGTGAAGCCTTCGCGCGGCAGGGCGAGGATCATCGGGCAGGCGTAGCCGGTGCTCGGCGTGGGGCGGGTCTTGGTGGTGTAGCGGATGGTCATCACGCTGTTCTCGTTGGTCACACCCTGCACCTTGTACTCGGTGTAGAAGTTGCCCTGATGGATCGCGGCCACGAGGAGTTGCTTGGTGAAATCCGGCGGCGGGGTCTTCTTCTTCTGCCACATGACGGTGGCGTGGCCGAAGAACTTGTCGAACTGCTTCTGGTCCTTGATGACGAGGAAATTGGCGCCTTTGTCGAGCCCAGCGTTGTTCTTGACGAACAGGCTTTGCAGGGGTGCGGGTTGGTCGGCCGCGCGCGCCAGACACAAGGCGCCGAGCAGCGCCCACCCGGCCAGACTGATGATCTTTCTCATAAGGTCTCGCAGTTTGTCGGCGGCGAGTATCGGCCAAAATCGGGAGCGGTCAAGCGGGAACAAAACGCTTTCGCTGACGCGCGGAATCGGCTATCGGTATCGCCCATGAACTTTTCCTCCTCGCCGGTACCGCGGCGGCGTTATGGCCGCACGGGGCTGGCCATGCCGGTGCTGACCTGCGGCGCGATGCGCTATCAGCAATCGTTCGACGACGCCACGCCGGTGACGCCCGAGTGCCAGGCCAATCTCGAAGCCTGCGTCCAGCGCGCGCTGGAGTTGGGCCTCAACCACATCGAGACCGCGCGCGGCTACGGCACCTCGGAGGCACAGCTCGGCCGATTGCTGCCGCGCCTGCCGCGCGAGCAGTTCATCCTGCAAACCAAGGTCCAGCTCTCCGGCGACGCCGCGAAGTTCCGTGCCGAGTTCGAGCAGTCGCTGCACAACCTGCAGGTTGAATATGTGGACCTACTCTCGCTGCACGGCATCAACAACGACGACCTGCTTGATGCCGCGTTGCACAAGGGCGGGCATCTTGACGCGGCGCGGCAGTTCCAGCGCGAAGGCCGTTGCCGCTTCATCGGCTTTGCCTCGCACAACGCCGGCAAGCCGCTGGTCCGCGCCATCGAGACCGGCGAGTTCGACTACGTCAACCTGCACTGGTATTACGTCAACCAGTTCACGTGGCCGGCGGTCGCCGCCGCGGCGCGGCGCGACATGGGCGTGCTGATCATCAGCCCGAACGACAAGGGCGGGAAGCTTTATGAGCCGACGCCGAAACTGGTAGAGCTGTGCCGCCCGCTTTCGCCGATGGCGTTCAACGATCTCTTCTGCCTCGCGCGGCCGGAGGTCGGCACCTTGAGCATCGGCGCGGCGCGGCCCGGCGATTATGACGAGCACGTTGCCGCGCTCACAAAACTCGGCGACGCCGAATTACCGCGGCAGATCGCCGCGCGGCTCGATGCCGAACTCGCGCGCGTCTGCGGCGCGGATTGGATGCAGCGGTGGTTCGAGGGCCTGCCGGAATGGTCCGACGTACCGGGCCATATCAACATGCACGAGATCCTGCGGCTTTGGAATTTCGCGCGCGGCCTCGGCATGATCGAGTTTGCCAAGATGCGCTACAACCTGCTCGGTCAGGCCGAGCATTGGTTCCCCGGCCAGAATGCGGCCCGGGTGAGCGAACTGGATTTGAGCGCGACGCTGCGGCGCAGCCCCTTTGCCACCGAAATCCCCGCCCTGCTCGCCGCCGCCCACGAGTTGTTGTTCGACAAACCCGTGCAGCGGTTAAGTAAATCAGAGTAGTCAGCCGATTTTCACGAACGCCGGCGCCTCATCGGTCTTGCCGGCCTCGATCTTCTTCGAGGTGTCCACCGTCACCTGGCCCTTGGCATCCACGGTGATGGCGAAGCGGTCGAGGTTGCGCTTGGGCGGCCCCTTCTGCGGGGTGCCGTCGAGCGCGAACTGCGCGTTGTGGCGGGGGCAGATGATCTTCTCGGCGCCGGTCTGGCCCTTGAGTTGGGCGTCGGTACGGTGCGTGCAGAAGGCGGAGAGTGCGTAGAGGCGGTCCTTGCCGCGGACTAGGAAGAAGCCCTTCTTCAAGAACTGGGAGTCCAAGCCCTCTTTGGCGAAGCTCTTGAGGTCGCCAATGACTATCGGACCGGTGGCGGCCGTTTCGGCGAAACCCGTCTTCGAGAACAACAAGCAGGCACAGCCGGCGCCCGCCACCAAGAATTCCCGTCGCTTCATGTGTGCTCCTGTGTGCCGGGCGTGTTGCGCCACGGACGTGGCGCAAAAAATAGAGGCTCCTGCGCCGATGTCAAGCGCGCGGCGTCCGGCTGCACCGGACGATTGTCAGTTGTCAGTGGTCGCGGTGGAGCGTGCCTTGACCTGTAGGCGTTCCGCCTGTGGTTCGATTTTTTCGCCTGTATTCTCTGCCCTCTGAAAATCTGTGGCATCTGTGAAACCTGTGGATTGGCTTCTTCCGATCTTTCTGTCCACCTTTTTTCTGTCCACGCCTGCAAGGCCTCCGCTACACTCCGCGCCGCTCATGCTGCGTTTCGTCATACGGCGCGTCTGGCAGATGATCCCGACGGTGTTCGGCGTCATCCTGATCACCTTTCTCCTCTTCAATGTGGTCGGCGGCAGCCCGGCGCTGATGACGCTCGGCAAGCACGTGACGCCGCGTGCGCTGGAGGAGTTCGACGAAGTCCGCGGCTTCAACAAGCCGCTGATTTTTGGCTGGTGGGGCAAGACGCGGGCGCTGGCGACCGAGACGTTTGAACATAGTGCCGGCTCGTGGCGCGGTGTCACCAACGCGGAGTTCGTCGCCGGGGCCGGTCTGCGGCTTACCGGCGAGGCACCCGTGCCGCTGGCGTTCCCGTTGTTGCCAACCAACACCTACCGCCTGAAGCTGACCTACCGCCTGGCCGAAGGCGCGAGCGCGGTTTTCCAAGGTTTGGAAAAACAACCGCTCGAATTTTCCAAGGTTTGGAAAACCGTGGTGCTCGATTTCCGCTCCGGCGCGCGGCCCACGGAAACCGATCTCGTGTTCCGCGTCACCGGCGGCGCGCTCGAACTGCGCGCCATCAAGTTGCAGCGCGGTGTGGGGCAGCCGTTCGATTCGCAGCTCGTTTTCTACCTCAACCAGATCCGGCATTTCGATTTCGGCATGTCGAGCAGCCTGAACCAGCCGGTGAGCACGCTGCTGAAGCAGGGCATCGGGCCTTCGCTGACGCTGATGCTCCCGATCCTGATTGGCGAGGAGGTGCTGGCCATCGTGCTGGCGCTGGCCTGCGCGTTCTACCGCAACACCTGGCTCGACCGCTCGCTGGTGATCGTGGCCGTGGCGCTGATGAGCATCAACTACCTCGTTTGGATTGTTGGCGGGCAGTTTGTACTGGGGCAGAAGCTCGGTTGGTTCCCGGTCTGGGGCTACGAGTCGTGGTTCTACCTGCTGCTGCCGGTGCTCATCGGCATCATCAGCGGACTCGGCGGCAACCTGCGCTTCTACCGGACGATCATGCTCGACGAAATGTATAAGGACTACATCCGCACTGCGCTCGCGAAGGGCGTGAGCAAGGGCGGCGTGCTCTTCAAGCACGTCCTGAAGAACGCGATGATTCCGGTGGTGACCAACGTGGTCATCGCGCTGCCGTTCCTCTATACGGGCAATTTCCTGCTCGAAAGTTTTTTTGGCATCCCGGGGCTGGGCTACCTTGGCATCAATGCGATCAACTCGTCGGACGTGGACGTGGTGCGCGCGCTGGTGTTCATCGGGTCGGTGCTGTTCGTCGTGGCGAACCTCGTGACCGATCTGCTGTATGCATGGCTCGATCCGCGGGTGAGGCTGGAGTGAAGAGAAAGCAGAAAGCAGAAAACTGAAAGCGGAAAACTGAAACCTGAAACGTGAAACCGGAAGCGGACAAACTTGGGGTGGAGATGGCGGGGCGCTCGCTGTGGGCCGATGCGTGGCGGCAGTTGCGGCGCAGTCGGCTCGCCATGGCCTGCCTGTGGATCATCGGCCTCTACGCCGTCGCCGCGTTTTACGGCGAGGCCCTCTACCTCTATTATCACTGGCAGGACGCGCCCGCGCCCTACAACGTGCCGCACCTCGCGTTGCAATATCAGGCACCCGCCCTCGGCGCACATCCGCTGGGCACCGACGGACTGGGGCGCGACATCGGCGCGCGCCTGCTCCAGGGGGTGCGCATTGCCTTCCAGGTCGGCATCATCACTTCGCTCATCGCGATTCCCATCGGCGTCATCCTCGGCTGCCTCGCGGGCTACTTCGGCGGGCGCACCGATGACTTCATCGTCTGGCTCTACTCGACCTTCGCCTCGATCCCCGGCCTGCTCTTCATCTTCGCCATCGCGATGGTGGTGGGGAAGGGGCTGCTTGGCATTTACCTCGGCATCGGCCTGACCACGTGGGTCAATCTTTGCCGCCTGATCCGCGCCGAGGTCATCAAGCACAAGGCGCGCCCCTACGTGCAGGCCGCGCGCGCGCTCGGCTTGAGCCACGTCCGCATCATCTTCCGGCACATCCTGCCGAACGTCTTCCACATCATCATCGTCAGCTTCACGTTGCGGTTCTCCTATGCCATCGGCACGGAAGTCTTCATGAGCTTCCTCGGCATCGGCGTACAGGGCGAGCCCTCGTGGGGCCTGATGATTTCCAACGCGCGCCTGCGCCTGTGGTACGGCGTCTGGTGGGAGATGGCCTTCACGACGCTGGTGATCTTCGTGATCGTGCTCGCCTTCAACCTGCTCGGCGATGCCTTGCGCGATGCGCTCGACCCGCGCCTGCGCACGCGCGACAACTGAACCGGCGGCGCAACGCGCCGCCCTCCCGTTGGAGGATGCGGCGTGGCCGCCCCGTTTCCAAGGCTTGGGAAAGCGTGCGTAAGATTTTCCAAGGCTCGGAACAAGTGCGGCTGATTTTCCCAAGGCTTGGAAAAAAAGCGGTCGTTCCGTTTCCAAGGTTTGGAAAATTCACCGCGCGGCGGCGATGAGTTGTTCGAGTTCCGCACGCTGGGCGGCGGTCAGCGCTCCCCAGCCGCGCAGAATCAGGCCGGTGTGCTCATCGAGTTGGAGGCGGTGCGGCAGCGCGATTTCTTCCGCGGTCGTGGTCTTCGCGCCCGGTACATGCGCCCAGCGCTGGCCGTCAATCCGCACGAGTTGCGCCGTCACGGGATAGTCGCGCAGTTGTTGCAGCAGGGTGTCCCAGCGCGGATTCATGGCGCATTTTTTCGGCGGCGCAGGGCGAGGGCCAGCAGGCCGAGCGCGAACAGGCCGGCGCTGGAGGGTTCGGGCACGGCAAAGATGGTGGTGGTGTAGGAGGCCTTCGACCAATGCTCGTCCGCGGGGTTGAGCAGGTAGTAATCAATGGTCATCTTCTCGGCGCCCACCGTGGCCAGCGCGAAGCCGTAGTGCGTGCCGTTGGTATAGAGCACGTCCACGCCGGGGTCGGCTTGCAGTATAACGGGGTCTACCGGCGCCCCGCCGTTGCCGGCCTGCAACTGGAGGATGGGATTGCCAAAGTCGTTGGTGGTGCTGGCGACGACCTCGTTGTGCAGGTGGCCGGCCAGATAGAGCTGAACACCATTCGTGCCGAGGTCATTCCAGAAGTTGGTCCGGGTTTCGAGGCCGGCGGCATCCTTGCCGAAGAAATGCTCCGGCGTCTCCTGACCCTGCGTCATGAACATCGGCACGTGGGCCATGAATACCTTGTAGGGCGAGTCGGCCTGCGCGAACTGCTCGCTCACCCATGAGCGGGCCAACTCGTGATAGCCCGGATCCCCCGGCGTCTGGTCTAAGTAAAAATACTGGTCGGCGGCCACCACGGTGAGATTGCTGTGCGTAAACGCATAACTAAAACCGATCTGGTTGTTGGTCACGCTGTAGTTCGGCCCGTTCGTCGGCACATAGGGGCTGAAGGCGTCGTAATAGGCCTGTTTCAACTCCGTGATCGGCGCGCCCTCGCCGGCATTGTTGTCGTGGTTGCCGCGCACCGGATAGATCGGGATGCCCGTGCCCGTCGCGTAGTTGAAGACTGGCGACATCGCGGTCTTCCAGTTGGCGTATTGCTCGGCGTAGGTCAGGCTGAACGTCGCGTTGGTGTCGTCGCCGTTGACGAGGTCGCCGCAGACCAGCACCAGCTCGGGATTCAGCGTGGCGATTTTCTCGGCGATGTTGGTCAGGTATGGGCTGACGCCCGTGGTCGTATGGTGCGGGCCGCGCGTATCGCCCAACATCACGAACGACCAGTCGGCCCGCGCGCCCTCTGCCAGACACAACAGCGTTAGCACCACCCAGCCACGGCTTATGAGCAAGTTCATGAGCATTTCCTTTCAGTGTTTATCGCGCCGCCGCAGCGCAAGCGCCAGTAGCCCCACTAGGAACAAGCCGACGCTCGAGGGTTCGGGCACGGCGAAAATCGTGGTAGAGTAGGAGTCCTGCGACCACGTCTCATCGGCGGGATTAAGCAGGTAATAATCAATGGTCATCCTGTCGGAGCCCACGGTGGCAAAGGCAAAACCATACTGGGTATCGTTGGTATGGAGCAGGTTCACGCCCGCGTCGCACGTGTGATCGGTAATGGCATTCAAAGGTGCGCCACCATTGCCTGACAGCAGTTGCACGATGGCATGGCCATAGTCGTTCGTGGTGCTGGAAACAGAGAGATTGTGCAGGTGGCCGGTCAGGTAGAGTTGAACCCCATTCGTGCCCAGTTCATTCCAGAAGTTGCTCCGGGTCTGGAAACTGGCGGCATTGTTGCCAAAGAAATGTTCAGCGTTCGCATCGCCCTCCGTCATGAACATCGGCGTATGGGCCATGAGGAGCTTGAAGGATGAATTGGTCTGCGCAAATTGCTCGGACACCCACGCTCGCGCCAGATCGTGATAGCCCGACTCCCCTGGCGTTTGGTCATAGTAAAAATATTGGTCGGCGGCCACCACGGTGAGGTTGCTGTGCGTGAACGCGTAGCTGAAACCGACCTGGTTGTTGGTTGTACTATAATGGGGACCGTTCGTCGGCACATAGGGACTAAACGCGTCGTAATAGGCCTGCTTCAATTCCGTAATCGGCGCATGCGAATAACAACTGTTGTCGTGGTTGCCGCGCACCGGGTAGATCGGGATGCCCGTACCCGTCGCATAGTTGAAGACCGACGACATCGAAGTCTTCCAGTTGGCGTATTGCTCGGCATAGTTCAGGGTGAACGTCGCGTTGGTATAGTCGCCATTGATGAGGTCGCCGCACACCAGCACCATCTCGGGATTCAGCGTGGCAATTTTCTCGGCGATGTTGGTCAGGTATGGGCTAACGCCCGTGGTCGTGGTTTTCGGGCCACGTGTATCGCCCATCATGGCAAACGTCCAGTCGGCCCGCGCGCCCGGGGCGAGCGCCAAGGCCGCCACGAGCACGGCCTGCCGCACGAGGTTGCCTGCGATGGTGTGCATGGCCTGTTCTCCTTTTCTCACTGATGGCGGCGCCGCCGCGACCAGAGCGCGGCAAATCCCAGGCAGCCGAGACAGAGCGCGAGCGTGGAAGGTTCGGGAATCGCCTGAAGCGCGAAGGAAACGGCCGTCATCCCCGGCAGGTTCTCGCCACCAAGCTGCGTGATCTGCGTCCAGTTGGTTCCGCCATCCGTCGTGTGATAGAGGCTGCCATTATAGAGCGCGCGCGTGGCCCAGGCTTCCAAGGGGCTCACCGCACTAAGCCCCACCGTATAATCACCCGCGCCCTGGCCCGCCCAGTTGGCGCCGCCATCGGTGCTGCGGTAGAGCATCCGGTCGCAGGCCACCCACACCGTCGTCGCGTTCACGGCGCTGACCTCGTTGGCATCATAAGACCCGATGAGGCCGTCCTGTTCGCTCCAGGTCGCGCCGCCATCGGTGGTGCGCAGGGCGATATATCCGGAGCCCGTCCCGCCCACGGTCCACGCGGTTTGCGCATCCACGGCGGAGATGCCCAGCAGATGATTCGCACGGTTCACCTCGCCACCGGTCTGCAAGAGCCAGGTCGCGCCGGCGTCACTGCTCTTGAGAATGGTCGCGTACCCGGCGGCATTGGTCGCGCCGGTCACCCACACATGCGTGGCGTCCACGGCAAAGATCCCTTGCAGGTGCGTGTTCTCATAGCCGGCGGGGACATGGTTCAGCCACGTCTGGCCGCCATCGGTCGAGTGCAGGATCGCGCTGGTTCCCACCGCCCAGACATTGCTCGTGTTGAGCGCATGGACCTTGGTCAAGCCCGTATTGGGGATGACACCCGCCGACCCCTGGCGTGTCCACGTGACGCCGCCGTTGCTGGTGTGATAGATCGTGGCATAGCCCTCGCTGGCGTCCCCGACCACCCAGGCCGCGACCGGACTCGCGGCCGAGACGCCGCTGAATTCCACACTCGCCACCTGGCCAAGGCCCTGACGGGACCAGGTATTGCCACTGTCCTCCGACCGCAGGATGGTGCCCGCGCCGCCCTGCGGCGCGCCGACCGCCCAGCCGGCATGGAACGTGATCTCATCCGCGCGGCCAACGGGCGACAAGGCCACCCCAGCCAGCAAAACCAGACGGCCCAACGCGCGCGCCCGCGCTGACGACAGGAAAGCATGGACCTCAACAACCATGCGCGCATTCTGGCCAGGCCCGGCGGCAAGTCAAGAAGACTATCGGTCAGAAATAGAGATCGCGTTCGCCGGCGCAGATGCGCTCGTAGGACTGCATGAACTCTGGGAAAGCCTTCGGCATCTTCTGGCGGACTTCCTCGATTTCCTTTTGCAGAACCGGCTCGCCGGCGGCGCGGGTCTCCGCGCTGGCGAAATCATCGAGCCACTCGCGGAAGGTCAGGATCGCGTTCAGCTTGCAGAACTTGCCCTCCGCGCCGCTGCGCAGCAGGTCCATGATGCACTGGCCCGTGCGGCCGCAGCGGTAGCCGGCGGTGCAGAAGCTGGTGATGCAGCCCATCGCGGCCAGATCGCGGACGACCTCGTCGAGCGTGCGCGTGTCCGCGAGCAGGAACTGCTGGCGGTCGCCATGCTGCTCCGCATCCTGATAGCCGCCCACACCGATGTTCGAGGAGGCATCCGTCTGCGTACAACCCAGCGGCAGCAGCCGCCGGCGCATCCCCGGATTCTCGCGGCACGTGACGATCATGCCGGCGTAGGGAATCGCCAGCCGCAGCACCACGACCACCTTCTCAAAATCGTCGTTGCTCACGCGCCAGCGCAGCGACTCGTTGAAGGGCGTGTTCTCCGCCGGCTCGAGCCGCGGGAAACTGACCGTGTGTGGGCCGATGCCGAGCGCGCGCTCGAGTTCCAGCGCGTGCGCCACGAGGCCCAGCACCTCGAAGCGCCAGTCATAGAGCCCGAACAGCGCGCCGATGCCGACATCGTCAATGCCCGCCTCCAGCGCGCGGTGCATCGTGTAGAGCCGCCAGTCGTAATCGCCCTTGAACGTGCCCGCCGGATGCACGGCGCGATAGGTCGCCTTGTGGTAGGTCTCCTGAAATACCTGGTAGGTGCCGACACCGACCGCCTGCAACTCGCGCAGCTCCTCGGTCGGCAGCGGCGCGGCGTTGACGTTCACGCGGCGGATCTGGCCGTAGCCGCGCCGCGCCGGCACCTTCACGTCGTACACCGCGCGGATGGTCTCCAGCATGTAATCGAGATCGCTGCGCGGATGCTCGCCATAGACCACGATCAACCGCTTATGCCCGATCTTGCCGGCGAGAATTTCCACCTCGGCACGGACTTCATCAGCCGTGAGCGTGCGCCGTGCGACGGCGTCGTTCTCCTGCCGCAGCCCGCAATAAACACAACTGTTGACGCAGACGTTGCTCATGTAGAGCGGCGCAAAGGTGACGATGCGGTTGTCATAGACCTTGTGCTTGATCTCCGCCGCCGCCGCGCGCATCTCGGCCCACAGCTCCGGGTCCTGCACCGCGAGCAGCGCCGCGGCCTCATCGAGGTCGAGCGACTGGATCGCCCGCGCCTTGGCGATGCTTGCGCGGACGCGCGTCGCCTCCGGCTCGCCCTGCCGCAGCCGTGCCTCCAGCGCGTCGTCATCAATGAAATCGCGCCCGTCTTGCAGATACTTCGCCATCTGCTCCGGCTTGATCCGGCTCTCGCGCCACGTCTGTTTCTTTTCTTCCACCATCATGTCGTCATCCTTCCTGAAGTTTGCGTTCGAAAGCATCCAAGGCCGCGGGGAACGGCGAGAGCGCCCGCTTGAGCACGCCCTGCGTCACCGAGATCGCCAGCCCGTAGTTCGTGATCGCCACGGCCTGTGACCGTGCGCGCTGGATATGCGCGAGCATCTCCCGCCGCGTCAACATGCACGAGCCGCAGTGCACCACCAGCTTGTAGCCGGTGAGGTCCTGCGGGAAATCGCGACCCGCGCTCACCTCGATCTGCACATCGAGTCCGGTGTACTGCCGCAGCCAGCGCGGAATCTTCACGCGGCCGATGTCGTCTTCCAGCGCGTGGTGGCTGCACGACTCCGCGACCAGCACGCGGTCGCCCGCGCGCAGGCGCTCAATCATCGCCGCGCCGCGCGCCAGTTCCTGCAGGTCACCCTTGAAGCGCGCAAAGAGGATCGAGAACGTCGTACACTTCACCTCCCGCGGCGTGTCGGCGACCATCTTCAACACCACCTGCGAATCGCAGACGACGAGGTCCGGCGGCCGGTTCAGGCGGCCGAGCAGCGCCGCATACTCGCGCTCCTTGACCACAAGCGCGGCGGCGTCGCCATCGAGCGCGTCGCGGATCGCCTGCACCTGCGGCAGAATCAGACGCCCCTTCGGCGCCTGCAAATCAATCGGTACCACCATCACCATCAGCCCGCCCGGCGGCAGCAGATCGCCGACCAGCGCCGGCGGATGGATGTAGTCATCCGGGCAGACCTTCAGCAGCAGTTCCTTGAAGCGGCTGACCACGCGCTCGCGCCGCGCCGCATCCACGCACGAACATTCCAGCCAGCCGGCAGACTTTTCCAAGGGTTGGCAGCCAAGGGCTGCCCGTCTCGCAAGGCTCGGCTGGAAAAAAGCGGGGTCCGGTTTTCCAAGGCTTGGAAGATCGGTCTTGTTCACGACGACGAGCACCGGCTGCTTGCGCGCCGCGGCGGCGTCGAGCATCCGTTCCTCGAATGCGCCCCAGCGGTTCGGCTCGGTCAGCAGCACGATGACATCAGCGCGATCGAGCGCGGCGGCGGTTTTCTGCAAGCGGCGCTCGGCCAGTTCAGATTGGTCATCGAGCCCCGCTGTATCGAGGAACGTCACCGGTCCGATGGGCAAAAGCTCCATCGCCTTCTCGACCACGTCGGTCGTCGTCCCCGGCACCGGCGAGGTCACCGCGACATCCTGCCCGGCGAGGTAGTTCAGGAAGCTGGACTTCCCGACGTTCGTCCGCCCGAAGAGGCCGATTTGCAACCGGAGGGATTTTGGGGTGGTGAACATATCTGTGCTTGGTTGTCAGTTGTCAGTTGTTAGTGGTCCGTTAGAAAGAGCCGTCTGGACATTCCGTCCAACTGACAACCCACAACTGACCACTGACATTCATTTCTTATACCCCAGTGCCATCAAACTCTCCGGGGCCAGCGTTTGCTCCACTATTTCTTTTCCCAACTTTCCGATCAAAAATGTTCGCAGGTCGGTTTGTGCTGTTGCTTTGAACTCCGCGAGCCACTGCTGTGCCTGCTCGTAGCCGATGCGCGGCAGAAAGGCGGTGATCAGCGCGGGGCTGTAGTCAAGGTAGTGGCGGCAGGTCTCGGCGTCGGCGGTGATGCCCTCCACGTGCGGCGCGAGCATGTCGGCGGCGCTCTTGAGCAGGGCGATCTGGTCGAGCAACGACGCGGCGAGTAGCGGGAGAAATTCATTGATCTGGAGCGTGCCCGCAGAGGCGGCTTCGGCGACGAGCGCACCGGCGGCGCGCGCCTGCATACCCGCCTGTTGCGCGGCCTCGGCGAGCACGGGGTTCACCTTGCCGGGCATGATGCTCGAACCGGCCTGCACCGCCGGCAAACGGATTTCGCCGAGCATGTGCAGCAGGCGCAGGTCGCGGGCAGTCTTGATGAAGTTCGTCGCACAGGCATTCAGGCTGCCGGCGACCTCGACGAAGCAGTCGGCGTTGGCCGTGGCGTCCACGAGGTTTTCCGCGCGCGTCAGGCCGAGGCCGGTGATTTCGCGGAGCTTTTCGATGACGAGGAAGATGTAGCTGCGCGGCGCGGTCAGGCCGGTGCCGATGGCGGTGCCGCCAAGGTTGACCGTGCGCAGGCGCTCCTCGGCCTTGAACGTGCGCCAGCGGTCGCGCGCGAACGCCTCGGCGAACGCGGAGAATTCCGCGCCCATCGTTATGGGAACGGCGTCCTGCATTTCCGTCCGGCCGAGTTTGACGATGCCGGCGAATGCCTTCTCCTTGCGCTGGAACGCGCCCTGCAATGCCGCCAGCGCCGCGCTCAACTCGCGCAGCCCGAAGATCGCCGCCACCTTCAGCGCCGTCGGATACACATCGTTGGTGGACTGGTGCAGGTTGACGTCCTCGATTGGATGCAGCTTCGCGTAATCGCCGCGCGCCGCGCCGAGCAGTTCGAGCGCGCGGTTGGCGATGACCTCGTTGAGGTTCATGTTCGTCGAGGTACCCGCGCCACCTTGCAAGGCGTCGAGTTGGAAAGCGGCGGCGTGCTGGCCGGCGGCGATCTCGTCGCACGCGCGGCAGATGGCGTCGGACTTTTCCAAGGTTTGGAAACCGAGCTCGCGGTTGGCCAGCGCGCAGGCTTTCTTCACCTGCGCCAGCGCGCGGATCAGCGCGGGCGGCACCGTGCGGCCCGATAGCCGGAAATTGGCGAGCGCCCGTTCGGTGTGGATGCCATACAGCGCATCCGCCGGGACGGCGAGTTCGCCCAGCAGATCGTGTTCTGTGCGCTTCTTCATGGGGTCAGATCGCTACATAGTTTTCGACGCCGCGTGAGGTCACGCGGCCTACAACAGATCGTTGTGCTGTAGGCCCGGTCACCTGACCGGGCGTTTTGAGCTCCGGGTCGGAGACCCGACCTACAAGCCCCAGACTGGCGGCGTGTCCAATGGACAAAAACGAGGCCATGCTCAAGTGTTCCCTCGCGGTTTGCTCAACGCCGACTTCACCGAGACACCCGGCAACTTGCCGAGGCGGCCGGTCAGGTCGCCGACCTGGTCGGTGGTCGCGTCCACGATCAGCGTGATGACGCAGCAGTGCTTGCTCTCGTAGGGAATGCCGGTGCGCGCGACGATGCACGCGCCGAACGCCGTCAGCACTTCGTTCACCAGCGGCGCCGCGCGCTGCCGATCCTCGATGATGATGCCCACAAAACCCAGTCGCTTTTCCATTTTCCGATCCTCTTTCACTGCCAAGACGCCAAGATCAGAACAAGGCAGCCTTGGCGCTCTTGGTGCCCTGGCGGTTCAGCTACCTGATAAAAACAAAAAGCCCACCGCCAGGAAGCGATGGGCCGCCGGAACCGCGACTGCCTGTTCGCCCTTGGCTGCAGAGCCGGTTGCTCCTGACCGCAGGTCGCGGCGGACTATAGCAGCTTCCTCCGCGCTGGCCAGTGGCAAGTGAATGGCCCGCCTGTCCGGTGTGGGCGGGGTTTTCTAACCCCGCGAACCCAAGCTGCGCACAGCCGCGCGGGAGCTGGAACTCCCGCCCACAAGAAAATCCGACCTTCGACGGCGGTGAGACACCGCCGCTCCCAGTTAGTTGGAAAACGTCTTGAGTGATTACGGATTCATGCCCAGCCTTGCAATCATGCGATGCGCCGATACACTGCGGCGCAGGAGAAACCAATGAAGACAAAAAGGCTGTTGCTGGTCGCCGGGCTGCTGGCTCTGGCGGGAACAGGTTGGGCCGCGGAGCAGACGGCGGCGGAGAAACTCGGCTGGACGATGGCGGTGCATTCCTACACGTTCCACCGGTTCTCCATCTTCGACGCGATTGACAAGACCGCCGAGGTGGGCCTCAAGGACATGAGCATCTCCGGCAGTGTGAACCTGACGGAGAACGGCAAGATCAAGACCATCAAGACCCCGACGATCTCCGATAAGGACTACGCCGCGATCCAGGAACACATGAAGGCCAAAGGGCTGAACACCAAGTTCCTCAACATGGGCGTCGTCAAGCCGGTCCTCGACGAGGCCGAGACCCGCAAGATCTTCGAGGCCGCCAAGAAACTCGGCATCGACATCCTCGTCGCCGAGCCCGAGACGCACGGCAAGATGGAAGAGCTGCCCAAGGTGATGGACGTCTGCGAGAAGCTGGCGAAGGAGTTCAACATCAAGGTCGCCATCCACAACCATCCCGGCCCGAAGAATTTCTACTGGGACCCCAAGGTCGTCCTCGCCGCGGTCAAGGGCCGCAGCCCGCTGCTGGGCGCCTGCGCCGACGTGGGCCACTACCTCCGCTCCGGCCTCGACCCCATCGAGTGCCTCAAGCTGCTCGAAGGCCGCATCCTTGCCCTGCACTTCAAGGACCTCAACGAGAAAAGCCCCAAGGGCCGGGACGTGCCGTGGGGGACGGGCATCGCCAACGCCCGCGGCATGATGGAGGAACTCAAGCGCCAGGGCTATCAGGGCGCGTTCTGCGTCGAGCACGAGAACAACTCGGACAAGCTCGTGCCGGAAATCGCCGAGTGCGTGAAGTTCTTCAACAAGACCTGCGCAGAATTGGCGAAGTAAACAGCACGGCTTGATGAAACACGGGCGCGATGAGTTCATCGCGCCTGTGTTGTTTTCCTCTGGCTGACTGGGAGGGGCGGTGTCCCACCGCCCTGTTGTGGACTTGGTGGACGCCATGGACCCCATGGACCCCGTCCATGCTGTCCATGACGTCCATACAGTCCTTTGGGGAAACACCGCTGCCCACTTTGTAGGCCGGGTCTCCGACCCGGCGCACCCCAACCAACCACGCCGGCTCGGCTTGCCCCGCGCTTCGCGGGAAGAGCCGGCCTACAAAGACCAACAGAGATGCCCCGGCAAAAAGTTTGCTCGGAACGTCTCGCGGACGGCGCGGCGCGCCGTCCCTACCTTGTCTCATCCCCGACCGGTAGGGCGCTTTCTCCGAAAGCGTCGCCAGAGAACCCCGCCCCGCTCAACCGCCGCGCGCCGCCCTTGTTATACAAATTGTCTTTGCCAGCCCGCGCCGCCGCCGCATAAAGACAACTTCGCCGTTAAGCACCAAAGCGCCCACCCGCCTAACTGCTTTCAAACCAACCTGTTTTTCCTCTTGCCACGGCACCGCGACCTTCCTATCGTGCCGGTGCGCCAAGAAAACCTTGGCTGCATAAAGACAACTTTCAGTTCGTTCAATAAGACTGTTAGCCCGAGAGAGAAAGACGACGAAAGGAACCGCGTAGAATGTCGAGCAAGTCGCAAAACCGAAGCCTGCACGCCGCCAAGGCGACCAAGCAGGATGAGTTCTACACGCAGCTTTCCGACATCGAAAAGGAACTCGTCCATTACAAGAAACACTTCAAGAACAAGACCGTCCTGTGCAACTGCGACGACCCCCGCGTCAGCAACTTCTTCAAGTATTTCCTGAACAACTTCGAGGTACTGCATCTCAAGAAGCTGATCACCACCTGCTACCAGAACGACAAACCGGATTTGTTCAGCCAGAACAAGTCGGACAAGGGCGTCTATTTCGAATACAGCGGCGAGCAGAAGGGGCACCGCCTTCCCGACCCCGCGAAAATCGCGCCGCGCGAGCTTAAGGGCGACGGGGACTTTCGCAGCGAGGAATGCGTGAACTTGCTCGACCAAGCCGACATCGTAGTCACCAATCCCCCATTTTCGCTGTTCAGGGAGTACGTCGGACACCTGGTCGCACACAAGAAGAAGTTCGTTATTCTGGCGAATCAGAACACACTTTCAACCAAGGACATTTTCGAACTCGTTCGCGACGACAAGCTCTGGCTTGGCTACAACAATGGGGACATGGCTTTTAGAGTCCCTGATCACTACGAGCCTAGAGAAACGCGATTCTGGGTTGATGAGCAAGGCAACAAGTGGCGAAGCTTCGGTACTATGTGCTGGCTCACCAATCTTGACATTGCGAAGCGCCACGAAGACCTGATTCTGTTCAAGCGGTACGACGCGAGAGCGTATCCAACGTATGACAACTTCGACGCTATCGAAGTCACTAAGGTCGAGGATATTCCGCTCGATTACCGCGGTGCCATGGGTGTGCCCGCTGGCTTCCTCACCAAACACAACCCCGACCAGTTTGAGATTCTTGGCATCACGAAGACGTGGTGCGGCTTGGCCAAGAAGAAGTACCCGACACAGATACAGGTTGATGCTGATGGAACCAAGCGCGAGGTATCTAAGTTGAACGACGGTGCGGTACTCAGGTCGCCAACCCGACCTACCGGCAAGACCTACTACATCGTCGGCGGGGAGTATTTCACGCAGACATACCCGCGCATTCTGATTCGCCGCAAGGAGCACAAATGAAGATTGACCTCCGGGAAATCACTGTCAGAGAACTATTCGACGGGTTCGAGGAAAAACCCGCCGAGGGCGGTGTCGTTGGCTACGGCCGTAAGCTCGACATTCGCCCGCCGTATCAGCGCGAATTCATATACAAAGATAAGCAGCGCGATGCAGTTATCGATACCGTGCGCAAGGATTTCCCGCTAAATGTCATGTATTGGGCGGTGAGGGATGACGGTGGATTCGAGGTGATTGACGGACAGCAGCGGACGATTGCGGTCTGCCGGTACGTAAACGGCGATTTCTCCATCGGCGACATCTACTTTCACAATCTGCAGGACGATCAGCAGGCCCAGATTCTCAATTACAGGTGCATGATCTATTTTTGCTCGGGCACCGATAGCGAGAAGTTGGAATGGTTCAAGACAATCAACATCGCCGGGGAGAAGCTCACCGATCAGGAGTTACGCAACGCGGTCTATCACGGGTCGTGGACTGCGGATGCCAAGCGGTATTTCAGCAAGACCGGTTGCCCGGCGTACGCGATCGGGAGTGATTTTGTGGACGGTAGCCCGATCCGGCAGGAGGTCTTGGAGACGGCGATTGACTGGCTGTCCGATGGCAAGATTGACAAGTACATGTCGGATCACCAGCACGACGCAGACGCGAAGCCTCTTTGGGAGTATTTTCAGAAGGTGATTGAATGGGCGAAGGCGACGTTTCCCGACTATCGCCGCGAGATGAAGCACGTCGCGTGGGGACCGCTCTACAACAAGTTCAAGGAAAGAAAGCTGGATGCGAAGAAGCTGGCGAAGGAAGTCGCCAGACTCATGGAAGATGACGAGGTGGGGAAGAAGTCCGGCATTTATCCGTATCTGCTGACGAAAGATGAGCGGTATCTGAACCTTCGGTCGTTCTCCGACAAGGAGAAGCGCGAGGCATACGAGCGCCAGAAGGGAAAGTGTGTGAAGTGCCGGAAGAAGTTCGACATCGGAGAGATGGAGGCAGACCACATCAAGCCATGGCACGAGGGCGGAAAGACCAACGCAGCCAACTGCCAGATGCTTTGCAAAGACGACAATCGAAGGAAGTCCGGAAAATGAAGAGGGGCTAACAAGCGGCGTCACACGTACGCGAGGCCCGCGGCGGGCCTCGCGCCGGTGCGCCATGACGTTCACGCCCTACAGCATCCCCGTTCCGGCAGACAAAGGCGCCACCGGGGTGACCGCTCACACCAAGTTTAGCATCAACTGCATCAGCGCCTGCGACGCGGGGGCGAGACCTTCGTCCATGCGTTCGGGATGCCATTGGACGGCGACGATCGGTGAGCCGGTGCCATCGCCTTCGACCAACGCTTCGGGAATACCCGCGGGCGACTTCGCAGCGAGGCGCAGGCCTTTGGCGATGTGTTTGGGATCGGCGGCTTGATGGTGGTGGCTGTTGATTTCCTTCACACCGCGCAGCGCTTTGCCGATGCTTGTGCGCAGGGCAAACTTCACGGGATGAGTCGCATCGCCGGTCGCGGGCGAATGGATTTCTTCCTTGCCGTGCTTCTTGATCCAGTCGGGGACGTGCTGGATCAGTTTGCCGCCCATGACCACGTTGAGCATCTGGATGCCGCGGCAGATGCCGAAGATCGGGCGGCCCATGTCGAGGTATTTGCGGATGAGCTTTTCTTCGAGTGCGTCGCGGTTGGGCATCACGTCGCCGGTTTTCGGATGCGGCTTCTGGCCGTAGCGGGCGGGGTCCACGTCGCCGCCGCCGGTCAGCAGCAGCGCGCGAAACTCCGTGAAGCTCTCCGGCAGTTCGTCGTTCGGGCCGAGGAAGACCGGCTCGACGCCGTTGGCGCGCAGCCAGCGGTCGTAGGTTTCCGGCACGTCATAGGTCACCAAGGTTTTTGTCGCCAACCATTTCATCGTGTTCCTTTGTTCGCCCTCAAAAAAGCGCGCGAAGATACCCTGCCGCGCCGGATTTTCCAATGCTTGGAAAGGGGAACCGGTGATTCTTCCAAGCATTGGAAGAGCGTCAGAAACCGGTGTGGAGCGGAAGCGGTGAGCACCCGTTGGAGAGTTGGAGTGGTGGAGTATTGGAGCGATGGAAGCAGCGGCCGTATCAGGACGCAGGGTGAACGCGCCGCCAGAAACATGGAGGGCCACGCTCTGTCGTGGCCGCCAACACGCATCCCGACGTCACGTGCGGAATGAACATCCAACCTCGAAGTAGTTTTCCATCCCGCATCTCGTATCCTGCATCTCGCATCCTGTCGCCATCCCGTATCCAGTAGCCCGAAGCCCGCTGCCGCATTGACGGCGCGGCGGGTTTGTGCGAAGGGAGGCGCGCGAAAGGCAGCCCTCTATGAACCTGCAAAAAGTTATGCTCGGTCTGGCGGTCGGCGGCGCGCTGGCGGCGGGCGCGGCGGAATCCGTTGCGCTCGTGGCGGATTTCGCGCAGCCGGAGGCCCGCGCGCGGATTACGGCCAACGCCGCGACGCTCGCGCCCGACACGGCCGCGGGGTTGCGTGTGACGACGCACGCGAATGCCAAGTGGCCGGGCGTCACCTTCCGGCCGGAGCGCGAGACGTGGGATTTTTCCCAAGCGCGGAAGCTGTTGGTCCATCTCCGTAATCCCGGCGACGCGCCGCTCGAGATGCATGTGCGGGTGGATGATGCCAAACGCGATCAGGTGGCGCATGGCAGCAGCAACCTCGCGCCGCACGGCACCGACGTTGTGGAGGTGCGGCTGAACCCGTTGCCCTTCCGGCTGTCGCACCCGCTGAAACTGATCGGGTTGCGGGGCGGGCCCAGCACCGGCGAGGAGATGGATGCCGCCCACATCAAGCGGCTGATTGTGTTCCCCGCCAAGTCGCCCAAGTCGCAGGCCTTTGAACTGCTGCGCATCGAGGCGGTCGGCCTCGGTACGATTTCGACGCTGGACGCCGGCAAGTTCCTGCCGTTTGTGGATGAGTTCGGCCAGTTCAAGCACGGCGAGTGGCCGGGCAAGCTGCGCGGCGCGGAGGATTTCGCCGCGCGCCTGAAAGCGGAGGACGCCGACCTTGCCGCGCACCCCGCGCCCGCCGACCGCGATGCCTACGGCGGCTGGGCCGCGGGCCCGCAACTGGAGGCGACCGGCTTCTTCCGCACGGCGAGGCACGCGGGCCGCTGGTGGCTGGTGGACCCGGACGGCCGCCTGTTCTGGTCGCAGGGCATGGACTGCGTCCGGTCCAGCATGGAAACGCCGTTGACCGACCGCACCAACTACTTCGCGTGGCTGCCGCCGCGCAGCGGCGACTTCGGCCAGTTCTATTCCAAGCGCGGCCGCGCCCCGGTCGGCTACTACAAGGAGAGCGCCCACGTCGAGATGTTCAACTTCGTCGGCGCGAACCTGCTGCGGAAATATGGCGCCGACTGGCGCGAGCTGGACGTGGACCGCGCGCACCGGCGGCTGGCGAGCTGGGGCTATAACACGGTCGGCAACTGGTCGGACTGGGGCGTGGTCTCGAAGCGCCGCACGCCGTACGTCAGCACGATCAGCGCGTGGTCGCCGCCGATCGCCGGTTCCAAGGGCTACTGGGGCCAGTTCCCCGATCCGTTCCATCCCGAATTCGTCCAGGCGCTGCGCAAGGCGCTGGCCAAGGACAAAGCCGTCGGCGATAAGTGGTGCCTCGGCGTCTTCATCCACAACGAACTCGGCTGGGGCACGGATACCTCGCTCGCCGAGGCCGCGCTCCAGTCTCCCGCCGACCAGCCCGCTAAGCGCGAGTTCATCGCCGACCTCGAAAAGAAATACGGCGACATCCAAAAGCTCAACGCGGCGTGGGGCGCGAAGCACGCCTCGTGGGACGCGCTGCGCGCCGCGCAGGCCGCGCCCGACGCCAAGCGCGCGCAGGATGACCTCACCGCGTTCTACACGCGCATCGCCGGGAAATATTTCGAGGTCTGCCGCGCCGAGGTCAAACGCGTCGCGCCGCGCCAGCTCTATCTCGGCTGCCGCTTTGCGTGGAAGAACGAGCGCGCCATCCGCGCCGCCGCGCAGTTCTGCGACGTCATCAGCTTCAACCGCTACGACTACAGCGTCGCCCACGACAAGCTGCCGGCGGGCGTGGACCTGCCGATGATCATCGGCGAGTTCCACTTCGGCGCGCTCGACCGCGGCCTGTTCCACACCGGGCTCAAGGCGACGA
Source organism: uncultured Lentisphaerota bacterium (assembly GCA_903889245.1). Taxonomy (GTDB): domain Bacteria; phylum Verrucomicrobiota; class Kiritimatiellia; order CAIQIC01; family CAIQIC01; genus DP16D-bin41. The sequence goes on along the minus strand of CAISWQ010000067.1, from coordinate 59,280 downwards.
AGAGCCAGGACGACCGCGCCGCCAAATACCGCGCCTACCTCGAAGGCGCGCTGCGCCACCCGAACTTCGTCGGCGCGCACTGGTTCGAGTATCGCGACCAGTTGGTGTCCGGCCGCTTCGATGGCGAGAACTACCAGATCGGTTTTGTGGATGTCTGCGACAATCCCTATCCCGAAACCGTCGCCGCCGCGCGCGAGATCGGCGCCAAGCTTTACACCCTCCGCTCCGGGAAGTGATGGCAGGGGCGCAGCAAGCCTGCGCCCCTAAAAAAGCCGGGCGCAGTTCATCTTCTGTAGCGGCGACCTGCGGTCGCCGTCGGCGGCCCTAGGCCGCCGCTACAGCTACGCAAGCCCACTTCCATGCAAAGTGTGTGAAAGCGACGTCACTGCACGTAGGGCGACGGCGGCTGCAGCCAGACCTTGCCGTACTCGGCGTCAATCGTCAGCAGGAAGCGGCTGATGAAATCCGCGCCGAGCAGGCGCTGGTTGGTTTCCGTCAGCGTCAGCTTGAGCCACGGCAGCGGCATCTCGCCCACGCGCAAATCCTTGATAACCGCCGTGCAGGTCTTCAGCCCGACCAGCGTTTCCGCATAATCACCGCGATTGACCCGGCCGCCATCGAGCACCGCGCCCTGCCATTCGCGCTCCGGCAGTACGCTGCGCGACGCGCCGCTATCGAGCAGAAACATCTTCGTTTGGCCCTCCAGCGTCAGCGGCACGCCCACCAGCCAGCCGCCCGCGCCGATGAGCGGCTTGACGCCGGCCGGTTCGGGCGCGTCGAGGATCAGCCGCCGGCTGGCGATGCTGAACGCCAGCCGCCGCGCGAACAGCACGTCGCCGCCAAGAATGCCATCGAGCTGCGTCTTCAGCGGCTTGTTCAGGTGATCGAGCGACATCGTGCCGGCCACGAGGTTTTCAAACTGCATCGCGCCCAGCGCCAGCAGCGGGAGACGGACGGCCTGCGCCGCACCCGGTCCCTGGCCGGCGCCGGGCGCCGAAAATTCCGCGCGAATTTTCTGCGCGAACGCCGGCGTCACCATGGTCGCCGCCGAGCCGGTGTCCACGATGAAACGGCCCTCCAGGTTTTTCCCCACCCTGGCGCGCACCAGGAAAATCTTCGCGTCGGGATGCACCTCCAGCGGGACGCTGACGGGCTTGCGCGTCAGGTTCGTCACGGTCGGGCGGTAGTCGGAGAATGAAAGCCGCCCGTGCCGCGGCTCCTGCCCGCCCGCCAGCAGCGCGCTCATCAGCAGCATGACGCACCAAGATTTCATGTCCCGCCGGCGTTTGTAGCAGAATTCCAAGCCTTGGAAAACCGGCGGCGAATTTTTCCAAGGCTTGGAAAAACCGCTGGTTCCCGTTTCCAATCCCTGGAAAAGTTTGTTGCGCGGTACGGCGATTCCGTCACAATGGCGCGGCCGGCGGCCCATGAATTTGCGCTTTTCCATCCTGGCGGTGTTGCTCGTCACCTGCACGGTGGCGGCGAAGGAGTTCGCGCCGCTGACCATCGCCAGCGGCCGCGCCGAGCAGTACACCTGCGGCCACTGGACGATGGAGGATGGCCTGCCGGAAAACGATCTGCGCTCTCTCGCCTTCGATGCCGATGGTTTCCTCTGGTGTCTCGGCAGTCGCAGCGTCAGTCGCTTCGATGGCTGGCAGTTTCATCGGTCAGATGGGTCAGATCTGATGTATGCGCCCATCTCCGGCACACGTGAGTGGCTGGCCACGACCAATGCGCTGGCGAGAAAAACCGCGACCGGCTTGCAGGAATTTCCGCTGCCGCTTGCCACGCATCGCGCGGAGAAGCTGTCCGCCGCGGTCGCCGATGCTGGCGGTATCTGGCTGGCCGTGGGCCAGCGCATCCTGCGCTTTGAAAAGGAAAAGTTCATTGAGGAAAAACTGCCGCCGGATTTCACCGTGGACTTCCAGCAACTCGCGGTGGCGCGCGATGGCACGCTGTGGGCGGCGTCGGGCGAGTCACTGTTCTGCCGACGGCAGGGCCGCTGGGAAGCCGTGCCGGTGCCGGAAGTCGCGCGGGGGCGGCGGCTCGGCATCCTCTCGCTCTATGCCGCGCCCGATGGCGCGCTGTGGGTCGGCACGGAGAGCACGCTCTACCAAGTCCGCTACGGCCTCTGGCCGGAGGCGCTGCTGCACGAGCAACTGCCCATCCGCGGCGTGCAATGGATTGGCTCCGGCCCCGATGGTTCCCTGTGGCTCGCTGGTCGCGATGGATTGCGGCAACTGCGGCGGCGCAATATTCAAGTTCTCCGCGCCGGGGGAACCATCAGCAAAACGGTTGTCAATGCACTCGCCGTGGATGCGCAGGGGCGGCTCCTTGCGGCCATCGAGAACGTTGGCTTGATGCAGCCGCAGCCTGCCGGCGGGCTCGCGCCTGTCGCGCTGACCGGCCTGCCGGAGCGCCTGCCGATTGCCGCGCTCGCCGCCGCGCGCGATGGCTCGCTCTGGATCGGCACGCGTGGCGATTATCTCTGGCGCTGGCACGACGAGGTCGCCGAGGCGTTCTACGGCCCGAACATCAACGCGCTGCTCGTGTCGCGCGACGGCCGCGTCTGGGCGGGCGCGGACGACGGCCTGAAGATATTCGACACGCGCCGCGATGAACTCGTCCCGTTCAGTAACCTCACCAGCCGCGTCACCGCGCTGCTCGAAGACCGCAGCGGCCAACTTTGGATCGGCACGCAGCTCGACGGGCTGCACTGCCTCGCCACCAACGATACGTTGAAACGTTGTGCATCGGCGACGACCGTCCTCACGCTCTACGAGGATGGCGAAGGCGTTGTGTGGGCCGGCACGCCCTCCGGCTTGGAGCGCTGGCAGGGAGGCAAGCTGGCTGCGCGACTGGGGGATGAGTTCGTGGCGCAGATGCTCGATGACAATCGCGGCAACCTCTGGCTTGGCCTGCGGCGCGGCCTCGCGCGTGTCAGCAAAGCGGAACTGGCCGCAGCGCAGGCGCGGCCGAACCTGCGCTTCTTCGGTGTTAGCGAGGGCTTTCCCGCCGCGGCCTGTGCGAGTGGCGCGGGCCATCTCGCGGTGAAGACCGCCGACGGCCAGTTGTGGTTCGCCACGCGCGAGGGTGTCGCCGCGGTGGACCCCTGGCGTGTCGCGGAGCCGCCAGCGGAAGGTCTGCGCGTTTTCATCGCAGCCACCCACCAGCGTGGCAATGCAGTTGAATTTGGCTTCACCACGCCGTGTTTCTCTGAACCGGAGGCGCTGCGCTTCGCCTGGCGGTTGGAGGGGTTCGAGCGAGGTTGGAACGAGCCGGGCACGGAACGGCGCGCGCTCTACCCCAATCTGCCACCGGGCAGCTATCGCTTCCACGTCCGCGCCACGTTCCATGGCGCGTGGAGCCAGCCGGCGGAGACCGCTATCACCGTCGCGCCGCTGTTCTGGCAGACGTGGTGGTGGCGGGCGCTCGTTTATGTCGCGGGGGCGGCGGTGGCGGTGCTGGTGGCGCTGGGCCTCTACCGCTGGCGCGTGCGCCGGCAGCAACAGCTCGACCGCCTGCGCCTGCGCATCGCGCGCGACCTGCACGACGAGATCGGCTCGAACCTCGGCGGCATCGCGCTATTGCTCGGCGTGGCCGAACAGGAACACGACCGCGAGGCCTTCCAGCGCATCCGCAGCATCACGTTGCAAAGTATCGAGGCGCTCAAGGACCTCGTCTGGATGATTGACCCCGGCCACGACGCGCTGCCGGACATGCTCCAGCGGATGCGCGACCTCGCCGGTAATCTGCCGCCGGGCCTGCTGCGCGAGTTCACCGTGACCGGCGACGCGACCGGCCGCCGCGCGTCGCTCGAAGTGCGGCGTAACGTCCTGCCGATCTTCAAGGAGGCGCTGCACAACATCATCAAGCACGCCCAGGCCAGACAGGTGACCATCGAGGTCGGTGTGGCCGAAAAAACCCTGACGCTATCCATCCGCGATGACGGCATCGGGATGGAGCCCGCCACCGCGCCGGGCGGCCATGGCCTGCAGAATATGCAGCGCCGCGCCGGGGAAATCGGCGGCAGCCTGACCATCGAGAGCCAGCCCGGCGCCGGCACGAGCATCCGTTTGGAGGTTCCGCTTGCGTGAAAACGAATGATTCCACCGCGCTGAAAATCTGGGCGGTTGAGGATAACGCCGCCTACCGCAGCGCGCTCGCGTTCGTTTTCAAGAAGGCTGGCGACTTGAACTTGCAGACGTTCTCGAACGCCGAGGACGCGCTCGCCGCGTTGCGCGGCGCCGCGCCGCCCGACGCGGTCCTGCTCGACGTCCAATTGCCCGGCATGGACGGCATCAGCGCGATCAGCCGCTTCAAGGAACTCGCGCCAGAAGTCTGCATCGTGATGTTGACCGTGTTCGAGGATTCGGAAAAAGTTTTCCGCGCGCTGTGCGCCGGCGCCTCTGGTTACCTGCTCAAGACGCTGCCCGCCGAGCGCATTGTCGAGGCCGTGCGCGAAGCGGCGGCCGGCGGCGCACCGATGAGCCCCGGCGTCGCCAAGGCCGTGCTCGGCCGTTTTGTGCAGCTCGCCGCACCGGGTCAGGGCGGCGACTACGACTTGAGCGACCGCGAACGCGAGGTGCTGGAGCTGATGACGCAGGGCCTGATCAAGAAGGAGATCGCCGATCGGCTCGGCTTGAGCTTTCACACCGTCAACACGCACCTGCGGAACATCTACACCAAGCTCCACGTGGGCACGCGCGGCGCGGCCGTCGCCAAGGCCCTGAAGGAACGCCTCATCTGACAGCCGTGTTTTTCCGGGCCTTGGAAAAAAAACGGCGAAATTTTCCAAGGCTTGGAAGAAGCGGGGTCGCCGTTTCCAATGCCTGGAAAAGGTGGAACGTGACCTCCGGGCGCGTTCGGTCCAGCGCGCCCGGAGGTCGCGCTCCACCCGCCGCCCGCAGTCCGTAGCCCGCAGCGCGGCGCGTGGTGGTTTTTTGCTTTTATGCGGGGGACGCTTGCGCTAGGTTTCCGCCCCGTTTGACGGGACAGGAAGCACGCTCATGCGCATTCTTTCGGGCATACAGCCTTCGGGCAAATTGCATCTCGGAAATTACTTCGGGATGATGCAGCCGGCGCTGGAACTCCAGCAGCGCGGCGAGGCGTTCCTTTTCATCGCGAACTACCACGCGCTGACGAGCGTCAGCGACCCGGCCGCGCTGCGGCAGGGCACGCTGGACGTGGCGCTGGATTTCCTCGCGTGCGGGCTCGACCCGGCGCGGACGGTCTTCTACCGGCAGAGCGATGTGCCGGAAGTCAACGAACTGGCCTGGCTGCTCTCGACCGTGACGCCGATGAGCCTGCTGGAGAAGTGCCACTCCTACAAGGACAAGATCGCCAAGGGCCTCGCGCCCTCGCACGGGTTGTTCGCCTATCCGGTGCTGATGGCGGCGGACATCCTGATCGTGCAGAGCAACGTGGTGCCGGTGGGCCGCGACCAGAAGCAGCACGTCGAGGTCACGCGCGACATCGCGATCAAGTTCAACAACCAGTTCGGCGAGGTCTTCACGATCCCGGAGCCGAGCATCCGCGACAGCGTCGCCGTGGTGCCGGGGCTCGACGGGCAGAAGATGTCCAAGAGCTACGGCAATACCGTGGAAATTTTCGGCGCGGCGAAAGAGGTCAAGACCAAGATCATGCGGGTCGTCACCGACTCCAAGGGACTGGCCGAGCCGAAGGACCCGGACACGTGCAACGTGTTCGCACTGTTCAAGCTCTTTGCGAACGAGGCCGAGCGCGAGGCGCTGGCGGCGCGCTACCGCGCAGGCGGCCTGGGCTATGGCGACGCGAAGAAGGCGCTGCTGGAGAAGTTCGAGGCGCACTTCGGCCCGCTGCGCGCCAAGCGCGAGGAACTGGCGCGGAACCTCGATTACGTCGAGGGCGTCCTGCGCAGCGGCGCGGAGCGCGCGCGCGCCGAGGCCACCCAAACGCTCAAGAAAGCCCGGCAGGCCGTGGGCTTGGAATAGCAGGCTTTACCGATGGTCGAAGAATATAAAGTTCAACTCGAAGTGTTCGAGGGTCCACTCGATCTGCTGCTCTACCTCATCAAGAAGGAGGAGGTGGACATCTACAACATCCCGATCGAGCGGGTCACGACGCAGTATGTCCAATACATCGAGCTGATGAAGATGCTCGACCTGAACCTCGCGGGCGACTTCCTCGTCATGGCGGCGACGCTGATGATGATCAAGAGCCGGATGCTGCTCCCGCCGGAGGAGCGGCCGGAACTGGAGCCGGAGGAAGAGGACGATCCGCGCTGGGATTTGGTGCGGCAGCTCGTCGAGTACAAGAAGTTCAAGGACGCGGCGATCTTCCTCGAGGGCCTGGAGGACGAGCGCGATGGCATCTTCGGGCGCGAGGGCGCGAACGTGGCGCTGGAGGCGCGGCCAGACATGGCGCTGCGCGACGTCAGCCTCTTCGACCTGCTCTCCGTCTTCAACGACGCGCTCAAGAAGATCAGCCAGGAAGACCTGAAGGAGATTTTTGCCGAGCGCTTCACGGTGGCCGACAAGATCGAGGCGATCACGCAGCGGCTGCAGCGCGAGGACCGGTTGTCCTTCGCCAGCCTGTTCACCGAGCTGTCGTCGCGGCACGAGATCGTCTGCACGTTCCTGGCCGTGCTGGAATTGATCCGGCTGCGGCAGATCCGCGCGGTGCAGGATCACGCGTTTGGCGAAATCCAGGTGACGCGCGGCGACGCGGAATGAGGGAAGCATGGAGTACTGGAGTCATGGAGTGCTGGTGTCCATTTCCATCACTCCAGCACTCCAATACTCCAGCAGTCAGGGTTTGGTTTTGAAATGAGGCAGGGTAGCTATGAGTGATGTGAACGTTTTGCCGGAACTGAAGCAGATCATCGGCGCGATGCTCTTCGTCTCGAAGCAACCGCTGACGCTGGCGGCGATGCGCCGGACGCTGGCGCAGGTGGCCGAGAAGGAGGGCGGCATCTACCGCGACTTCGGCAAGGCGACCGAGCCGCTGCTCGCCGCCGCGCTGGAGGAACTCAAGGTCGAGCTGGATACGCGCAAGCCCGGCTTCCACGTCACCGAGGTCGCGCACGGCTTCAAGCTGGAGAACGATGTGAATTGCGGGCCGTGGCTGCGGCAGTTGCTGGAGAAGGGGCGCACGGCGCACCTCTCGCGGCCGGCGCTGGAGACGCTCGCGATCATCGCCTACCGCCAGCCCGCCACGCGCTCGGAGATCGAGGCCGTCCGCGGCGTCGCGGTGGATGCGCTGATCCACAACCTGCTCGAACTGCAGCTCATCAAGGTCGTCGGTCGCAGCGAGCTGCCGGGCAAGCCGTGGCAATATGGGACGACGCAGGCGTTCCTCGAACACTTTGGCCTGCGCGCGATTGACGACCTGCCGGGCGTCGAGGAACTGCGCCGCATGGAGGCCGAGCAGATCAAGCGGCGCGAGGCGGCGCAGGCCGAGGCCACGCTGGCCGAGGACGAGCCCGCGCAAATCGAGACGGAAGGGAAGGGCGCGCCGGAACCGGAGTCGGAACCGATCCCGCTCGATAGCGGCCTGACGGCCGGCGAGGTGGACGAGGAAGACGACGCGGCAGATGTGAAGAAGCGAGGCCAATCATGAACCTGGATATTCTGCGCAAGAAGGTGGACGTGCTCGATAAGCAGATCGTCCGCCTGCTGAACGACCGCACGAAGGTGGCGGTGGCCATCGGCAAGATCAAACGCAAGAAGGGCCAGGAAATCTACGCGCCGGCGCGCGAGAAGGTCGTGCTCGATACCGTCGCCAAGCTCAACGCCGGGCCGCTGCCGGCCGAGGCGCTGCAGGCGATCTACCGCGAAATCATGTCGGCCAGCCTGACGCTCGAACACCACTTCAAGGTCGCCTACCTCGGCCCGCAGGCCACGTTCACGCACGAGGCCGCCCGCTCGCGCTTCGGCACGAGCGTCAACTACGTCTCCTGCGAGACCATCACCGATGTCTTCGCGCTGGTCCAGAAGCGCGGCGCGCTCTACGGCGTCGTGCCGATCGAGAACTCGACCGAGGGCGCGGTCACGCACACGCTCGACCAGTTCGTCGAGACGCCGCTGAAAATCTGCGCGGAAATCTACCTGCCGATCGCGCTGCACCTGATGAGCAAGGGCGAGCGCAAGCAGATCAAGCGCATCTACAGCAAGGCGGAGGTCTTCGGGCAGTGCCGCCGCTGGCTGCACACGCACATGCCCGGCGTGGACACCATCGCCGTCAGCAGCACCGCGCGCGCCGCGGAGATGGCCGCGCGCGAGCCCGATAGTGCCGCGATTGCGGGCGCGCTCGCCGTGGACCTCTATAACCTCAAGCTGCTCGCCCGCGACGTGCAGGACCTCGGCGGCAACGTCACCCGCTTCCTCGTCATCGGCAAGAACTATGGCAAGCCCACCGGCGACGACAAGACCTCGGTCTATTTCGCCGTCCGCCACAAGGTTGGCGCGCTGCACGACGCGCTGACGACGCTGAAGCAGAACAACGTCAACATGACGAAAATCGAGTCGCGGCCCAGCCGCGCGAAGGCGTGGGAATATTATTTCTTCGTGGACCTCGAAGGCCACGCCGGCGACTCCAACTTGCAGAAGGCGCTGACCCAGATGGCGGAGCACTGCACGCTGATGACCATCCTCGGTGCCTATCCCAAGGCCAAGGGCCGCGAAGGCTGATGGGCGGGGGACGAGTGGTGAGGGACGAGGGACCTGCGCCTGACCGCCTTTGTGGGTAACAACAGCCAGACCCCGCCGCGGACTTTTTCCTGACCTTGGAAAACCGCCCGCCCGTTTTTCCAAGGCTTGGAAAACTGCGCGTGCGCTTTTCTCTTCTGGGGAGCGCAGGCCTCCGGCCTGCGGCGGCCGGCATCTTGCCGGCCGCTGGGTGCCGGGCTTCTTTTGTGCGGCGGACAACGCGGCCAGAGGCCGCGTAGGGCGGGCTGGAAGCCCGCGCTACCCTTTTTGATTTTCAGGAGGCGCGAGGAAAAAACCGGCGGCCTCTGGCTGCCGCTGGCGGCCCGGCGAGGTCGGGCGAAGCCGGAAAGTGGCCAAGCGTGTTCAATCCCCAAGCTTGGCATCAAGCGTCGGGGCGGTATCATCGCGCCGGATTTTCTCATGGAACTGTGGCGGGACATCTGGCTGGGGGTGCGGTCGCAACCGGGGCGGACGGCGCTGGCGTTTCTGGCCATCGCGCTCGGCAGCCTCGCGCTGGCGGTGATGACGGCGGTGCTCGGCGGGCTCGCGGCGAAGTCGGCGCAGATGCTGCGCGAGTTCGGCGGGCAGGTGATCGTGCTGACGCCGGCGGAAAGTTCCGCCGCCGGTCCCGCCGCACTGACCGAGTCCACCGCCACGCTGCTGGCGCAGAATTTTCCCGGGGCCGTGGTATCGGCGGCGCGTCGCTTCGAGGCGCCGGCGCAGGGCGGCGGGGCGCCGGTCGCCATCCTCGCAACCGATGCGCACCTTGCGCGTGTCCGCGACTGGCGGCTGCGCGCGGGCCGCTTCCTCGATGAGCGCGATCTCCGGCAGTGCGAGCGGAGCGCGGTGCTCTCCGTGGCGCTGGCGCAGGCGTGGCAGGCGCACGTCGGCGCGCTGGTGACGCTCGGCGGCGCGCCATTCCGCGTGGTCGGCATCGTGGAGTCCGGCGCGGCGGCGCTGGCGGGGGCCACGGATAATCCCGTGGTCGCCGGCGGCGAGCGCGTGGTGTTTGTGCCGTTGACCGTGTCGCCGACGTGGCTCGCGCAGCGCGTCGAGCCGGGCGCGGAGGTGGATGCCATCTTCGTGCGCCTGCCGGAGACGATGACGCTGGGCGCGGGGCGCGCGCAGCTCGCGCGGCTGCTCGGCGATCCGGCGCTGGCGCGCGCGCCGCTGGCGTGGATCACGCCGGAGACGATCCTGCGCGGTGTGCGCCGGATACAGCGCGCGCTCGATCTCGGCATCGGCAGCATCACGCTCTTGAGCCTCGCGCTGGGCGGCATTACGCTGATGAGTTTGCTCGTGGGCAATGTTCGTGAGCGGGTGACGGAGATCGGGCTGCGCCGCGCGTTGGGCGCGACGCGGCGCGACGTGGCCGCGCTGTTCATCATCGAGGGCTGCCTGCTGACGGGGCTGGCGGCGCTGGCGGGGGCGGGCGCGGCGCGGTGGGTCTTGCGGCTGCTGGCGGCGGCGCCGGAAATTCCGCTGGCGCTGGATGGCCGCCTGTGGTTTGCGCCGCTCGGCGTGGCGCTGGTCGTGGGCCTGCTGGCCTCCTATGTCCCGGCGCGCCTCGCCGCGCGCATAGCGCCGGCCGACGCCCTGCGGGCGGAGTGACGCTGTCTGGACCTTGCGTTCCTACTCTTAATCCTGCTCTTGCTCCTAATCGTACTCTTAATCCTACTCTTGCTCTTAATCGTACTCGTAATCGGGCGGTGTATGCTGGTGTGAGTGTAGAACGATCAGGATCACGATTAAGATTAGGATTTAGGATTAAGATTAGGAACAGGCTTTCAACCGCCCTGTGATTGCTTTCCCGCCGTGTTTTTGCCATGTTCGCCGCGAACCTTTGGGATGGGGATGACGAGATGAGCAAATCTTTTTCAGGGCGGATGGCTGGCGGGCTCTGGGCCTTGCTGGGGTTGGCGTGGCTGGCGGGGCAGGGGGCCAAGCCGGTCGAGGCCCCGCAGGTCACCCACGACCCCATCGGTGTCGCCTTGCGTGGTCAGCCGATCACCGTATTGGCGCAGATCAGCGCGGCCGCGCCGGTCAAAGCGGTCACCTTGCACTACACGCTCTCGAAGGACGCCTCGCCGTTCAAGCTGGCCATGCAGCCCGCGGGCCCGGCGCTTTTCACCGGCACCATTCCCGCGGCGTTACTCGGCAGTGCCGCGCAGGTGGCCTACTACATTGCCGCCGCGGATACGCGTGAGGTGGTCACCGAGACGCCGTGGTACACGGTCCAAATCAAAGGGGCTGCCGATGCTCCCCCGGCGCCCTTGGCCATCACCACGCCGGCACCCGCGCTGGGGGCGGCGGCGAGCGAAAGCAAGGGCGGCGCCTGGGGCACGACGGCCCTGATTGCCGGCGGCGCCGCAGCCGTGGTCGGCGCGGGCCTCTACTTCGCCAGTCGCGGCGGCGGCTCCGAGGGCGGTGGTGCGGTGACGAATGTGCAGGGCACCTATACGGGCAGCAAAACCATCACGCTGACCATGCCCGGCCAGCCGGCTTCCAGTGCCACCACACCCGTGACGATCATCATTGACCAGAGCGGCAATGTGTATTCCGACTCGCTGCTGGATGGACATGTGATCAGCGGCGCCATGAGCGGTGGCAACTTCTCCTTGAGCGGCAGTTCCAGTGCCAGCAATCTGGTCAGTCATTACACCTTCAACGGTTCGGTGGTGGATAACCGGATTGTCGGAACGGTGTCCGGTTCGGCGCAGTCGCCCACCAATGCAGGCACGTATGCGGGTAGTTTTTCGGCCGGCAAATGAAGATTCTCGACCGCCACATGCTGCGGACGCTGCTGGTGCCCTTCGGCTATTGCCTGGCGGGTTTCATCATGCTCTACGTCGTCTTCGACCTTTTCGCCAACCTGCCGGATTTCATCGAGGGCCAAACGCCGCTGCCGGATGTGATGCTGTTCTATGTGATCCTCCTCCCCAACGTGGTCTGGATCATCACGCCCATCTCGCTGTTGCTGGCGATCCTGTACGCGCTCTGGCAACTCTCGCGCGCCAACGAAATCACCGCCATGCGCGCCAGCGGCTTGAGTTCCCCGCGCATTATGCGCCCGATCATGCTCGTGGGCCTGGGCGCCGCGGTGGTGGTGGGTGCCATCAACGAGACCGTGGCCCCGTGGGCCGGCTACTGGACGGAGCAATTTATCAAGCTCCAGCAGAAAAAGGGTGCGCCTTCCGTCTATCTCGTCAGCCCGCTGGCCTTCAAAAACGAGAGCGGCCGCCGCCTCTGGTACATTCGCGAGTTCGACAAGCGGACCTGCGAAATGCGCGATGTGACGCTGGTCCAGCAACGGCCCGACGGCTCCGATGACATCAAGTATCAGGCCGTGCGCGGCGCCTGGCTTGACGGCCGCTGGTGGTTTTCCGAGGTTGCGATGCAGCTCTATGATGAGCAGAGCCAGCCGCGCGGTCCCGCCAGCTTCACGCTGCAACGCGAGATGAGCGAGGTCAACGAAAAACCGGAGCAGTTCCTCAATGAGATCAAGCCGCCGGAATTCCTCTCCAGCCTCGAAATCATCAGGTACATCGCCTCGCACCACCAGCTCTCGGGCGATGCTCTGGCCAAGTTCTGGACCAATTTTCACAGCCGGCTGGCCATGCCGTGGATTTGCCTGATTGTCGCCCTGATCGGCATTCCGTTCGGCATCAAGATGGGCAACCGGCGCGGCGGCGCACTGGTTGCGATCATCGCCGCCTTGGGACTGGTCTTCAGTTTCTATGTGGTCACCCAGGTTGGTGTCGCGCTGGGCAAGCAGGGGCAGATACCTGCGTGGATCGCCGGCTGGCTGCCGAACGCCCTTTTCCTTGGTTTGGGGATTACCCTGACCGCACGTATGCGGTAGCAGTGTCATGCCTCACTGGGAACATTTCGAGCACAAGGCCGATATCGGCCTTCGCGGCTACGGCGCAACGCCGGCGGAGGCGTTCGGGCAATGCGCGCTCGCGCTGACCGCCGTCATCACCGATGTGGCCGCCGTCGCGCCGCGCGCGGCCATCACCATCGCCTGTACCGCGCCGGAGTTGGAGACCCAGTTGCTCAACTTCCTCGACGCGCTGCTGCTGGAGATGGGCCTGCGTAAGATGCTCTTCAGCCGGTTTGAGGTGCGGATTGAAGGTGGAAGTTTGACCGCGACCGCCTGGGGCGAACCGGTGGATGTCGCGCGCCACCAGCCCGCGGTCGAGGTCAAGGCCGCCACCTACCACGCGCTCGCCGTCCACCAGCAACCTGACGGCACGTGGCTCGCGCAGTGCGTGGTGGATGTGTGAGCTGTGGCGCGCTTGACGAATAACTTGACTGAAACCGGACTGATCCAGCGGCTTACTTTTGTAGCAGCGGCTTCAACTCCGGTACGGCAGGGATGAGTTCCTTCAGTACCAGCGCGGCCATCGCCTGCGCGCCCTTCGCGGAAAAATGCGTGCGGTCGGCAGGCTTACAGTTCAGGTCCACACCACCCGCGTCGCCGGCCTTCAGGAACAACTCGCCACTCATCGCAAAGAGGTCCACCAGCGGCACCTTCAGTTCGGCGGCGACCTGCTTCATCGCCTCGGCATAGGGCTGCAACTCGGTGGTCAACGTGCCGTCGGGCTTGAACGTGCGCCGGTGCATCGGCGTGACGAAGACCGGCTGGGCCCCGGCCGCACGCGCCTCGGCGATGTAACGACGCAGGTTGTCCTTGTAATCACCCTCGGCCGCAGTCGCCTCTGGTTTTTCCCTGGCGTGTGAATCGTTGTGGCCAAACTGAATCAGGATGAACTGCGGCTTTTCGGCGAGCGTCTTCTTCCAGAGTCCTTCCTTGATGAACGTCTTCGTGCTGCGTCCGCTCCTGGCGAGGTTGATGACGCGCACCTGTTCCTTGAAAGCCGGCTGGATAAACTCGCCCCAGCCACGCGTCACCGAGTTGCCCGGATAGTTGCACACGGTGGAATCGCCGATGATCGCGAGGCGCACCTCGCCCTCCGCCGCAGCCGCCGCGCCCATGACCGCCAGCACGCCCAGAAAGATATTCATGGCCGTTTTCATCGCATAGCGCCCGCGACTTTCCGAGCGCAAAAACCGCCGGCGGCGCGTCGTCCATGGCGCCTGAAAACAGAAGTGGTCAGCCGGATGACGCTCGCAACTTGGTAGTCAGCAGGTGTGGGGGCCTGGCGATATTTTCCAAGCCTTGGAAAAATCTGCCCGTGGTTTTCCAAGCCTTGGAAAATCCATCCACAGGGAAGAGACCGGCCATCCCTCACACGCCACCACTCCCAGGCCCAATCCCATCTACCGGCCCGCATACCTCGGTATCCGAGGTATGCGACGCGCGCCTGGGGCGGCGGGGGGGGGCAAGATCACAGGAGCCAGGTCGGGCGCGGCGCGGGATGGATGAATTTTTTCGCGTCGGGTTCACCGCGGACTTCCATCTTCTCGCCGTCCCAGTCGATGCTATGACCGACGCGCAGCGCGACGAGGCCGGCGAGCACGATCTCGGTGAGCTGGCCGCCGACTTCAAAGTCGGAGTAGGTGGCCGGCCCGCCCTTGCACGCGGCGATCCATTCCTCGTGATGACTGGGCGTGCGCGGCACGCTGGCGGCGATACCCTTGGTGGGCTCGTGGAACAGCACGTCCTTGGGCCGCACCTCGCCGTTGAGCATGAGCATGGCCTCACCGTTCCACGAGTTGGTGAACAGCTTGCCCTTCTCGCCAATCAGGACCACGCCGCCGGGGAAGTTGCCCTGGCGCAGCGCGATCACTTCCTGGAACAGCGCCGGGGCCACCGGCACTTCGCCGTCGTACCAGACCAGCTTGACCGGCGCGAGGTTCGGACGGGCGGCGAAGTGCAGCTCGATCGTGCCGCTGGTGATGTAGCTCTCGGTGCCGAGCCCCTGCGCGCTGACGGTGATTTTTTCGGGATAGCCCAGCTTCAACGCGCGCACTGGCAGGTTGAAGGCGTGGCAACCGAAGTCGCCGAGATGCCCGCACCCGAAGTCGTACCAGCCGCGCCAGATCTTCGGATGATAGGTTTCCTCCTTGTAGGGCCGCAGCGGCGCGGGACCGCACCAGAAATCCCAGTTGAAGCCGGCCGGCACGGGGTCGGCACCCGCCGGGCGCACCGTGCCGCGCCGCAGGTTCCGGCCGTCGCGCACGCTGGCGTGGACCTCGCGGATCTGGCCGAGCACGCCCGCCTGGATCAGTTCGAGGCTGCGGCGCAGCGAGGCGGAGGCACTGCCCTGGTTGCCCATCTGCGTGACGACCTTGCAGGTCTTGAGCAGTTGCCGCAGCTCGCGCGCCTCGCCGACGGAATGCGTCAGCGGTTTCTCGCAATAGACGTGCTTGCCCGCGCGCATCAACGCCTTGCACAGCGGCGTGTGCCAGTGGTCCGGCGTCGCGACCACGACGGCATCCAGCGTCTTCTCGCGGTCGAGCATCTGCCGGTAATTCGTATAGGTCTTCGCCCCGGCCAGCGCCTTGTTTTCCTTCTTGGCGGTGGCGATCTGGCGCTCATCCACATCGCACAGGGCGATGATGTTCTCGCCGGGCCCCTGCAGGTTTTTCAGGTGAATCCGGCTCTGATTGCCGAGGCCGATGACGGCGATGTTGAGCCGGTTACTGGGCGCATGCTGGCCGCAGAGCGGCGCGCGCAGGATCAGCGGCGCGGCGGCGGCCGCCGCACTCGTGCGCAGGAAACTTCGACGCGTCAGGTTGTTCATCGTCACTCCTCCCTTTCAGGTTGTCAGCTTGTCCACGTTGCCTTTCATGAAATCCTTGTTCTTGTCGCCGACCCAGTAGCGGTTGCCGGCGATACACCAGATGAAGTCGAGTTCCTGCTCCTGGCTGAAGACGGGGTGATAATTCAAAATCGGGATCGTCACGGCGTCGCCCTCGTTGACGGTGCGCACGAAGCTCTTTGTCTCCTCGTCGGCATAGACCTCCATCGCGCCACGGCCGCGGACGAAAATATAAATCTCCTCCTGGTCGGTGTGGTTGTGCGGCGGCCACGAGCGCTGGAACGGCTGGAAGAGCGTGAAGCCGGCGATGAGCTTATCGGCGCCCTCGCTGACATCGAACATCAGAAACACATCCTTGCCCTTGAGGTGGCGGATGCGCTGCTCGTCGCGCGAGAATTTTTTCCACGGTGCATGGAACACCGGGTGGACATTCTCGGCCGGCGCGCGGCAGAGGACGACGCGGCTCGCGCCCGCGGGCTGTTCGATCTGATAGGCGGCGCCGCGCGGGATATAGAGCACGTCATAATGCTCCAGCACGTAATCCGCGTTGTTGAGCCGCACACTGACCGCGCCCTGCCAGCAGAACAGCAGCGCCTCCTCGCCGGGATGCGCGAGCTGGCCGGAACAGATCGAGCCGGTCAGCTCATACCAGCCGTAGGTCAGGAACTGGAGACCGGAAGTCTGGGGATTCGATTTCTCGATGTAACGGAACGCGCCGGCATCGGCCGGGACCAGAGTGGCAGGTTTGATGGGATTCATGGTTTCCTCTCGTGATTGTTTTCTCTACCAGGCCCGCTCCCGCTTGAAGGCATGGTGCGCGCCGAACGCCTCGGCCGCCGCCACGCCCGCCTGCGCGCCGCGGGCGCGGGCCTGCAGGCGCATCAGCTCGGCCAGCGGCGCGAAGCTGCTGTCCTGCCCGCGCGCCACCTGGCTGCGATGACACGCCAGCATCCGCTCCTTTAGCGCCAGGAACTTGGAAATGTCCACGTAGAACTCCGGCGCGAAGCCGCTCATGTTCACCGTGTCCATCCACCACAGCGCAGGTGCCGCCGCCAGCGGTGTCGTTTTCGTCCGCTGCCCGCGCGAGGCGCAGAACCACGAGGCCGCCTCGGCCAGTGCGCCGGCTGCGCGATGGTCGGGATGATAATCCGCCGGCGCGTGTGCCAGCACCAGCGAGGGGCGGAAGCGGCGCAGGACTTCCGTCAGCCGCAGGCGCGTTGGATGATCATCGGCCAGCGTGCCGTCGGGGATGTTGAGGCAGAACAGGTCCGCCGCCAGCAGTCGCGCGGCGGCGGCCACCTCGCGGCGGCGCACGGCCACGAGGTTGCGGATCGGCTTGTGCGGCTGGCCGCCCGCGCCGTTACAGAGCACCGCCAGCCCGATGGCCGCGCCATCGGCGCGCGCGCGGGCCAGCGCCCCGGCGCAGAGCAGTTCGGCATCGTCCGGGTGCGCCAGCACAGCAAGCACACGTTCATTTGCAAAGTTCAGTTTCATCAGCGTAGCCTTAGGTTGGGAGGTTGAGCCACGTAGTCGGCCACGGTCAGCACCGCGTCCGGGTGCAGCCGCATCAGCGAAGCCGGACACGCCGCCGTGACCGGCCCGTGCAGCGCGCGCCGGGCCACCGCGCTTTGCCACGGACGGTTGCAGTAGAGCCGCAGCCGGCGCGCGCCGAGACACTCCCGCATGCCCACGGTGACGGCGCGGCGCGGGATGACCGCGAGCTCGCCACCGACGGTGACGGAGTTGATCGTGCGCGTCTCGCGTGTCAGCGAGAGCACGCGCGTCGGCAGCGCGGCGAAGTCCTCCACGCTCACGGTCACGCCCAGCTCGGGCGGCTCGTTGAAGGCAATATGGCCGTTGATGCCGATGCCGCCGAAGCAGGCATCCACGCCGCCGCGCTGCGCGATGAGGCGCGGTATGAAACCCACATCCAGCGGATCGGGGAACACGCGATGCTCCGGCCGCGGCGCCAGCGCGGGATCGAGCTGGCTATAGAACAGCCTGTCCATGAAGCCGCGGAAACTCAAGGGATGGTCGGCGGGCAGCCAGCGGTCGTCATCGGTCAGATACTCATCCATGTTGATGAGGACGAGGTCGCGGCAATCGAGGCGCTCGCTGTTGATCCGCTGCGCCAGCAGCGGGAACTGCTCCACTGGTCCCACCGGCACGATCAGCGTCGCGCCGCGCCCCGCGGCGCGCGCGTCGAGGATTTCGCGGCACATCGCCTCGGCCAGGTCGTGCCCGAGCGCGGCCATATCGCCGAGCACGCGCACCTTGACCGGCGTTCCCTTGCCGAGGTCGGCGGCCGGGATGTTCAGGTAGTCGGGTAGCATAGTCACTCCGGTAGAGGCTTGTCCTTCGTTTCCGGCAGGAGCAGCACCGTGATGATGCCCAGGACGAACAGCAGCCCCATCAGCGTCACCGCGAACTGGAGCGTCATCCCGGGCAGCGCCTTCAGCCAGCCGGAAAAAATCAGCACAGGCGAGGCGAGGAGACGACCCGCGTTAAAGCAGAAGCCCGCGCCCGTCGAGCGCAGATGATTCGGGAACAGCTCCGGGAAATAAATCGCGAAGCCGGCATGGATGCTCAACGTCGAGAAGCCCAGCAGCGGCAGCAGCAGGAGCAACTGCGTGTAGGTGGTCGGCAGGTAGCAGGTCACCGGCACCACGACGAGCGCGAGCACCTGCAGCAGGATGAACGTCCGCCGCCGGCCGAACCGCACGCATAGCGGGCCGAAGGAGAGCAGGCCGGCGGCCATGCCGATGGTCTCGATCACGCCGTAGGCGAACTTCGCCTGGGCGGCGGCCGCAGCCGAGTCCATGCCGCCGCGCCGCAGCAGGTCCAGCATCAGGTCCTGCCCCGCCACGGTCACGCTCCAGAACGTGCCGAGGCCGACCGCGGCCAGCACCATGCCCAGCAGCGCGCGCGGGCCCCAGACGCGGTTGAAAAAAAGTTCCCGGAAACTGCCGAGCTTGCCGCCCGCGCCGGTGGCGGCCTTGTCGCGCGCCTGCTGCCAGCTCTCCGGCTCCTGCACGCGCGACCACACCCACAGCACCAGCAGCGCCGGCAGGACGCTGATCAGGTAGGCGAAGCGCCACTGCGCGCCGACCGCCAGCCCGACGCCCGCCGCAAGCCACGTGCCGATGGTGCTCGTGGCGTGGAAAATCCCGGAGGCGTGCGCGCGCGCGTGCTTCGGGAAAACTTCCGCCACCAGCGTCGCCGCCACCGCCCACTCGCCGCCGACACCCATCGCCACCAGGAACCGCAACGCGCCCACCTGCCAGAGCGCGGTCGCGAAATAGGTCAGGCCGGCGAAGACGGAATAGAACAGGATGGTCGTGATCATGATCGGCCGGCGGCCGAAGCGGTCGGCCAGCGAGCCGAACAGGATGCCGCCCAGCGCACCGCCCGCGAGGAAAATGCCGAGGAAGATGTCGCCCCACTGGCGCACCTCCGGCGAATGGGGCGCCGCCCGCAGGATATCGGTGAGCAGATCGTTGCGCGTGATGTTGAAAATCTGTCCCTCGAACGCGTCGAAGACCCAGCCCGCCGAGGCGATCACCAGCACGAGCCACTGATAGCCCGTCACGCCCTGGAACCAGCGCGCCGGCGGCGCGCCTGTGGAATGCTCATTCATGCCAACGCCTCCCCCGGATAGCCGCGCGTTTTCCAAGGATTGGAAAGTGCGACCCCGTGTTTTTCCAAGCCTTGGAAAACGCCGGCCAGATTTTTCCAGGGCTTGGAAAAAATCTTCATCCCGCCTCCTGGGCCGACGCGACGGGCATCCGCACATGCTCGCGCAGGAAGCTGTTGTTCTGCCGGGTATCCGCGATGCAGTCCGCGAGGTCGTCGTGGCTGGTCTCGTAGATGTACCAGCCCTCGTAGCCGATCTCGTTGAACGCGCGGAAGGCCGCCGCCCAGTCAATCGGGCCAGCCTCGCCGATCAGCTTGTTCCCGTTCTTGACGTGGACCGCGCAGATCCGTTCCTTGCCGAGCAGCTTGACGCCGGGGACCGCCTGTTCCGCGTAGCCGTAGGTGGCCATGTTGTGCGGATCGTAATAGACCCGCACCGCCGGATGAGCGACGAGGTCCACGAGCCTGGCGTTGTCGGCGGGGTTCAGGGAATTTTCGAGGCCCACCGTCACGCCGGCATCGGCGGCGCACGGGGCGACGCCGCGCAGCATGGTCACGAGCGGGCCGTAGGAACTCTCCTTGGTCATGTCCGGCGCGTTTTTCCCGAAGAAGGCCAGCAGGAGCGCGCTGCTGCCGAGGAATTCCGCCGCGTGCACGGCGAGGCGGATGTTGTCGGCGGCCGCGGGACTGCTGATCTCGACGCCGCGGTCCAGCAGGCCCGCCAGCGTCGGGATACGCAGCGCCCAGCGGTCCGCTTCCTTTTTGTAGCGGCGCAGGGTCTCGGCGTCGTGCAGGTTCGGCCGGCCGGACGTGACCTGCAGCTCGACGCCCATGATGCCCGGCAATCCGGCGGCCGCTCTGATGACGTCCAGATTGCCAGCCATCTTCATGCTCGCGGCGCGGATGCCGAGCTTGAGGGGGATGGTTGCTTTGGCGGCGGCAGGCGGAGCGGATGGCTTGCCCGCGCCGCGCGCGCCCACCGCGAAGCCGGCGAGCAAACATCCGCCGGTACGCAGGAAATGCCGCCGGTCCATTGGGCCATGGAATTGGGTTGCGGAAGATGTTTGCATTTTTTCCTCAAGGTAGCGCCGACCAGCCGAGCACCGCGCCGGAGGCGATCAGCACCGCGTACACGATTTTGCGGAACAGGACGACGTCGGTTTTGTAATGGGCGCGGTTGCCCAGCCAGACGCCGACGACGGCGAACGGGACGCAGAACGCGGCCAGTTTCCAGATGTGCGGCGTCAGCGTGCCGCGGACCATCCATTGTCCGATGAGGATCGTGTTGAGCGCCGTCCAGAGCAGGCAGAGCGTGACGCGGAACAGCGTCTTGTCGGCGATCACGCGCGTCGCGTAGATGATGACGAGCGGGCCGCCGGAGCCGAACGCGCCGTGCAGGATGCCGCCGACCGGCAGGAACAGGCTGGCGAGCTGGCGCGTGCGCGGCGAGACGGCCGCCGGCGGCGTCCGGCGGAACTGCTGGAGCAGGCCCTCGAGGCCCACGGTGAGCGCGAACGCGGCAAGCACGAGCTTCAGCGCGTTCACCGGCAGTACGTTTGCGAGCCAGATGCCGAGCGGCATCGTCACGGCGACCGGGATCGCGATCCACAGGAATTCGCGCCAGACGATGTGGCGGCGCGACTCGATTACGATCAGCAGCGCCACGAGCCAGCCGATGATGACGAGCATCGGCACGGCCGTCGGGAGGCCGATCAGCAGCGTGATGAACGGCAGCGAAAGCATGGTGCAGCCAAAGCCGGTGATGCCCTGCTGGAAGTGCGTCAGGAAGACCACCAGCGCGACCAGTGACATCTGGAGGACCGGATTCATGGCAGCGTTTCCATCGCGCGGTCGGTCGCGGCAACGCCCTTGGCGGAAATTTCGTCGCGGGCTTCCTTCCAGAAGTTCCGGATTTTTTCCGGGATCGCGGGCGCGTCCTGGAATTTGGTTTCCAGAAAGGTCTGCACGATCCGGCAACCGACGTCGGGCGCCACGAGGCTCTCGCCCATGCACACGATGTTGGCGTCGTTGACGCGCCGGCCGAACTCCGCGGCGAGCGGCGTCTCGGCGGAGACGGCGCAGATGCCGGCGAACTTGCCGGCGGCCAGCGCCATACCGGTGCCGCTGCCGCAGCAGAGCACGCCGAGGTCGGCCCCGCCCTGCTGCAAGACGCGCGCGGCGCGCTCCGCAATCGAGGGGAACTTCACGAACACCGTCGTATCGGGACAGCCGACATCCATGACGGTATGCCCGGCCTTCTCCAACCACTGCTTCACGGCGCTCTTGAGCGCGAAACCTTTGACGACGGAACCGATGACGATTTTCATTTCCGACTCCTTGCCGTGATGTCGCGGCAGGCTTGCTTGATGTGCTTGACGCCAAAGCCGTGCTTCTCGAACAGATAGGCCTCGGACGCCACTTCGCCAAATTGATCGGGCACGCCGAGCCGCTTCACCGGCACGGGATGGTACTCGCCCAGGATTTCGCAGACCGCGCCACCGAGCCCGCCGAGGATGCTCTGGTTCTCGACCGTCACCACGCCGCCGGTGCGCCGCGCCGAGGCGACCAGCGCCTCCGCGTCAAACGGTTTCACGGAGGGGCAGTGCAGCAGGTCAACAGCAACACCTTCCTTGGCCAGCTCGTCGGCCGCCTGCAACGCGAACGGCGTCATGTAGCCGGTGCTCACCAGCGTAATGCTGCCGCCCGCGCGCAGACGCACCGCCTTGCCGATGGCGAACTGGCAGCCATCGTCGAAGACCTGCGGCTGCAACATCCGGATGAGCTGCATATAGACCGGGCCGCGGTGCGCGGCCATCCAGCGCAGGCACGCGCGCAGCTCATAGGCATCGCACGGCGAGAGCACGGTCATGTTCGGCATCGCGCGCATGATGGCGAGGTCCTGGAAGCACATGTGCGTGCCGCCGTTCGGGCCGGCGGTGATGCCGGGCGCGGTGCCGACGATCTTCACGTTCATGTTGGCGTAGGCCACGCTGATGGTGATCTGGTCATAGACGCGGCGCGAGGCGAAGCAGGTGAAGCTCGCGCAAAACGGCACCTTGCCCTCCGAGGCCAGGCCCGCGCCGAGGCTGATCATGTTTGCCTCTGCGACGCCGACGTTCAGGAAGTTCGCCGGGTACTTGTTCAGCACGGTCGGGTTCGTGCCGGAGGCCTTGCTCAAGTCGGCCTCGAGGCACATGACGTTCGGGTTCTGTGCGATCAGCTCGTTGAGCGTCTCGCCGTAGACGAAGCGCATTTCTTTTTTGTGCAGGTCGGTTCCCATGGTCGTTCCTCAATAGGGCAAGGCGGTCTTGGTGGTCATGGCGTTCATGAATTTGTCATAGGCGGCTTGGTCGGGGACCTTGATGTTGTGGCTCTCGGGTTTGTTCTCGACCACGCAGCAGCCCTTGGCCTTGATCGTGTGCGCGATGACCATCACCGGCTTGCCGCGCACGGCGCGGGCGGCCTGCAGCGTGGAGTAGATCGAGTCCCAGTCGTGGCCATCCATCTCGAAGACCTCCCAGCCGAAGGCGCGCCACTTGTCGCGGAGCGGCTCCAGCGTGAGCAGCTTGTCGGTGAAGTCATCAATCTGCAGCTTGTTGTAGTCGGTGATGGCGATCAGGTTGTCGAGTTTGTGATGGCCGGCGAACAGGGCCGACTCCCAGATCTGGCCCTCGTTCGACTCGCCGTCGCCGATGATGCAATAGACGCGATGCTGCTGGCCATCGAGCCGCGCCGCATAGGCCGCGCCGCACGCGCACGCCAGCCCCTGCCCGAGCGAGCCGGTGGTCATGTCAATGCCCGGCACATAGCGCGCGTCGGCATGGCTCGGCAGGCGCGTGCCGTCGGCGTTGAGCGTCTTCAGCCAGTCCATCGGGAAGAAGCCCTTATAGGCCAGCGCGAGGTAGAGCACGGGCGCAGCGTGTCCCTTCGAGAGGACGAGCCGGTCGCGCTCCGCCGCGCGCGGCTGCGCCGGGTCGGTGCGCATGACGCGGTAGTAGAGCGTCATGACGATCTCCACGAGGCTCAACGCCCCGCCGAGGTGGCCCGAGCCGGCGCGGCAGATCATGTCGGTCATGATGTAGCGCCACTCGGCCGCCATCCGGTCGAACTCCGCGCGAACAAAGGTCTCTTGCATTCTGTTCTCCTATAAAATGGATGCGTACAGCGCCCGCAGCTCGGCCGGGCTGACCGGCCGCGGATTGTTGTTCATTAGCGGATGGAAGCTGGACTCCACCAGCCAGCCGAGATCCGCCGCCGTCACGCCGATATCGCGCAGGCGCGCGGGCAGCCCGGTGTTTTTCTTCAACTCCGCGACGGCCTCCGCCAGCGCGCCCAAATCCGCGAAGCCTGCCGCGCGCGCCAGTTGCGCGCCGCGTTCGCCGAGTGCTGGCGCGTTGAAGCGGATGAACGCGTCGAGCGTCAGCGCGCACGCCGCGCCGTGCGGCAGGTGATAGCGGCTCGAGAGCGGGAACGAGCACGCGTGTACGGCCGCGTTCTTCGGCAACTGGAACGCCATGCCGCCCAGCAGCGCGGCGCGACACATGCCCTCGCGCGCTGCCAGGTTCTGCGGCTCGTTGAAAGCCGTCGGCAGATGTTGGAAGACGAGCCGCGCCGCCTCGCACGCCAGCAGGTCACAGATCGGCTGGTGGTTCTTCGACCAGTAGCCCTCGAGCGCGTGCGCCAGCGCGTCCAAACCGGTGGCAGCCGTCACGTGCCCGGGCATGCTCACGGTCAGCTCCGGATCGATCACCGCCGACGTCGGGAACAGGCTGGGATGCGCGAGGGGCGCCTTGATTTTTTTCTCCACGTCATCAAGCACGGCGATGGGCGTCACCTCGCTGCCCGTGCCCGCCGTCGTTGGTACGGCGATCAACGGCAGGCGGCGCGCGTCGAGCGCCCGGCCTTCCGAGTGATAGTGCCTTGCCGCACCGCCTTGCAGTGCGATCGCGCCGGCGGCCTTGGCGCAGTCCAGCGCGCTGCCGCCGCCCACAGCCACAAGCACATCGGCCTGTTCGTCGCCAATCAACTTCACCAGCGCATCCACCGCCGCGACGGTCGGGTTCGGCTCGACCTCGGAGAATATTTTCGCCGCCGGCCCCAGCGCCCGGCCGAGCGCGCTCACGCCATCCAACTGCCGCAGGGCGCGGTCGGTCACCAGCATCGGGCGCTTGCCCAGCGCGCCGGCCAACTCCGCGATCTTCGCCCGGCAGCCCAGGCCGAAGTGAATCCGCGTCGGCTGATGATAGATCCACGTCATCGTTGCGGCCTCCATTGATGCAGCGCCAGCGCCGCCGCGCCCAGCGCGCCGTTGTAGCGGCCAAGCGTGGAGGCGGTAATCTCCACGCCATCGACAGCCGCCGCCTTGCGGACCGGCGCCAGAAACGCTTCGCCCAGTTCCGCGAGCGGCCCGGCAAAAATAATTTTCTGCGGATCGAACAGGGCGACCAACTCGCCAACCGCCCAGCCATGAACGCGCGCCGCGTCTTCGATCAGCGACCGCGCCAGCGCATCGCCTGCCTGCACGGCCTGGACGATATCGTCGAACGTCAGCTCGCCCTTCGATTTGGGTAGTGACGTTTTCCGCCCGCTCCCGATAGCGCGTTGCGCCGCCGCCAGAATCGCGAGGGCAGAAGCGGTCTGTTCGAGGCGCGCATCGCCCGGCGATGGACAGCGCCAGTGCCCGATCTCGCCCGCCCGGTTGTGGCAGCCGCGCAGCAGGTGGCCATTGGCCATCACGCCGGCGGCGATGCCGGAGCGGACGCCGAGGCAGACGAAATCGCGCAGCCCGCGCCCGGCGCCGAGCCACAGTTCCGCCAGCGTCATGCACCGGATGTTGTTTTCGAGGAACACGGGCACGTGGAATATTTTGTTCAGCCGCGCGCCCAAGGGGACGTCGCGCCAGCCCTTGATGAATTCATAGTGCACGGCGACGCCGTGCTGCGGATCGACCAAGCCGGGCACGCCGACGCCGATGCCCAGCACCGGCCGCGGGTCGCCAGCCATCACCCCGGCGATGGCGCGCTCGATCTTCCCCAAAATTTGTTCGACGGAATCCGCGGCCCGGATGACTTCATGCACCTGCCGCAGGGGTTTTTCGGAAAAATCCACCGCGGTCGCCATCAGGTTGCGCGCCTCGAAATCAACCCCGACGAACCGGCCGCCGCCAGCATTCAGTTCGAGCAGCTTCGGCGGCCGCCCGGCGCCCCGCTCCATCCGGCGCGACTCCGCCAGGAAGCCGTCGCGCAGCAGGCGGTCCACATAGATGCCCGCCGTGGAGGGCACGATCTGCAGCTTGCGCGAAAGTTCGACGCGCGAAATCCGGCCGTGAACGCGGACCTGCTTGAGCAGCTCCGCCTCCACGGCGGCCACCAGGTGATGCTTTTTCTTGATGCGCGTCATGAGGTCATGGGTTCAAAAGTTCACGACCTTGCCCGTATCCACCGACTCCTGCGCCTTCAGGCACAGCGCCACCGACCAGCGCCCGTCCGCGCCCGTCGCGCAGCGCAACGCGCCGCCGCGGATGGCCGCGGTCATGCTGGCCACTTCCTCCTCCAGCTCATAGACCTCGCCGGTCGTCTTGGTCAGCGCGATCTCCTGCAGCTTCTCGCCATCGAAATGTTTCAGCGCATAGGTCGGATGGAACGTCCGGTCCAGCGCGCCGCTCCAGCTCGCCCAGAGCGCGCCGCGCGTGCCGGTCAGCTTCACCACCTGGTGGTGCTCATAGCCCGCCAGCGTCTGGGAGATGACCGCGTAGCCGCCGTTCGGGAAGTTGATCATCGCGCTGAAGTTGTCCTGCAGCTCCGGGTGCTCATCGCGTTTGTGGCTCGCGCGCGCGAACACGGCGACCGGCTCGCCGGCCCGCGCGAAATACCAGCGCGCGAGGTCGAAGAAATGGATCGGCTCCTCCAGAATCCAGTTGCCGACCCGCTTGATGTCATAGCGCCAGCCGCCGGTCCCTTGCCGGTAGGGATTCCGCCACAGCTCGATCAGGCAGTAGCGCGGCTCGCCGATCGCGCCCTCCTCCACCATCTGCTTCACGCGGCCCCACAGCGACGAGAGCCGGAACTCGTGGCCGATGGCCAGGTGCAGCCCTTTCGCTTGAGCCAACGCGATCAGTTCATCGCACTGCGCGAGTTGCGGGCACATCGGCTTCTCCAGCAGCACGTGGCAGCCGGCCTCCAGCGCCGCCTTGGCGGCGTCAAAGTGCAGATGCGTCGGCAGCACGATATCCACCGCGTCGAGTTGCTCCCGCTGGAACATCTCGCGGTAGTCGCTGTAGCACGCCGCCGCCGGGTGCTGCTGCTGCGCCGCCGCGCGGTTCTCGTCCGAGCGCTCCGCGATGGCCGCGAGTTGCGCGCCGGCCGTCGCCGCGATGACACGCGCGTGGTGGCTGCCCCACGCCCCGCAACCGATCAAGCCATACCGCACCGCCGCCGGAGTTGCCTTCATAGCCACCTGTTGGGTTTAATTTGAAATCAAAATATATCAGGCGCCCCGGCCCGTCAATGGCGAAATGGGGCAAATCGCGGTTTGCCGACCCCCGCCGTGAGCGTGTAGATTGCACCGGTTTCCGCGGCTTGGAAAAATAGGGCCGGAATTTTCCAGGGCTTGGAAAATGCGGGCGGGATTTTTCCAAGCCTTGGAAAAAACGGCCCGTGGCTTTCCAATCCTTGGAAAAGGGCGGGAGCGACAACATGAACCGAGCGCAATTGACGCGGAAAAACGAGACTGAATGGATGCTGGAGCCGCATGGTGCGATGCGCGCGCCGGGCGTGCTCTTCGCCGACGAGGCGTTGATTGAGGACATGGATGAGCAGGTACTCCACCAGCTCGCCGGCGTCGCGAGCCTGCCGGGCATCGTCGGCGCGGCCTACGCGATGCCGGACGCGCATTGGGGTTACGGCTTCCCCATCGGCGGTGTCGCGGCGTTCGACGCGGACCAGGGCGGCGTTGTCTCCGCCGGCGGCGTCGGCTTCGACATCTCGTGCGGCGTGCGTACGGCGCTGACGAAGCTGCACGTGGATGAGATCAGGCCAAAGCTGGAGAAGCTGGCGAACCTGCTGCTCGCGCGGATACCGGCGGGTGTCGGCAGCACCGGCACGATCAAACTCTCCACCACGGAACTCGACGACATGCTCGCCGGTGGCGCGGTGTGGGCGGTGCAGCGCGGCTACGGAACGGCGCGCGAGCTGGAACGCATCGAGAGCCACGGCTGCGTGCTGGAGGCCGACCCGGCGCAGGTCTCGCAGAACGCGAAGGGCCGGCAATATGACGAGATGGGCACGCTCGGCTCCGGCAATCATTATCTGGAGCTGCAGGAGATCGTGGAAATCCACGACGAAAGAATCGCGGCCGCCTACGGCCTGCGTGTCGGCGAGGTCGCGGTCAGCATCCACTGCGGCTCGCGCGGGCTGGGGCACCAGGTGGCGACGGAATATTCCAAGCGCATGGTCGCCGCGGCGGCGCGTCACGGCATCGCGTTGGCCGATCGCGAGCTGGCGTGCGCGCCGCTCCGCTCCGACGAGGGGCGCGCCTATCTGG
This sequence comes from uncultured Lentisphaerota bacterium, assembly GCA_903889245.1. Taxonomy (GTDB): domain Bacteria; phylum Verrucomicrobiota; class Kiritimatiellia; order CAIQIC01; family CAIQIC01; genus DP16D-bin41. The sequence goes on along the minus strand of CAISWQ010000067.1, from coordinate 31,691 downwards.
GCGCGATGAGCGCGGCGATCAACTGCGCGCTGGCGAACCGGCAGATGCTGCTGGAGCTGGTGCGGCGGGCGTGGCAGGAAATCTTCCGCGGCGCGGAGCTGGACCTGCTCTATGATGTTTCGCACAACACCTGCCGGCTGGAGGACACGCTCGTGGATGGGCAGCCGCAAAAGCTGTGGGTTCATCGCAAGGGCGCGACGCGCGCGTTTGGGCCCGGTCATCCCGAACTTCCGCCGGACCTGCGCGCGGTTGGCCAGCCCGTGCTGATCGGCGGCACGATGGGCACGGCCAGCTACATCCTCGCCGGCACGGCGGAGAGCGCGACACGCGCGTTGGCCTCGGCGTGCCACGGCGCGGGCCGTACCATGAGCCGGACGCAGGCGACGAAAAAATGGCAGGGGCGGCAGGTGATGGACGACCTCGCGCGGCGCGGGGTGTTGATCCGCACGCGCTCCTACCGTGGCATCGCGGAGGAGGCGCCGGGGGCGTACAAGGACGTGGATCGCGTCGTCGAGGTGACGCACGCCGCCGGCCTCGCGCGCAAGGTGGCCAGGCTCGTGCCGCTGGCGTGCGTAAAAGGATGAAGTCATGCACTTCGCGGATCGCAGCGAGGCGGCGGAAAAACTGGCGGGGAAGCTGGCACTCTATCGCGGCCAGCACCCACTGGTGCTAGGGATTCCGCGGGGTGGGGTGGTGCTGGCGGCGCGTCTCGCGGAGTTGCTGGCGGGCGACGTGGACGTGATCCTCACGCACAAGCTCGGCGCACCGGGCAATCCGGAGGTCGCCATCGGCGCGATTGACGAGAGCGGCCAACTGTTCCTCAACGACGAAAGCTGGCGGCGCGACCTGCCCGCCTACCTCCAGCGCGAGGCAGCCGGGCAACTGGCGGAACTACAGCGCCGCCGCAAAGTGTTTTCCGCCGGCCGCGCTGCGTTCGATCCCGCCGGCCGCCTCGTCATTGTTACCGATGATGGCCTCGCCACGGGCGCGACGATGCTCGCGGCGTTGCAGGTGTTGCGTCCGCGCCAGCCGGCAAAGCTGATCATCGCCGTGCCGGTCGCGCCGCCGGATACACTGGAGAAAGTCCGCGCGCTGGCCGACGAAACGGTCTGCCTCGCCGCGCCGGAATGGTTCATGGCGGTCGGTCAGTTCTATAGCGACTTCGCGCAGGTCGAGGACAACGAGGTCGTGGCGCTGCTGGGTGGAAGCGCTTGAACTTTTTGCGCCGTGTCAGAGACACGGCCTACACCATCTGGAAAATATGTAGGCCGGCTTTCCGGGCCGGCGTCTTTTCTTGACTCACCGCGCTTTGAAAATGATGATGCCGCCACCTATGAAAAATCTCGACGCGGTGATTTTCGATTTCGACGGCGTGCTGGTGGATTCCGAACCCTATCATCAGGCGGCGATAAACGCGGTCCTGACACCCTTGGGGCTGGAGCTTTCTCAGGAGGAATACGAGGAGCACTATCTGGGCTTCGATGACCGCGGCGTCTTCCAGCACCGCTATCACGTGGCGCACCGGCCGCTTGATCAGGCCGGATTGCGGGCGCTTATCGAAGGCAAGGCGGTGGCGTTCGCCAAGCTGATCGAGGAGCGCGGCATCCAGCCGTTTCCCGGCGCGGTGGAACTAATGACCGCCTTGAAGGCGGCGAAGATCCCGCTCGCGCTCTGCACGGGCGCGACGCATCGCGATGTCACGGTGATCCTGAACAAGGTGCGCGCCCTGAACCAATTTGACGCCGTCGTCACCACCGACGAGGTCGCCGCGAGCAAGCCCGATCCCACCTGCTACCGGCTCGCGCTGGAGAAACTCTGGCAGGCGCACCCGCAGCGCAACATCCGGCCGCAGCACGCGCTCGCCATCGAGGATTCGCCGTGGGGCATCGAGGCCGCGAAGGGCGCCGGCCTGAAGGTTGCCGGCCTCGAAAGCAGCTACACCGCCCCGCGTCTGCACAAGGCCGACTTCACGTTGCCCACGCTCGCCGGCGTCACGCCGGCGGCGCTGGATGAGCAGTTGGTGGAACGCTGACGGCGCGCAGTTGGGCGAACAACGCGGCCATATCGTCGGGCAGGGGCACCTCCAGTTCGAGCGTGCGTTTGGTACGCGGATGCTGGATGCGCAGGCTGGCGGCGTGGAGTGCCTGCCGGTCGAGGCGCAACCGCGCGCGGTCATCCTCGGTCAACTGGTCCTGGCAGAAGCGCGTGAAGAATTCCGGATCGTGGCCATAGAGCTTGTCGCCGACGACCGGGAAGCCGAGCGCGTGCAGCGTCGCGCGCAACTGGTGCAGGCGCCCGGTCAGCGGCAGCGCCTCCACGAGGCTGACGGGACCAAGGGTTTTCCAAGGCTTGGAAATTTCCGCGTCGTTTTTTCCAAGGCTTGGAACTTCCGGAGTTGAATTTTTCCAAGCCTTGGAAAAACCAGCACCCACCGTTTCCAAGCCTTGGAAAATCGTCTCGCACCACTGACTGGCCTGCTCGGGAGTGGCGGCTTCGGCAGCCGTGAATTTCATTTTCTTCTTCACCGGCGAGGCGGGGTCGGGTGCGAGCAGACCACGCGCCTCGAGCCGCGCCGGGAAGACGCCCTCCACAAGCGCGAGGTATTTCTTCTCCACACGCCGCGTGCTGAACTCGGCGCGCAGAAACTTGGCGGCCTTCTCGTGCTTCGCGACGAGCGTCAGGCCGGAGGTCTCGCGGTCGAGGCGGTTGATGAGGATCGGCTGCTCCAGCCCGTAGCGGTGCTTGAGCACGGCCCAGAGCGTGTGCTGGAAGTAGCGGCCGCCCGGATGGCTCGGCAGGTTCGCGGGTTTGTTGACCACGAGCAGGTCGGCATCCTCATGGATCACGGCCACGTCGAGGTTGACACGCGGCTCGGGGATGTCGCTGGCGAGATACTCGACGAGATTCCCAACTTCCAGCACCTGCCCCGCCGCGGCGGCACGGCCGGCGACGTGGACACGGCACTGCGCGATGCGTTCGCCCCAGCCGGCTGCATCGTGGTAGGGGAAGCGGCGCACGAGGAAATCGAGCAGGGTCGCGCCGGCGAAGACACGCGGGATTTGGAACTGAATACGGCGTTGCATGGCGCACGTTGTTTCCACCGAATGCTCGCGCGACGCAAGCGCAAAGATGCGCGCACGGGGAATTGCTTTGATTTGGATGAGGTGAAGCGGTACAAAACCGCCGCCATCATGTCCATGCTTTATGATCCAGTGACGCGGGAGTTCAAGCCGCGGGAAACGCAGGTTGCGAAGCCCCAAAGCGGAGCAGAACCGGTCGTCCTGCCAGGGCCGACCGATGAAGGGCGTCAGCGTCATAAACGGCGGTTCGTCAATGTGCGCCGTCAACGGCGCAACCGTGAGCTGTTGACGTGGTTGGTTTTTGTCGTGGTAGCCGGGGGGTTGCTCTGGATGATGGTCTGGGCGTGGAGCAAATGGAATCGAGGCACCATCCACACCAAGGACTCTACCCCCAACAGCCGTTTTTGGCAGAGCATCACCGAGTAGTAGGCGCGTCCGCTCCGGTGGTCCACGGCCGGGAAATTTCCGTGGTCATATTTCCCGCCCCCCGGCACTACCCTCGCGATTTTTCCAAGGCTTGGAAATTTTCAGCAGCTTTTTTCCAAGCCTTGGAAAACCTGCCCGCCGGTGGCGGGCGGCTCGCTCGCCCTCCCGCAAACTGTCGAACGGGTCAGCGTTTCGGCGGCGGGGTCTCGCGGACGACGGCGCCGAGGTTCTCGCTCATGATGAGGATCGCGAGCTTCGCGGCATCCTCCAACTCGTTGGTGTTCAGGCTGGCGTAGTCAAAGCGGCCGCGCAGGTCCGTGTAGCCGTCCTTGAAGAACTTGACCTCGCCGCCCTTGGTGCGCGCATAAACCTTCACGTAGGCGGCGGGCACGGGCTTGTGCGTCTCGGCGTGGGTGACGGCAATCTGGCCGTAGGTTTCGATGACCTGCACCTTGAGCGTGTTGGCGTAGTAGGCCTGCGTCTTGCGGAGGCCCGCGCCGAGCGCCTCGACCATGACGTTCTTGGCGCGGAACTCGGCGGGCACCTCGATGGTCGTCGTGTCCTTGCCGGCGGGCAGCTCGACGAGCTTGCTCATCACCGGCCGGATGTAGGAGAACTGCGCAGAGCCTTCCTGCAGGAACGGGCTGCGCGAGAAGAGCAGTTCGATGTCCATCGGGTAGAAGTTCAGCGTGCAGCCCTTGAGGTTGCGGTAGTCGAGGCGGATGCGGCCGGCCTCGACCTGCAATTCGAGCGCGGGCTCGGTGGCGGCGAGCGCGGCCTGCGCCTGGTCGCGGCTCTCCTTGTCGGCGACGGCCGCGGCGGCGCCGGCGGCCTCGTCGAGCTGTGCGAGCACGAGCGCAAAGCGGTTGCGCCAGCGGTCCACACCGAGGTCGGCGTAGCGCTTGGCGAGCTTGCGCGCACCCTCGAGGTCGCCGCGGTAGAACGCCAGATAGGCCTCAAGATAGTCGCACTGGATTTGCTCCGGCACGGCCTTGCGGTCCACGCGCGCGAACCAGTCGAGCGCCTCGCTGACGCGGTCCTGCAACGTCAGGTAGTAGGCGACCGCGAGCTGGTCCACCGCGCCGAGCGCGGGCTTGTAGCTCAAGACCCGCATCAGCCGCTGGTACTGCTCGCGGAAGCGGTTGTTCAGGATCTTCGGCTTCGCGCCCACCTGGTGCGCGCGCGGGTTGACCAGCGGCGCGTACTCCAGGTGCTGGTAGGCGTGGCGGTCCACCGGGTCGAGCGTCAGCAGCGGCGAGACGAGCCACAGCCCGCAGCGTTGGGCGAACGGCGAGTGTTCGAGGTAGGCGCGGATGGCCTGGGCGTCGTTGTGCTGGAAGCCGTAGCTCCAGAGCGTGTGGTCATAGACGTGGCGCGCCTCGAGCAGCGCGGTCGCCTGCCGGAAGTAGGCAGCGTCCTTCATGCGCCACGCGATCTGCTTGAGCTCCACGCGGTGCAGGTTGGCGTTCTTGAGAAACGCGCTGACCTCCTCCGGCGTGCCGTTCTGCGAGAGCCACGCCCACGAGGTCTTGTCCACCTTGCTCAAGCTGGCGACGACGTTGAACGTGAACGGCGTGACGCCGGCGACGACCTGGTCGTTGCGCGCGATGGTGACGGGATAGTGCGGATACTTGCCGGTCTGCGGGAAGTAGAAGTAATACTCGATCGTCTGCGTGCTGTGCGGCTCCAGCGCGACGTGCGTGCCGCGTGTCTGGAACCCGCTGTTCACCGGGAGCGCGCCGAGCGGAATCTGCAGGAGCACCTGCAGGCGCTGCCGGTTGCCGGTCGGGTTCGTCAGGATGATCTGCGCGCCATAGACGACATGCGGCAGGAACTCGTCGCTGACGAACTTGTCGAAGCGCTCGTTGTTCTCGTCGCGGTAGCGGTCGTCGGCGCGGAAGAAATTCTGCGCCACCAGCACCGCCCCGCCGGCGGGCGCGCGCGCCGCCTCGCGGATTTCGCGATGGAACAGGACCAGCGGCGTCGCAGCCTGCACCGTGTAGCGGAGTCCGTCCACTTTCTCGGCGTGGGCGCCGGACTTGAACGGCAGGTCGAGCACGGCGAGCGCGAGCATCAGCTCGGTGAAGTTGCGCGTCGCCTGCGGGAAGTGTCTGGAGAGGAACGGCGTCGCGCCGTCGTGCGCGGCGTAGTCGCTCCAGAAGGCGTTGATGCCGACCAGCGCGGCGAGCTGCTGCTCAATGGGCAGGTTGTAGTAGTTGTTCTCGGCCCATTCCTTGGTCTGGTCGAGCTTCTGGAAGAACCGGCGCGCCTCGTCGCGCTTGGCCTTGGCGACCTCGAAGAAAGCCGTTTCCTCTGTGAGCACCGCGACGTCCTTATCGCTGCCTTCCCGCGCGAGCTGGCGGTCCGCCCCGGCGCGGCGCGCGCGGACGGAGGTCATCGCCTTCCGCAACATTTCCGGCTGGGCCTTGGCCGCGGCATCCATCGCCACGGCGCCATTGGCCGCTTGCAGTCCGAAGGCGTGCGCCGCAACTGGCATGGGCTCGGCCGCCGGCGGCGCCATGGGCGCGGGGGGCGCCGCGGTCGCGGCAAAGCGCGTGTTGGCGCGCAGGTCGGCGAGCTGCTTCTCCTTCATCTCCGCTGTCTTTTGCGACAGGCGCTTGAGCTGGTCGCGTACGCCGCCGCCGGCCTCGCCCGCCGCGTCGGCCTCCAGCGCGCTCGTCTGCACCGCCGTGTCGAAGCGGCGGTTGAAGTCCTCCATGTTCGGGGGGATCAGGTCGTTCCGATCCTTCGCGTCGCGCGCCATGGAAGCCTCCTGCTCCTTGAGCCGTTTGCCGAGCAGGATGCGCTCGACCATGTTCAGGCGGCCGAAGCGCCACGGTTCGAGGTAGCCCTTGAGGTCGGCGCCCAGCAGCCAGTGGTCGAGGAAGGTCTTGTCCTTCTTGTTCTTCAGGTAGGGCGCGATCACTGTGCGGAAAAAGTCCGGGTCCTTCTGCGCGAGGAAGAAGCTCAACTCGTGGCAGGCATACTTGGAGTAGAGCCGCTGCTTTTCCTTTGCGTCGAGGTCGCTCCAGCGCGCGACGAACTCGAACTCGGTGAACGTCGCGTTGCCGGCGAGCGTCGCGAGCAGGCGGTAGGCCTTCGCCACCGTGTCATAGGTCTCGAACTGCGCGGTCGTCGCGTCGGCGATCTCCAGCGCGGCCTTCGGCTGGACGGGCGTGACAATCTTCTGCTCGGCGTAGGTCTTCGCCGGATCGAGCCCGGCGGCGAGGCGCAGCTCGCGCGTCGCGACGGGCGTGTCGTCGAGCGCAACGTTTTGCAGCACGGTCGTCGTCGGGTCCGCCGCTAGGATGCGCAGGTGCGGCTTGCCCTGGAGCGCGGCGCGCGGAATGCGGATGCGGCCGTCCTTGTCGGCCTTGAGGTTGAGCAGCACGACGGCGGGCTGCTTGAGGAAGTCGAGCGCGGCGAAACCTTCCGGAGGTTCGGCCGCAGCCGCTTCCTTCTTCGCCATCCCGCCGCGCCCCTCGGCCTCGGCCAAGCCGGCCGCCTTGCCGGCATAGGCCCCGCCCGCCTGGAGTTGCTCCAACTCCGCCGAGGTATCGCGCAGCGCCCACGGATTCAGCAGCAGGCCGGGCCGCTCAAGCATGTTGCCGGGCAGTTTTTTCGCCGTGCGCCGGTCGAGGATGTAGCGGTATTCATCGCCAATGTCGCGGCCGGATTCATAGAACGTCAGCACCGGCTTCCATGCCTGCTGCCGTAGCCCCGGCGTGCCCGTGAAGCCGAGCCGCGCGAACGCGTCATAGGCGGGCAGGTAGCGCGTCGCGAGCACATGGACGCGCGCGAACGGCGAGGCGTTGGCAAGATGGATTTCCACGGCGTCGGCCCCGGCATTGACCGCGGCGACCTGTAACGGCGCGAGCCGCGGTGTCTCCAAGGCGCGGCGCGCCGAGAAGACGTAGCCATCGCGCGTCTCACCCAGTGTGATGCGGACGGAAATTTCGCGCTGCTCCTGCTTGAGGTAGAGCGAGTAGTCGCCCGCCGGCAGCGCGCGCAGTTCCAGGAAGCCGCCGGCGACCGCCAGCGCGCTGTTCCAGTCCTTGACGAACTGGCCGCGCCGGACTTCGAGCAACGAGGCGTCCGTCGCGGCGGCGGCGTTGACCAGCGCGACGCGCAGCACGTCGCCCGCCTGGCCGTGCAGCGTATCGGCATAGGTGCAGGCGCCGCGCGCGACCGGCCACTGATGCTCCACGCCGGCGGGCTCCTTGACGCGGAACCAGTCGAGGCCCTCGAGCTGGCCCAGCCAGATGCGGCCCTGCTCATCGGTCTTGAGTTCCACCTGCACCTCGTCGTGGAAGCAGCGGTGCTTGAAGACGCAGAACAGCGGCTCGCCCGCGCGCGGCTCGCCGTTCTTGCCGCGCAGCTCGACGATGTAACCGGCGGCCGTGCGGCTCGCGTGCAGGTCCTGCACCGAGGCCGAGCGGTCAATGCCGTTGAGCGTGAAGCTCGCGGAATCGGCGAGGTCCTGCTTCTTGTTCAGGCTGACGTTCTGGATTTTCGCCTTCAGCGTCACGTTCAGGCTGACCATGTTCTCCGGCACGGCAATATCCTGCACGGTCTCGGCGTCCTCGCGCAGCGCGGCCAGCGGGATTTCCTTCTCGCTCGCGGTGCCCTGCAAATCCTCCGAGCGGATGACGAGGCGGACTTCCTCGAGCAACTTCAGGCTGGTCGGCTGGCCGCTGATCCGCAGCACCGGCCGCAGCACCACCTGCGCCTTCTCGCGCCGGATGAGCGACTCGCGGTCCACATAGAGGCCGGCGCGCAGGTCATAGGTTTCCGCCAGATGCGCGAAGCGGACGAGCGAGGCGAAGCCGCCGTGTTGCACGATGATCGTCTCGCTCTTCGGCGCGGTGGAAAACGGCACGACGATGCGGCCATCCTTCTCCGGCGCGAACTCACGGCCGCCGAGCCAGGCGCGCGCGTCGGCCAGCTTGCGGTTGGCCTCGTCGAGCACGGTGAACGCGTGCCCGCCGGCGGTGACCTCCTGCAAGACGCCGAGGCGGCCCTTCTGCACCAGCGCGCGGCTGCTCTTGCCGTTGCCGATCAGCTCGACCACATAGACGCCGTTCTGCTTGAGCTGCGGGAACTCGAACGTGCGCGCCACGCGCCGCTCCGAGGGCTCCTTGTAGTCGGCGCGCTGCTCCGACGACGCCACGAGGCCATCGAGGTTGATCGCCAGGTTCAGCGGCTGGCCGGTCTCGCGGTAGTAGTTCAGCGTGTTGATTTCATAGACCTTCACCAGCAGCGCCGGCACGTTCTTGACGAAGGCCGTCAGTTTGACCGCGTCGCCGCCGCCGAACACCTCGCGGTTGTCGGGCGCGAAATCAATATCCACGCGCTCCTTGAGCTGCTTGAACTCCTCCGGCGCGAGCAGCGCCGACCACTGCTGCGGCTCGCCGACGCCGTTGACGATCTTCGCCTCGGCGAATGTGCGCTTGAGGAAGTCGTCGCGGATCAGCGGCAGATAGGCCTTGTAGTCGGCGGCGTCGCGGAAGAAGTGCAGCAGGAACTCGCGGACGAGCGGCTCCTCGTTGCCGACCGGCGGCAGCGCGATGAGGCCGTAGCCGCGATTGAGGTCGGCCATGTAGTCGCCGCGCGTCAGCCGCTGGCGGATTTCGTCACGCAGATACCAGACGTTGCGCGGCAGCTTCACGTAGGCGAGGAAGCGGTCGTGGTCCCAGACGCCGGCCTTCTGGTCGTGGCGCAGGCGGTTGAACAGCGCGCAGGCCTTGAGCGAATTGTGGACCGGGTCGAGCGTCTGCACGAATGCCCAGACGCGGTCGAGATAGGCCGCGCGCGCGGCGGCATCGGTTTCGAGGTCGGCCTCGTTCTCCGGCGCGAGCCGGGCGAGGTAGGCGTTGACGAACTGCGCCTCGTTGCGCAACGTCGGCCGCTTCTGGAGTAGTTCGTCCATCTGCGCCAGCGTCAGGCGGCGGTGGATGCCGAGCGAGCCGAAGCCGCGGCTGTCCTGGTGGTTCAGGTCGGCGCCGATCAAATCCACGAGGCCCGGATAATCCGGCCGCGCGAGGCGCGCGAGCAGGTTGCGGCGCTGGTCGGGTGTGAGCTGCTGCCCGGCGGCCAGTTCGAGTCCGACGTTCTCGATCCGCTCCAGGCTCTGCGGCTCGTTTTGCAGCGCGCGCTGGAGCAGTGTCGCCACGCTGATGCGCGCCTCGTCGAGCTTCGTCGGCGCGTCGCTGCGCCGCTCGCCCGTCTGGCGCGCGTGGTTGAAGCGCAGGTTCAACTCCTTCTTGAGGTAGTCGAGCGACTTCTGCGGCTCCTTCCCGTAGTCGAGCAGCGCCTGCCGGTTGAGCAACTCGCGCATCTGGCCGGTGATCGTGCCGCGCCGCTCGCGCTTCCAGCGCTCGATCACGTCGAGGAACTTCTGGGCCTGGCCGGAGTTCTGCGCGTGCAGCGCGTGGAAATAGAAATACTCGTCAGTGCCCGGCACGAGTTCCTTCAGCGCCGCCTCGCGATTCGTGGCGAGGCTGAACGTTTCGATGTAGCCGATCTCCTGCGCCAGCGCCCCCGCGCCGGCCAACCCCGCGATCAGCAATCCTAGCTTCATGTTCATGTTAGTCTCCTCAAGTCAGGTCCGGCCACGCCCGGCCGGAACAATGCCGCGTATAATACGCCTGCCGCCGCCAAAGTCTTCAATGATTTTTCCACCAACTCCATCCGGCCCAGGGTTTGGATGGGCTGGGGCTGAAAAGGTCCAAGGTTTGGAAAAGTGATGAGCGCCTTTGCCAATCCTTGGAGAAGCGGCTTGCCTCCTTCCCCGCTTGCCAGACTGTGGCGGCGTGCGTAGGATGCGCGCCCGTGACGCCCCGGTAGCTCAGTTGGACAGAGTGCTGGATTCCTAATCCGGAGGTCGCGGGTTCAACTCCCGCCCGGGGTGCCAGTTTCCCCCATCCTCGCCCTGATCTGTGATTTGCCAGAACGCTTACGGCGTCTCGCTGTGCTCGGTGCTGACGACGAGCCCGTGCTCATCCACGAGGTTGAAATAGTGGACGGTTGTGCCGGCGGGAATCGTCGCTGACACTTTCCTTTGCGCGGTGTCGAGCGTGGCGGGCACGGTCTCCCACTTGCGCTCTTTCCACGTACCGGTGGCTTGGGTGAAGTTCAGTTCGGCTTTGACGATCTTCGCCGCGGATTCAAACGTGGCCCAGTCGCGGCCCTGCGCGGTGATGCGCGCGAGCGGAGGTCCGCCTTTGAGGATGTGATCGGCGAAGGCGCGGATCTCTGCCGGGTTTTCGCCGGCGCCACCGTGGCCGTGCGGCATGCGGATGCGCGTGCAGAGCGTGCGCGGGCCGGGCGGCAGGCGGTAGGATTTCTGGAGCGAGTCCATCGGATACGCGAAGTCGTTGCTGCCGTCCACCCACAGGAACGGCATCCGCGCGCGCGGCAGATAGCGCGAGGGATCCCAGCGCCGCAGCCATGTGGCGGCCTGCTCCGCCCCCATCTGCTTGAACTTGGGCAGCCACGTGGAGTTATTGCCGAGGAAGCCACAGCCATAGACCGGCACGGCGAGGCGGAACCGGTCGTCAACGCCGGCGGTGAGGCACGTGAGGTAGCCGCCCCACGAGATGCCGGTGAGGCCGATGCGCGTCGCGTCCACCTCGGGTTGCGCGCGCAGCAGCGAGTGCGCGAGGATGACATCGGCGACAGCGTGGAAACTCCACTGATCGTGCGCGGCGTCCGCCAGTTGCTCGAAGCCGCCCCAGCCGGCCGGCCCGCCGTGCGCGTGGCGTTCCCACTTGCCGTAGGAGCCGCGCGGCACGCTGCCGCACGTGTCCATCGCGATGGCCGCGTAGCCGCGGCTGTTCCACAGTTCGACCCATTTGACGAACGCCGTGCCGCCGCCGCCGTGGACGAGCACCATCGCGGGCACTTGCTCGCCGGGCTTGTGCTCCGGCAAGCCGAGATAGGCGAAGACGCGCGTCGGCTGCCCATGCCACGGCAGGCCGTCAAAGAAGACCGCGCGCAGCTTGTTCGTCGCGAACCCTTCCGCCGGCTCCGCGCGCGGCGGCTGCGCGAGTTGAGAGAGGTTCCAGGGGATTTCGTCGGCGGCGGAAACGCGCGTCGCCCACAGCAGGGCCAGACAGAAGAGGATGCGCATCATGGGTGCTCCCGCCATGGTTATTTCTTCGCCTTCGTCTCGGACTTGCGCACGGTGACCGGCGGCGTCGGCGCGGAGACGCCGGCGTAGGCGTTGAACGTTTTCTGGATCATCTCGGCGGGTGGCAGCGAACCGGCGGCGATGAGGAACTGGTAGCGGAGCGTCAAGGTTTCGCCTTTTTTGATCGGAGCCTTGGCGAACGCGCCGAAGCGGCCGTAGTCGCGGTAGGCTGACCAGCGCGTGCCCTTGGGATTATCCGGGTGATTCATGATCACCACGCTGTGCTGCTGTCCGGCGAGCGAGTAGGTCTCGCCCACCCACGGCAGATCGAAGTCCTTCTTCAGGTCAACTTTCGCCCCGGGGAAAACGTAGAGCGTCTGCTTGGCATCAACCTCGGCGGCGGGCCGGTACTGGCAGCCGGCGTGCTCGGGATCGCCATCGAGGACGAGGTCGCCGGCGACGGCCTTGAGCTTGCTCGTGAACTCCACGATCAGGCGCGCCGGGGCCGGCGCGGGACGCAGCGTCATCGTGCGCTCCTCGGCGATCAGTGGATGCCCGGCCTCGTCGTTCCAATCCACACACGAGGTGAACGACGCGTGATCGGCGGCGGCCTCCTGCGCGAGGAATTTGCGATGGACCTGCTCGCCGCCCTTCATGTGCCAGCGGTCATAGGTCTTGCCGTTGCAACTGATCTTGTTCCAACCGATGAAGATGCCGCGGTGGTGTGTGTAACTGCCGCCCGGTCCTTTGGTGATCGGTGCCTTGCCCTCGGCGTCGAAGAGGTGGAGATAGGGTTTGTAGGTTTCGAGCTTCCGCTCCGGCGTCGAGACGTCCCACGCGTCCATGTAGCGCGCCACCACCTTGCCGGCGCGCAGTACGTCCAGATATTTGCCCGGCACATCGCTGAAGCTGAACGGCGCCGCGTCCTCCGCCCGGCCGCTGCCCAGCAGGGCCGCCGCCATCACCGCCAGATAAGGAGTTGTTTTCATGCGCGCATTCTTGTGCGGCTGCTCATTCCGTCAAGTCCTTTCCCGGTACGCGGGTGCTCCGCGATTGACACTGCCGGGGCCGCTGTCTATGGTGCGCACGCTTCCCATCAGGAGTCACACTATGAACAGCCAGACGGCGGACCGGAAAATGTCGCGGCGCAACTTTTTGGGGACAGCGGCCGCGGCGGCGGCGTTTAGTATCGCACCGCGGCATGTACTGGGCGGGCCGCGTCACATCGCACCGAGTGACAAGCTGAATATTGCGGGCATCGGCATCGCCGGCAAGGGCGCGAGCGATTTGAATGACGCCTGTACCGGCGCGCACAAGGTGGCGCGCGATCCAGAGGCCGCGGAAAACATCGTCGCGTTGTGCGATGTGGATCTCGAGCACGCGGCGAAGGTCATCCAGCGTTATCCGCAGGCGAAGATTTATCAGGACTACCGCGAACTGCTCGACAAGCAAAAGGACCTCGACGCCGTGATGATCGCGACGCCCGACCACACGCATGCGCTCATCGCGCTGGCGGCGCTGCAGGCGGGCAAACATGTGTTCTGCCAGAAGCCGCTCTGCCATGACGTGTTCGAGGCGCGCGCACTCGCGCAGGCCGCGCGCGCATCCAAGCTCGTGACGCAGATGGGCATTCAGGGCCACTCGACCGAGGCGGCGCGGACCGTGGTCGAATGGCTTCAGGCCGGCGCCATTGGCGAGGTGCGCGAGGTGGAGGCCTGGTGCAGCCTTTCCTATTATCCGTGGGGCCACGCCTACTGGAGCTCCACGCTCTCCGACCGGCCGAAGGAGACGCAGGCGGCACCGCCGAAGTTGAACTGGGACCTCTGGCTCGGCCCGGCGCGGGAGCGGCCCTATCATCCGACCTATCATCCAGGCAAGTGGCGCGCGTGGTGGGATTTTGGCAACGGCATGATGGGCGACCGCGGCGCGCATACGCTCGACCCGGTGGTGTGGGCGCTCAAGCTCGGCATGCCGACGAGTATCGAGGCCACCTCGTGCGGGATGTCGAAGGAAGTGCACCCGCTCTCCGCGATCGTCACGTTCCAGTTCCCGGCGCGCGAGGGGCTGCCACCGGTGAAGCTGACGTGGTATGAGGGGACACGCCCGCCGTGCCCGGAGGAACTCGCCGGCGGCAAGCAGTTCTGCGATCCCGAGGGCGGCGCGCTGTTCAAGGGGACCAAGGGCAAGCTGATGTGCGGCGTCTATGGGAACAGCCCGCGCCTGCTGCCGGAGAGCCTGATGGAAACCTTTCCGCGCCCGCCGAAGACGCTGCCGCGCATCAAGGGCGGCCACGTCCAGAACTGGGTGCGCGCGTGCAAGGGCCTCGAACCGGTCAGCGCGCCGTTCGAGTACGCGGCGCCGCTGACGGAAATCTGCCTGCTCGGCAACATCGCCAAGCGCATGGATGCGCGCATCGAGTGGGACGCGGCGAACATGCAGGTGACCAATCTGCCCGACGCCAACCGCCTCGTCCGCGCGGCGTACCGGCCGGGCTGGAGTCTCGGAATATGAACTCACACGAACGCGTTTGGAAACTGCTCGACGGCCAGCCGGTGGATCATCTGCCGCTGATGCCGATCACGATGATGTTCGCCGCCGACCGCCTCGGCCGCGCCTACGGCGACTACGCGACGGACCACCGCGTGCTCGTCGAGGCGCAGCTCCGCGTCGCGGAGGAGTTCGGCTTCGACTACGTCTCGTGCATCTCCGATCCCGCGCGCGAGGCGACCGACTGCGGCGCGAACGTCCAGTTCTTCCCCGACCAGCCGCCGGCGATCATCGAGGAACAGGCGCTGCTGACCGACAAGGGCAAGCTGGCCGGTTTGCAGTGCCCCGATCCGCTCGGCGGCGGGCGCATGACCGACCGCGTCCGCGCCGCGGCGCTGTTCAAGCAGAAGGTCGCCGGTCAGCTCGTTGTCGAGGGCTGGATCGAGGGGCCGTGCGCGATGGCCGCCGACCTGCGCGGCATCAACAACCTGATGCTGGATTTCTATGACGATCCCGATTTTGTCCGCGAGCTGTTCCGGTTCGTGGTGGAGATGGAGGTCCGCTTCGCCAAGGTCCAGGTGGAGGCGGGCGCCGAGCTGATGGGCATCGGCGACGCCGCCGCCTCGCTCGTCGGGCCGGAGATTTACCACGAGTTCGTCCGGCCGTTCGAGCAGGAGTTGCTCAACCGCGTCCACGCGCTGGGCGCGCGCTCGCGGCTGCACATCTGCGGTAACATGCGCGCGAACATGGCGGATGTCGGCCGCCTGGGCTGTCATATTTTCGATGTGGATTTTCTGGTGCCGATGGACCACGCGCGCCGCGAGGCCGGGCCGGAACTGGTGCTGCTGGGCAACCTCGATCCCGTGCGCGATATCCGCAACGGCACGCCGGAGGGCATCCTTGCGCTGCTGGCCGACTGCCACCGCGCCGCCGGCGCGCGCTATATCGTCGGCGCCGGTTGCGAAATCCCGCGCGGCACGCCGCCGGCGAACCTGCTGGCGTTGCGGACCTACGCCCAAAAGCACCAGCCCTGAACGGGCTGAAATCCGGGGTTGACAGGCCAAAGAACCACGCTATAGTGCGCCGGCTTTTTCACGCAGGAGTCAAGCAGCCCATGATGAATCTGATGGACAAGACGCAGGAACGGATGCCGAACGTGCCCTTGCTGGTGAACGTCATCGCCCGCCGGGTACGCCAGATGAACTCCGGCCAGCGCCCGATGGTCAAGCCGGACAACCAGTTCACCTCCAACTTTGAACTGGCCCTGCGCGAAGTCGCCGAAGGCAAGCTCGCGGCCGAGACGGCCGTCGCGCCCACCCAGCAGCCGTCGGCCGCCGAGAGCCTGCTGGCGCTGTAAGCCGCCGTCCCGCGGCCATGACCTCCACTGCGTCAGCCACCCCGGCGGGCATCAAGGTCATCGCCCAGAACCGCAAGGCGCACCACGACTACCACATCCTCGAGAAGTGCGAGGCCGGTCTGGCTTTGCGAGGACCGGAGGTCAAGAGCATCCGCGCCGGCGAGGTTTCCCTCGGCGAAAGCTATGCCGTCGTCGAGAAGGGCTCGGTGATCCTGCGCGACCTCCATATCAATCCCTATCCCTGCGCGCGGCTCGAGGTCTGCGATCCCGTCCGCCCCAAGGTGGCACTGCTGCACCGCCGCGAGATCCAGCGGCTCGCCGAGCAGATTGCGCAGCAGGGCCGCACGCTGGTGCCGCTGCGGCTCTACCTCAAGCGCGGCCTGGTCAAGGTGGAACTGGCGCTGTGCGCCGGCAAGCATGCCGGCGACAAGCGCGAGACGCTGCGCCGCAAGACCGCCGAGCGCGAGGCGTCCCGCGCCATCGCCGACCGTACCCGCCGCTGAACTTTTCCAAGGCTTGGAAAAGGTGCGGCGAAATTTTCCCAACCTCGGAAAAACCGCCGCTTTATTTTCCAAGCCTTGGGCTTCGCGCACAAGTGCAGCATTGACGCGTCGCAGGGGAAAGCCTACAAACCCCGCACCTAGGAAGAACGGAACATGGCGCGCCAACCCAATGCCTTTACTCTGATCGAGTTGCTGGTGGTCATCGGGATCATCGCGCTGCTGCTGGCGCTATTGACGCCTGCGGTTGGCAAAGCCCGTGACAGGGGGTTGCGGGTGGTATGCTTGAGCCAGATGCAACAGGTGGCGGCGGGGCTGGTTCTGTATGCGCGCGAGAACGACAACCGCACGCCCAAGGGCTATACCGGCAAGGGGTGGACCAACGATACGTGGCGCGAAAACATTCTGCCCCATATCGGCAACGAGAAAAAAGTTCTGCTCTGTCCCGTCATGAAGAAAAAGCTGCTGCGCGGGAACTCCTTCGCCAACTATGGCATCAACGCCTATATTGGCGAGAGTCCGCAACAGATTTATCTCTCCCAGGCCCGCCATCCGGCGCAGACCTTTGCGGTCAGCGAGAATAACGATGGCGACTGGGTCGCCGAGCCGCAGAATGGACCCTGGTCCGATCCCGGCTGGTTTTATCCGCACCATAATGAAGGCGCGATGGCGGCGTTCCTCGATGGGCACGGCCGCTGGGTGTCCACGGTGGAGGCCCACCAGAACAATTTCTACCTGTTCCTGCTGAACAAACCCTAGGCGGCGGTTGCCTGCGCCGTTGACAAGCGGGGCAGCGCGTGGTTTTATTCCGCGCGTTTGCGGAGCATGTGTTGAGCATTCATCCGAACAAAATAGAGTTGGAAATCGAAGCCGGGCCGGAACGCGGCCGGCGGCATACGGTTGAGCCTTCCGGCGCGCGCATCGGACGTGACCCCAGCAATGATCTCGTGCTCAACGACCCCTCGCTTTCCCGCTTCCACTGCCGCATCTATTTCGCCGGCGACGGCCAGGCACGCGTCGCCGATCTCGGCAGCACGAACACCACCGAGGTCAATGGCGCGCCGATTTCCGACGTGGCCCTGATGCCCGGCGACCGCATCATCATTGGTGACTCCGTGCTGCGCGTACTCGGCGCCGCGCCGGCGCCCGCGGCGATCATCAGCGCCGAGTCGCCTGGGACGGCGGGGGGGCCGCCGCCGCTGGCTGGCACCCCGCTGGCGACGGGTGTAGAAGTTGAGCCGGATGTTGCGCCGGTTGCGGCCGCCACCGGTAGCGAGGTGCCGGACCTGTTCAACAGGCACAATCCCGCGGCCGATGCCGCCGCGCGCAAGCGTATCTCCAAGTCCATCTGGCTGTTCATCGCGCTTCTCTTCCTCGTCGTCATGGTGCTGGCCTTGTGGAAGCTGGGGCTCTTCGATTTCACCCGGAGCGATGTGAAGAAGGGCGCGGCGTTGGCCGCGCTGGAGATCCAGTACGAGAAAGTGGAGGCCACCAGCTCCAATATTTTCCGTTATGAGTTGCAACTGCTGGGCGGCAACTTGAGCGCGCGTATTGACAACCTCGACAACTCGCGCCATTCCACGAAGGACAAGAAGATGGACGCCAAGGCGCTGGAGCCGTTGATCGGCCGGCTGGACAGCACGGGTTTCTTCGGGTTGGAAGGCGAGTATGTGGGACTGGCCAAGGAACTCCTGGACTCGCGCGACTTGACGATCACCATGGGCCAGCGGACCAAGCGGGTGCGTATCGTCAACCGGGTCGCCCCGGAGGGCTTCACCAAGGCCTGTGCCATCATCGAGGCCTTTGGCCAGAATGAACTGGGGCTGGCAGCCCTTTCGCTGCCGCCGGAGAAACTCCTGGAGTTGGCCCGCGATTCCATGCTGCAAGGCAAGAAACTGCAAGACGAGAAGGAAGTCAGCTTTGGCAATCTCTTCAAGGCCCTCAAGGCGTATGAGGCCGCGGACGTCTATCTGGAGACGATTGACCCGAAGCCGGACTTCTATCAGGACGTTGTCGGGGGGCGCTCGGACACGAAGAAGGAATTGCAGACGCGCTACGAGGACCGTTCCTTCCGCGCCGAGAAGGCGATCAAGATTCAGGACTGGCAGGACGCCAGCAAGCACCTGCGTATCATCCTCGAAACCATCCCCGATCGCGAGGACGACCGCTATAAACAGGCGCAGGTCAAACTGCTCGATGTCGAGCGCCATCTGAAGAAACGCCGATGAGCATGCGCAAACATGGTAAGCGGGAAGCGCTGATGTGGCTGGCGGCCCTCTGGGCGGCGGCCAGCATGGGTGTGTGTGCCTTCGATTTCGGCGGCGGGGCGGTGTTGCGCGTTACCAGCCAGCCGGACGGCGCCAAAGTGTTGCTCGACGGGCAGGAACAGGGCCTGACCACCTTGAGTCTGCAAAAGATCGAGCCCGGTCAGCACCTGGTGGAAGTGCACAAGGATGGTTTTTTTGCACAACGCCGGACTGTGTCCTTGTTCAAAGGTGAAAAGAAGACCGAGGAATTCAAGCTGGAGCCGCTCAAAGGCCTGGTCATCATCCAGACTTCGCCGGAGGGCGCGGAGGTGGATGTGGATGGCGCCTTCCGCGGCAAGACGCCCTTGTTGCTGACCGACTTGGGGTTGGGCGACCATGCGGTGGTGCTCCGGACCGAAGGCTACCAGCCGCGCAAGCTCGCCCTGCCGATCAAGGATCGCGTCCCCATCAAGCTGGTCACCGACCTCGCCTCCGATTCGGCCGCGCTCAATCTCTCCTCCGAACCGGCGGGCGCCGCCGTCCTGCTCAACGGCGCGACGCGCGGCACGACGCCCTGCAAGATTGACCGCATCCCCAGCGGCACGGTGGATATCGAGTTCAATCTCAAGGGCTATGCCGCGCATCGCAGCCAGATCGTGCTCAAGGCCGGCGACGTGGTGGATGTCCCCGCCCAGCTCAAGGCGATCCCCGCCGCTCTCACCGTGCATTCGATCCCCGACCAGGCGCGTATCTACGTCAACAACCAGTACAAGGGCGAGGCCCCGCTCGTCCTGACCAACCTGCCGCCCGGCGAATACCGCCTGCGTGCCGAGAAGCGCGGTTATGAAGCTGACGCGCGCAACGTGACGCTCAAGCCGGAAGACCAACTCACCGAGGAATTCCGCCTCACACGCAACAGCGGCGGCCTGGTCATTGTCACCGAACCGGCAGGCGTCAAGGTGTTTGTGGATGATGAAGACGCCGGGACGACCGAAGCCTCCGTCGCCAACCCGCAGGTGTCCGAGCCGCTGCGCGTCAGTTTCATCGGCAAGGGCGAGCACTGGCTCAAACTGGTCAAGCCCGGTTTCGCCCACACGCCGGTCAAGATCACCATTGATTCCGACAATCTTATTACGCGCACCGAACGCATGAAGCGCCTGTTCATCCCCGACACCATCATCCGCACCGGCCCCAATCCCGAAGACAGCTACACCGGTGTGCTGATCCGCAAATATCCCAGCGGATCGGTGGAACTGGAAGTCAAGCCGGGCATCTTCAAGACCTTCGAGGCCGGACAGATTAAATCCATTGGCCCGATTGCCGAGAAGAAACCGTAAGGCGGTTTTGCGTCTCGTGTCACTCTGCCCGTCACCTCCGTCACGACTATCCGCCCTCGCCCCTTTCCTCCGCCGCGCTTGACTCCGCAACGGGGTGCGTCGCATACTCCGCGCGCCACCATAACTGGTGGTTGGAAGGAGCCAGACCATGCGCTGCCCAAAATGCGAGCATGTGGATGACAAGGTCATTGACAGCCGCTCGGTGCGGAATGGCGATGTGATCCGCCGCCGCCGTGTCTGCCTCAACTGCTCCTATCGCTTTACCACCTACGAGGAAGTCGTCAAGGCCACGCTCCGTATCATCAAACGTGACGGCCGTCATGAGGAGTTCGACCGCAAGAAACTATTGCGCGCGGTCGAGATCGCCTGTGGCAAGCGCAACATCAGCACGCAGCAGATCGAAGGGCTTGTGGATGCGGTCATTACCGAGCTCGAAAGCGAGTACGATCGCGAGGTGCCCTCCACCGTCATCGGCCGCAAGGTTATGGACCGGCTCGAAAAGCTCGACGAAGTCGCTTACGTCCGCTTCGCCTCCGTTTACCGCCGCTTCCGCGATGTCAGCCAGTTCCTCTCCGAGGTCGAAGGCCTCATCGGCCGGCAATGATCGTCTCCGACCAGCACAGCGACGGGAGTGCCGTGCAGGTGGCGGACTTGAGCGTCCTGCTCGGCCTGCCGCCCGCGACTGTCGCCGCCGTTGTGAATGCCGTCTCCGCCTTCGCCGCGGTCGTGCCCACGCCGATTCCCACCGCGTGGCTCGGCGTCCGCGCCTTCTGGAGCGTGGGCGCGGGCGCCACGGCCGATGACATGGCGCGCGCGCTTCTGCCGGAAGCCGCCGACGCGCTCGCCGCGCTCCAGCGCGCCGGCTATCCGCCCGCCCTCGCGTGGCTCCTGCACCTCGGCGTCCTGCGCCCGCAACGCTGGCAGCATGCGCCCGCGGCGGTGACGTGGATTCTGGATTTCGGCAAACTGCGTCGCGATGAGTTCGGCGAGCTCGCGCTGCCGAGTCACAAAACCCTGCAGCTTGTCCTGGAGGCGACGGCCACGCTGTGGGACGCACACTCGGGCCACGGCGCGCTCGCGCTCAAGGGTTGGACCGCGCCGCGCCGCCGGGCGGCCACGCCGCCGACGCTGACGCGCGACGAGGCCGAAGCCTGCTGCCGCGCCGCGCTCGCCCGTCATCAGAAACAGCGCAACTGGCGCACCACGCCGCGTCTTTTGCTGCTGAACTAGCACTCCCGCCTTGTGCCACAAACCGGTTGCTGCGCTCCCCGCGAAAACCCTCACGCTCGGGCGGAAACGAGGACCGCGGCGGCACGGTCGGTCAGGCGCAGGCGTCCCTCGCCGCTGTGGAAGAGGGGGGGGGGTGTCTCGGTGGCGAACTCCAACTGCCACGGCTGACTGGGCGGCGGAGGCAGGTGAAACTCTACCGCATGACGGCTGGCGTTGAAGAGCAGGAGCACGTGATCGTCGTCAAACGGCGCGCCGGTGAGTTTGCCATCGCCATGCAGGAGGCAGCCGATGGCGCTGCCGCTCTGCCAGTCGGGCTCCTGCCCATGCGGACCGAGCCAGCGCACGTCGGCGGGCGCATTACGGTCGGCCTGCGGGCCGTGCAGGAAGGACGGACGCCGCAGCGAGGGATGCGTCTGCCGGAATTGGATCAACCGCTTGACGAAGTCGCGCAATTCGGCGTGGGCTTCGAGCAACGCCCAGTCGAGCCATGAAATTTCGTTGTCCTGCGCGTAGGCATTGTTGTTGCCGCGTTGCGTCCGGGCGAACTCATCGCCGGCGAGCAACATCGGCACGCCGAGTGAGCACAGCAGGGTGAGCAGGAAATTTTTCTGCTGGCGGCGGCGCAGGGCGAGGATGCCGGCGTTGTCGGTCGGACCCTCGAGTCCGTGGTTGCAGGTGAGATTGTGGTTCTCGCCGTCGCGGTTGCCCTCGCCATTGGGCTCATTGTGCTTGTGCTCGTAGCTGACCAGATCGGTGAGCGTGAAGCCGTCGTGGCAGGTGACGAAGTTGATGCTCTTGAGCGGCGAATGGCCGTTCTGGTGATAGAGATCGGCACTGCCGGCGAGACGTGTGGCGAAGGCCCCAAGTTGGCCGCTGTCGCCGCGCCAGAAGCGGCGCACATCATCGCGAAACTTGCCGTTCCATTCGCACCAGCGCTCGCTGGGAAAGCTGCCCACCTGGTAGGCACCAGCAGCATCCCAGGCCTCGGCGAAAATCTTGCAGTCACGCAGCGCGGGGTCTTCGGCGATCTGTTCGACGATCGGCGGATTCGGCAGAATCTTGCCATCGGGTCCGCGTGTGAGCACGCTGGCGAGGTCGAAGCGGAAGCCGTCCACGTGCATGTGCAACACCCAGTAACGCAGGCAGTCCATGATGAAGTTGCGGACGATCGGGTGGTTGCTGTTGAGCGTGTTTCCGCAGCCGCTGAAATTGCTGTAGCCACCGGTGCGCGGATCCATCAGGTAATAAATGTCGTTGTCAATCCCGCGGAACGAGTAGGTTGGTCCGCCCTCGCTCTGTTCGGCGGTATGGTTGAAGACAATGTCGAGGATGATCTCGATGCCGGCGGCGTGCAACGCCTTGACCAGTTCCTTGAATTCGTGGACCTGCTGGCCGGTGACGCCGCGGCGCGCGTAACGGCCATGGGGGGCGAAGAACGCCACCGTGCTGTAGCCCCAGAGATTGCGCAGATCGCGGCGGTGCTGGCCCTCCTGCCGCAATTCCATTTCGTTGAACTCCTGCAGCGGCAGGAATTCGACAGCGGTCACGCCGAGGTCGAGCAGGTACGGGATCTTCTCGGCGAAGCCGGCGTAGGTGCCTGGCCAGCGCACGCCGGCGTTGTCGCGCGCCGTGTAGCCGCGCAGATGCGCCTCATAGATCACCGTCTGGCCCAACGGCGTGCGCGGCGTACGGTCGCCGCTCCAGTCGAACTCGTCGCGCACGATCACGCCCTTGGGAAAGCGCGCGCCGTTCTTGGGCAGCACACCAGGCTGCGTCCACTCCTCGTCACCCCAGCGCGGCGCGCCGGCGACCGCGAGCGCGTAGGGGTCGAGCAGCCACTGCTTCGCGTCGAAATGGCGGCCAGCCTGGCCCGCCAGCCCTTCCATGCGGTAGAGATAAAACTGACCGGGTTTCGCGTCGCGCACATGGATGTGCCAGAGGTCGCCGATGCGGTGCTGGTCGGGCGTCAGTTCTACCTCGCGCGTCGGCGCGTCGGCCTCGGCCTCGTTGAACAGCAGCAACCAGACGCGCTGGGCGTGGCGGGAGAAGATGGTGAACTGCACGCCATCGCGCACCACCTGCGCGCCAAGCGGCACGGGGAAGGGCACGGTCGGATGACTGTGGCCGCGTGCGCTCATACAGGGCGGGTTTCCTTGTGTTCCAGTGCTGTCAGTAAGTCAGCCGACTGCCGCATCGTCCGCAAGAGATCATCGCGCAGGGGATGATGGCGCAGCACATCCTCGGCCCACGCGGCTTGCTCGCGCGCCTGCGTCTGCTGCGCCGCGTCGCCGCGCGTCCGGCGGGCGAGACCGCGCAATGTGCGCGCCTGCCAACGGCAATAACGCCGTAGCTGCCAGTAGGTCGGCGGCTCGCCCAGGGCTGGCGGTCCCGGTTGGCGCCAGCGTTGGAACAGTCCTTGCATCGGCGGCTAGGCTAGAGCAGCGCGGTGGCCGAGGCAAGCGCGCGCTTGCGCGTATGTCCCCTCTTTACAAGTCAGGGGAGAACGATTATTTTCCCGCGCACATGACACCAGGCAATCCACCACGGGGCGGCCTTTGGCTGGCCGCGTTTTTTCTGCTGCTGATTGGCGGTATGGTGACGGGCGTCATCTATCTCTATCGGGAATATGACATGAACTGGTGGTCGCATTTCTGCTTGAGCCTGTTCATCACCTGTCTGGCGGTCGGGATCACGGTCATCTGTGCCTCCTCGCACTGGTGGCTGCACCGCTAGGCGCTGTTTCCCAGCCTTGGAAAAACAGTGCCGGGCCCATCCAACCCTTGGAAAATTCCATCCTGCTAGCGCTCCGGTTGGCCGCGTGCGAGAACCAGCAGCGTCAGCTCCGGCGGCGCGCCGAGGCGGAAAGGTGGCCCCCACGTACCCACACCACGGGTGATATAAAGCTGGGTCCGGTCATCAAGCCGGTGCAGACCGGCGAGGTGGCGGTAGGTGGCGCGCACGACGAGGTGGAACGGGAAGATTTGTCCGGCATGGGTGTGGCCGCTCACCACCAGATCCGCCGTCAGCGGGCCGGTGAAGCGTGGTTCGTGCTTGAGCAGGAGGACGCAAGCGTTGGTGGGCGCCAAGGCGAGCGCGGCGTGATCGTCATCGAAGCACGGCGCGCCGAAGTGATGGCCGCTGCGATGATCCACGCCGGCGAGCCACAGGCCCGGCGCGAGTTCCACGGCACGCTGGCGCAGGAGCGTCAGACCGGCGGCCTCGTGGAAGCGGAGCGCGGTGCGCAGGCCGACGTAATACTCGTGATTGCCGAGCACGGCAAACTGGCCGAGCGGGGCGCGACAACCGGCGAACTGCGCGGCATCGGCCAGGCAGTGGGGCGAGTCAATCAAATCGCCTGCACTCACGATCAGGTCCGGCTGCAACCGGCGGATCTCGGCGGTGAGCTGTGCCAGCAGGCGATGGTTGCGATGCAGGTCGAGGTGCAGATCGCTGACCACCGCGATGCGCAACGCCGCGCGTCCCGGCGGCAGGCGTGGACAGGCGACGCGGACTTCCTCGATGCGTAGCTGATGCGCTTCGCGCCAGCCCATCACACCCAGCGCCGACACGGCCAGCAGGCAGGTCAAAAAAATCCGGCGCGCGCTGACATAGGTGACTAGCGCGGGATACCGGCCGGCGAACGCGCGCAACGGCCAGAGCAGGAGCCAGAGCAGCGTGAACCAGAGTAGGCCGCACATCCAGAAGTAACCGGGCACGCCGAGCAGCAGTGCGAGATCTTCATGCTCGCTGCGGTCGAGCGCGCGTGTGAAGAACGGTGTCAGGAACAGGACGCCCAGCAACAGTCGCAGGACGTGACGCAGCCAGCCTGGCGGCGCGAAGGCGTCGCGCACGGCGTAATAAAAAAGGACGTGCAGGGCGGCATAGGCCGCCAGCAGGAGCAGCAGCAGGGGGAACATTACAACTCCGGCGGTTCTTTTTTCGGGGCCAGCTCGCTAGGCGGCGGCCAGGGATGCTCGGTCGAGGAGACGTGGCCGGCGCCCTGTCGCAGGCGGATGTAACGGTCGTTCAAATCACGGAAGGAGCGCAGCAACTGGAGATGATCCTCTTCCAGCGTCAGCGCGCGCTTGCGGGCGCGGTCGGCCTCCTCGCGCTCCTTGCGCAGGTTGGTCTCGACCGTCTGCACGCGCTGGTCGGCCTCCTCCTTGATGCGGAGTTGGTTTTGCATCAGCTCCTCAAGTTCGGAGGACTTGGCGTTAATCTGGTCCACCAGCGCATCGCAGCGGCGCGAGAGTTCATTATAGGCGTCGAGCAGCGCGGTGCGCTGGGCGGCGGCGGATTCGCCGGCGGTGGGGAAGACCGTGGCATCGCTGATCTGCTTGACCGTCCGCTGCAGTTTCGTGAGGCTGATCTGCGTCTGTTCCAACTGTGTGCGCGCGGCGAGCTCCTCGCGGCGCAGGTGTTCGATGCGCTCGTTGAGTTCGCTCTCGCGCTTCTGCGAAGCGGCCTGCGCATCCGAGTAGAGGCGTTTCCAGCGGTGCGTTTCCTTCTCGAAGTGATCGCGCTTGGCCGCCATTTCCTTCCACTCGGCGTTCTTCAGCGGTGGTGGCGGGGGCTCCGCCATGACTATGGGTGCGGCGGCGACAGGGGGCGTGGGTGGTGGGGGCAGCGGTGCTTCGGTGGCTGCGGGCGCGACGGGTGCCGCTGCGGCTGCGGGCGGCGGCTCTGCAGGAACGGGCACCGGCGCGGTGGTCGCCGGGGTTGGTTCCGGGGCCGGCGGGGTGGGGGGCGGCGGCTCCATCACGGGCATCGCCTTGAGGCTTTCGATTTCCGCCTGGGCCAGTTCCAGTTGTTGCCGCAATTCCTGCGCCGTCGCCGCCAGCCGCGTGTTCTGTTCCAGTACAACCAGCATCAGCGCGTCGTGCAACACATGCCGCTCGCCGGTGCCGCGATGAACGATGGGCGCAGTCGCCGGCACGCTGCCTTCACGGATCAGGTCGCCGAGCGCGAGCAGGTGGAATGGGCCATAGACCTTGTCGGGCGCCAGTTCCACCAGCCAGTCAAGGCCGAGATCCGGCTGGTCCACGGCGGGCAGCCAGGCTTCCTGGTCGCTGGAGATTTCATCATCGGGCGCAATACGACCGCCCGCCGCCCATTGCCGCAATGCGGCCGTGGTCACGGGGCCAAAGACCTCACCGCTGGCTTTTTTCAGATACCAATCCATGCTCACACTGTCCGGCCGGGCCGGCTCCTCACTTCGGTATCGCCAACTTTTGTCCCGCCTGTACTGCGTTGGCCTTCTTGATGCCGTTCGCTTCCATCAACGCGCTGACGGTGACGCCATGGGCGGAGGCGATCCCGGAGAGGGTGTCGCCGCTTTTGACCACATAGCTGCCGCCGCTCGCGCCGGAGGCCGAAGACGTTTTGCTGTTGCCGTTTCTTTTCCGGCTGCCGGTATCCACCGGCGCGCCGCCCATGATCTGGGAAATTTTCCTGCTCAAGACGTCCACCAGTTCCTGCTTGTCCTTCTCGCGCCCGGCTTCCAGCGCATGGAGACGCGACTCCAGGTTGCCGAGCGCGGTGCGCAGGGTCTGGACCTCCGCGTTGCCGGAGGCGGAGCGTGTCTGCGCTGCGCGTACGGTGTCCAGGTCGGCGCGCAGCTTCTGGTTGTCCAGTTCCAGCGTTTCGAGCCGGCCGGCCAGACGGCTCGCCTGCTCCTGCAGCACGCGCTGGTTCTCCTGCGCCCGGGCGTCCATGCGCGCCTGGTAATCCTGCGTCGTCACGCAGCCGGCGGCCAGGGCGGGCGCGAGCCACAGCGCTTTTTTACAAAGATGGAAAAACATGCGGCACTTGTTATCCTATCCGGCATGTTCTCTCAAGCAAAACATGCGCCGCGCACCCCGGCCGAGCTGCTGATCACCAACGCCACCGTCTGGCCGGTGGCGACCGCCGAGCCGATTCCCAACGGCCGCGTGTTGATCCGTGATGGCCGCATCGTCCGTGTCGGTAAATTCCAGTCGCTGGCGGCGTATGAACTTGATGCCGGCGGTGGTCTGGTCATGCCCGGTTTGATCCAGGGCCACGTCCATCTGGCGCAGACGCTGTTCCGCGGCCTCGCCGAGGACCTGCCGCTGCTGACGTGGCTGCGCCGCTACATCTGGCCGCTCGAGGCCGCGCACGATAGCGACTCGCTCTATGCCTCCGCGCTGCTCGGCTGCGCCGAGCTGCTGCGCGGCGGCGTCACCGCGTTCCTTTCGATGGAGACCACGCGCCACACCGGCGCGGTCTTCGCCGCCGCCGAGCAGAGCGGCCTCATGGGCAGTATCGGGCACTGCCTGATGGACGAGACCGGCAACTACCCGCCGCTGGCCGTGCCACTCGATGATGCGCTCGCCGACTGCGACTTGCTGCTCGACAAGCTGCGCGGCCACGACCGTCTGCGCCTGGCTATCGCGCCGCGCTTCGCCTTGAGTTGCGCGCCCGACCTGCTGCGCGAGGCCGCCGCCTTCGCGCGCGAGCACAAGCTGCGCCTGCATACGCACGCCTCCGAACAGGAACAGGAAGTCCGGCTCGTCAAGAAGCTGACCGGCCGCGGCAATATCGAATTTTTGCACGAGATCGGGCTCACCGGCCCCGATGTCGCGCTCGCCCATTGCGTCCACGCCACGCGCGCGGAATGGGAACTCCTCGCCGCCACGCAGACCAGCGTCCTGCATTGCCCGACGACGAACCTCAAGCTCGGCTCCGGGCTCGCGCCCATCCCCGAGCTGCTTGCGCGCGGCATCAACATCGCGCTCGGCTCCGATGGCGCGGCGTGCAACAACCGCCTCGACCTCTTTCAGGAGATGCGCCTTGCCGCGCTGCTGCAAAAACCGGTGCGCGGCCCGGAGGCGATGCCCGCGGCCACGGTCGTGCGGCTGGCGACCGAGGGCGGTGCGCGCGCCCTCGGCTGGGAGGCGGAAATGGGGACACTCGAGGAGGGCAAGCGCGCCAACCTGATCATCGTCAGCCCCGACCGCCTGCATGTGGCGCCCTCGACGCAGCCCGCCGCCAACCTCGTCTTCGCGCACGAGCCCGGCGATGTTGAGCTGACGATGGTCAACGGCGAAATCGTTTATCGCGACGGCCAGTTCCAGCATTTCGATCTGCCGCAGGTGCTCGCACTCGCCCGTGAGGAGCGCGCCAAGCTGTTACGGCGCGCCGGGCTGGCGGCGTGAATCGCCACGTCACGGCCGCTCTTTTTCCGCGCGCGCCATTGACGCGCCGCGGGCCGGCTGCTATGTTCCGCGCGCTTTTATGCACCCGTGGCGGAACTGGCAGACGCGCTAGATTCAGGGTCTAGTGGGTAACACCGTGTGGGTTCGAGTCCCTCCGGGTGCACCAGCCAAAGGAACACAGCCCTTCCTCGCGGTATTCAGTTGATCATCCGGCCAGCGCGGCGCGCACCACATCCTCGACCGTGGCGGTCGGCTTGAGCTTGGGCAGCACGGCGCGCACGCGCTGCTGGGCGTCGGCCTGCTTATAGCCCAGCGAAATCAGCGCGAGCATCGCGTCGCGCGTGCGCAGGTCGGTGGTCTCCGGAGCGCCGGCGACCACCTCCAGCGCCTCGCCTGCGCTCAACTTGTGGCGTAGTTCCACCACGATGCGTTCGGCGGTCTTCTTGCCGATGCCGCTGATCGAACTCAACCGTTTCAGGTCGCCCTCGACCACCGCCTGCTTCAGGTCGCGCACGCTCAAACCGCTCAACGCACTCAAGGCCGTCTTCGGCCCGATGCCGCTGATGCCAAGTAGCATCTCGAAGAGGTCGCGCTCGGCCACAGTGATGAAGCCATAGAGCTGGTGGGCGTCCTCGCGCAGATGGTCGTGCGTCAGGACCCGGCACGGCGCATTCTCCACCGGTAACCGGTCGAAGCTGCTCAAGGGGATGAAGACTTCGTAGCCCACGCCATGGACTTCGAGCACGATGCGCGTTGGCTGCTTCTCGATCAAGGTGCCGGAGAGAAAAGTAATCATGGCTTGATGGGCTCCAGAACATGGCCCCGCGAGGCCAGACCTTGCAGCAACTTGGCGTGCGCCGACTGCGTCAGCACGGTGGTCACGCGGATACGGCCGACGATGTCGCCGGCGGGTCGCTCGATGACGTTGCCGGTGACCGGGTCGGTGACGATCCGCGGCAAATCGCGCACAAAAAACTCGTCGCCCTCCTTCAAGCTGGCGTTGGCGCCGCCGTTCAGGATGACCTTTGTGCCCTCGCGCAAGTCGAGGACCTCGGCCACGCGTGGCGCCCAATAATCAATCGGCAGCGTATCGAGAATCTTGTCCACCGCCCGGTCCAGTGCGCGCTCGGTCGCCTTGCCCAGCGGGGTGCGGAAGAAACTGTCGCCGCCGAAGGTGACGCGTTTGTAGGTGATCTCCGCGCCGCCCCCGCCGGAGGAGACGGTGCCATCGGACTTGAGCGCGGCCAGCACCTCGCCGTTCTCGATATCATAGACCTTGACGGTCAGCGCCACGCGCGCGCGGCTGCCACGGCCGAAGATGCGCAGGAACGAAGTCCAGAAGCCGCCGGAGCCTTCCTCGATCACGGTGAAGTCGTTGATCGTCCCGCGCATCAGGTACTGCGCGTTCTTCAGCCGCCCGCGCTGTGCGCGGCCTTCGGGCCGGAAGAATTCGCTCTCCTGCCGCGCCAGTTCCTCCAGCACATCGCGCAAGTGCTGCCGTTCCAGCACCGTCACCTTGTGCGTTTCCATCAGCCGTGCCACCAGCAGGTCGGCCATGCCGCCGCTCAAGTTCCACTGCCCGGCCCAGCTCGCGCGGTTCTCGAAGTCCATGACCGCGACCACCGGCGGCACTTCCTGTCCACGGCGGTAGGGATAGAGCATGGAGCCATCGGCGGCGCGGCGCGGCGTCTGGCAGCCGGTCAACGCGGTCGCGAACGCCAGCAGCAGGGCGAGACCATGAACGGTGCGCAACATGCGTGGCATGGTAGAGGGCCGCCCCGTGTGGGTCAAGCGGGGCGCGGTCCAGGGATGGGAAAAGGCGCCCGCATTTTTTCCAAACCCTGGAAGGCAGGGCGGCGTGTTTTTCCAGGCCTTGGAAAAAGGCGCGCGGATTTTTCCAAGGTTCGGAATCCGCGGAAAACCGCGCTTGCGGCGCGCGCGCCCGCTTGGCTATCATCCGCGCGCCCGCGCTGGGCGGGTCCGATGAATAACCCAAGCAAGTGGAGGAGAACATGCGCAGTGCAACGTGGAAGCAGTTTGGAAGGCTGGCGGCGGGTGTGCTGCTGGCGGGTAATCTCATGGCTGCCGACGGCAAGAAGTGTGTCGTGGTCTGGTCGGAAGGCACCGCGCCCAAGGATCAATATCCACGCGACATCAACGGTGCCGTGGCCGAGGGCCTCAAGGGCCTCAACGGCTGGGCAGTGGTCACTGCCAACTTGAGCGATCCCGAACAGGGGTTGCCGGATAGCCTCCTCAACCGTGCCGACGTGCTCGTCTGGTGGGGCCATAAGAAACACGGCGACGTGAAAGACGCGCTCGTCCAGAAGATCGTCAAGCGCGTGAAGGAGGACGGCATGGGTTTCGTCGCCTTGCACTCGGCGCACTTCGCCAAGCCGAACATCGCGCTGATGAGCCAGGCGCCGACCCAGCAGCACCTGCTCGACACCGTCAAGCCGAAGGGCCGCGTCGCCGCGTGGGGCGCCTACGCCAACGACTGCACCAGCCTCAAGGTGACGACGCTCGCCAAGGCTCATCCGATTGCGAAGGGCGTGCCGGCGGAATTCGAGCTCATCCACACCGAGCGCTACAACAATCCCTACGCCGTGCCGACGCCGGAGCAGGTCATTTTCGACGGCGTCTATACCAGGAAGGATGGCGAGAAGATGCCCTCGCAGCAGGGCTTCGTGTGGCATATCGGCAAGGGCAAGATGTTCTACTTCCAGATCGGCCACGAGACCAACCCGGTCTTCTTCGACAAGAACGTCCGCACCATCATCGCCAACGGCGTGCAGTGGGCGGCGAAATAAACAGAGGTCAGAGGTCAGCTTTCAGACGTCAGCCTGTTCTCCAACCCTCCCATGCTGCTATGCACCAGATCAAAATCACCACCCAGCAGATGCTCGACGAACTCAACGCCGCCGCCGCGGCCGCGCCGCGCCGCCGCAAGAACCTCAACGTGCACTACAGCGAGCAGTCGCCGTGCAACCGCCTCTATAACGCCGGCGAGCCGGACACCTACATCCAGCCGCACTGCCACGCCGACCCGGCGAAGGATGAAACGATGGTGATGATCCGCGGCCAGATGGGCGTCGTGTTCTTTGACGCGCAGGGGAACGTCACGCAGACCGTGCTGCTCGAGGCCGGTGGCGCGAACGTCGCCGTCACCATCCCCGCCGGGCAGTTCCACACGTCCCTCATGCTCGCGCCCGGCTCGATGATTTTCGAGGCCAAGGCCGGCCCCTATGCTCCGCTCCAGCCGCACGAGAAAGGCGCCTGGGCCCCCGCCGAGGGCACGCCCGCCGCCCCCGCCTACCTCGCCAAGCTGAAAGCACTTTTCAGCACCTGACCGCCCCTCGTCCCAGCCTTGGAAAACCCCCGCCCAAAAAGCGCGCCCCTTGGCTTGTCTTTCCCCCAGCTTGGCAGCGGCGGACGAACCGCCGCCAAGTTGCCGCGTACCGCCGCCAAGAAATACGATTTCTTGGCAGCCGGCGGCGTTCCTCTGCCAAGTTGTGACAAAACTTGGCGGCGGCACGCCGCGCGCTGCCAAGGCACGCCATTCCGCCGCCAAGAAATACGGTTTTAAGCCAAGGCACGCCATTCCGCTGCCAAGCTGCGCCAAAACTTGGCGGCGGCACGCCGCGCGCTGCCAAGGCACGCCATTCCTCTGCCAAGTTGTGACAAAACTTGGCGGCGGCGCGCCGCGCGCTGCCAAGGTACGCCAT
>CAISWQ010000066.1 GCA_903889245.1 uncultured Lentisphaerota bacterium | reverse complement strand
CGCTCCGCTCACTACGCACTGCCGCCTCTGTCATTCCTGTTTCCGTCTGCATCCGCTAGCCTTTTCCCGCCCTCTATATTCCTGTCAACAAAGTGTCTCACTTTCATAGGCACAGAGGGGGCCTGGAAAAAACATGGCGGATTTTTCCGAGGCTTGGAAAATTTTCGCGCGGTTTTTCCAAGCCTTGGAAACTCCGCCGTTGTCTTCCTGCTTTCGTCTGGCAGGTGTCCGCGCGCGTGGCTGGTTCTTGGGTTGGGCGTGCCGCGTTCTGACGAACACGGCTACAGCGCGAAAGCATGTAGCCGCACTCGTGAGAGTGCGGCCCGCCACAACCACGCCAACGCCCGGCTCACCCTTGAGGCGGCCCGTCCGCGGGTTCACCGAATAGGCTCCGTGCGGTTGTTCGCCCAGTCTGGCTTGAGCATCCTCTCGATCAAAGCCCTGTTCTTCTTCATCATCCGGCCAAAGACATCTTCTATCGAGATAAACGTCAGCCCCGCGTCCTGCGGCTGTGAAGAGGCAGGCCCAAAGTAGATGAGCTTGCGGTCCGGTCCCGCGAATGCAGCGAGGCGTCTTGCTTTGTCCGCCGTCGCGCCTTGGCTATCAGTATGCGTGACTTGGGCGAGCAACAGTGCTCCGTCATGGGCTATGCCGCAGATGTCGATCTCGTACATGTTCCGACCGATGGGGGTAAGCAAGTGTCTCAACTGGCCGGTCTCGCGTAGGTGCTCCTGACACAAAACCTCAAGCTGGGCGTAGTGCAGGGATGCGAGATCCATCGGCAGAGGCTCGTTGCTGAGGATCGATTCCAGAATCCTTGTCGCGCTTTGCCATCCGGTAAGCGTGCCGCCACGCGGTTGAATCCCCGTCAGGACGGGATACCTTGAAAGGTCGATGTTCTTGACGCCCACCAAGTTCACAATCTTGTACGTCAGTTCTCCTCTGTTGGAGTCCTGAAACCGGCGAGCGCGAAGCCTGCTCTTGACAGGATCAATTCTGCCCACCTTGAGCATCGCGGGTTTCAGTTCTCGGTAGCTTGCCGCGACGATAGCACCGGTCTGGAGACATGCATGGAGACGGCTCAACACGTTGGCCGCCGTCGTCTCCCCCTTTGCTCGGTAGTGTTCGGGGTCGGTTGAATCGTCGTCAATGTAGTGAATAGCGATCAGGTCTTCCCGCCAGAGCGTATCCAATATCGCCGGCGTCGTGCTCAACTTGTGGCGGATGAATATTGTGTCCGTGCTCATTTCTTCCATGTGGCGAACGTTACGGGTGAGCGGACGGCGCGCCCGCCGCGGGTGCGACGTCCGCTCCACCCGCTGGTTCGAGCTTACTCTTTCTCCACGCTTTCCATCGCCGACCGCACAAGAGCTTCGATCTCCTCAATGTTTCCCATCTTGTCGATGTCGACAGCCGCGCACGGCCCGTTGTAGAAGTCCTGCACCGGTTGCGAAAGCGATTTGACTGGATGATGCTGGATGGCTTTCCTGATATCAGTCTCAGGCAACATGACGATCATCCGAATCTTCTTCCTGCGGATCTTCAGGAAGACGACGTTCTTCGGTCCCTTGATCGAGATGTAGTACTTCTGGGGGTTGAACTTGTATGCATCATCCTCTTCGCGAACGAATGCCTTAAGGTGTTGATATATCTCCTTCACAGGGTCAACTGCGTCTTCAAGGTGGAACTCTTCGGAGTACTGCACGGCCTTCTTCTCTGTTTCGGCAATCGGTTCTTCGTATGAGAATTCCAAGTTTTCGAATGCAGGGTCGCAAGTAATGACAGCGCCGTCCTTGCGTGTGAATTTGCGGACTTCCAAGACACGAACCATCTTGCCCCAGGTGTCGGAGTAGGTGTCCGTAATCTCCGGCAGTTCGGGCTTTGCACCGTCGATGACAAGAAGGATGTTCTGGCTGCTGTCGAGAAGGTCGTTCAGCACCTTGAAGATCTCCTTGTCTCCGAGACATGCTTTGAAGCGACGCTTCAAGGCTGAGTCGGCGTTGATTGTTGCGAACAGCTTCTCGACCAACTCCTTCTGGCGTTTGCTGTTCTTGAAGAATGCAAAGAACTTGGTGATCTGCGGGAAGATATGGTTGTAGAAATCATGCTTCTGCAGCTCGACTTCCACGATGTAGAACTCGGGATTGTCCGGGTCGGAGAGGTTGAACAGGAACCCGTCGGGAATAGCGTTACCGAGCGCCAAGGTGCCGATCTTCTTCTTTGCGTCGATGTAGATCGTGTCCTTGCCGAAGATGACGTCCTTTGACGCCAAGATTTCCGCCTCGAAGTCTGACTCAAGGCCGAACTTCTTCTCGTCGTACCGCTTCCCGTCTTGGATTAGGATCACGTTGTCTCTCCATTGTTATCATTGCTCGAACGTCAGGGCTGAGCTGCAAGCGAACCGGCCCTGACGACCTTCTGAGTCTGTGTCACGTCCCGGGTCGCTTGTAAGCTCGGCCCATTGTTGGCCCCCTTCATGGCTCAACTGGTAGGCACAGAACAACTTCCAGCCCATCTCTGATCTGTGGTCGATTCGTGACCTCCTCAAAGACCTTCATGAAATCATCCATCGCCATGTCTCCGTATCCTGTAGCGATCGCGCTTGTAGCCACTTTGCGCACTCCAGGTGTCTGGAGGCACATTTCGAACGCCTTCCTCAGAACCTCGGTCACGATGCCTGGCGTCGTGTGATACATTGGATCACATGGGATTGTGTGGAATACGGCCTTCCACGGCATTTCCACTGTTCGATGGGAAATCACTTCGCCCCGAATCGCATACCTGCTGCCCCGGCGGCGAAGCATGTCGTGAAGTTCAGTCTGTAGTTGAGGGTATCGCTCAAGCAACTGGGCACCCACTCCTCCTGTCAGGTTCATGAGCACATTCGTCGAATAGATCAGCGCGTCTGCGGGCTCATCGAGAAGATTCGTCTTCTTGATCGTTTTCATCTTCTGGGGCCAACATCTTACTCTGCTGCCGTCCGACTATTATAATAGGCGGACAGCCGTATAGCACCTTTATATCCGCCTATCCATTTCGTGTTCATCTGCGGTCATGCTAGGGCACGGGCTGGGGTGGGGCAAGACGGAAGAGAGAGGTCAGAAGTCAGAGGACAGAAGTCAGAGAGCAGAAAGCAGAGAGCAGAAACCGGAGACCGGAAACCGGAAACATGAGACCTGAAAGCAGAGAACAGAAACCTGAAACCTGAAACCTGAGACCTGAAAGCAGAGAGCAGAAACCGGAAACCTGAAACCTGAGACCGGAGACCTGAAAGCAGAAGGCAGAAAGCAGAGGGCAGATGGTGTGGGTTGGGGCGGTGCGCCGTCTTGGGCGGGCTTAGCGTGCTTGGTGCGAAACCTGTGCTGCCGTTCGCTTCGATTTGGGCTATAGGGCAGCGTCCTGCCGTAGCGAGACGCCCTGCCAATTTCAACATCAATCAGCGTAAATCTGCGTCAAAAACTCATGTTTCGTAGGTTTTTGATGAAAACCACCGCGATTGCGGAGTCTTCCGGCTTGTTTCGAGTCTGGAGTGGTCCGATTGCGGAGGTGGCGGGCTTGTTTCCAGTCTCCCGCACGACGTTCGCGGAGGTTTCCGGCTTGTAAATAGACTGTGGGCTCTGTTTCGCGGAGTTGTCCGGCGTGTATGTAGACTGGGGCAAGACGATTGCGGAGTCGTCCGGCGTGTTGTTGCTCTCAGGCGCTCCGGTTGCGGAGGTGGCGGGCTTGTTCCTACTCTTCCGCACGAGATTCACGGAGGTTTCCGGCTTGTAAATAGACTGTCAGGTCGTTTTTGCGGAGGTGTCCGGCGTGTATTCAGACTGGAGCAGGACGATTGCGGAGGTGTCCGGCGTGTTGTTGGAACGGAACTGGGAGTTTTTTCGCGTCAAAAAACCAGCTTGAAGCGCGGCGGGGATTTCTAGAAACTCATCACATGGATAACAACATTCCTCCTCCCGCGGCGGCGGCAGTGCCGGCACCTTGGAATGCCGACCAAATCTTTTCAATACTGGCTGACCCTTCGCGGCGTCACATCCTGCTCGCGTTGACGCGGTGCAAGCCATCGCCGGCGTCTGTGATCAGGGATTGGGTGCATCTGCGGCTGGATGCCACGCTCAAGCAACTCGCGGTTTTGTGTTCGGCGGGGTTATTGACGACGTCACCCGATCCCACCGACAAGCGGCGGACGCTCTACGCGCTGGCCCCCGCCGTGCCGCTGACGAAAACGCCCGAGGGCGCGGTGACGATTGATTTCGGCTTCTGCCTGCTGCGTCACTGACGCGTCACACGCGCGACTATGTTCCAAGGTTCGGAAAGAGGTTAGACGCAGATTCACGCAGATGGCCGCAGATTAAGAGAGCCTCACGCAAAGACGCCAAGACGCAAAGCAAGAGCTCCTCTGCGGCTTGCAACCATTCGTTGCCATCCGTGTGAATCTGCGTTCATCCGCGTCTACATCTTCTCCGTCTCCTCCGCGCTTGAATCCGGCGCGGGTCGGCGCAAGAATGCGCGGCGATGAAACGCAGTCGCACCAACCCGAGGAGCCCGCGATGACTACACCCCGTTCTGCCGCCGCCGAAATGTCCCGCCGCCATTTTCTCCGTAGCGCCGCCGCGGCGTGGGCCACGATCCAGGTTGTCCCCGGCCGCGTCCTCGGCGCGGATGGCCAGACCGCGCCGAACAGCAAGCTCAACCTCGTGGGCGTGGGCGTCGGCGGCGTGGCGTTTGGCCAGCTCGCCGCCTGCGAGAAGGCCGGCTTCAACATCGTCGCGCTCTGCGATGTGGATGCCGTTTATGCGAAGAAGGCGTTCGACAAATGGCCGCAGGCGCGGCGTTACCGCGACTTCCGCGAGATGTTCGTGGCGGAAGGCGACAAGATTGATGCCGTCCATGTGGGCACGCCCGACCATACGCACGCGCTGATCACCAACGCCGCGCTGCACCGCAAGAAGCACGTCTGCTGCGTGAAGCCGCTGACGCGCACCATCCACGAGACGCGCAGCGTGCTCGCGGCCGCGCGCGCCGCCGGCGTCGCGACGCAGGTCACGGCGCAGCCGAACACGAGCGACGCGAACTGCCGCACATGCGAGTTGCTCGCCGCCGGCGCGATCGGCGCCGTGCGCGAAGTCCACGTCTGGTCGAACCGCCCGCTCTGGCCGCAGGGGATGCAGCGCCCGGCCGGCGCCGACGCGATCCCGGACACGTTCGACTGGAAGCTCTGGCTCGGCCCTGCGCCGGAGCGGCCGTTCAAGGACAAGTGGCCCGATGGGCACTACGCGCTGGAGCAACTGAAGGGGACGAGCAAAAAGGAGCCGCGCTTCAAGGCGGTCTATCACCCGTGGAATTTCCGCGGCTGGTGGGATTTCGGCACCGGCTCGCTTGGCGACATGGGCTGCCACTATTTCAACACGCCGTTCCGCGCGCTCCAGCTCGCGCACCCGGTGCGCGTGCAGGCCAGCTCCACCAAGGTGCTGCCGGAGACCGCGCCGCTGGCTGCCATCGTCACCTATGACTTCGCCGCGCGTGGCGAGCTGCCGCCGCTCAAGATGATTTGGTATGACGGCGGCCTGAAGCCGCCCGCGCTCGCCGAGTTCGAGGGCCAGGCTCTGCCGGAGGGCGGCGCGCTGTATATCGGCGACGAGGGCAAGCTGCTCGGCACGACGATTGTGCCCGCGACGCGCGGCGCGAAATTCGCCGACGTGCCCAAGACCTTGCCGCGCCACGAAAGTTTGTGGGAGGAATGGCTGGTGGCCTGTCGCGGCGGCGAGCCCGCCGGCTGCCATTTTGATTGGGCGGGTCTGCTCACCGAGGCCGTCCTGCTCGGCAACATCGCGATCCGCACCGGCAAGCGCCTCGAATGGGATGCCGCGCAGATGAAGTTCACCAACAGCGAGGCCGCCAACGCGCTCGTGCAGGAGCCCTATCACAACGGCTGGTCGCTGGAGACGATCTGAAGCCTGCCGTGGCCACCCGCGTCAAACGGCGCGGGTGGTGACGAGGCGGGCGAAGTGCTCGAAGCTGCGATCGAAGGTCGCCTCGGCGTCGGCCGGGAAACAGCAGGCGGGCAGTTCGCGACTTTCCAAGTGGTAGCGCAGGCAGTCGCAACAGGCGCCTTTGCGCGCGCAAGGCTCATAGGAGCAGTTGCAGTGCGCGCGGTTGGCGGTTTGTTTGCAGTTCATGCGGGACTCTCCACAGACGCGCGTCAGAAACGGGTATTTCTTTCCTGCTCCTTCTCGGCGACGACGCTGGCGCCGCAGGCCTTGATGAGCGAGGAGGGCGTGCACTGCTGGATCAGCATCTTCCCATCGGGATCGAACAGGCTGATGATCAGGCCGTAGTATTCGCGGCCGGAACGTTCGCGGTAGCCATACCCGCTGCGATAATCATATTTGTAGAGCGTGATGCCTTCTCCATCCACCGTGAACGATTGACCACGCGCAAGCGCCGGCGTGGCGATGTGCTCGACGCGCTCCTCGCGCACATCGGAGGCGCGCGCGGTGTGCCGGCTGTAATACTGGATGACCAGCTTGCTGCCCTCGGGGATGTCCTTGTTGCGGCTGGCGAGCGTGATGCGCGGCACGCTGAAGAGGTCGCCCGACTCTTCCTTGTAGGTGACATCGTAACCGGGGCGTTTCGTCGTGCGCAGCTTGGCCTTGTCAACGTACAGCTTGGCGCCGAGCGAGTAGAAGAAGGCCGCGTTCCGGCGTTCGGCGGTGGCGAACTCCAGCCGCTGGTCCTTGAGATCCTTCGCCGCCGGCTCCTTGCCGGTGGGATAAAACTTGTAGTCGCCCACCTCGACCACCTTGGTCTCCGGCGGCTTCGGCGGCGTGGTGATCGTCGTGTCCGGCTTGGTGGGCGTGGCGGGCTTGTCCGGCGTTGCCGGCTTGGCGGGCGCGGTCTTGGCCAGCGCGAGCGCCTCGCGGATGACGTTGTTGCCGAGCAGCCGGTCGGTTTCCTCATTGACCGCCTTCAAGCCGTCTTGATCGTTCTTCGCGGTCAGCGTCTTCTGCACCAGCGCGAGCTGCTGCATATATTTCTCGCTCAAGGCGACGAGTTTCTGCGCCTGCGTGATCTGCACCTGCTGGAGGCTGGCGTTCCAGTCGTCCTGCGCCTTGCGCAGCGCGGCCGGCTCGGTCGCGAGCGCGGTGGTGGGAATTTCGCCGGCCGCTTCGAAGCGTGCCTTCTCGTCGCGCACGGTGAGCACAGCCTGCATCTCGCCTTTACCCTGCAACGCGGTCTGCAGCTTGGTGAGCTGGTCCGTGTAGGACTGCCGCAGGGCCTTGACCTCCTCGCGGTTGGCCTTCTGCGCCTCGCGCATGGAGGTTTCAAAGTACTTCTTCAGGTCCGCCAAGGTCGGCGCGGCGGCCGTCACGGCCGGCTTGGTCGCCGCCGCCTGGCCCCACGCCAGACCGCCGCCACCCAACAACGCCACCATCAACATCAACTTGCTCATCGTTCACTCTCTTTCCACGCGCACCCTACCAAAACATAGTTCCGGCTCAAGCGCATTCCCATCGCCTCACGGCCGGCCGCGGTCGAAGCGCGGCCGCCACTCCGCCTGCGGCTTCTCGGCTGGCAGGCTCGCCTGGCAAAGTTTGGTCAGGGCGGAGGAACTGCACTGCTGGATCAGCAGCTTCCCCTCGGGGTCAAACAGGCTGACGATCAGGCCGTAGAATTCATCGCCGCCCTTGAAGCGGGCGTAGGTGCCGCGATGCTCGAATTTGCCGAGCAGGACGCCCGTGCCCTCCACCACCACCGTCTGACCGCGCGGCAGCGCCGGCAGCGCGATATGCTCGGCACGCTCCTCGCGCAGGTCGCTGATCACATTGGCCGGATGGCAGATGTATTGGATGGCCAGCTTGCTGCCCTCCGCCAGTTCGCGGCCGTGGCAGGCCAGCGTGACGCGCGCCACGGTGCGGGTGAAGCCACGCTCCTGCTTGAAGGCGAAGCCGCCGGCGTTTTGCCGGTCCGTGTCCAGCTTCTCCTTGCCGGGGAAGACTCCGGCGCCGAGGCTGTAGGCCGAGGCCGCGCTGCGCGCCGCCACATTCGGGAACTCCAGCCGCAGCGCCTTCAGCTCCTTCTGCACCGGCTCCTTGCCTTGCGGGAAAATCTTGTACTCGCCCACCGTCACCGGCCCGGTCAGCCTGGCCGGCGTGGCCGCCGCGACGGGCGTCGGCTTGGGTGTTTCGGTCGTGGGCTTGGTTGCTTCAGCGACAGACTTGGCGGGTTCTGGCTCGGCGGTGGGCTTGGCCGGCGCGGTCTTGGCCAGCGCGAGCGCCTCGCGGATGACGCTGTTGCCCAGCACGCGGTCGGTCTCGTCCTTGATGTCCGCCAGCTCGGTCAGTTTGCCGACCGCCTGCAGTTGCAACTGGCTCAACGCCTGCATGTACTTGCTGGCGACCTCGGACACCCGCTGGGCGGCCTCCAGCCTGACCTTCTGGGCCTGCTCCTGCCACGCCTCCTGCGCCCGGCGCACCGGCCCGCGGCCCAGCGCGCTCTCCGGCAGGTCACCCGACTGCTCGAAACGTTTCTTCTCCGCGCGCAGCCAGGTCAGCGCCTCCTCGTTACGGCTCTCTTGCAGCCGCTGCTCGGCAAAATCCAGTGCCTTCACGTACTGCCCGCTGGCGGCCTTGAGCTGCTCGCGCTGCCACTGCTGCGCCTCGCGCACATCGCCCTCGAACTGCTTCTTCAGCTCCGGCAGCGACGCCGCCTGCGCCAGCGCCGCCAGCCCAACCGCGATGATGAAAACACACCTTTTCATGCCGAAACCATACACAGAACGGACGAACCCGCCAAAAAGTTTATAGCAACGAACATCGAACACTGAACATCCAACATCGAACATCGAAATTGAAAGCAACGGAAGCAGGTGGGTTGGACGGGGCTCCGTACTTCGCTGTTCAGTGTTCGATGGTGGATGTTCTTCCGCCCCCCGTCCCTCGACACTCCTCCCTCGCCCCTCGCCGCTCCTCCCTCGTCCCGTCACTTCACCCGCGTGAAAGCGACCTCGTAGGATTGCTGCTGCGCCGCCTGAAAGTAGGTGCCGAAGAGTATGTCGCGCTGCGCGTCGAGCGTCAGTTGATAGGTACAGCCCGGATAATTCACATCGCGCAGCACCACGAACACCTTGAGGTCGCCCTTGTCGTCGCGCGCCTCGGCCTTCTCGACGTTGATCGGCGACGGGTTGAAATAGCCCGCCGCGAGCAGGCCCGCCGCGTCCGCCGTCCGCAGCTCCAGCAGGTAGTCGCCATCGGTGCGCGCCCAGCGGCCGAGCAGCTTGTCGAACTTCGTCGCCGCCGCCGCGGCGGGCGTGGCCGCCGGCGCCTCCGACCGCGAGCAGGCGCTCGCCCCCACCAGCACCGCGCCAAGCAAAGCACCGAGCACCAGCCGTTGCATCATCATGGTGTGTCTCCTGAAAACGGCCGGCACTCTAATCCCCCGCCGCGTGGCCAACAAGCGCATTCCCGCGATTCAAGCTTGCCAGCCGCGCGGCGGCGCGGTTCAATCCGCACCGCATGGACGCCGGTCCGACCATCGCCGCGGGCGCGCTTTTCCAAGCCTTGGAAAAGCGGACGGAAATTTTTCCAAGCCTTGGAAAAACCATCGGTTCCCTTTTCCAATCCTTGGAAAAATCAGGCGACGCCGGGTCGGAGACCCGGCCTACAAGTGTGTTCGATGTTCCCCAGGAGAAATTCATGAAGCTGATCCTCTGTCTGTTCCTGCTTGGTATGGTGGTCGCGCGCGGCGTGGAGCGCCGGCCGGTCAACAAGGTGGAGGCCAATGTCCCGCCCTATACGCTGCCAGAGCTGCTGGTTTGCGCTGATGGCACGAAGGTCGCCGATGCCGCGACGTGGCAAAACAAGCGGCGACCGGAAATCCTGAAACTGTTCCAGCACGAAATGCACGGCGTCAGCCCCGGTCGCCCGGCGGAGATGACGTGGGCGACGGCGAACTGCGACAAGGCCGCGCTCGGCGGCCTTGCGACGCGCAAGGAGATCACCGTCTGGTTCGGCGCCGGCAAGAGCGGGCCGCCGATGCACATCCTGCTCTATACGCCGAACGCGGCGCAGCAGCCGGTCCCGGTGTTTGTCAGCGTCAACTTCGATGGCAACCACACGGTCAATGCCGAACCGGGCATCACGATCAGCGAGCAGTGGACGCAGGACCGGAAGACGAAGCAGGAGCAACTGGCGCGGCCGGACGAGAAGACGCGCGGCCAGAGCATCGGCCGCTGGGAGGTGGAGAAGCTCATGGCGCGCGGCTACGCGCTGGCGACCATCCAGCGCGCCGACCTCGAGCCGGATTATGAGACCGGCTGGCGGCACGGCGTCCGCGGCTTCCTGCTGGAAAAAGCCGGGCGGAAGGAATTCGCGCCTGATGCCTGGGGCGCGATTGGCGCGTGGGCGTGGGGGCTTTCGCGCACGCTCGACGTGCTGGAATCGGAAAAAGCGGTGGATGCCAAACGCGCCGCGGTGATCGGCCACTCGCGGATGGGCAAGGCGGCGCTCTGGGCGGGCGCGCAGGACGAGCGGTTCGCCCTCGTGATCTCCAACGACTCCGGCGAGGGCGGCGCGGCGCTCGCGCGGCGCGACTTCGGCGAGACCACGGCCGAGATCAACAACCGCTTCCCGCATTGGTTCTGCGGCCACTTCAAAAAGTACAGCGACAAGGAAAGCACCTTGCCCTTCGATCAGCACGAGCTGCTCGCCCTCGTCGCGCCGCGTCCGCTTTACATCGCCAGCGCCGCGGAGGATCTCTGGGCCGACCCGCAGGGCGAGTTCCTTTCCGCGCTGCATGCCGAGCCGGCGTGGAAGCTCTTCGGCCTGCCCGGCCTTGGCGTCAGGGAGTGGCCCGTCGTGGACCAGCCCGTCGGCGCGACCATCGGCTACCACGTGCGCACCGGCAAGCACGACGTGACGGCCTATGACTGGGCGCAGTATCTGGATTTCGCAGACAAAAACATGGGAGCAAAAAAATGAATCGTCGCACCTTCATCAATACGCTCGCGGTCGGCACCACCGGCGCGCTCGCTTCGTCCAAGGTCTCCGTCGCCGCGCCCGAGGCGCCGCCGGCCGCAAAACCGGCGGGCGATACGCTGCCGACCGGCAAGATCGGCAGCCTGACGGTCAGCCGGATGCTGCTCGGCGGCAACCTGCTGACGCACTACACGCACAGCCGCGACTTGAAATATGTCTATAACCTGTGCGCGCACTACAACACCGATGAGAAGATCATGGAGACGCTCGCTCTCGCCGAAAGGCATGGGATCAACACACTCTCGATGCACAACCCGCCGCATCCGATGAGCGTGTTGCAGAAATACCGGCAACAGGGCGGCAAGATTCAATGGATCATCTGTCCGACCGCGCCGGTGACGGCGGACATGAAAGCCTATTCCGAGATGGTCAGACAGCTCGTGGATATGGGCTGCGACGCGATCTATCTCTGGGGCGTCCACGCCGACCCGCTCGCCGCAAAAGGCAAGGTGGACCTGATCGCGAAGGCGGTGGAGTGTGCGAAGGAGGCCGGCGTGCCCTCCGGCGTGGGCTGCCACGACCTCAACGTGGTCAGCGTGTGTGAGGCTGCGAAGGTGCCCTGCGATTTTTACATCAAGACCTTCCATCACCATAAATATCCCAGCGGCCCGAAGCCGGAGCAGATCAAGGGCCCCTACGCCGAGCATCCCGGCTACTGGTGCGCCGACCCGCAGAAGACCATCGAGGTGATGAAACCTGTCACCAAGCCGTGGATCGCGTTCAAGATCATGGCCGCCGGCGCGATTCCGCCGGCCGATGCGTTCAAGTGGGCGTTCACCCATGGCGCTGACCACGCGCTCGTCGGAATGTTCGATTTCGAGATCGCGCCGGACGTCGCGCTCATGAAGACCACCTTGGCCAATCTCGGCCCGCGCCAACGTCCCTGGAGGAGCTGACCATGCCACTGACCCGCAGATTGTTTCTTGGCAGCACGCTGGCCGCCTCGGCGCTGGCCACGCTGCCGACGCGCGCGGAGGAGCCCGCCAAGCCGGCGCGCAAAATCAAAGTCGGCTTCATCGGCTGCGGCGGCCGCGGCGCGTGGCTGGCCGGCCTGTTCCTCAAGCACGGCGGCTACGAGCTGCACGCCGTCGCCGATTACTTCCCCAACGTCGCCGCGAACATCGGCGGGAAATTGCAGGTGGACAAGGCGCGCTGCTTCTCCGGGCTGGATGGCTACAAGAAGCTGATCGAGAGCGGCGTCGAGGCGGTTGTGGTCATAGACGTGCCCTATTTCTATCCCGAGCAGGCGCGCACCGCGATCGAGGCCGGCAAGCACGTCTATATGGCCAAGCCCATCGCCGTGGATGTGCCCGGCACGCTGCTCGTCGGCGAGACCGGCAAGCTCGCGACGCAAAAGCAGTTGTGCTTTCTCATCGACTATCAGTTGCCGACCGATCCGGTGGTGATCGAGCTGGGCCAGCGCGTGCGCGAGGGCGCGCTCGGCCGGCTCGGCCACATCGCCTCGTTCGGCATGGGCTGGCACGCGTGGCCCGATCCGCCGCTGGAGAAAACCATTGAGAGCCGGCTGCGCCAGCAGATCTGGCTCTCCGACACCGCCTTGAGCGGCGACACGATTGTCTCCTACGACATCCACATCATTGATGGCCTGATGTGGCTGCTCGGCCGCCGGCCCACCGCCGCGTGCGGCCGCGCGCGCACGATGCGGCCGCAGCCGCACGGCGACCGCACCGATATCGCCACGGTGCTCTATGAGTTCGATGATGGTTTGATTTGGACGCACGTCACGCAGGCGCTCGACAACGAGTTCGATGTGACCACGCTCTCCGCCAGCGTCTTCGGCGATGCGGCGACCGCGCGCCTCCAGTACAGCGGCAAGATTTTCATCCGCGGTGGCAAACAGAGCTACGCCGGGCAGATTGGCTCCATCTATAACGAGGGCGCCGAGCGCAACATCGCCGCGTTCCATCGCAACATCTGCGAGGGCCACTTCGAGAACGCGAGCGTGCAGCGCGCGGTGGATGGCCACCTGACCGCGATCCTCGGCCGCGAGGCCGCGGCGCGGCGCAAATTCATCACGCTCGACGAGCTCATCAAGGAAAACAAGCAACTGACCGTGGACCTTTCGGGGCTGAAAGCATGAGGCACATCATGGCTGTGGGCATCTGTTTCTGTCTCGCCGCGGGCGCGGCGGAGCCGCCGTCG
Source organism: uncultured Lentisphaerota bacterium (assembly GCA_903889245.1). Classification (GTDB taxonomy): domain Bacteria; phylum Verrucomicrobiota; class Kiritimatiellia; order CAIQIC01; family CAIQIC01; genus DP16D-bin41. The sequence goes on along the minus strand of CAISWQ010000066.1, from coordinate 10,327 downwards.
TTCACCGCCGAGGGCACCGCGTTCCGCTTCGATACCGGCGTACTGCGTGGCTTGCTGCGCGGCGAAGGCAAAGCGCGCGGGCTGCAGCCGGCGGTGGACTGCGCCAGCGGCACGAACCTCGCGCGCTCGGTCGGCCTGTTCTCGCACTACCGCCTGCTCGACGCCTCCACGCGCTACGGCGTAGCCGGCTGGGAGTGGGCGAGTATGGCCGAGCGCCGCGCCGATGGCAGCGTCGTCAGCCGTTGGGCCAGCGACGCGATCCATCCGTTCGACATGGCCGCCACCTACCGCTGGGCCGCACCCAACGCGCTCGACGTGACCACGACCATCACGGCGAAAAAAGATCTGCACAACTTCGAGGTCTTCCTCGCTTCCTACCTCGAAGGGTTCGCCGCCGCGTTCGCCTATACCAAGCAGGGGTTCCTCGAAGCGAAGAAGGCTGACGGCGTCTGGCAGGCGTTCCCGCGCGATGCCGCCGGGGAGAAGCTCATCGTCGACGGCCGCTGGAAACATCCGCCGAACCCGGTGGACTGGGCGCTCCGCCCCGCGCTGGCCGCGCCGCTGGGGATGCGCCGCGATGTGCAGCGCGGGCTCACCGCGCTTGTGATGGCCGCGCCGCAGGACTGCTTCGCGGTGCTCATGCCGTTCAGCGAGGAATCGCACCGCTCGCTCTACCTCTCGCTCTTTGGCCGCGACTTCAAGGCGGGCGAATCCGCCTCCGCCCGCGCCCGGCTCGTGCTCGGCCGCGACATCAGCGATGCCAAGGCCCTGCAACTCTACGAAGCTTTCCTGAAGGAGAAACAACCATGAACAACAGCAGCGGGAAAACTGATGGAGTAATGGAGTGCGGGAGTGTTGGAGCGTTGCGAGTTGCAAATTCTCAATCCGCTGCCAACGCCTTTCCTGTGGGCGGGAGTTCCAGCTCCCGCGTTCATCAGCTTGTGGTTGGGTCGCGCGGGAGCTGTAGCTCCCGCCCACAAGCAGAATATGGCGGAGCGATCTCCCGTCGGCGTTGGCTCGCGCTCGGCGCGCAAGCTGCCGCGCTCGCCGCGTTCGCACCGCTGCTGGCCCGCGCCGCAGACCGCCGCTTCAAGATCGGCGCGTGCGACTGGTCCATCGGCAAGATGGGCGACCCGGCCGCGCTGGAGGTGGCCAAAGAGATCGGCCTCGACGGGGTGCAGGTGAGCCTCGGCACCGCGGCCAACAACATGCAGCTGCGCCAGGCCACGGTGCAGCAGCGCTACAAGGACCTCGCCCGCCAGACCGGCGTCGCAGTCGCCTCGCTCGCCATCGGCGAACTCAACGGCATTCCCTACAAGAGCGACCCGCGTACCATCGCGTGGGTCAGCGACTGCGTGGACGTGATGGTGGCCATGAATGTGAAGGTGGTGCTGCTCGCGTTTTTCGCCAAGGGCGACCTCAAGGGCGACAAGGCTGGCACCGACGAGGTGGTCAAGCGCCTCAAGGCCGTCGCGCCCAAGGCGGAGAAGGCCGGCGTCACGCTCGGCCTCGAAAGCTGGCTCTCCGCCGAGGAAAGCATGGACATCATCGACCGTGTCGGCTCGCCGGCCGTGAAGGTCTACTATGACGTCTGCAACTCCACCGACCGCGGCTATGACATCCACAAGGAAATCCGCTGGCTCGGCGCCAAGCACATCTGCGAACTGCACATGAAGGAAAACGGCACGCTGCTCGGCAAGGGCAAAGTGGATTTCCAAAAGGTCCGCGCCACGCTCGACGACATCGGCTACAGCGGCTGGGTTCAGATCGAAAGCGCCGTCCCCAAAGGCACGCCCATGCCCGCCGCCTACAAAGCCAACCTCCACTTCCTGCGCGGCATCTTTGGGTAATAGGTAATGGTAATAGGTAATTTAATAGGTAAAGTCGTTACCCTCTGGCAGATCACCACGGAATGAGTGTACTAACCTCCAATGAGTGTATTTTAGAGTGTAGCGACACCGGAGTTGGTTCCAAGCCACCTGAAATCCAGTGTTGGATTCCACCTCTTCCGGGGAGCCGCGAACGGCAATGGACTTGAGACTCCGAACGAGCCTTGCTACCGTGCGCGTCGTTGCGAGGGAACAGGACTCATGCTGAATTCAAACGAGAAAAGCGCAATGCATGGCGAGCCGAAAAGCACATGAAAATGAAAGCCGCCGATCGCTGATAACCGTGAGAGAAAAGCGCGACAGATGAATAAGAAGGCCCTCACAGAAGCGGATATCCGCACAAAGTTCATCACCCCTGCGCTGGTTGGCGCAAACGGCGACAAATGGGATCAAGCCCAGATTGCAGAAGAGAGATACTTCACCAAGGGACGCGTCATCGTTCGCGGAAAGACCGTCAAGCGCGGCGAGGCAAAAAAAGCCGACTACCTGCTGTTCTTCAAGCCGAATATTCCGCTGGCCGTCATCGAAGCCAAGGACAACAACCATTCGGTCGGGGCCGGCATGCAGCAGGCGCTCGAGTACGCCGAAATCCTCGACGTGCCCTTCGCCTACAGTTCCAACGGCGATGCCTTTCTGGAACACGATCGCACCCTCACCACCGGCCCTGTCACGCGCGAGATCCCGCTCGACCAATTTCCCGCCCCACAAGAACTCTGGGCCCGTTACTGTAAGGCAAAAGGCTGGACCGGGAACCAGCAACAGGTCAATACCCAGGACTATTACGATGACGGCTCCGGGAAATCACCGCGCTACTACCAGCACATTGCCATCAACCGAACCGTGGAAGCCATCGCCCGGGGCGAGAACCGGGTCTTGCTGGTCATGGCCACCGGCACCGGGAAGACCTACACAGCGTTTCAGATCATCTGGCGGCTATGGAAGGCCGGAGTCAAGAAACGCATCCTCTTCCTCGTGGATCGCAACATCCTTGCCGACCAGACGAAGACCAACGACTTCAAGCCGTTCGGCACGGCCATGACGAAGATCGCGCATCGCACAGTGGACAAGTCCTTTGAAATCTATTTGAGCCTCTACCAGGCCGTGACCGGCACGGAAGAGGACCTGAACATCTATAAGCAGTTCTCGCCCGACTTCTTCGACCTCGTCATTGTGGATGAGTGTCACCGCGGCAGCGCCGCGGACGACGCCCGCTGGCGGCAAGTGCTGGAGTACTTCAACTCGGCCACGCAGATCGGCCTCACCGCCACACCCAGGGAAACCCGCGAGGCTTCCAACATCGAATACTTTGGGGAGCCCCTCTACCTGTATTCGCTCCGGCAGGGCATCGCCGACGGGTTTCTGGCCCCCTACAAGGTCGTGCGCATCGGCCTCGACAAAGACCTCGACGGCTGGCGTCCGGAAAACGGTCAGACGGACAAGTACGGCCAGGTCATCGAGGACCGGGAATATAACGATCGCGATTATGATCGGGACCTCATCCTCGAAAAGCGCACGGCGGTTGTTGCCGCCAAGGTGACCGGGTTTCTCCGCGCCACCAACCGTTTCGCCAAAACCATCATCTTCTGCGAGAACATTGACCACGCCGAGCGGATGCGTCAGGCCATGGTCAACGCCAACCCCGACCTCGCCGCCGCCAATGCCAAGTACGTGATGCGGATCACCGGCGACAACGACGAGGGCAAGGCCCAACTCGACAACTTCATTGATCCCGAATCCACCTATCCAGTCATCGCCTGCACCTCCCGGCTCATGAGCACGGGTGTGGATGCCCAGACCTGCCACCTGATCGTCCTCGACAAGGTCATCAGTTCTCTGCCGGAATTCAAGCAGATCATCGGGCGCGGCACCCGCATCAACGAGGACTACAACAAGTTCTTCTTCACCATCATGGATTTCCGCCGCGCCACCGCCCTGTTTGCCGATCCCGCCTTTGACGGCGATCCAGTCCAAATCTACGAGCCCGGTCCCGACGATCCACCCCTTCCTCCAGAGGAGCCTCCGCCGATGGGTGGTGAACCTCCGCTGCCGCCCGATAGCAGCCCCAGCGGCGACGGCCCCCAGCCACGCACCCGCTATTACGTGGACGACGTCCCCGTCCGCGTGGTGATGGAGCGTGTCCAGTTCCTTGATGAATACGGCAAGCTCATCACCGAATCCCTCACCGCCTACACCCGCAAGGCCGTCCACCAGAACTACACCTCCCTCGACGACTTCCTGAACATCTGGAACGCCGCCGCGCGGAAACAGGCCATTATCGAACTCCTTGCGGGCCAAGGTGTCTTTCTCGACGAACTCGCCGAGCAGGTCGGCCGCGACTACGACCCCTTCGATCTCGTCTGCCACGTCGCCTTCGACCAACCGCCGCTCACGCGCCGGGAGCGTGCGGACGGGGTGCGGAAGCGGAACGTCTTCGGAAAGTATGGCGACAAAGCCCGCGCCGTTCTCGAAGCGCTGCTCCAGAAGTACGCCGACAGTGGCATCGCAAGCGTCGAATCGTTGGAAATTCTCAAGGTGGACCCGCTCCGCGCCTTCGGCACCCCCGTGGAAATCGTCAAACTGTTCGGCGGCCGGGACAACTACCTCGCCGCCATCCGTGAACTTGAAACCGCCCTGTACGAGAAAGCCGCCTAACCGATGCCCAACGTCTCCAACGTCGTCAAATCCATTCAGGACATCATGCGCAAGGACGCCGGAACCTACGGCGATGCCCAGCGCCTGGAACAACTCGGCTGGATGTTCTTTCTCAAGATTTTCGACGACCGCGAGCAGGAGATGGCACTCCTGCGCGACGCCTACAAATCCCCGCTCCCGCAGCACCTCCGCTGGTCCGCCTGGGCCAAGGACGAGGAAGGCATCACCGGCGACGACCTGCTCGACTTCGTCAACAACACCCTCCTGCCCAAGCTCAAGGCCCTGACCGGCGGCGACCGGATGCACACCCTGATCCGCACCACCTTCGAGGATGCCCACAACTTCATGAAGAACGGCACCCTCATGCGGCAGGTCATCAACAAGATCAACGGCCTTGACTTCAATGCCTCTGACGACCGCCACATGTTTGGCGACATCTACGAAAAGCTCCTCAAGGATCTCCAGTCCGCCGGCAACGCCGGCGAGTTCTACACCCCGCGCGCCGTCACCCAGTTCATCGTCGAGCAGGTCAATCCCCGCCTCGGCGAAGCCGTCCTCGACCCCGCCTGCGGCACCGGTGGCTTCCTCGTCTGCGCCATTGAGCACCTGCGCAAACAGGCCAGGACCGAGGCCGACGCGCGCGCCATCCAGGAGTGCTTCGCCGGCATCGAAAAGAAACATCTGCCGCACGTCCTCTGCATGACCAATCTGCTCCTGCACGGCATTGATGTGCCCTCCAACGTCCGCCACGACAACACGCTCGCCCGCCCCCTGCGCGATTGGAGCCCGAAGGAGCGCGTGGATGTCATCGTCACCAATCCGCCCTTCGGCGGCATGGAAGAGGACGGCATCGAATCCAACTTTCCCTCCGAGTTCCGCACCCGCGAGACCGCCGACCTCTTTCTCGTGCTCCTGATGAAGCTTCTCAAGCCCGGCGGCCGCGCCGGACTCGTACTGCCCGATGGCACCCTCTTCGGCGAAGGCGTCAAGACCCGCATCAAGGAAGCGCTCCTCACCGACTGCAACCTCCACACCATCGTCCGCCTGCCCAACGGCGTCTTCAACCCCTACACCGGCATCCGCACCAACCTGCTCTTCTTCACCAAGGGCCCCAAGACCGGGCACGTCTGGTACTACGAGCACCCGTACCCGCCCGGCGCCAAAAGCTACAACAAGGGCAAACCCATCCGCATCGAGGAGTTCGCGCCGGAAAAAGCGTGGTGGGGTGATGAAGCCGACGGCTTCAAGGCCCGCGTCGAGAACGAATTCGCCTGGCGCGTGCCCATCGAGCAGATCAAGGCCGGCAACTTTAACCTCGACCTCAAGAACCCGCACAACCCCGACGAAGGTCCCGGCGATGTGGATCACCTCCTGCCTGAATACGAAAAGCTCCTCGCCCAGATCGCCGAGACGCGGGGGAAGCTGAAGGCGCAGCTTATGGAGGCGCTGACGCGATGAAGGCGCAGGAATTGACCCTCTACCGCGAGCTGCTGGGCGACATCAAGAGCCGCGTCCGCCAAGCCCAGCATCGCGCCGCCCTCTCCGCCAACGCCGAGATGCTCCTGATGTACTGGGACATCGGCCGCATGATCGCCGCCCGGCAGAAACAGGAAGGCTGGGGTGCGGGTGTCATCCCCCGGTTGGCTGCGGACCTGAAAAATGAACTGCCGGAACAGAAGGGCTTCTCGGAGCGGAATCTCAAATACATGATCCGCTTTGTCCGTGAATACGGCGCTCCGCCAATTTTGCAGCAGCCCGCTGCAAAAGTGCAGCGGACGGCTGCACTTTTACAAGACCACGATCAACAAGATGATGTAATTGTGCAACTGGCCGTTGCACAATTGCCAATGCCGCACGAAATCATGTTCCGGATCTCATGGGCCCACCACATCATACTGATCGAGAAACTCAAAGACCTGCCCACCCGCTACTGGTATGCCCGGCAGGCACTTGAGCAGGGCTGGAGCCGCGATGCGCTGGTCGTTCAAATCAAAAACCGCGCCCATGAACGACAGGGAACCGCCGTAACCAACTTCGCCGCCACGCTCCCCGCAGCCCATGCCGCCATCGCCCAAGGGCTGCTCAAAGACCCCTACCTGTTCGACTTCCTCACGCTGGAAGAACCCTTCCACGAGCGGGAACTCGAAACCGGCCTGCTGACCCACCTCCAGAAGTTTCTGCTCGAACTCGGCCAGGGCTTCGCCTTCGTCGGCCGCCAGTACCGGCTGGAGATCAGCGACCGCGAGTTCTTCCTCGACCTGCTCTTCTATCACCTGAACCTGCGCTGCTTCGTCGTCGTGGACCTCAAGAAGGGCGAGTTCAAGCCCGAGTATGCCGGCAAGATGAACTTCTACTGCTCCGCCGTGGATGACCTCCTGCGCCACGCACACGACGCCCCGACCATCGGCCTGATCCTCTGCCAGACCAAGGACCGCGTCTTCGCCGAATACGCCCTGCGCGACATCCACAAACCCATCGGCGTCGCCGACTACGAACTCACCCGCGCCCTCCCCAAGGAACTCGCCTCCAGCCTCCCCAGCATCGAGGAGCTGGAAGCGGAACTGGCCCCCGCTTCCGGAAGCGAGGGCGCGCCATGACCCTCGAAACCTTCTTCGAGAAGTTCGACCTCTTCGCCGACGCGCCCGATGCGGTGGCGAAGATGCGGGAATTGGTGCTGGGACTCGCTGTGCGCGGTCGCCTCCTTTCCTCTAACAGCCCCGATTCGTCAGTTGAGTCCGATCCGTCCAGCCCGTTTGCCATTCCGCAAGATTGGCAATGGATCGCGCTCAACAAAGCCGCCGACTGCCGCGCCGCTGCCAAAGTTGATTCTGCCTCGCTGAATGATTCCGACTGGGTGCTCGACCTCGAAGATATTGATGGCGGTGCCGGAAAAGTTATCGCCACGGCAACCTTCGCCGAACGGAGGTCCCTCAGCACCAAAGCCAGCTTTCAAAAAGGCGATGTCCTCTACGGGAAGCTCCGCCCTTACCTAAACAAAGTGGTAATCGCCGACCGTCCTGGTTTTTGCACCACCGAGATCATTCCGTTGCGCCCTCAGAAATTTGTCGCAGCAGGTTTTCTCCGTCTCTTTCTCCGGTCGCCCTATTTCCTTCGATACGCGGCGGCAAAACACTACGGCATGAAAATGCCACGCCTTGGAACACAGGACTTGGAGTCCGCCGCAATTCCCCTCCCGCCGCTCGCCGAGCAGAAGCGGATCGTGGCGAAGGTGGATGAGTTGATGGCCTTGTGTGATCGGCTGGAGGCGCAACAACAGGAGCGGGAGCAGAAGCACGCCGCACTCGCCCGCGCGTCGCTCGCCCGCTTCGCCGACGCACCCACCCCGGCCAACCTCAACTTCCTCTTCCACAAATCCTGCGACATCACCCCCGCCGACCTCCGCAAAACCATCCTCACCCTCGCCGTCCAAGGCAAACTCGTGCCCTTCGACACGGATGGTGAGGAGCACACTGTCGGCGACCACATTGAGTTTCAAAACGGTTACGCTTTCAAGAGCGAATGGTTCAAGCCTTCTGGAATACGACTGTGCAGGAACGCGAATGTGAGCCACGGGGTTCTTGATTGGCGTGCGTCCGCATTCGTTGATAACAAGGTCGCAAAGGAGTTTGAGCGATTCGCGCTCAAAGAAGGCGACATCGTTCTCTCATTGGACCGTCCACTTATTACGACAGGGATCAAAGTGGCGCGAGTGACAAAAGGTGACCTTCCATGCCTTCTGCTTCAGCGAGTCGCGAAACCGGTGCCTAAACACAATCAACTCGATCTCTCGTATTTTCTGCTCTGGCTGAACTCTTCTGAGTTTGTGGATTCGATTGACCCAGGCCGGAGCAATGGTGTGCCACATATCTCGACGCGGCAGGTTCAACGCCTTCGCTTCGTCCTCCCTCCTCTCGCCAAGCAGCGCCGGATTGTGGCGAAGGTGGACGAACTGATGGCGTTGGTGGACGAGTTGGAAGAACAGCTTGCCACCTCGCACGCCGTCGGCGAAAAGCTCCTCGACGCCCTCGTCGCGGAACTGACCGCCGGAAAGGAGTCCCATGCCGCTGCTTAGCTTCGATCCCGACTGGAAGGCCAAACCCGAACAACGCCGAGCCGATACCGAGGTGCGTGATGACTAGATTTCCGACGAGCTTTCTTTGTCGCGGGGTGGTGGCGCTGTGGCTGGCGGCGGGGGTGGCGGCGCGGGCGGCGGCGCCGTTTTTCCCGTTCTGCATTGACTGGCACGATGCGAAGAAGCGCGGGTTCGAGGAGCAGGCCGCGATGCTCAAGGAACTTGGCTACGACGGCGTCGGCCACATCTGGCTGCCGAAGGTCGCCGAGCGCATAAGCGCGCTCGACGCGGTCGGGCTCAAGCTGTTCCAGATCACCATGCAGGTGAACATCGCCCCCTCCGCGAAGGCGCCCTACGACGAGCAACAGTTCAAGGACGTGCTCGCGCAAATCAAGGGGCGGCAGGTTCAGTTCTGCCTGCTGGTTGGCGGGCTCAAGCCGGGCGATCCCGCGGGCGAGGCGCACGCCGTGGAGGTGCTGCGGCACATGAGCGACCTCGCGCGCGAATCCGGCGCGCAACTGCTGCTCTATCCGCACGTCAACGACTGGATCGAGCGCATCGAGTTCGCCTGCGCCGTCGCCGAGAAAGTGGACCGCCCGAACGTCGGCGTGATGTTCAACCTCTGCCACTGGCTGCGCGCGGATACCTCGCGCGCTTACCGGCCGCTGCTGCAAAAGGCGCTGCCGCGCCTGTGGGCGGTCTCGCTCAACGGCGCCGATGTACGCGATGACAAGCCCGGTTGGGGGCGCTACATCCAGCCGCTCGACGCCGGCGACTTCGATATCGCCGCCTTCCTGCGCACGCTGAAGGAGCTCGGCTACACCGGGCCGATCGGCCTCCAATGCTTTGGTATCGGCGGCGATACCCGCGATCACCTCGCCCGCTCGATGGCGGCGTGGCGGAAGCTCAACGCGACGGAAAAGAAGTAGACGCAGATGAACGCAGATTTCGCAGAGATAAACGAAAGGATGAAGCTATGAAGCGTTTAGTGGTGATGTTGCTGGTATGCGCGTTGTGTCCGGTGCTGGTGGTGCAGGGCGCGGACAAGAAGAAGAAAACCACCAAGAAGGAGCAAACCACGCCCAAGCCGGCGCCGAATCCGCAAGGCCCCGCAGAAAAAGGCAACGAGGGCGAGACCGGCAAGCTCACCGGCACCATCATCAAGGTGGATGGCGGCAAGGTCACCATCAAGGGCGCCGAGAAGACGCTGATGGTGATGCCCTACTGGCAGGGCGGCTCGCCCAAGGCCGGCGGCGGGTTCGACAAGGGCATGATGCAGCAGATCAGCGCCTTCAAGGTCGGCGACAAGATCACCGTGGGCTGGAAGTTCGCCGAGCATTATCGCATCGAAAGCATCGCCCAGGCGGCGTAGTCAAACCCTCTGTCTGCGCGGGCGCGTTTCCCAAGGCGTGGGAAACGCGCCGTTTCTTTTTCCAAGCTTTGGAAAAACAACAGCGGCGGTTTCCAAGCCTTGGAAAACCGCCGCTGCGTCACCGAACAGCAATGTTTAGCCGTTCAGCGCTTCGTAGACTTTGCCGACCATGGCGGCGCCGGGCTTGAGGGTCTTGGCACCGGGTTTCCACTGGGCGGGGCAGGCCTCGTCGCCGTGCGTGGCGAGGTAGGCGTTGGCCTCGAGTTTGCGGACGAGTTCGTCGCAGTTGCGGCCGACGTTGAGGAAATTGACCTCGGCGGAGACGAGCTTGCCTTCCGGGCT
>CAISWQ010000065.1 GCA_903889245.1 uncultured Lentisphaerota bacterium | reverse complement strand
GCGCGCCCAGCGCCTCCGCGCTGACCCAGGTATCCGCCGAAAGCCAGACCGCGTCGGGCGACGCTGCCCCGCAGCTCGCGCGCCCGCGCCTCCAGCTTCGCGCGCCGCGTCAGCGCGCCGCGCCGCGCGAGCGCGGGCAGCATGACGTTCTCCAACACGTCGAGCTCTGGCAGCAGATGATAGGACTGGAAAACAAAGCCGAGCTTCGTCGCGCGGACTTCCGTGCGCGCGGCCGAACTCAACGCGAACAGATCACCGCCGTTGAAGAACACCTGACCGCCGCTCGGCCGGTCCAGTCCGCCGAGGCAGTGCAGTAGCGTGGACTTGCCAGAGCCGCTCGCGCCCATCACCGCGAGCGTCTCGCCGGCGGTCACGGAAAGCGTCACGCCCTTGAGCACCTCGACCGGCGTACCTTCCAGCGCGTAGGTCTTGTGCAACTCCCGCGCCTCCAGCACCACCTTCTTATGTTCCGCACTCATGATGATTTCCTCGGCGGCCACAGGCCGCCGCTACAGCCAGCATCAAACCGTGTCTAAATCCTGTTCTATGGTGGGCGGGGCTTCCAGCCCCGCGAAACCAGCCACAGCCGCGAGGCTGGAAGCCCCGCCCACCATAACAGCCTGCGTTCGTCATACGCGGCGGAGGCGGACGAAGCCGCGCTTGCCGCAGCGCAGCACCGCGCCATCCTCGATGGCGACCTGCGCACGCGGGTCGCCGCACTTCTGGCCGGCGAGTTCCACCGCGCCCTGCTGCACGAGCCGCTTCGCCTCGCCATTCGACTCGGCGAGCTTGGCCTTCACGATCAGCGCGATGATGCCGAGGCTGGCCTCGGCCACCGCGACCTCCGGCATATCGGTGGGCACCTGCCGCTCGGAGAAGACGCGCGCGAATTCGGCGGAAGCCTCCACACCGGCGGCCTCGCCGCAGAACTTGGCGACGACCTTCCGGCCAAGCTCGTCCTTGACCTCGCGCGGATGCCGCGCGCCGCTTTGCACAGCCTGCCGCAGCGCGGCGATTTCCGGCTCCGGCAGGCAGAGCACGAGCGAGAAGTAGCGCCACATCAGTTCATCGCTGACGCTCATCGTCTTGCCGAAGATGTCCTTCGGCGTTTCGTTGACGCCGATGTAGTTGCCGAGGCTCTTGGACATCTTGTTGACGCCGTCGAGGCCTTCGAGCAGCGGCAGCGTGAGGACGACCTGCGGCTCCTGCGAAAAAATTTTCTGGAGCTCGCGGCCGAGCAGCAGATTGAAAAGCTGGTCGGTGCCGCCGAGCTCGACATCGGCGCGGACCATGACCGAGTCATAGGCCTGGATCAGCGGATAGAGGAACTCGACGAGCGAGATCGGCTGCTGCGCGGCATAGCGTTTGGAGAAATCGTCGCGCGCGAGAAGCTGGGCCACCGTGACGTGCGCGGAGAGGCGGATGACCTCCTCGAACTTCATCGGCGCGAACCACTCGGAGTTGAAACGCACCTCGGTTCGCGCGCGGTCAAGCACCTTGAAGACCTGCTGCTGGTAGCTCTGCGCGTTGGCCGCGACCTGCGCGCGGTCGAGCGGCTTGCGCGTCTGCGAGCGGCCGGAGGGGTCGCCGATCATGCCGGTGAAATCGCCGATGATGAAGACGACCGTGTGGCCCGCGTCCTGAAATTCGCGCAGCTTGTTGAGGCCCACGACGTGGCCGAGGTGGATATCCGGCGCGGAGGGATCGGCGCCATACTTGATGCGCAGCGGCCGCGCCTGTTTCAGCTTGGCCTCCAGCTCCGCGCGCGAGACCAGGTCCACCGCGCGCGCCGTCAGCCGTTCCAGCGTTTGTTCCAAGGGATTCATCGCGGCGGTTTATAGCCGAGCGCACGAGGGCGGGCAAGCTTGGCGGCTGGCTTGACAGCCGGCTCCGGCCCGGTCATCAATTCCGCATGACAACCGGCGGCAAACTCTTGATCGCGGGCGGGCTGCTGCTCGCGCTGGGTGTGGGCCTGGTGGTGGGCTTTGCCGGCGGGGTGTTGGTGACCAAGGCCGGGCGCACGTTCCTGGCCGGCCTGGTGGAGAGCGAGCGCCCGGCGCAGGTCGCCCGGCCGCAGACCCTGGCGCGGGAACAATTCCAACTCCAGTATCCGGGGAACTGGAAGCTGGATCGCGAGGACGAGGATTTTGATCCCGACCATGCCTTCAACATCGAAAGCCCCGGCTCGGCCTTCATCATGTTTCATATCGGCAAGGCCACGCTGGAGCCGGATGCGGCCTTGGAACAGCAGGTCGCGGCTTTCTCCAAGCTCATGGACCGGCCGGCCCAAGCGCATTTCAGCCGGTGGGGCGGCTTTACCGGTCAGGGTGTTGTCTTGCGCGGCCGCGTGCTGGGCATTCCGACCACGATCAAACCGTTCGTCTTCAGCCGGGACGGGCAATCGGTCATCGTGGTGCAATACTACCCCGACGAAGATCAAGCGGCTGTGCTCCCTGGCCTCCAACTTGTCGAGCGCACCTTTGCCTTGCGGCCGGCGCACGCGCAGCCGTGAACAACCGCTTGCGTAACGGAGCCCGGTTGTTAGATCGTTGAAGGCGGCCAAGGTCGCGCTGGGGCGCCGTTGCTTTTTCCACGCCTGGGGAAAACGTGGTAACAGTTTTCCAAGGCTTGGAAAGTTGCGCGGGGTGGGGGTGGCGCGTAGATTGCCGCGCCATGAAAACCATCAAGGTGGCCTTTTTTGACGCCAAGCCCTACGACCGCGAGACCTTCGATGCGGTGAACCGGGGGGACGGCGTCGAGTTGAAATACGTCGCGCTGCACTTGAGCCCCGACACGGTCCATGTCGCCGCCGGCGCGGACGCACTCTGCATCTTCGTCAACGACCTCGTGACGCGCGAGGTCGCCGAGGCGCTCCACGCGCAAGGCGCGAAACTGATCGCGTTGCGCTGTGCGGGTTATAACAACGTGGACTTGAAAGCGGTCTATCAGCGTATCCATGTGGTGCGCGTACCGGCCTATTCGCCCTATGCGGTCGCCGAGCATGCCGCAGCCTTGCTGCTGGCGCTCAACCGCAAGACGCACAAGGCCTACTTCCGCACGCGTGACGGCAATTTTTCCATCCACGGATTGATGGGCTTCGACCTCCATGGCAAAACCGCCGGTGTCGTCGGCACGGGCAAGATCGGCCGCGTGATGGCCGGCCTGCTGCGCGGCTTCGGGATGCGCGTGCTCGCGTTCGATCCGTTCCCGGACGCGGTCTTCGCACAGGCCAGCGGCTGCACCTATGCCGATCTGCCGACGCTCTACCGCGAGTCCGACGTGCTCACGCTGCACTGCCCGCTGACGCCGGAGAACGTGCGGATGATCAACGCGGAGACCATCGCACAGATGAAACGCGGCGTGTTCATCATCAACACCGGCCGTGGCAAACTGATTGACACCCGCGCGCTGATCGGCGGGCTGAAATCGGGCCGGGTGGGCGCGGCGGGCCTCGATGTCTATGAGGAAGAGACGGATTATTTCTTCGAGGATTTCTCGTCGGCGGTGATTGATGATGATGTGCTCGCACGGCTGCTGACGTTCCCGAACGTATTGATCACCTCGCACCAGGCCTTCTTCACGCGCGAGGCGATGGCCAACATCGCGCAGACGACGCTGGCCAACATCCGCGCGTTCTTTGAGCGTGGCGAATTGCCCCACGAAATCTGCTACCGCTGTGGCGACGCCACCTGCCAGCGTAAGGCCAGCGGCAAGTGTTTCTGACGATCGCGAACATGGCTCGACAAGCGCCGCGTCGCGCCGCTATTATCCGCGCGCGTGATGGACGAAACTTCTCCAGAAGGGCGCGGCCAACCAGACGTTTCCGAACTGCTGGTGGACCTCAACTTCGTGCCGCAATGGGCCCGGCAGTCGCCGCAGGAAAATCCCTACGCGCGCCACGAGCCGCGCGAACGACGCGAGGACTATGGCGAGCGGCCGCGCGAAAGGCGCGACGAGCGGCGCGGCCCGCGCCCGCCTGGTGGCGACCGCCGCGGCCCGCCACGCGGCGACCGGCGTGGCCCGCGTTTGGGCCCGCGTGACGAGCGCCGCGAACAGCGGTTTGTGCCGCCGCCGCCCGCGCCGGTGCAGGTCACGTTCATCCCCGAGCGTGAACGGCTCGCGACGCTCGTTCACGATCTGCATATCGCCCGGTCCGCGTGGCCGCTGGCGGAGATCGCCCACCGGTTCCTCACCAATCCCGATGCCTGCCTCGTCAAGCTCGAGACGCATGCCCTCCAGCGGTCGAACGAGCCGGCCAAGCCCGCCGCCACGCTCTTCCAATGCGCTGAATGTCACGCCGTCTTCCTCGATGCCGCGGCCGCCGAGGGCCACGCCGTCGCCCGGCACCTCGACAAGCTGTTCGTGATCGAGGACGTCAGCACCGAGCCGCCGGCCGGTAACTTTACGTGTGTGGCGCGCTGCCGGATGAGCGGCGAGTTGCTCGGTCCGCCGAACCACCACGGCTACCAGGAAAAGATGCTCGCGCTCTATCGCGAGCGTTACGCGCATATGTCGCTCGATGAATATCGTAACACCATCGAGACCAGCCGTGAGCCGGCCCTGATTGAGAAATGGAAGGATGAGTCGCGCAAGCAGACGATCTACAAGGCCAAAGGTGTCGAGAATCCGCCGGCCCGCAAGCGGGCCGAGGCCGAGGCCGAGTTCCGCTCCAAGGCGCTGCCAGGGCTGATCCAGCGCAGCCACCGCTGTATTGCGCCGGCCCGCGGGACGCACGGTTGGGAAGATGACGCGTTGCGCCGTGCGATCCACGATACGTGGCAACGCGAGAGCCGCTTCCCGGCGTCGCTGATGTTCGCGTTGCGTCCGGCCTTCAAGCACATGCACCTGTTTTTGTTCAAGGCCGGCGGCGGCATCACGTTCGTCACGCCGATCCACCCGCATGCGCTCGCGCCGGAGCACGCGGTGGCGCCGATCCGCGAGGTGCTGGAATTTTTGCACGCGCATCCCGGTTGTACACGCCAGCAGTTGCTCGACGGCTTGCGCCCCGGCGCCGCGGCCGACTCGCCGGAGGTTGTCGCCGTGCTCAACCCGCTGCGCTGGCTGATTGACCGCGGCCATGTCATCGAATTTTTCAATGGCACCCTCGCCGTCCCGATGCACGGTCAGCGCCCCCACGCGCCATAGCCCCGCCATAGGCGGCAACAGGGCTGTGCATAGTTGTGCGTGTGATCGCTGCCAGTGGAAACAGAACCCGCCTTGTTCGTCTGGTTGTGGCTTGTGCTGACCTCACCCTGACGAGTGCGGCTACCAAGGGGCCGGCCGCATTCCGTCGTGACCGTTTGCCTTGCCCTTGATGGGCGGACATCGGTTAGCCGTGGGTGGCCGGCGTGCGGTCAGCGCGGCGGCATGACCTCGAAGGGGATCGCCGGCAAGGTCTGGACTTGGAACTTCTGGGTGATGGTCTTGTCCTTGGGCTTGGCCATGACGGCGACGATGAGGTTGCCCTTCTGGCCGGCCTTGGCTTTTTCGCCGTCGGCGGCGAGGATGATCTCCGCGCCGTTCTTGCCCGGCACGAATTTCTTGATGGTGATGCCCTCGGGCGGGTCGGTCAGCTCCATCTCGACGCGGCCGGAGGTGGCGATGTAGCCGGGGATGTTCAGTTGCAGCGCGGTGGTGCCGCCGGCGGGAATCTTCGCGGGCAGCTTGCTGACGATTTTCACGTCGGGCAATTTCTTCTGCGGGCCCTTGCTGCCGCCGCCGCCATAGTTCTTGCCGGTGAAGCGGCTGCCGCCGAGCATCGCCACATCGAGTTCCTTCGAGGGGACGAGGTGGCGGTAGAAGAACGCCTGCATCATGTCCTCGGCCGGCACAGCGGTGCGCACCACGTCGGCGCCGCCGATCGCCGCGCGGCCGGTGATGTTCAGGTGCACCGGCCCCTTGGCGGGCGCGGCTTGCGCGGCCAGAGTCAGCTTCACGGAATCCTGCCCGGCGGGGATGGTGTTGCCGCTAAGGCGGAAGCCCTCGGGCGCGTCCTTGAGCGCCAGGCTGATGGCGTTGGTGAAGCCGTCGCGGCGCACGGCATAGACGGTGACGGGCACCGTGCTGCCGGAGCGCACGTTGATGCTGGGCGGGACGACACGCAGCGCGAAGTCGGGCCGCGGCGCGCTCACGCGCATGCGGTAGGCATACTCCGGCCCGCCGCGGTGCGCGGTGTCGGTCACCTCGACAAAATAGGTGCCGTTGGCCGGCAGCGTGTAGCGCAAATAGGCATCGGCGTGATGCGTCTCGAGGCCGGCGGCCTTGTCCTCGAAATCATCGCACACCGCGACCTGTTTGCCCTCGGCGTCGGTGATCTTGATCAGGGAGTCGAGCGGCGAATTGAGGCGGTGCGCCATGACCTCGGCGACGATCTGCTGCCCGGCCACGCCCTCGAACTTGAAGTAGTCGCGGTCGGCGGGTTTATCAATCACACCGTTGATGGTGACCGGCAGCTTGATCTGTTGCGCGGTGCGGTGCTGGCTGTTGGCCTTCTGCTCGGTGAGTTCAGGGAGGTCATCCACCGCGAACGGCACGTAGTTGGAAATCCAGTGGTCCTTGCGCACGAAGATCGGGTAGACGCCGCGTGCGCGCTTGGTGTTGTCCACGGTCACGCTCGTCGTCGGCAGGTTCCAGCCCTTCAACTCGACCGTGGTGGCGGCGCCGACGGGCCCGCCGAGCGGCGCGATGCTGGTGATGAACGGAATCTCGCCGAGGGTGATGCGGTAGACAAAGTCCTCGCGGCCGCGGTAGATCGAGTCCTGGATGGCGAGCACGTACTCGCCGTCGGCGGGGATGGTGTAATAGAGCGCCGGGTCGGGGTTGAAGCGGAAGTCGTCCTCGTAGGCGAGTTCCTTGTTGTTCGCGTCGTAGAGCGCGAGCGTCGCCTGGAACCAGCCGGGGACGGCGTCGGCGATGTAGGGGATCAACTCGCGCGCGCTGGCGGCGATCACCAGCTTCGTGCCCTTGGTCGCGGCGAAACGGAAGTAGTCCACCGTGCCCGGCAGAATCTGGCCGTTGACCACCGCGGGGATGGTGAGCTTCGTCTCGTCGCGCTCCTTGGCGAGCTTGAACTGCGGCACGCTCATCTGCTTTTCCTTGACCGTGGTCTGGGCCTTGATCGTCTTGACCGCGGGCTTGGTGACCTCCGGCAACTGGCCGACCTTGAAGCGCATCGGGTTGGTCAGGCCCTGGCCCGCGCCGAGCCGGACCTCGCGGTCGCCCTGCCACGCGTCCGCGGCGATGGTGACCTGCATCGTGACGATTTCCGAGATGGCGGGATTCTCCGGCCGGCGCACGCCGAGGGCGAGTTTGCGCCGCAACTCGGCCAGCATTTTTTCATCCTCGGCCGTCCAGGTGGCGCCCGCATATTTCTGCTTCAGGCGCTCGATCTCCTTGGCCTCCGCGTCCTTGTCCACCTTGATGTTCTTGGAGTTCTGGAAGCTTTGGAAGTTGGACAGGGTGCGCGTATCGTTGCGCGCCACGGCGCGCTTGATCGTCAGCTCGTCAATCTTGATGCGCGCCTCGTTCAGTTCCTTGCCCTGGATCGGCCGGACAAAATCGCGGATCGCCGCCGTGATGCCGCCGCCGGAGAAGAAGACGTTGGTCACGCCGGCCAGGAACTGGCCGCCGACGACGACCTCGAAGGTCGAGCCCGCCTTGCCGCCCGCGGGATAGACGTAGCCGATGTGCGGAACGTTCTGCTGGGCCTGCGCGCCCAGCGCCAGCGCGGCGCCGCCCGCCGCGATCCACAGACGCAATGTGCTCATGCTGTTACTCCTGCTTTTCCAAGCCTTGGAAAATTTCCCCGCCGCTTTTCCAAGGCTTGGAAACTTTCGCCGCCGCGCGTTCCAAGCCCCGGAAAAACCGCCGCCATTTTTTCCAAGCCCTGGAACTTTTCACGCGCGTTTTTCCAAGGCTTGGAACGCCGGCCCCGTCACATGATCTCGGTCAGTTTGTTGCTGCCGGCGACGCCCGTATCGGGGCGCATGACGGCGACATCGAGCCCCTGCGGATGCGGGAGCTTCGCGTTGCTATCAATGCCGAGCAGGTCATACATGCTGGTGATCAGGTCGGTGACGTAGATCGGGCGCGTCTTGACTTCCTCGCCGGTGGCGTTGGTCTCGCCGACCACGCGGCCGCCCTTGAAGCCGCCGCCGGCGACGACGTGACTGAAGACCTTGCCGAAGTGGTTGCGCCCGCCGTTCCACGGCGGCTCCCACTGGACCTTCGGCGTGCGGCCGAACTCGCCGCCCCACCACACGATCGTGCTCTCGAGCAGGCCGCGGTCGGCAAGGTCCTTGAGGAGCGTGCCCATGCCCTTATCGAGTTCCGGCAGCTTGCGGCGCATATCGTTGAAGTGGCCCTTGTGCGTGTCCCAGCCCTCGTAGTTGATCGTGATGTAGGGCACGCCGCGCTCGACGAGGCGGCGGGCCATCAGGCACGACTGGCCGAAGCGGGTCTTGCCGTAGGCTTCGCGCAGGGACTCTTTCTCCTGCGAGAGATCAAAGACCTTGCCGGCGTCGCCGAGGATCAGGTCGTAGGCGGCCTGCTCGGCCTTCACGGCGTCCACGACCGCCGGATCGTCGGCCATGGTCTGGCCGAGCGTGTTGAGGTTGTGCATCAGGCCGCGGCGCGCCTGCTGGCGCTGGTCGCTGATGCCTTCGGCGACGACGCCCTCGACGACGAAACGCGACTGCGCGGGGTCGCCGCCGGTCGCGAACGGCTTGGCGCGCGAGCCGAGGAAGCCGGCCTCGGCGAAGCGGCCCTGCAGTTTGGTCATGACGATGTAGGGCGGGAGCAGGCCCTTGTAACCACCGGCATAGCCCTTGAAGAGGGAGACGACCGCGCCGACGCCGGGATAGACGGTGCCATCGCCGGGCTTGTGGCCGGTCTGGACCATGTAGGAGGCGGTCTCGTGGCCGTTGTTGCCGTGGGTCATCGTGCGCAGGATGGAATATTTGTCGGCCCGCTTGGCGAGGATCGGCAGGAGTTCGCCGATGCGGATGCCGGGGACGTTGGTCTCGATCGGCTTGTTGAGCGGGCCGGTGTAGTCGTTGCCCGCGTCCGGTTTGGGGTCGAACGTGTCGAGATGGGCGGGGCCACCCCACATCCAGATTTGGATGACGCTCTTGGCTGTCGCCGGTCTGACCGCCGCGCGCGCCGGCAAACCGCCGACCATCAGGCCGCCCGCGCCCAGCGCCGTCCAGCGCAGCGCGTCGCGCCGGGTCATGTCATTCGCCGTCAGTATGGTCTTCATGGCACTTCTCCTTTTCACCGGCTCAATGCCGGTACAAAAATTCCTGGCTGTTGAACAACGACCACGCAATATCCAGCGCGGCCTCGCGGCCCTTGCTGGACCCGCTCGACGTTTTCGAGGAACTGCCGCCCTTCTGGAACTTGCCGCTCTTCCCGCTCTTCCCGCTCTTGCCGCCCTTGCTGTTCTCGGCGACGGCGGGCGCGACGCCGAGTTGCGCGTAGTCGGCGATCGTCTTCCACTCCTGCTCCGTCGGCGGGCGGGAGAGGATCATCAGGTAAAGCCCGCCGATGATTTCGCGCGAGGAGGTGGCGTTGCGCATCAGGCCCATCAGCTTCGGGCTTTGCTCCAGCTTGCGCTGGACGTGGCTGGAGTTGAGCATGTGCAGCACCTGGTCGGCCGAGGTCTTGCTGTTGCGCTCCGCCCACAGGCCGGTATCGCGTGAGGGGCGGCCGAACATCTCGAGGAACGAGCTGCTGATGCTGCCATCGCCGAGCTGGATCGCGCGCTGGTCCTCCGGGATGTAGGTGAACGGCTCCGGGATGGCGCTGACATATTTCTCCGTGGTGCCGGTGATCTGGTTGAGCGCGTCAATCAGCACCTCGGCCTCGAGCTTGCGCAGCGGGTAATAGGCGAAGTTCGCCTCCGCCGCCGCGCCGCGCGTCTTGGGCAGCGAGGAAAGTTGATAGACCTCGGAGGTCAGGATGAGGCGGTAAATCTGCCGCAGGTCCCACTTGGCCTTGACCAGTTCCTTCGCCAGGTAATCCAGCAGTTCCGGATTGCTGGGGGGATTATCGGCGCGGAAATCGTCCGGTTCGTGGACGATGCCACGGCCGAGCAGCCAGGTCCAGACACGGTTGACCGCGACGCGCGCAAACACGGGATTCTTCGCCGAGATCAGCCAGTCGGCAAACACCACGCGCGGATCATCCTCCGGGCCGATCTTCGCCGGGGTGCCATCGGGGAAGCGGGCCTTCTGCGTCAGCCCGTTGGTCGCCAGCGCGGTGTTGAAATAGACGAACTCCTCTTTCCATTCGAGGGTGGACTTGAAGCCGATCTGCGCGAAGAAGCCGGAGAAGGCGGCCAGCTTGTCCTTCGGCCACTTGTCGGCGCGCTCGCCGAGGAACGTCAACGCCGCCGCCTGCGCGAGGCCCGCCGGTTCCTTGTTCTGCACGGCGCGGTAGAAGTTCACCGGCCCGACGCGGAAGTTGCTGCCGTTCGCCGTCAACAGCTCGCGCGCGAACTTGTCGAAGGGCATGTTGTCGCGCACCGCGGTGAAAATCCAGCGGTGATAGGCCTGCACCGCGTTCGGCCAGAGATTGATCGGGAACTCGGCCTTGACGCGCAGCGTCTCGTCCCACTTCATCGTCCAGTAGTCGGTGAACTCCGGGCGCTGCATCAGCACGTCCACCAGCGCGGTGCGCTTGTTGGGCTCCTGGCTCTGGATGAACGCCCACGCCTCCTTGCCCGTCGGCAGCGTGCCGATGATGTCGAGATAGGCGCGGCGGACGAAGACCGCGTCGGAGCAGATATTCGCCGGCTGGATGCCGAGCTTTTCCAGCTTGGCCAGCACCAGCCGGTCAAGCTCCGTCCGTGCCTGCGGCGCGACGTTTTTCTCATAGGGGTTGGCCGCCGGCTCCGCCGCCGCAGCCGCCCACGCCAGCCCCGCCGCCGCCACACCAGCAAGTAATGCTCTATTCATCAGGGTTATAACGTTGCGCAACGGCCAAAAATTTTACCGGGGAACCGATAAAATGCCAGCCCGAACCCGGCCTGGCGGCTGCCTATGGCTGTGAAGCAGGCCTGACGGAGCCATCCGTGGAATATCGAATGTCGAATATCCAATCTCGAAGTGCGGACCTTTGGCCTGCTGCGGTTCGTCTTCGGCCGGTCGCCTCGACCGGAGGTCAAGAATAGATAGCAAGAGGTCAAGAATAGCGCTTGCGGCGGCGGGCGGGTCTGGCTAGCGTGCGCGGGTGTGATGCGGCGCATGGAGCACAAATGGTCAAGAGTAGATGGTTGATGGCGGATGGAGAGCCCGACGTTGTCCCAGCACTCCAATACCCCAACACGCCAAGCCTCCCTTCTGTTTGATCCTGCGTCATGGCACTCGAAAGGAACCAGGTCATGAAGACGATGCGTTTGTTGGCGATGGGCGGCTGTCTGGCGGCGGCAGTGCTGACCTCGTGCGTAACGTGGCAGGCGACGGCGCAGGAGACGCCGGCGGAGCGCGACGCGCGGATGGGTTGGTGGCGCGAGGCGCGCTTCGGCATGTTCGTCCACTGGGGCCTCTACTCCGGCCTCGCGGGCACGTGGGAAGGCAAGCCGGTCGGCAAGACCGGCGGCATGGAGTGGATCCAGCAACGCGTGAAGGCCGACACCGATACCTACGCCGCCAAGGCGCTCCCGCTCTTCAAGCCCACGCCGGGTTTCGCCAAGGAGTGGGCGAAGATGGCCAAGGACGCCGGCTGCAAGTATGTCGTGTTCACCACGAAGCATCACGACGGCTTCGGCCTGTTCGATTCCAAGGCGGGCGACTATAACGCGGGCGCGAAGCTGCACCGCGACCTCGCCAGGGAAATCGTCGAGGCCTGCCGCACCGAGGGGCTGCGCGTGGGCTTCTATCACTCGGTGATTGACTGGCATCACGACCAGTACGGCTACGAGAAGTCCAAGCAACTCCCGCATCCGCTCAAGGGCCAGCCCTATCCGAACGGCACGCGCGAGCACGCGAAGTACGTGGACTATCTGCACAAACAAGTCGGCGAGTTGGTCTCGAACTACGGCACGGTGGACGTGCTATGGTGGGATTATTCCGCGCAGGATTTCCAGGGGCAGGAGGCGTGGCGCGCGTTTGACCTGATGAAGCTGGTGCGCGCGAAGCAGCCGGGCATCATCATGAACAACCGCCTGTTCCGCAACCCGGAGGCGGGCTGGAAGAGCATGGGCACCGAGGGCTTCACGAGCTCGATGGAATATAAGTACGGCGACTTCGTCACGCCGGAGCAGCACATCCCCGCGACCGGCATGGGCAGCACCGACTGGGAAACCTGCATGACGCTGAACACAACGTGGGGCTACAACGAGCACGACAACGCCTGGAAGTCCGATGAGACGCTGATCCGCAACCTCGTGGACATCGCGAGCAAGGGCGGCAACTACCTGCTGAACATCGGGCCGAAGGGCGATGGCAGCATCCCCGTGGAGACGATCAGCTCGTTCAAGGCGATCGGCGCTTGGATGAAGGTCAACGGCGAGGCGATCTACGGCACGAAGGCCAGTCCATTCGACAAGCTCGACTGGGGCCGCTGCACGCAGAAGAAACTCGCCGACGGCAACTCGCGGCTCTACCTGCACGTCTTCGATTGGCCGAAGGACGGCAAGATCGTGCTGCCGGGCCTCGCGAACAAGCCGCTCAAGGCCGCGCTGCTCGCGGGCGGGCAGAAGCTCGACGTGACCGCAGGCAACAATAGCGTCACCCTCGCGCTGCCGGCGGCGGCGCCGGACAAGATCGCCAGCGTCGTCGCACTTGAGGTCGAGGGCGCGGTGCAGGTCGTCAAACCCGATCCCTACGCCGACGAGACGCCGGCGCAGCGCGACGCGCGCATGAAGTGGTGGCGCGAGGCGCGCTTCGGCATGTTCATCCACTGGGGCGTTTACGCGGTGCCCGCCGGTATGTGGAAGGGCCAGCAGATTCCCGGCATCGGCGAGTGGATCATGAACCGCGGCAAGATTCCGATGGCGGACTATCAGGCGTTCGCGAAGCAGTTCAATCCGGTCAAGTATGACGCCGATGAATGGGTGCGCATCGCGAAGGAAGCGGGGATGAAGTACATCGTCATCACCAGCAAGCACCACGACGGCTTCGCGCTGTTCGGCTCGCAGGCGAACGACTGGAACATCGTCAAGGCCACGCCCTACGGCAAGGACCTGCTCGCGCCGCTCGCCGCCGCGTGCCGCAAGCACGGGCTCAAGCTGGGCTTCTACTACTCGCAGGCGCAGGACTGGAACAACGGCGGCTCGGCCTCCGGCGGCAAGTGGGACCAGGCGCAGGAGCGCAGCATGGATGAGTACATTGACAAGGTCGCTGTGCCGCAGGTGAAGGAGATTCTCTCGCAGTACGGCGAGTTCCCGGCGGTGCTCTGGTGGGATACGCCCACAGACATGAACAAGGAGCGCGCCGAGAAGCTGATCACGCTGCTCAAGGCCAAACCCGGCATCATCCACAACAACCGGCTCGGCGGCGGATTCCGCGGCGACACCGAGACGCCGGAGCAGTTCATCCCCGCGACCGGCTACCCCGGCCGCGACTGGGAAACCTGCATGACGCTCAACGACACGTGGGGCTTCAAGAGCTATGACCACAAGTGGAAGAGCACCGAGACGCTGATCCGCAACCTCTGCGACATCGCGAGCAAGGGTGGCAACTATCTGCTGAACGTCGGGCCGACCGCCGAGGGCCTGATCCCGCCGGAGAGCGTGGACCGCCTGAAGGCCGTCGGCCAGTGGATGAAGGTCAACGGCGCGGCGATCTATGCGACCAGCGCCAGCCCGTTCCGCAAGCTGCCGTGGGGGCGTTGCACGAAGGTCGTGGATGCCGAGGGCACCACGCTCAACCTGTTCGTGTTCGACTGGCCGAAGGACGGCCGCCTGCTCGTGCCGGGCCTGAAGAATCCCGTCGAGAAGGCGTGGCTGCTGGCGAGCAAGCAGCCGCTGGCGACGGAAGCGACGACCGAGGGCGTGGTCATTGCGGTGCCGCAGGCGGCGCCGGACCCGACCGCGTCGGTGGTCGTGCTGCGCGTGAAGGGCGAGGTCGTGCCCGCCCCGCTGATCGTAACGCCAGACGCGCAGGGCGTCGTCGCGCTGCTCGCCGAGGAAGCGACGCTCAAGGGCGAACTGAAGACCGAGAGTGCCGGGCACCGCTCGAACATCGGCTACTGGATCAACCCCGCCGACACCGCCGCGTGGGACGTGAAGGCGGCCGGCAAGTTCAAGATCACGCTGGAAGCCGGCAGCCAGGGCGCGTCGGCGCTCGTGTTGCAGGCGGGCAAGAACTCGGCGAAGCTGAACGTGGCGCCCGCGACCGGCGATTATAAGAAGTACAAGAAGTATGAACTCGGCACCCTCGAGCTGGCGGGCGACCAGCCGCTCAAGGTGACGTTGAAGGCTGTGAAAGACAAATGGCATCCGGTGAACGTCCGCGCGATCACGC
Organism: uncultured Lentisphaerota bacterium; assembly: GCA_903889245.1. Taxonomy (GTDB): domain Bacteria; phylum Verrucomicrobiota; class Kiritimatiellia; order CAIQIC01; family CAIQIC01; genus DP16D-bin41. The sequence goes on along the minus strand of CAISWQ010000065.1, from coordinate 149,592 downwards.
TGACGCCGGTGAAATGAATCAAACCAAAACAGGAGAATAGAACATGGCAGCAAAGACATGGCAGTTGATTGGCGGTCTCCCGAAGATCGGTATCCGCCCGACGATTGATGGCCGCCGCAACGGCGTCCGCGAGTCGCTCGAGGGCCAGGTGATGGCCATGGCGAAGCGCGCGGCAAAATTCCTTTCCGCGAACCTGCGCTATCCGAACGGCAAGCCGGTCGAGTGCGTCATCGCCGACTCGTGCATCGGCGGCGTCGCCGAGGCCGCGGCGACCGCGGACAAATTCCAGCGCGAAGGCGTCGGCCTCTCGCTCACCGTCACGCCCTGCTGGTGCTACGGCAGCGAGACGATGGACATGGACCCGCTGATGCCCAAGGCCGTCTGGGGCTTCAACGGCACCGAGCGCCCCGGCGCGGTCTATCTGGCCGCCGTGCTCGCCGGCCACAACCAGAAGGGCCTGCCCGCGTTCGGCATCTACGGCCGCGACGTCCAGGACCGCGGCGATGAATCCATTCCCGCCGACGTGCAGGCCAAGCTCCTGCGCTTCGCCAAGGCCGGCCTCGCCACCGCGATCATGCGCGGCAAGTCCTACCTCTCGCTCGGCGGCACCTCGATGGGCATCGCCGGCTCGATCGTGGATCAGCCGTTCTTCGAGAGCTACCTCGGTATGCGCGTCGAGGCGGTGGACATGAGCGAGATCACGCGCCGCATCGAGGAAGGCATCTTCGACCAGGCCGAGTTCAAGAAGGCCCTCAAGTGGGTCAAGCAAAACTGCAAGGAAGGCACCGACTTCAACCCGCCGCACGAGCAGCGCACCGCCGCCCAGAAGGAACAGTGGTGGGCCACGGTCGTCAAGATGACGATGATCGGGCGCGACCTGATGATCGGCAACCCGGCCCTCACCGAAAAATTCGGCGAGGAAGCGCTCGGCCATAACGCCATCCTCGGCGGCTTCCAGGGCCAGCGCGCCTGGACCGACCACTGCCCGAACGGCGACTTCATGGAGGCGATGCTCAACTCCTCGTTCGACTGGAACGGCATCCGCAAGCCCTACCTGATGGCGACCGAGAACGACAGCCTCAACGGCGTCTGCATGCTGCTGGGCTACCTGCTCACCAACACCGCGCAGATTTTCGCCGACGTGCGCACCTACTGGAGCCCCGAGGCCATCAAGCGCGTCACCGGCGCCACGCTCACCGGCGCGGCCGCCGGCGGCCTGATCCACCTGATCAACTCCGGCGCCGCCACGCTCGACGGCACCGGCGAGCAGAGCCGCGACGGCAAGCCCGCGATGAAGCCCTTCTGGGAAATCACCAAGGACGAGGCGCAGAAGTGCCTCGACGCCACGGCATGGCCCGCGGCGATCACCGAGTATTTCCGCGGCGGCGGCTTCTCCTCGTGCTACCTCTCCAAGGGCGGCATGCCGATGACCATGACCCGCATCAGCACCGTCAAGGGCCTTGGCCCCGTGTTGCAGATTGCCGAGGGCTGGTCGGTGGATATCCCCGCGAACGTCCACGCCACGCTCAACAAGCGCACCAACCAGACGTGGCCCACCACCTGGTTCGCGCCGCGGTGCAGCGGCAGCGGCGCCTTCGCCGATGCCTACAGCGTCATGAACAACTGGAGCGCCAACCACGGCGCGATCAGCTACGGCCACATCGGCGCCGACCTCATCGCGCTGGCCGCCACGCTGCGCATCCCCGTTGCGCTGCACAACGTGGCCGAGGCCGACGTGTTCCGTCCCAGCGCGTGGGGCCTGTTCGGCACGCAGGGTGCCGAAGGCGCCGACTACCGCGCCTGCCAGAACTTCGGCCCGATCTACGGCTGAAGAAGAAGACCCTAGACTCTGGACTCTAGGCTCTAGGTAGAAGTTGAAGCGGGGCGGATTTCCAAGGATTGGAAACTCCGCCCCGCGCTTTTTCCAAGCCTTGGAAAAAACAAGCCCGCCCCGTTCCAAGCCTTGGAAAAATCTGCCAAAACTTTTCCGAGCCTTGGAAAAGGTTGATGAGGAAATCAGGAAAGCAGGAAGGTCTTTGCCCGTTCCGGTGTTCCTGCCTTCTTCATTCATGGGGCTGGCTGTAGCGGAACTCTCTCCTGTGGGCGGGGTTTCCAACCCCGCGAAACCCACCCAACGGGAACGCGGGGTTGGAAACCCCGCCCACAAAACGGCTGACCGCAAAATTGAATTGTCCCCACCCGCGCGCGGGCCTGCGTTTTATTCAACGCCGTCCGAGCAAACGACTCAAAGACCTCGCCGACCTCGCCCGCCTCATCGAAGCCCACCCGCACCTCTGGCCGCACCTGCCGCCCGACCTCCAGCGCCAAGTCGAAAAGCCCGCGTAAGACACCATAGTTTCTCCTCCTGTGGGCGGGGCTTTCCAGCCCCGCGAAAGAAATCCAACTCCGCCGCTAAACGCAAACCTTTCCAATCATTGGAAACCTCGTTATGTTGCGCAGCACTTTTACATGACTGACGTCTTCACAACAAAGAAACGGTCGGCGGTTATGGCAGCCATCCGGTCTGCTGGCAACAAGGATACCGAAATCAAGCTTGCTAGAATTTTACGCCAGCATGGGATTACAGGTTGGAGACGACATCAGAAAATATTTGGGAAGCCGGATTTCATCTTTCGCAAGGCGAGGCTTGCAGTTTTTGTAGATGGCTGTTTCTGGCATGGCTGTCCACAACACGGGCACCAGCCGAAGAGTAATAAATCGTATTGGCGCTCGAAGTTGCTGAGAAACAAGCAGCGCGACAGAGAAACAACAGAAATCTTGCGAGACATGAATTGGGAAGTGCTGCGGTTTTGGGAGCATGACTTAATGGAAGACGTAAAGGTTGTTGCCGCGCTTCGCCGGATGATTATACAATCAACCCGGAAAATCGCAGACGTAAGAAACAAACTATGAAATTCACTGTGCTTGAGCTTTGTGCGGGCGGCGGAGGGCAGGCGCTAGGGCTTGAACTCGCTGGCTTTGATACAGCAGCTGCTGTCGAGATCGAGCCGCAATATGCGGCAACACTAAAACGGAACAGGCCACATTGGCAGGTCTTGTCCCAAGACATTCGGAGTCTGGATACTCGCGCGTTTGAGGGCGTTGATTTGGTGGCCGCAGGCGTTCCATGCCCGCCGTTTTCCATTGCCGGGAAACAACTCGGTGCAGAAGATGAGCGCGATATGTTTCCCGCAGCGATCAGCATCATCGAGCGCGTGAAACCCAAGGCTGTTTTACTCGAGAATGTTCCCGGATTTGGCTCTGCAAAATTCGTTGAATACCGTGAAAACCTTCGGAAGAAATTATTGGATTTGGGCTACAAAACCGAAGGAAGAATTCTCAATGCCTCAGACTATGGTGTGCCGCAATTGAGGCCGCGTTACATTCTGGTCGGACTTCGGAACGAATTCTTTAGCTTCTTCAAGTGGCCAGACAAACTGAACCGTCAATTTACCGTCGGTGAATGTCTGGTTGATTTAATGGCACAGAACGGTTGGCTTGGTGCAAAAAAATGGGCGGAAGCTGCCAATAAAATTGCACCGACTGTTGTGGGCGGGTCGAAAAAACATGGAGGGCCAGATCTCGGTCCGACGCGAGCGAAACGACAGTGGAAAGAAATGCGCGTTGATGGAATGGGAATCGCTGATGATGTTCCCAGGCGAAGTGATTCGGTAAATTTATCCCCGCGATTGACGGTGCGAATGGTCGCGCGACTCCAAGGTTTTCCAGACAACTGGGCGTTTGACGGGAAGAAAACCATTCAATATCGCCAAGTGGGGAATGCTTTTCCGCCTCTGGTGGCGAAAGCTGTTGGCGTTTCTTTGATGAGCGCTCTTCGCAAGGAATATCCGATAAGATCTGAAAGCGAGCCGATAAAACAATTTCAACTATTTGAGAAGAAAATGTGGAGGGAGAAAGCCGATGAAAACCCAAGGGTCAAAACAAAAAATCCTAGAATTTCTTATCGCCAACCTCGGAAAGGTGGTTGATTCGACTGAACTCTTAGAGGCTTCTGGACGTCGAGCTGAATGGGGCCGTCGCCTTCGGGAATTGCGTGATGAAGAGGGTTGGCAAATTCTGTCGCACAATGACCGCTCCGAATTAAAGCCGGGTCAATATCTCCTTGTGAGCATGAAGCGCAAACCAGCTTTCAAGCGTGAAATTTCCAAGGAAACGCGAGCACTGGTTCTTGAGCGCAATGGTTATACCTGTCAGATGTGCGGGTTGGCGGCTGGTGATACTGACCCCTATCATCCTGGACGAACGATTCGGCTCACGATGGGGCATATTCAGGATAAGTCCAAGGGCGGCGATGATGAGGCGCATAATCTGCGTGCTGTTTGCTCAAACTGTAACGAAGGACTGCAAAATGCTTCCCCTGTGAAGCCCGACAGAATCACGCTGTTCACGCAAGTCAGACGCGCAGGGCGAGACGATCAGGAAGCTGTTCTGAATTGGTTGCTCGTAAAGTATGGCCTTCAAGTTGTTCCGGCGAATAAAGCATAACAAGTTGGTCGTCCAACCAGACTCGCGCCACCGGAAAATCTCATTTGTCGCGTGCGTCATGACTGCTGAATCGGACAAGCTCGAGTTCAAGCAATCGCTGGCGGAATGGCGCGATGTGGTCGAGTCCGTCGCGGCGCTGGCGACGGTGCGCGAGTGCACGCAAAGTGCACTCAAGATGCACGGAAAGTGCACGCAAAAGGAGTCGTGATATTCGCTGGAACCTGTTGAAAATACGGTGGAAGAAAATTAACAACGCGGTAAATGGAGAAAGAACATGAAGAAGATCGCTCTGCTGTGTCTCGTGCTGGTGGTTGGGTTGGTGGCGGGCTGTGGTGCGCCGGCGGTGAATCGGCAGGCGGCGCAGGTGCAGGAAAAGGTGTTGCGGCATGTGGTGATGCTCCAATTCACCGCCAGTACCACGCCGGAGCAGGTCAAGGAAATCGAGGCGGCGTTTCGCGCGCTGCCGACGAAAATTCCCGGCATCACCGGCTTCGAGTGGGGCACCAACGTCAGCCCGGAGAACAAGAACAACGGCCTGACGCATTGCTTCTTCCTGACCTTCGAGTCGGCGGCGGCGCGCGATGCCTACCTGCCGCATCCCGCGCACAAGGCCTTCGGCGCCTCGCTCAAGGGCCACGTCGAGAAGGTCTGCGTGCTCGACTACTGGACGCAGCCGTAAGGATGAGTGGAGTGTTGGAGTAGTGGAGTGATGGAGTACTGGGTTGCCACGTGGCACGGGCGTCCCGCCCGTGATCCGCGGCTCACGAACCCGAGGCCACAATTCCCGGTAAATTTCGTGCTTGATTCTCTTGCCCGGCAGAAGGCCCCGGCAACAGAGGGCCGGAGCTACAGGCGCGGTCGTCAACGTCAGATGGCGGCGGGAGTCGCCGGCTCAACAGCGGGTGAGGCTTCGGTCGCCACCGGTTCAGTCGCAGGCGCGGTCGGCGGCGGCGTTGGGGGTTCAGCAACGGGAGCGGGTTCGGCCATCGCCTCGGCGGCGGGCGCAGGCGGCGGGGCATCCCCGGCTTTGCGGCGCTTGAGGAATTCGCGCGCGAGCTGGCGGTAGGCGGCGGCGCCGGTGCAATGCTTGTCATAGACGATGATCGGCTGGCCGTAGCTCGGCGCCTCGCTCAAACGCACGCTCCGCGGAATCAAGGTCTCGAACACCTTCTCGCCAAAATGCTTCACGACCTCGGCGACGACCTGCTGCGCGAGGTTCGTGCGCCCATCGTACATCGTCATCACGATGCCCTCGATCTCCAGCCGCGGATTCGCGCCGCTCGCGCGGAGCTGGCCGATCACGCGCTCGATCACGGTCAGGCCCTCGAGCGCGTAGTACTCGCTCTGGATCGGGATCAGGATCGAGTCGGAGCCGCACAGCGCGTTCATGGTCAGGATGCCGAGCGAGGGCGGGCAATCCACGAGGATGAAGTCATAGTGCGCGGCCGCGCGCAGCGGCGCGAGCGCCTCGGCGAAGCGGTGCAGGTAGCGGTCGGCGCGGGCCACATCAATCTCCGCGCCGGCGAGGTCCACTTCCGAGGGGAGCAGGTCGAGGTGCTCGATGGCGGTCGGCACCACCAGCTCCCGCACGTGCGTATCGCCGAGCAGCGCGCGGTAGATGCTGCCGCCCTCGCGCTGCCCAACGCCGATGCCGCTGGTCGCGTTCGCCTGCGGGTCGAGGTCAATCAGCAGCACCTTCTGCCGCCGCTCGGCGAGGCAGGCGGCCAGGTTGACCGACGTGGTGGTCTTGCCCACGCCGCCCTTCTGGTTGGCAATCGAGATGACGCGGTTGTGTGCCATGGTAAAAAGCGCGCGGAGCATAGCCCGCGCGCCGCGCCGGCGGCGTTCAAGGCCGAGGCGGATACCGAGTCCACGCCGCGCAACCTGTTCGCCGAGGCCCGCAAGAAGAAGCAAGAGCGCCGCGCGGCGGAGGCGCAGGCGGCCATGCAGCAGATCGCCACGGAACGGCAGAACGCGGAGCAGGAACTCGCCAGTAAAAAGCAGGCCGAGGCCCAGGCCGAGGCCGATGCCGTCAAGAATCAGGCGCAGAAGCTGGCAGCGACCGAGAAGCAGGCGCTGGAGCAACAGCAGAACAGTTGGGGCAACAAACTCAAGGCCCTTGTCGGCACGACCATCAGCGCCGCCGGCGGCGCGTTCTTCGGCGGCATCGGCGCGCAAGCCGGCCAGATGGCCGCCAACGCCCTGTTTCAACAACTGCCCTGAACCCGTCTTGTGGCTTGCCTTTTCGGGGGCGGCACGGCATAAATCGCCGCTCGCGAAAGGATAAAGCTGTCATGGCCAACGAGACGAAGACCAATCCAGAGACGCCGGAAAAACCGGAAGTGCAGGAGACGCCGACCACGCACGAGCTGGCAAAAATCATCGGCCCCGAAGCGTGGGACTTTCTGCAAAAATATGGCACGACCATTCTCGTGAGCGCGGGACTCGCCATCGCCGTGGCCCTCGGTTGGGGCGCGTGGCAGAATCACAAGCTGGGCCAGGTCGAGCGCGCCGAGCGGCTGCTCTCCGGCCAGCCGATGCCCGAGGAGAAACTCGGCGCGGGCATCACCATCCAGCGTTTGCAGATGATCGTGGACCGCTATCCCAAAACGCCGTCGGCGCCGCTGGCGCTGCTCGCGCTCGCCGCGCAGTTCTACAGCCAGGGCCAGTACGAGCCGGCGCGCACGGCCTATCTCAAGTTCGAGCAGCTCTATCCGCAGCACTTCTTTACGCCCGCCGCCGAACTGGGCCGCGCGCAGTGCGCCGAGGCGGCGATGATGACCGATGCCGCGCTGGCGGGTTACGAAAAGTTCATCACCGCCCACGCGGATTATTACCTGGTGCCCCAGGCTGTGTTCGGCAAGGCACGTTGTCTTGAGATGCGCGGCGCGCTGGATAACGCCCGCATCACCTATGAGGATTTCCTCGCGAAGAATCCGCAGAGCCCGTGGGAAGGCCAGGTCAAGAACGCGCTGCAATTGCTCGACATGAAGAAGCGCGCGCTCGCCAAGGGCCAGCCTGTAACCGGCCAGGCGCCGGGCGTCCCGGCCGTCATCATGGCACCGCCGCCAGCGGGAGCGCCCCAGCCCGCACCGTCGAAATAATTTCTCTTTTCCTGTAGCGGCGGCCTATGGCCGCCGTCGGCGGGCACAGCCCGCCGCAATAGTGGCGGTTCTCCCAACACTCCACCACTCCCGGCATCCCCTCACTCCGCCGCTGCCCGGCCCGGCTGCTGGCGCAGCAGGGTGCGAGCGCTGATGTGCGGGCCGGGGAAGAGTTCGCGCAGCATCCGCTGCTTGTCGTCGGCGCGGAACATCTCCGCCAGCGCTGCGTAGGTTTTGCGGGGATAGTGGAGCACGGCTTCCATCTGGCGGGTGACGGCATCCTGCACCACGAAGCAGAGGTCGTCCGGCGTCGAGTCGTGCGCGTTGAAGAGCAGCGCCTTCCGCGCCGGGTCCAGCTTGCCGGTGTTATTCAGATACATCATGTGCTTCACATACTCGATCAGCCGCTCGTCGAGCCTGGCCTCGAGCAGGAAGATGCGCTCGATCAACTCGGTGCGGTTGAACACCAGGTGCACCGGCGGCAATTTCTGCTCGCCGGCCTGCGCGCTCAACTGCAGCAGCACACCGGCGAACTGCTGCTCGCCGGCCTCCTCGGCCCCGTCGGGCACCGGCAGCCAGTAGAGCATGAACTTGCACCGGGCGTCGTGATAGAGCAGCGGCTTGTGGACCTGGAAGCTGAAGCCGCACCCGGCGCACGTCACCGCGTTGAGCTGGTTGTGCATCAGCGCCTCGCGCAGCGCCGGTTCCTCGGTCACATTGATCGCGTCAAACAGCGCGGCCTGCTGCTCGTGGGAGCACTTGGGACAGCGGATGCCATAATCCTTGGTTTGCGCCATGCAATTTTTCCCTTCGTCACCGCGCCAGCTCGCGGCGGAACGCGGCGCAGTCTTTCTCCCACATCGCAACGAGCTCCGCAAGCTTCGCGCCCGCTTGCAGCGCCAGCCGGACCCGGTCGGTCCCCAGCAATTTATCGAACCACTCCGGCCGCGCGCCGAACTTCTGCCACAGATTTTCCGCGCCCCACACCCGCTGTACCGCCTGTACCAGCGCCACGCCCACGAGGGCCGGCCGGTAATTTTTCACCTCCACAACACACAACCGCAGGCCATCACCCTGTGGCGCGAGATCTATCCCACCGTTGCCGCTGACCACTGACAACTGACCAATGACTTCCTCGCCAATCCTTTTCCAATCCTTGGAAAAAAGCTCGGTTCCATTTTCCAAGCCTTGGAACGCGTGCTCCGTTTTCCGGCCGACATCAAGCGCCGGAAACGCCTCGAACAGCACCGTCGCCGGATAGGCGAGCGCGTGCGCCGGCGAGCGGATCGCCGGTGACGGCGGGAGCCAGCGCTCCGGCGGCGGTACGCCGCGCGCCGCGACGACGCGCAGGTCCAGATCGAGCTTGAGCTTCGCGCGCAGCCACAGCGCGGTCTGGCCCGGCGTCAGGCCGTAGCAAAAGGGCGCGGGCAGCGCGGCGACGAAGCTCATGAACGGCTCTTCCGGCAGCGGCCCATCCACGACGCCGGCGAGCGGCACCGGCCGGTCGAGCATGATCACCGCCTTGTGATTTTCCGCGGCGGCTTCGAGGACGTTGCGGAGCGTGGCGCTATAGGTGTAGCAGCGCACGCCGAGGTCCTGCAGGTCGCATAGCAGCACATCGAGCGGCGCGAGCATCGCCGGCGTCGGCTTGCGCGTCGCGCCATAGAGCGAGTGGACCGGGATATTCCATGCGGGATGACGCGCGTCACCGACCTCCTCGCCCGCGCCCGCCGCGCCCGCGAAGCCGTGCTCCGGCCCGAACAACGCCATCAGGTTCACGCCCGCCGCGCGCAGCCGCGCCGCGCTTGGCACACCGGCGGCGTCCACGCTCGCCGCGTGCGCCACCAGCCCGACCCGTTTCCCGCGCAGCCAGTCGCCATGCTCCGCCAGCAACACATCCACGCCGAACTGGAAATGAGCATTCATGTTCGTGGCAGAAAGGCGATCCAGGATTGCGCGGATTTAAGCCAAGGCGCACCGGCCACGCTTCTCATGGGAAAAGACTCGCACCATTATCCCGCCGTTGTCGCACCTGTGCTGTTGCCCACCGCACAACCGTTGTCGCGAGTTTCAGGGCCTGTGTCTGCTCCGAAGGCGAGACTGCATCCCAATCTGCCGGATAACGCGCCTGTACGGCATATTTGGTCAACACCGCCGAGAGCCGTACCGCTGCAGGTGGTGAAACGGTGCTGGGCAACAACGTCAGCAAATGGCCAAGGTCATGTGTGCGTGGCGCGTCAATCTGCTTAGCCGCCAGAACTGCCTTAACGGCTTTTTCTGCGGCCTGTTGGGCGTGAAAGCACAGATGTTCCCGCAAAACCAAATCGGACTTTTGCCCGCGCGCCAGGGCCAAATCGCTACGCGCATGACGCAGCCAGTCTTGCGGGCTGCCCGGTGTTGGCAGCTTACGCGGCATAAACCTCGCGCCCTTCACGCAAGATTTCGCGGTAAATCAGACCAGGTTGCCGGCCGAAGCGCTCCAAGCGTGAGGGCGTGGTCAGCAGCACATCACACGGGCATTGCCGGCGGTCCAATTCCGTGTTCAGCCGGTCAAGGATCGTATTGCGGGCAGCGGTTTCAGGCACCACCACCAGCAGATCAACGTCGCTGTCCTTGCGCCATTCGCCGCGCGCCGCCGAGCCAAACAGAATAACACGCTGCGGCTGCGCCACGGCGACCACTTGGTCTACCAGCGACTGGATATTCCGCTCAAGGGCGCGTTTCGTCATGGCCGTACTTTAGGCGTCACTGGGGATGAGCGCAACACCACGTTATCTATCAGCCGCGTCTGGCCGATGAAGACGGCGAGGGCGATGAGCGCGGGCCGCTCCAGCCGCTCGACCGGTGCCAGCGTCTCGTCATCCACGATGGCGATGTAATCCATCTTCGCCGCCGGCGCCGACGTGATGATTTTTTCCATCGCGGACTTGAGCGGCGCGGCGGCACGCTCGCCGGCGTCGAACAGGTGCGCGGCCTCGTCGAGAGCGCGCTTGAGCACCAGCGCCTGCCGGCGTTCGTCGGCGTTGAGGTAGGTATTGCGCGAGCTCATCGCGAGGCCATCGGCCTCGCGGAGGGTCGGCCCGGCGACGATCGCGACCGGGAAGTTCAGGTCGCGCGTCATGCGCCGGATGACGCGGAGCTGCTGCGCGTCCTTCGCGCCGAAGACCGCGACGTGCGGCAGGCAGAGGTTGAACAGCTTGGCGACCACCGTGCAGACACCGCGGAAGTGGCCGGGCCGCGCTGCGCCGCACAGGCCGGTGGAAAGTTTTTCCTCGGTCACATAGCTGCTCGCGCCCGCCGCGTACATCTCCGCCGCCACCGGCGCGAAGAGGATATCCACGCCGGCGTCGCGGCACAGTCCGGCGTCGCGCTCAAAGTCGCGCGGATACTTGGCGAGGTCCTCCTGCGGCCCGAACTGCGTCGGGTTGATGAACAGCGTCAACGTGACCACGTCGCTGCGCTCGCGCGCGAGCGCGACCAGCGAGAGGTGCCCAGCGTGCAGGAAGCCCATCGTCGGCACGCAACCGAGCCGCTTGCCCGCCGCGCGCAACGCCAGCGCTGTCTGCTGCATTTCGGAAACGGAACGGATGATTCTCATGGGAATCAGTAGCAGTGTTCCGGGCCGGGGAACGTGCCGGCGGCCACATCGCGCTTGAAGGCGGCGATGGCGGCCTGCGCGGCCACGCCGAGCTCGGCGTAGCGCTTGACGAACTTCGGCTTCCAGTCGCCGCCCAGACCGAGCAGGTCGTGGATGACAAGCACCTGCCCATCGCACTGCGGGCCCGCGCCGATGCCGATGGTCGGCACCTTGACCGCGGCGGTGATCTTGCCGGCGACGGCGGGCGGCACGCCCTCGACGACGATCGCAAACACACCGGCCTTCGCGATGGCGCGCGCGTCACGCAGCAGCGCCGCGACCGCGGCGGGCGTGCGCCCTTGTACCTTGTAGCCGCCAAATTCCTGCACGCTCTGCGGCGTCAGCCCGATATGGCCGAGGACGGGGATGCCGTTCTCCACCAGTGCGCGGATCAGCGGCACGCGCAGCTCGCCGCCCTCGATCTTGACCGCGTGCGCGCCAACCTTGAGGAAACGCGCCGCGTTCGCCAGCGCGTGCGGGATGGAAATCTGGTAGGACATGAACGGCATGTCGGCGACGACCAGCGCGTGCCTGACGCCGCGCGCGACGGCGGCGGTGTGGTGCAGCATGTCGAGCATCGTCACCGGCAGCGTATTCTCGTAGCCGAGCACCGTCATGCCGAGCGAGTCGCCGACGAGCACCAGGTGGACGCCGGACTCATCGAGCAGCCGGGCCGTCGCAAAATCGTAGGCCGTGAGGCTGACGATTTTTTCGCGGCCCTTCAGCCCGCGCAGCCGTGCGGCGGTCCATGGGGTGGTCGAGTTCATGGCGGCACTATACCAGATACCGGCCGGCTTGTCTGATTCAGGTGGCACGCCACCCAGAAACATCGGAAGGTTTCCAAGGCTTGGGAAAAAGCACGCGAAATTTTCCAAGGTTTGGAAAAGCCGCGGGGATTTGGCAAACTGTACGGCGCGATGCGTAAACCCTGGATGCTCTGGCTGCTGGTGGCGCTCGCGCCGCTGGTGCTCGGCGGTGCGCTGCTGCTCGGCAGCGCCGGCGCGCTCTGGCCCGACCCGCGCACCGAACTCGGCCGCGCGCTGTTGCAACTGCGGCTGCATCGCGTCGTCTGCGGCTTCGCGGTGGGCGCGGGCCTCGCCGTCGCCGGCGCGGTGCTGCAGGCACTGCTGCGCAACCCGCTGGCCGAGCCCTACGTCCTCGGCGTCTCCAGCGGCGCGGGCCTCGGCGCGGCGCTGGTCATCACCTGCGGCCTCGCCACCACCTCGGTATTCGCGCTGCCCGCGGGCGCGTTCCTCTTCGCGCTCGCGACGCTGGCGCTGGTCTTTGCGCTGGCCACCCAGCGCGGCCGCGCCTCGATCTATGGCCTGCTCTTGAGCGGCGTCATCCTCTCCGCCATCGCCTCCAGCCTGCTGATGCTGCTGCTCTCGCTGGCCAGTACCGAGGGCCTGCACGGCATCACGTGGTGGCTGCTCGGCAATCTGCAAGGCGACTCGACCGCCACGCTCGTGCTCGGCAGTGTCCTGATCGCCGCCGCCGGTATCGTGGTCTGGTGGCTCGCGCGCGACCTCGATGCGCTCGCGCTCGGCCCGGAGCTGGCGCACCACCTCGGCATCGCGCCCGCGCTCGTCACCGCGCTCGGCCTCGGCTGCGCGACGCTGATGACCGCCGCCGCCGTCGCGATGAGCGGCCTGATCGGTTTCGTCGGCCTGATCGTGCCGCACGCGCTGCGCGCGCTGGTCGGGCCCGGCCACCGCCGCCTGCTGCCCGCGACCGCGCTCGCCGGCGGCTGCTTCCTCGTCCTGTGCGATACCTTCGCGCGCACGGCCTTCGCGCCCCTCGAGGTGCCCGTCGGCGTCGTCACCGCGCTGCTCGGCGGCCCGGTCTTCCTGTGGCTCCTGCGCCGCCGCGCGGCCGGCTGGGTGGAGTGACGATGAGCGCCATCGAACTCCAGAACGTCTCCGCCGCCTACCGCGAAAGCGATGTGCTGCACGCGGTTTCGCTCACCGTGGCCGCAGGCGAATGGCTGGCATTGCTCGGCCCGAACGGCGCGGGCAAGTCCACCTTGCTGCGCGTCATCACCGGCCTGCTGCCCGCGCGCGCCGGCGTCGCGCTGCTCAACGGACGCGACATCCGCGCGATCCGCGGCACCGAGCGCGCGCGGCTGGTCGCCGTGGTCCCGCAGGAACTTTCCACGCCGCTGCCCTTCACCGTCGCCGAGCTGGTGGGACTCGGCCGCGTCAGCGCGCGCGCCCGCCTGGCGCGGCCCGGCGCGGAGGACCGCCGCGCCATCGAGCGCGCGCTGGCCTATACCGATCTGCTCGACCTGCGCGACCGGCCGTTCGGCGAACTCTCCGGCGGCGAGAAACAGCGCGCCGCCCTCGCGCTCGCGCTGGCGCAGGAGACCCGCATCCTGCTGCTCGATGAGCCGACCGCCCACCTCGACCTGAACCACCAGTGGGAAATTCTCCGCCTGCTCGACCGGCTCAACCGCGAGTGCCGGTTGACGATCGTGATGACCAGCCACGACCTGAACCTCGCGGCGGAATTTTGCGCGCGGCTCGCGCTCTTCGACCGCGGCCGGCTGGCCGCGCTCGGCAAACCTGCCGAGGTGTTGCGCGAGGATTTGCTGCGCGAGGTTTATCGCTGCGATGTGCGTGTGCGGCAGGAGAGCGGGCGCGCGCCGGAAGTCCGGCCCGAACGCCGCCCGCCGCCCGCCGCCGGTACAAGCGCGAAGAAAATCCATGTGCTCGCCGGCGGCGGCAGCGGCGCGGAACTGCTGCGCCTGCTCCTGTTGACCGGGCACCAGGTAAGCTGCGGCCCGCTGAACATGGGCGACAGCGACGCGCAAGCCGCGGCCGCGCTCGAGATTCGCGCCGCGCTGGAAAAACCTTTTTCGCCACTCGGCAAGGCCGCGCTGGCCACCGCGCGCCAGTTTGCCGGCGAGGCGCAGGTGCTGGTGCTGGCCGAGGTGCCCTTCGGCCCCGGCAACGTCGCGCTGCTCACGCTGGCCGAGGAGGCGCTGGCGCGCGGCGCGCGGGTGCTGATCAATACGCGGCATCTGGACCAGCGCGACTTCACGCCGCAGCGCGAGGCGTTGCCGCGCCTGCGCGCGCTGCTCGACCGGGGCGCGGTCGCGTGGCAGCACGCCGACGAAATTTTCCAAGCCTTGGAAAAACCGGCCTGAAATTTTCCAAGGCTTGGAAAAATTTCCACGCCTTCCAAGGCCGTGAGGGCCGCCTTGCCAGGCGCGGAAGCTGGCACTGGAGCTGCTTTCCAAGGGGCGGTGGGCCGCTGGTTAATGCCGGCCGATAGGGTAGGTTCCCGCCGTTGCGTGCGCGTTTGTATTGCGGGTGCAAGGTTGCAATGAAGTCGGATCGTCATCCAAGGAATTTTTGGTGGCTCTGGCTGGCGCTGGTGGCGGGTTTGCCAGTGGCGGCGCAGTTGCAGGACAAGGACCTCCAGGGCCTGCGGGAGCGTGGCCAGCGTGAGGGTTGGACTTTTCGCGTCGGTCATAACGAGGCGACCAAACGGCATATTTCCGAACTCTGCAATCTGCGCGAACCGGCACATTGGAAGGCCCGCGCGCGCTTTGTGCAACCGCCCGCTAGGCGAAGCGTATCCACCGTTGCCGCGATGAGCGCAGCGGCGGGTAGCGCGAGTACTTCCATGGTGAATGTCGCGGCGGCCGGCACGTTCCCCGGTGCCTTTGATTGGCGGACAAGTGCCGGGTTGCCGTCCATCCGCAATCAAGGCAACTGCGGCAGTTGCTGGGCTTTTGCGACGGTCGGCGCGCTGGAATGTGCCATCAAGCTTAAGGATGGTGTAACGACTGATCTTTCGGAGCAATGGCTGGTGAGCGCCAACGCGGAGGGCTGGGGCTGTAACGGCGGTTGGTTCGCACACGATTATCATCTGCGCGGTTCGTCCGCTCACGATCCCTATGGTGACAATGGCGCGGTGCCGGAGGCGGCGTTCCCCTATGTGGCCGCCGATGTCGCGCCGAACGGGCCCTATCCACACAGCTACTGGCTGGACAACTGGGCCTATATTGGTGGTGAGGCGAGCGTGCCAACGGTGGACCAGATCAAGAGCGCGATCGTCAACTACGGCCCGGTCGCGGTCGGCGTCTATGTGAACAGCGCTTTTCAGGCTTACGGGGGCGGGGTGTTCAACGTTAATGACGACAAGACCATCAACCACGCCGTCGTACTTGTGGGCTGGGACGACTCGCAGGGTACCAGCGGTGTCTGGCTGCTGCGCAATTCGTGGGGGACAGGGTGGGGCGAGGGCGGCTACATGCGGATTGAGTACGGTTGCTGCCAGGTGGGTTATGCCGCCAACGTGGTTGACTACCGTTCCAGCAGTGCGATGCAGGTCAGTCCCGGCACGGGCTTGAACGCGGTCGGCCCGCGCGGCGGTCCGTTCGCGCCGGACTCGGTCACCTACACGCTCCTCAATAGCGCCACGCATGCCATCACTTGGGCGGGCACGCATCAGCAGGCCTGGACCAGCATCACACCCGCCTCCGGCACGCTGGCCGCCGGCGCGCAGGCGACTGTGACGGTGAGCCTGAACAGCCTGGCCCGGACGCTCGACGTGGGTGTCTTTGCGGACACGCTCATCTTCACCAACCTGACCGATCGTGTTTTTCAGTTGCGCACGGTCAGCGTGCGTTCCGGGCAGCGGGATTACTTCACGGAAAATTTTGACACGCACCTGAACGACCTCGACGGGAAACTGCTCACCTTCGTCCCGGAGAACTCCACCAATGGCTACACGGCGGGCTGCTCTGCGCTCACGGCCTTTCCAAGCGATCCGACCGGGGGCACACGGCTGACGTTGTCCGACGATGGCTACAGCCTCATCCGGCTCACCGGCGGTCTGCGTGTCCCCTTCTTTGGCACCACCTATACCTCGTTTTATGCCTGCGCCAATGGTTACCTCACCTTCGGCCGCAGCGATACGACCTACAAGAGTAGTACGACCAACCACTTCAAACGTATGCGCATCTCGGCGCTGTTCCTGGATCTGAACCCGGCCGTGGCCGGCACGGTTTCGTGGAAACAGTTTGGCGATCATGTCGCGGTGACCTACCAGAACATCCCGGAATACAACACGAGCACGACCAATAATTTTCAAATCGAGCTGTTCACCAACGGCGTCATCCGCCTTGCCTTTCTGGGCTTGGACACGGTGAACGGCCTGGCCGGGCTCTCGCGCGGCACCAGCCTGCCCGCGGATTTTCTGCCAAGCGATTTAAGCGCCTATGCGCCTGATCCGAAGCTGAACGGGCTCATCACCCTGGCCGCCAACCCGGTCTGGGGCGGGAGCGTGACCGGCGCTGGCTGGTATCCAACCGGCACGCTGCACACGATCACTGCCACGCCGACCGCGGGCTGGCGCTTTACCGGCTGGCAGGATGGCAACCTCGTCACCAACCGCAACCTCACCGTGACCACCGGCGAAGTCAGTTACACGGCCTCCTTTCTGCCCACACTGGAAACCGCGCTGGACGCCAGCAATCTGACGTGGAGCACCGGCGGCGATACCAACTGGATCGCGCAGTTCACCCACACGCTGGATGGCAACGCCGCCGTGCAAAGCGCGCCACTGCGCGACGGTGAGCAAGCCTGGCTCCAAACGTCGCTGACTGGCCCCGGTTCCATTTTCTATGGGTGGCAGGTTTCTTCCGCCGCTGGCGACCATCTCGAATTCCATGTGGATGGCCATATCGTCGAGCGCATCTCCGGCGCCACTGCTTGGAAACAACGCCTGTGGTTCATCGGCGACGGCGCGCACACGCTCCAATGGCGTTATACGAAGGACGCCAGCGGCAGCGCCGGCGCCGATGCCGCGTGGCTCGATCAGGTGCAGTGGTTGCCGTGCGCCTCCGCGAGCCATGCGCCGCAACTCTTTTATCAGGAGCCCAACGGTTTGCTGGCCAGTTGGGTTCTCAACGCCTCCGGCGCCTTCCAATTTGTGCGGCTGCTCCTCCATGCCGATGATTGGCAGCTCAAGGCCGCCGGCGACCTCGATGGCGATGGTGTCAGCGACCTGTTCTTCCAGCAGGCCGCTGGTGACGTGCGCGTGTGGCTGCTCAAGGCCGATGGCTCGTTCCGTAACGCCATCGCCTTGGGCAACACCGGCGCGTGGGAGGCGCGCGCCTGCGCCGACTATCTCGGTGTGGGCCGTGGCCAGCTCTTCTTCCAGACGCCGGACGGCCGCGTCGCCTACTGGCAACTCGATACCAATGGCGTTTTTCAGGGGGCCACGTATCTCGTCAACGCCGGCGGCTGGCGCCTGTGCGCTGCCGGGCCTGGCGCCAGGCTGCCGCGCGCGGATCTTTATTGGCAGACCGCCAGCGGACTCGTCGCCGCCTGGCGGCAGCAGCCCGGCGGCGGCATCACCGCGCAGTTGGTCGGCCACACCGGCGGATGGGCGCTGCTTGGCGCGCTCGATGTGGATACCGATGGCGTGGCCGACCTCGTCTGGCAGACGCCAGCCGGCGATACCGCGGGCTGGTTCATGCGGACCAACGCCACGCCGCGCGATGCCCGCGCCTGGTGGAACACCGGTGGCTGGCGACTCAAGGCTGCCGGCCGTTGATGTTTTCAGGGCGGGAAATACTGGCGCGGCGGGAGCGCGGGTGCTACAAAACCGGCCGCATGAAACACCTCCTGCTGTGCCTGTTGCTAAGCGCCGCGTTCCAGGCCGACGCCGCGTTACCTGCCCTGCCGGACCTGGTCCGCGAGTACGAGGCCGATCACAACGCGCTTGCCAGCTTCTATAACCTGCCGTACTCCCACATCCGCCTCGACCGCGGCGAGCAGCTTCAGCGGCAATGGCTGGGGAGACTGCAACAGCTCGACTTCGCCGCGCTCGATCAGGCCGGCAAAGTTGACTTTGTTCTGCTGCGCCTCACCTGCGAAAATGAACAGCGGCATCTCACGCGCGAAAAGCAACGGCTGGCGGAGCTGGCGCAGCTCGTGCCCTTCCGCGGTGCGGTCGAACAACTGGAACTGGCGCGCTGGCGGCTGGAACGGCTCGATGGCGCGGCGGCGGCCACGCAGGTCAGCGAGCTGACCACGCAGGCCAGGCAACTGCGCGAGCGCGTAACCCCGGACACGCCCGGCGAGGCGGAAAAAAAGGACGAGAAAAAAGACGCCAGGAAGAAGGCCGATGACGCGCCGCCGCTCAAGGTGACGCCGGTGCTCGCGTTGCGCGCCGCCGATGTCGTCGGGCAAATCCGCGAGACGCTGAAGAATTGGTTCAAGTATTACGACGGCTTCAGCCCCGACGCCTCGTGGTGGCTCAAAAAGCCGTGCGAAGAGGCGGATAAGGAATTGGAGGAGTACGGCAAGAAACTGAAGGAGGAGATCGCCGGGCAGAAGGGCAAGGACGAGGACCCGCTCGTCGGCGAGCCTATCGGCGCGGCGGCGCTGGCGGCGGAAATCCACGGCGAGTTCCTCCCCTACACGGCGGCCGAGCTGATCGCCATCGGCGAGCGCGAGTTCGCCTGGTGCGAATCCGAGATGAAGCAAGCCGCCCGCAAAATGGGCTGCGGCGGCGACTGGCAGGCCGCCCTCGCCCGGGTCAAGGCCGACTCCGTCCCGCCCGGCGCGCAGGACGAGTTCGTCGCGCAGGTCGGGCGCGAGGCGCTGGCGTTCACCACCCGGCACCAGTTCGCCACCGTCCCGCCGCTCTGCGCCGAAACCTGGCGCGTGGCCATGATGGCGCCGGAGACCTTAAAGAACATCCCGTACGCCGCCTACAGCCACCAGCACATGCTCGTCGCCTACGCGAACGCGGCGATGAAGCAGGAGGACAAGCTGATGGTGATGCGCGGCAACAACCGCGCCTTCACGCGCCTGACCACCGCGCACGAGCTGATCCCCGGCCACCACCTGCAACTCTTCGTCGCGACGCGCAGCCACCCGCACCGGCGGCTGTTCGGCACGCCGTTCTATCTCGAGGGCTGGGCGCTCTACTGCGAGCTGCGCTTCTGGGACCTCGGCTGGGCGCGCACGCCGGAGGAAAAAATCGGGATGCTGTTCTGGCGGATGCACCGCGCCGCGCGCGTCATCGTCTCGCTCAAGTACCAGCTCGGCCAGATGACGCCCGCGGAGATGATCGCCTTCCTCGTGGACCGCGGCGGCCACGAAAAATTCGGTGCCACCAGCGAGGTCCGGCGTTTCATCACCGCGCCGCCGCTTTACCAGGCCGGCTACCTGATCGGCGGCCTGCAACTGCGCGCGCTGCACGATGAGCTGGTCGGCCGCGGCCGGCTCACCGAGCAGCAGTTCAACGACGCCGTGCTCGCGGAAAACTCCATGCCCATCGAACTGCTGCGCGCCAGCCTGCAACAACTGCCGCTGACGCCCGACGCGCAGCCCGGCTGGAAATTTGCCGGCGAAAAAATAATGGAGTGATGGAGTATTGGAGAACTGGAGTACTGAATGGTACAACACTCCAGCACTCCATTACTCCAACACTCCCGCCTTTGAAATAAATACGGCGGCATCACGTTTTGGATATGGTCTAACAACAAAGATAGGAGACTGACATGAAACGCAGAGACTTCATCGTGACGGCGGGTTTGGCGGTGCTGGCGGGCGGCGCGGCGCGCGCAGCGCGCGCGGAGGCGGCCGGGCCGCAGCAGTGGCTCCAGTTGCGGACCTTGAGCTTCGCCAATGAGGAAAAGCTGAAAATCTTCGCCGACTTCACGGCCCAAAGCATGATCCCGGCGATGAACCGCGCGGGCGTCAAACCCGTCGGCGCCTTCCGCGCCCTCAAGGCCGACAACCCTAAATTCGAGACCGATGAACTCACCGTCCGCGTCCTGCTCCAGTCCCCGGACGCCGCGAGTCTGTTGACGCTCTCGAAGCGGCTGGCCGGCGACGCGACCTTCGCCGCGGCCCAGAAGGCCGTGCTCGGCACGCCCATGAAGGACCCCGTCTATCTGCGCATCGAGACGCAGCTCATGCTCGCGTTCGCGCAGTGCCCGGCGCTCGAGGTGCCCTCGACCGCCGCCGACCGTGTGCTCCAGCTCCGCATCTACGAAAGCCATAACTGCGAGCGCGCCGCGCGCAAGGTCGAGATGTTCAACGAGGGCGGCGAGATCGCGCTCTTCCGCCGGCTTGGCATGAACCCGGTCTTCTTCGGCGCGTCGGTCGCCGGCACCCGGCTGCCCAATCTCCACTACATGCTCGGCTTCGAGAATCCCGCCGCGCTCGATGCCGGCTGGAAGAAATTCCGCACCGATCCCGAGTGGATCAAGCTCAAAGACGACCCGCGCTTCAAGGACACCGTCTCGAACATCACCAACCTCATCCTGCGCCCGCTGCCCGGCTCGCAGATCTGAAGAATACCGAACCTCCAATACGCAACATCGAACATCGCAGGCGCTCTCGCTGATGACGACAGTGCGAAAACAGCTCTCCGCTTCGATGTCCGGTGTTCGCTGCTGGTTGTGCGCTGTTCAAACGCCGCCGTTTTCCAAGGCTTGGAAAATTCCCGCCCGTTTTTTCCAAGCCATGGAAAAATGCGGCCTGACTTTTTCCAATCCCTGGAAAAACTACCGGTTCGCTTTTCCAATCCCTGGAACTTCCTCTACGCGCTTGGGGAAGGCGAGCCGTTATGGGTGGCTCGCGTGGATGCTCGCCCTCCCGTTGGCAGGCGTTTCCGCCGCGCGCGCGGAGGCGCCGGATTTTGCCGTCGTAATGCGCGGGATGCGCGTCGAGGCGCAGATGTTGCAGAACGCCAGTCCGGCGCCGGGGCTGCGCAACATGGTCAAGGCGTGCTGCCCCGATCAACTCGCGACGTTCGAGGCGTGCGCCGGCGTGCCGTGGCTGGAATGGGCGCTGGCGACGAACTCCCTGGCGGCGCGGAAAGCCGTGCAAGGTCTGGCGCAGAAGTATCTGCCGGTGGCGATGGTGCAGCCGCAGGAGCCGCTGCCGCAGTTCGCCGCGCTCTTCGAGCAGGCGCGCGCCGCACAACTCGGCAAGCTGCCGCGGCTCGCGTTTGTCCGCCGCCGTTCACACGGGTTGCGCGGCACGAACGCGACGATGTTTTCGCATCGCACCGACCGTGGCTCGGCGCTGCTGGTGTTTGACCCCGCGCAGCCCGAGCAGCCGCCCAAGGTGATTTTCGAGACGCAAGATGGTTTCATCTGGGACCTCGCGCCCTCGTGGGATGGCGCGAAGCTGCTGATGAGCTACAAGGAGACCAACGACCAGCCGTTCCACGTCTGGGAAATCAACAGCGACGGCACCGGCCTGCGGCAAATCACGCAGGGGCCGTTCCACGATTTCAACCCGGTCTACTATCCCGATGGCCGCATCGTCTTCAGCTCGTCGCGCGTGGAAAGCTACTCGCTGTGCCAGGATTTTCTGGCGGCGGCGCTGCATATCTGCGACGCCGATGGCGGCAACCTGCGGCGGATTGATTTCACCACGCTCTGCTCGGTGACGCCCGCCGTCCTGCCGGATGGGACGATCCTGTGCTCCCGGTGGGAATACAACGACAAGAATATTTTCTCGTGGCAGGGTCTGTGGACGATCCATCCCGACGGGCGCAACCTGAAACTCTATTATGGGAACACGCTGACGATTCCGAACTCGCGTTACGGCGGGCGGCCGGTGCCGGGCACCGACCAGGTGCTGATCACGATGGCGGGCCATCATCTGCCGCCGATCAGCGACATCGCGCTCGTGGACCGCAGCGCCGGGCTGGAGAACCTCGCCGGCATCCGCAAGGTGACGTTCGAGACGCCGCTCCAGCCCGCCAAGGGCCAGACGTGGCGCGACACGAACTGGGGGCCGGGCGATGTTTTCTATAACAACGCCGTCACCGATCCGTGGCCGCTGGCCGATGATCTCTTTCTCGCCGCGGTCGGCAACGACGCGCGGCCGGGCGCCGGCTTCCGCATCTGTGTGTGCCGCTACGATGGTGCGCGCTTCCCGGTCTGGGCGCGCGACGGCGAAAGTTATTTCGCTCCCGTCGCGCTCGCGCCGCGCGCGCTGCCGCGCGTGGTGATCCACGGCCAGTGCCCGACCGAGCCGGGCGAGGGTACGTTCTTCGTGCAGGATGTCTATCAGGGCTTGCGCGAGCAGGGCGTGCCGCGTGGCGCCGTCAAGGCGCTGCGCGTCATGCGGCAGACGCCGAAAAAATGGAATACCGAAGGGCCGCGCTTTCACGACCACTATCCGCTCGTCGGCTACGGCAGCTACTACGTGAAGGAAATCCTCGGCGAGGCGCCGGTGGATGAAAACGGTTCCGCCTACTTCACCGCGCCCTCGAACTGCGAACTCTATTTCATCGCGCTCGATGAGCACGGCAAGGAAATCCAGCGCATGGGCTCGGTGACGCAGATCACCGCCGGCGAAAAAGTCTCGTGCGTCGGCTGCCACGAGGACCGGCTCAAGGCGCCGCCGGCCGGCATCAAGAGCGCGGCGCGGCTCGCGCGTCCGCCCAACGCACTGCGCCCGCCCGAATGGGGCGCGGGGCCGGTGGACTATGTGAAGCAGGTGCAGCCGGTCTGGGATCGTCATTGCGTGGCGTGCCACTCCGGCCGCGCGCCCAAGGCCGGCCTCGATCTCTCTGGCGACAAGACGCGCTTCTTCAACATGTCCTATGACCACCTGCTGGCGCGCGGCATGGTGGACTATTACTTCATCAATCCCGGACCGACCGGCGTGTTCCCCGCGCAGGGCAGCGGCTCGTGGACCAGCAAGTTGACGACGCTGATCGAGACCAACCATCACGAGGTGAAGCTCACCGACGCCGAACGTCGCCGCGTGTTCGCGTGGGTGGACGCCAACGCGCCGTATTACGCCACGTGGGACATGAGCCGGCCGCACACGCAGGGCGGGCGCGACCCGTGGCATTTTGTCCCCGGCAACCAGCGCGTGCCGCCGCAGGCGGAGCCTTGGTTCGTGGGCTTTACCAAAGTCTATAACTCGAACTGTGCGACATGCCACGGCGCGTTTGGGGAGAATCCCCGCCGCGCACGCCACGGCCTCTATCCGCAGAACCGCTGGCTGAACCTGACGCGACCGGAATTCAGTCTCGTCCTGAACGCGCACCTTGCGCGCGAGGCCGGCGGCCTCGGCCTCGCGACGCCCGCCGAGGGCCGCGCGCCGCTGGTCTTCCGCGACACCAACGATCCTGTTTATCAGGCCTTGCTCCGCGCCATCGAACAAGGCCATGCTGCGCTCGACGCTCGCCCCCGCATGGATATGCCCGGCGGCAAACCCATTCCACAAGAGCGCAATTTCGGGAAAGTTTTTTGATCTTTGCACTGTGGAACAGCCGCCTGGAGGCGCTTGACTTGGTTCCCATCCACCGCGGGCTGACGAAACCACGGGCTTGCGGCGAATCCAAGGGCGAGATAGATTCTCGGCGGAAAGATGCACCATGTCAGACCAGGAAATCCAAAATCTTGAGAGTCAGTTTCCCGCCGCTTCGGGCGCTGCCTTTGCCGCGGCGCGGGCGCAGGTGCTTGCGTCGGGGCAAAGTGTTTTGCAATCCCAGGATGGTGTCATCCTGGAAATCTTTCCTGACGGCCGGCGTGTGTCCATCAAGACCATCGAGCAACCCACCCAGGTAGTGGTTGGCAGTATCATCACCCTCCGGTGAGCACACCTACGCCACGCATGAGAATGTTTGCCGGGCCGAATGGTTCGGGGAAGAGTACACTCAAGTCCGTGCTGCCGGTCACGTTGCTCGGCGTCTTTCTCAACCCGGACGAACTTGAGCGCGACATCCGGCGGCAAGGCTTTCTTGATCTGGCCGCGTTCGGTGTCAACCCACCCGCCGATGAGGTGCTGGCTTTTTTCAATCGTTCTGACTTGCTGCGCGTGGCCGGCCTGACGGCAGACGCCCAGCGGTTGGTCTACACAGGTGGCCGGCTGGATTTTGGCGGCATCTCCGTCAATGCCTACTTTGCATCTGTCGCCGCGGATTTCCTCCAGGAAAAATTGTTGACGCAAAAGGTCTCGTTCACCATCGAGACGGTGATGTCGCATCCGGGCAAGGTGGCCAGGCTGGCACAGGCGCAGGCGTCCGGCTACCGGACCTATTTGTATTTTGTGGCCACGGATGATCCTGCCATCAACATCTCGCGTGTTCGCAATCGGGTCCGGCTGGGCGGCCACGCCGTGCCCGAAGACCGGATTGAAAAACGCTACCACCGGTCGCTGGACTTGTTGCTGGATGCGATCCGGCACACGAATCGCGCTTACATCTTCGATAACTCCGGCGACAACGCCGACTGCCGTCACACATGGCTGGCTGAAATCACCGACGGCAAAACTCTGGAGTTGAAAACGGATCGGATCCCAGCTTGGTTTAAGCGTGCAGTGCTGGAAAAAACTGCGCCTACCTAGGCCTGTGTCTGGCACGCCCGCCAGCGCATGGGTATGTGCCGTGCCGCAGGTGCGGGATTTCGGAAAAGTATTCTGAACAGCGGGAGAAGTAGAACGATGAACAGGAAATTGTGGACAGGACTGCTGGGCGCGTTGGTGGCGGTGGCGTCGATGGCGCAGGCCGAACCAGCATTGGTAGCGGGCACGGGTGCCTCGACGCTGGCCGATGCGAAGGCGGCGGGCGCGGAGGCGGCGAAGCTGGCGAAGGCCGCGCTGGGCGGCACGGCACCGAAGTTGATCGTGGTCTTCGCGGCGCGGAAGCAACTGACACCGGAACTAGTCAGCGGTGTGGCGGAAGTTTTTGAGAAGGCGCTCATCTCCGGCTGCGAAGGTTATGCGTCGCTGACGGCGACGGGCAATTTCGCGGATCAGGGCCACGAGATTAAAAACGGCGTGAGCGTGCTGGCGCTCGGTGGCCAGGCCGGGGTGAAATCTGTCGCCGATGTTGTGCGCAAGGAAGATGGCAAGGACGGCTTCGCGGCGTGCGGTCAGCGCCTCGGCGAACAACTGAAGGCGGCGGTGGGCGCGGCGACGGGCAGCAAGCTGATCTTCACCTTCGGTAACCAGCACGTGGGTTCCAACCAACCCTTCGTGGAGGGTCTGCTCAAAGCGCTCGGCGGCAACGTGCCGGTGGTCGGCGCGGCGGCCGGCGGCGGCAGCGCCAAAGAGATAGTCAAGGGCGAGGTGGTGACCGGTGCGAACGTGGCGGTGTTGATCAGCGGCAACTTCAAACTGGGCCTCGGCCTGTGCGGCGGCAATGGCGACCTCGTGGCCAAGGCCGATGAGTCGCTGACGAAAGCCGTCAAGGCCCAACCTGGCAAGCCGGCGC
Organism: uncultured Lentisphaerota bacterium; assembly: GCA_903889245.1. Taxonomy (GTDB): domain Bacteria; phylum Verrucomicrobiota; class Kiritimatiellia; order CAIQIC01; family CAIQIC01; genus DP16D-bin41. The sequence continues at coordinate 124,131 of CAISWQ010000065.1, read as the reverse complement.
TGGTCCTTGTCTTTGATTGCGGCGGACGGCGCGGCGAGCTGTTCAAGCAGAAGAAACTTGCCGATGAATTCGCCACCATTTCAGCCGTCGCGCGGGAGGCTCCGCTGTTCGGCTTCTATGGCGGCGGCGAAATCGGCACCGCAGCTTTGGCCGAACCGGCCAAGGGCGTCGGTTTTTCTGTGGCGAGCGCGGCATTGTTTGAGGAATAAAGCCAAACCGGGAGATCAATATGCAGAACTTCAGCTATAAAAATCCGACGGAGATACTGTTCGGCAAGGGGATGATCGCGGAGCTGGCGACGCGCGTGCCGGCCAAGACACCGGTGCTGCTACTCTATGGCGGCGGCTCGATCAAGCGCAACGGAGTCTATGATCAGGTCAAGGCGGCGCTGAAAAAGCACCGCCGCGTCGAGTTCGGCGGCATCGAGGCGAATCCGCTGTTCGAGACCTGCCTCAAGGCCGTCGCGTTGGTGAAGCAGGCGAAGATCAAATTCATCCTCGCAGTCGGCGGCGGCTCGGTGCTCGATGCGGCGAAGTTCATCGCCGCGGCCGCGGTCTTCAAGGGCCGTGACTCGTGGGAAATCCTGCGCACGCATGGTGGGTGCGTCACCGCCGCGCTGCCTGTGGGCACGGTGCTGACGCTGCCCGCGACCGGCTCGGAGGCCAACGGCAACTCCGTCATCTCGCGCGCGGCGACGCAGGAGAAGCTGCACTTCACCTCGGCGCTGGCGTTCCCGGTGTTCTCGGTGCTCGACCCGGTGACGACGTTCTCGCTACCAAAGAAATTCGTCCGTAACGGCCTTGTGGATGCCTTCGTCCACACGATGGAGCAGTACATGACTTTCCCCTCGGCCGCGCCACTTCAGGACCGGCTCTCGGAGTCGGTCTTGCAGACGCTGATCGAGGTCGCGCCGGTCACGCTGGCCAAGCCGCGCAACTACGAGGCGCGCGCCAGTTTCATGTGGAGCGCGACGCTCGCGTTGAACACACTGATCGGCTGCGGCGTACCGCAGGATTGGGCAACGCACATGATCGGTCACGAGCTGACGGCGTTCTACGGACTCGACCACGCCGAGACGCTGGCGATCGTCATGCCCGGCGTCTGGCAGCACAAGTTCGCGGCGAAGCGCGCCAAGCTGGAGCAGTATGGCCAGCGCGTCTGGGGTGTGAAAAATGCCCGGGCGGCCATCGCGCGAACGGAGAAGTTTTTCCACGCGATCGGCATGCCGACGCGGCTCGGCGACTACGGCATTGACGCCAAGGAGGCCGCGGCCAAGGTTGCCACGCGCTTTGCCGAACATGGCTATGCCTTCGGCGAGCATGGCGACATCAACGCCGCCGCCGCTGCCGCGATCCTGCTCCAGCGCGCATAACCCAGCCATCCTACGGACGCCGGTGACCGCCCGCCCCGACCATGTGCAGATGTGTGCATATAGGCAACCTCTCCTCCTGCGTGGCCACCGATCATTTTCATGGCCGAGGTAACCGCCATTACCCCGGCCAGTACTGCGCCTTGGCCTGCAAGGCTCGCGCTGCGGTGGAGCTTGCGGCGGCTGGGAAGCCGCCGCTCCCGGCTTGCCGGAACCGCTCATCTAGCTGCGATTTTCAGGAGCCAGCGAAAATATTTCGCCGGCCTCGGTTTTCAGAGGGCTGGGGAGTCCCGCCCCTATAGGAGCGAATGGAGGGCCACGCTCCGTCGTGGCCGTCTGCCTGCACCCGCTGAAGGCTCTGCCACAGCCGCGAATGAGGTCGCTGGTGGGAAGGTCTTCGGCCCACAGTCGCACACCTCAAGAGAGTGTGCGATTCTTTTGACCCAGGCTCGGCCTGAAGGTTACAGATGGTTAGGGCGGCTGCCCCGTGCGGCAGGTAATTTTGCGCTTCGTTTTGGGAGGACGGCGCATAGAATCACCGCACACGCAAAGGGACAGCATGAAGATTCTCGTCATCGGCGGTGGTGGACGCGAGCACGCGCTCGCGTGGAAACTCAAGAACGACAGCCGGCAACCGGATCTTTTCTGCGCGCCGGGTAACGGCGGCACCTCCCTGTTCTGCACCAACCTCGACATCAAGGCCGAGGATCTCGCCGGCTTGCTGGCGTGGGCCAAGGAGAACAAGCCCGACCTGACGGTGGTCGGACCGGAGGCCCCGCTCTGCGCCGGTGTCACCGATCTCTTTCAGGCGGCGGGGTTGCGCGTCTTCGGCCCGTGCCAGGCCGCGGCGCGGCTCGAGGGCAGCAAGCAGTTTTCCAAGGAGGTGATGGAGGCCGCCGGCGTGCCGACCGCGAAGGCGGCGACGTTCACCGATGCGGCGGCGGCAAAAAATTATGTCCGCCAGCAGGGCGTGCCGATCGTCGTCAAGGCCGATGGTCTCGCGGCGGGCAAGGGTGTGACGGTGGCGCTGACGCTGGCCGAGGCCGAGGCCGCGATTGATGAAGCCCTCGTGAAGCGCGCCTTCGGCGCCGCCGGCAACACGGTGCTCGTCGAGGAATTCCTCGACGGTGAGGAGGCCTCGATCCTCGCGCTGCTCGATGGCGAGCACGTCGTGCTGCTCGCCTCGTCGCAGGATCACAAGCGCATCGGCGATGGCGATACCGGCCCGAACACCGGCGGCATGGGCGCCTACTCGCCCGCGCCGGTGGTCACCGCCGACCTCCTCCCGTTCATCCGCGAGGAAGTCTTCGGCCGGATGCTGCGCGAGTTGCGCCGCCGCAACATCACCTACAAGGGACTGCTGTATGCCGGCCTGATGTTGACGAAGAACGGGCCCAAGGTGCTGGAGTTCAACTGCCGCTTCGGCGATCCCGAAACGCAGGCCGTGCTGGTCCGCTGGGACGGCGACATGATTCCCGCGCTCGAAGCGTGCATTGATGGCACGCTGACCGAGAGCCTCGTGCGCTGGCGGCCGGAGGCAAGCGTCTGCGTGGTTCTCGCGGCCGGCGGCTATCCTGGTCATTACGCGAAGGGCGATGCGATCTGTGGACTCGACGTAGCGAACGCGCTGTCGGGCGTTACTGTTTTCCACGCCGGAACGGCGCAGAAGGATGGCGCGGTGGTTACTACCGGCGGCCGTGTACTCGGCGTCACTGCGGTTGGTGCCGATCTTGCTGCGGCGGTGAAACACGCCTACGAAGCCACCGATAAAATTCAGTTCCAGAACATGCAGTTCCGCAAGGACATCGCCTGGCGCGCGCTGCAGCGGGAGCAGAAGTGACGGGTGGCGAGTGAAGCGTTGGGTAAAACGAAAAGAATCACCGGCAGAGTGCGCGCCCATGCGCGGCAATGAATCAACCGCCATCGAAGGTGCCAAGGAAATGGCTGACCGACAACCCACAACAGACGACTGACGGCATTGCAGAAAACCAACAGGAGAACAACATGAGCAGCAGGATTGTTTCGCGACGGGAGTTCTTGCAGCGGATGGCGGTGGCGGGCGCGGGCGTCGCGCTGCTGCGCGGCGCGGCGGCGGCCGACGAGTTCAAGCCACTGGTCGGCGTGTGCAAAAGCAACAAGGATGCGGCCGACATGAAGGCCGCGGGCTTTGACTTCCTCGAAGGCAACGTCGGCGGCCTGTTCGTGCCGGACAAGCCGGAGGCCGACTTCGAGAAAAACCTCGCGCAACTCAAGGGGCTCGCCATCCCCGTGCTGGCCGTCAATGGTTTCTTGCCCAGCAGCATGAAGATCGTCGGGCCGGACGCGAAGCCCGACGCGGCCGCCACGTATGCCGAGAGCGCGCTGCGCCGTGCCGGTGTGGCGAATATCAAGACGATCGTCTTCGGCAGCGGCGGCGCGCGGAAGATTCCGGACGGCTTCGACGCCGCCAAGGCGCGCGAGCAGTTCATCGCGTTCGCCAAGCGCATCGCGCCGGCGGCGGCGAAGGCGGGCGTCACGCTCGTGCTGGAACCGCTGAACCGCAAGGAGACCAACTTCATCAATTCCGTCACCGAGGGCGCGGCGATTGTGGATGCGGTGGCGCAGCCGGCGTTTAAGCTGCACGCCGACATCTATCACATGTTGCAGGAGGATGAGCAGCCCGACGCGATCACCAAGGCCGGCGCGCGCATCCTCCACGTCCACGTGGCCCAGAAGGGCACCCGCATCGCGCCGATGCCCGGCGGCACGGATTTCCGGCCCTACTTCAAGGCGCTCAAGGGCATCGGCTATCGCGGGCTGCTCTCGCTCGAGTGTGGCTGGAAGAAGGGCGAGACCGATCCCGCGAAGGCCTGCGCCTTCATCCGCGAACAGTGGGCCGTGGCGTAAGCGTCCAGCTTGATCGGTACTGGCAGGTGGTTGAACCGCGGAAGGGAGCTATGAAACGACGCCTGTTCTTTAAGCGTTCGGGATTGGCGGCGGCAGGCGCTGCTTGGCTGGCCCCGTCTGCCATGGCTGCGCCGGCCAGCCGGACAAAGCAGCCAGCGGCCAGGCTGGACGCCCCACTTAATCCCTTTTTGCAGGGAGGGTGCTGGTTCAAAGCCGCGCTGCACGTGCATACCAAGACTTCCGATGGCGACGTGGATGTGGCGACCCGGCTCGCACAGTATCGCGACGCCGGGTTCCAGGTGGTCGCTATCACCGATCACTGGAAGACAAATGATCTGACCACCTTCACCAAGGATGGTTTTCTGGCCATCAACAGCATGGAAGTGCATCCGAAGACAGGCTCGGGTGCGCCGGCGCATCATTTCGTCTGTCTGGATCTGCCCCATCCTTTTGAACTCTCCAAGGAATTGCCGGCACAAGAACTGATAGACACGGTCAGGCGCGCCGGAGGCAAGGTCATCTACGCGCATCCCTATTGGACCGCCCATGGCCTCGAGGAACTGCTGGAGGTCAGCGGCTATCTTGGTGTCGAGCTGTATAACGCGCACTGCGAGTTGGCCAGTGCGAAAGGCCACAGCGGAGTCCACGTGGACCAGCTCTGTAACAAGGGGTTGCTGCCGGGTTTGCTGGCGGTGGATGATGTACACAAAAGCACGTGGCTGGCACAGGGCTGGACCATGATCCGCGCCCGGCAACTCACCAAAACCGGCATCATGGATGCGCTTGGGCAGGGTTGCTATTACGCTTCGTGCGGACCGACGATCATAGATTTCCGTGTGGAGAATGGCACAGTCCGTCTCAAGACTTCGCCGGCGGCGCAGATTCGCTTTTTCTTCAACGGTGCTGGTGGCGGCCGGCTGTTTCAGTCAGAGGGCGGGAAAACCATCACCGAGGCCGTGTGGAACTTGACGGGCTCGCGTAAACAACCGCAATGGATCCGGGCCGAAGTGGTGGAGGTCAGCGGCAAACGCGCGTGGACTAACCCGCTGCCCGTCACGGAACGGCGCTCCTGATTTCTGCCTGCGCGCGGCCGGCCGGCGTGGTATGTTCCGGCCATGAAAAACTTTTCCCTGAAAAATGAAGTCGCCCTCATCACAGGCGGGGGCACGGGCCTGGGGCTGGCGATGGCGCGGTCGTTCGTGGAGGCGGGCGCACGCGTCGTGCTCGTGGGCCGGCGCAAGGAGCCGCTCAAGGCGGCGTGCGCGGAACTGGGCGCGGCCGCGGCCTATCGCTCGCACGACGTCGCCGATTTTGCGCAGGCGCCGGCGTTGCTGGCCGATGTCGAGAAAACAGTCGGCCCCGTTTCCATCCTCATCAACAACGCCGGCGTCCACCTGAAGAAGCCGGTTGCGGACGTCACCGAGAACGAGATCGGCTACCAGATGGATATCCACGTGCTCGGCGCGCACGCCCTCAGCCGCGCCGCCTACGCGCTGATGAAGCCGCGCGGTCAGGGCAGCATCATCTTCATTGCCTCGATGGCGTCGCTGTTCGGCGTGCCGCTGGTCGGCGCCTATGCCGCGGCGAAGTCGGCGCTGCTCGGCCTGATGCGCACGATGGCGGTAGAGTGGGCGCCGCAGGGCGTCCGCGTCAACGCCATCGCGCCCGGCTGGATCGAGACCGACATCACGCGCGGCGCGGTCTTGAGCGACAAGGCGCGGCTCGCGCGCATCATCCAGCGCACGCCGATGGGCCGGATGGGCCAGCCCGAGGATGTCGCCGGCGCCGCCGTCTTCCTCTGCTCGCCCGCCGCCAAGTTCATCACCGGCGTCGTGCTGCCGGTGGATGGCGGCGTCAGCATCGGGTTCTGAAGAGGGACGAGTGGCGAGGGAAGACGAAGAACATCGAACACCGAACATCGAAGGAAGAAGACTGCTGGAGGGCGAGCCGGGTTCCAGGGATTGGAAAAATAAACGGTGATTTTTCCAAGGATTGGAAAGAACAAGGCGGCGGTTTTCCGGGCCTTGGAAAAAACAGGTGGAAATTTTCCAAGGCTTGGAAAAGACGTGCTGGTCTTGGGCAGGGCTGTAGCGGCGGCCTATGGCTGCCGACGGCGGGCGCAGCCCGCCGCTACAGAAGCGTGATTGGATTGGAATATGAAACTGGGCTTCGGGCTTTATCGGCACATGCTCAATGGCGACTACTACCGCTTCGCGCGGCAGTGCGGCTGCACGCATGTGATTGTGCATCTGGTCGATTATTTCAACCGCGGGCAGGACAACCGGCCGGTGGATCAGCCGCTCGGCGGGCTCGGTGGCTGGGGCGTCGCGGGCGATCCGCACAAGCTCTGGAGTTTCGAGGAACTCGCCGCGCTCAAGGCGGAAATCAACGCCGCCGGCCTCGCACTTGAGGCCATCGAGAACTTCGATCCCGCCCACTGGCACGACGTGCTGCTCGATGGCCCGCAGAAGCAGCGGCATCTGGAAAACTGCCAGACGATCATCCGCAATCTTGGCCGCGCGGGCATCCCGATCATGGCCTACAACTTCTCCATCGCCGGGGTCGCCGGCCGCATCAAGGGGCCGTGGGGCCGCGGCGGCGCGGAGGTCGTCGGCATCGAGGGCGCGGTGGATGAGCCCCTGCCGCGTGGCATGGCGTGGAACATGGTCGTGGATGAGAACGCGCGCGGCGGCAGCGTGCCACCGGCGACGCCGGAGCAGCTCTGGCGTCGGCTGCAGGATTTTCTCGAGGCGGTGGTGCCGGTGGCGGAGGAGGCGGGCGTCACGCTCGCCGCGCATCCCGATGATCCGCCGACGCCGACGATGCGCGGCCAGCCGCGCCTCGTCCATCAGCCGCGGCTCTACCAGAAGCTGCTCGAGCTGAAACCCAGCCCGCGCAATGCGCTGGAGTTCTGCGTCGGCACGCTCGCGGAGATGAGCGAGGGCGGCGTGTATGAGGCGGTGGAGCAGTACAGCCGCCAGCAGCGCGTGGCCTACGTCCACCTGCGCAACGTGCGCGGCCGCGTGCCGAGCTACCGCGAGACGTTCATCGACGAGGGCGATCTGGATGTGCTGCGCGTGCTGCGCATCCTGAAGGAAAACCATTTCACCGGCGTGGTCATTCCCGACCACGCGCCGCAGATGACTTGTGACGCGCCGTGGCACGCCGGCATGGCCTTCGCGCTGGGCTACCTGCGCGCGGCGTTGCAGGCCGTCGGCGCGGCAGAATGAGCGGGTAGCGGAAATGAAGAAGCGAGGCGACTATGCACAGCAACCTTGGTCATGCTGACAGTGAGCGGACGCGACCGAGCGCATCCCTCCAATCGGCAAAGCAAAACATTTCTCACGCAACTGGAGGGCCACGCTCCGTCGTGGCCGGCTGGTCGCGGCGGGAGTTTCTGGTGGCGGCGGGCGCGGCGACGCTCGGCGCGCTGGCGGGGCGGGCGGCGACGGAGGCCGCGCCGGTCGAGTTCACGGCCAACGTGCCGGTGCGCGCGATCACGCGCGGGCCGAAGTTCCACTGGTTCGGCTACTACGACAAGTTCGAGTTCGATCCCAGCGGCCGCCGGGTGCTGGCGATGGAGGTGGACTTCGAGGGTCGCTCGCCGCGCGCTGATGACGTAATCCGCGTAGGCATGGTGGATTTGCAGGATGGCGATAAGTGGATCGAGCTGGGCACCTCGCGCGCGTGGAACTGGCAGCAGGGTTGCATGCTGCAATGGGTGCCCGGCACGAAAAGCACCGTCGTGTGGAACGATCGCGAGGGCGATCGCTTCGTCTGTCATCTGCTCGATGTGGACACCGGCAAGCAGCGTACGCTGCCCGCGCCGGTCTACGCGCTCAGCCCGGACGGCAAGTGGGCGGTCGCGCCGGATTTCCGCCGCCTCAACGACTGCCGGCCTGGCTATGGCTACGCCGGCTTGCCCGACCCGAACGCCAACGTCCTCGCGCCGGAAAATGCGGGCATCTGGAAGATGGACCTGGAAACCGGCAAGCAGTCGCTGCTGCTCTCCTTCGCCGACCTCGCGAAAGTCCCGCAGCCCGGCGGCTTTTCGAAAAACGCGAAACACTGGTTCAACCATCTGCTCGTCTCGCCTGACGGCACGCGCTTCGAGTTCCTGCACCGCTGGCGCGGCGAGGCCGAGGGCAAGAGCTGGAAGACGCGCCAGTTTACGGTTGGTGCGGACGGCAAGGATTTATATCTGCTCAACGCGAGCGGGCTCGTCTCGCACTTCATCTGGTGCGACCCCACGCACATCCTCGCGTATGCCGGCCTGGGCAACACCAAGGAGTGGCGCTGCCAGTTGTTCGAGGACCACACCGGCAAGGCCGAACTGGTCGAGGGCATGCTGCCGGTGGATGGCCACTGTACCTATCTGCCCGGCAACGAGTGGATCTTGTGCGACACCTACGCCGGCAAAGTGAACCGCAACCAGAATCCCTACCTGTTGCACGTGGCGACAAAGAAGTATGTCCCGCTCGGCCAGTTCCGCTCGCCGCCGGAGTACACCGGCGAGTGGCGGTGCGACACGCATCCGCGCTGCAGCCGCGACGGCAAATGGGTGACGATAGATTCGCCCCACCATGGCGGCCGGCAGGTCTACCTGCTCGACCTCCGCGGCGTCGTCTGATCTTCCAAGCCTTGGAAAAAACGCTGGTATTTTTTCCAAACCTTGGAAAACTCACCGCGCTCAACACGAGGTGAACGATGACGCAACAACAATGGACGGAACTGCTCGCGGTGCTCCGCGGCGAAAAACTCGCGAAGCTGCCGGTGGGCTTCATCATTGACTGCCCGTGGCTGCCGGCGTGGTACGGCCTCGAGATCGCCGACTACCTCACCAGCGAGACCATGTGGTTCGAGGCCAACCGCAAGGCGATCGAGACGTTCCCTGAGGTCACGTTCCTGCCCGGCTTCTGGTCGGAGTTCGGCATGTGCACAGAGCCCTCGGCGTTCGGCTCACGCTGCACGTTCCCGGCGAACGAATTTCCGTACGCGGAAAAAATCATCACTGACCCCGCGCAGGTCGCCGACCTCAAGTTGCCAAACCCGGCCAACGATGGATTGCTGCCGTTCATGCTGCGCCGGCTGCTGTGGGCGCGGCCACGTATCGAGGAGATGGGCCACCAGATTCGCTTCTCCGTCTCGCGTGGCCCGCTGAACGTCGCCAGCTTCCTGATGGGCACGACGGAATTCCTGATGGCGCTCAAAACCGACCCGGAGCCGATGCACAAGCTGCTCCGGCTCATCACCGACTTCCTCAAGCAGTGGCACGCGCTCCAGCGCGAAAAAATCCCGACGATTGACGGGATCATGATGCTCGACGACATCGTCGGCTTCATCGGCGAGGAGGATTTCCTGGAGTTCGGCAAGCCCTACCTGAAGGAACTCTACGCGAGCGATGTGAGCGTGAAGTTCTTCCATAATGACGCGCCGTGCGCGGCGAGCCTCGCGCACTACGCCGACGTGGGCATCAACTTCTATAACCCCGGCATCCAGCTCTCCCTCGTCGAGATGCAGCAGCTCGCCGGCGGCAACATCACGCTGCTCGGCAACATCCCGCCGCGCGATGTGCTCGCCGCCGGCACGCCCGACGACGTGAGCGCCGCGGTACGCAAGCTGCGCGCCGAGGTCCAGACGCAGACGCGCTGGATGCTCTCCTGCGGCGGCGGCATGCCGCCGAACGTCAGCACGGAGAACATCCGCGCCTTCCTCGCCGCGGCGCGCGAGTGAGTGTGACCTCTCTTGTGGTCGGGAGTTACAGCTCTCGCGCCATCGAGCCCCATGTGTGAAACGCGGGAGCTGTAGCTCCCGCCCACAAGCAACCCCGAAGCGGCGTCACATCGCCAGCGGGAGGAGCTCGCGTTCGAGTGCCTCGTAGCGGTCAATGACGCGGCGGACGTAGGCGCGCTTCTCGGTGTAGGTGCCGGGGAAGAAGCTGCCCTTGAAGCCGGCGATGACGAGGTTGCGGAACTCGTGGCGCTGGATGCCGAAATGCGTCGCCGCCAGTTCCAGTTCTCGGCAGATGGTGGTGTGGCTGACCAGCCGGTTATCGGTGTTGATGCTGACCGAGAGGCTGTGCGCGAGCATCTGCTTGAGCGGGTGGTCGCGGAACCGCTTCATCTGCGGCACGGTCTGCAGGTTGCTGGTCAGGCAGACTTCGATGTTGATGCGCTGGCTGGCGATGTATTCGGCAAGGTGCTTGACGTAGGTCTGCGGATCGCCGGCCGCGGGATTGCGGATCATGTCGGCGGCGAACAGGAAGGTGCCGTGGCCGATGCGGTTGGCGTGGCACTCGGTGATCGCCTGGAAGATGGATTCCGGGCCATAGGCTTCGCCGGCGTGGACGGTCTTGCGGATGAAGTGCCGGTGCGCGAGCTGGTAGGCGGCGGCGTGGTGCTCGGCGGGATAGCCGGACTCCTCGCCCGCGAGATCGAAGCCGACGACCGGCAGTCCGCGCTCGTGCGCGAGCTCGGCGGCGGCGCGCGCAATCTCCAGCGAGGCGGCGGCAAAGACCTGCCGCCGCGGCGCGTAAGCCATGACGTTGAACAGCCGCGCATAGTAAGGCGCAGTGGTGGCGGTAAACGCGCGCAAGGCGCAGAGGATGACGCCGAAGTGGAAGGGCAGGTCCTCGCCGAGCTTCACCATGCGGCTGCGATTGTGACTGCGCTGGGCGCGTTCCAGCCCACGGCAGACGGCGGCGACCGCGCCCTCGATCGTCAGCTTGTCGTGGCAGTGCAATTGCGGCGCAAAACGGACCTCGATATAGCGCACGCCCTCTGCCAGGCAGTCCTCCGCCAGCTCAAACGCGACGCGCTCGAGATTCCCGGGTGCCTGCAACACCGCACAGGTCAGGCCAAAGCCGCGCAGGTATTCGCCAAGGTTGCGATAGTTTTTCTTGAACACCAACTGGCAGAGCCCGTCTCCGGTTTGCGAGGGCAGCTTGACCCGCGCCTTCTTCGCCAGCTCGATGAGCGTCGGCAGACGCAGCGAGCCATCGAGATGGAGATGCAAGTCCGTCTTGGGGATGCGCCGGATGAATTCCTTCGTGATACCTGCGTTCATGGCTTGCCTTTGTTTGGTGCAAAGCTGCGCTGAATTGCGGGCGATGTCAAGTAGTGGGCCATGCGGCGCGCAACTGCTCCGGTGTCCGGCCGGCGGCGCGGAGTTCGCGCAGGGCGAGGCCGGCGGTGCGCTTGGCGAGGCGCTGTCCATTGGCATCGCGCAGCAAAGGACAGTGGAACCAAGCCGGCGGCGTCCAGCCGAGTGCGCGGTAGATCAGAATTTGCCGCGCGGTCGAGAGCAGCAGATCTTCGCCGCGCACAACCTCGGTGACCCCCATCGCGTGATCATCGGCAGCGACCACGAACTCATAGGCGGGCACGCCGTCGCGCCGCCAGATGACGAAGTCACCGAAGTCGCGCCCGGCTTCAAACACCTGCGGGCCGCAGCGTCCATCCACAAATTCGATGCGCTCGCCATCCGGCACGCGGAAGCGCCAGTTGATGCCGTCGGGGGTAGCAGGCGGCGTCCAGGAATCCGGCGCGGGCCGCCAATGCGAGGGGAAAATCGTTTCCGCCTCGCCTTCGTGCGGAGCGCGTGGCGCATGTTCGAGATCCTTGCGCGAATGCGCGGAAGGATAAGTCCATTTTTCTTCCAGCAGATGCCGCCAGATCTCGAGATGAAAATTCCGGCGCTCGCTCTGCGTGTAGGAGCCAAACGGCCCGCCCACATCCGGACCCTCGTCCCACGCGAAACCAAACCAGCGCAGGTCTTCGATCAGGGCGCTGGCGAACGCCGGTTTACAACGCGCGAGATCAATGTCTTCGATCCGCAAAACCAACTTGCCACCGGCTTCGCGAGCCCGTTGCTGGGCGATCCAAAAAGTCCGCGCGTGACCGAGATGCAGGCAGCCGGTTGGCGTCGGCGCGAGCCGGCCGCGATAAGTTTTTTCGCATCCGATGGTCGTCATGGGGTGCACTATAACGGGTAAAAATCAGTTGCAAAAGTCCGCAAAAAAGCGGCGCACCCGGCTTGTGGTGGAGGCTCGGTCGGGCCACAATATATGGCGCTGGAAGAGGAGCGCTTTTCCAAGGATTGGAAGCCCGGCGGCACGGTTTTCCCAAGGCTTGGAAAATACTTGCGGACGCTTTTCCAAGCCTTGGAAATATAACGCGTTACGCCTTGATATATTTCGCGAAAAACGTTGTCAGACGGGGGCGTTTTCGGTATAAGAAGCGTCACAATTCGGGAGACACAGCGGATCATGGCGAAAAACGAAAAGTCGGATACAGAAGTGACCGAAAAAAATGAAAATTTGGCGGCGCCGGCGGAAGCGGGCGGAAAGAAATATGATGCGGGTTCGATCACAGTCCTCGGCGGCATGGATGCCGTGCGCAAGCGGCCGGCGATGTACATCGGCGACACCGGCGTGCGTGGGTTGCATCACTGCGTCTATGAGGTCGTGGACAATTCGGTGGATGAATCGCTCGCCGGGTTCTGCGATCGCATCGAGGTGACGCTGAACGCGGACGGCTCGGTCTCCGTGAACGACAACGGCCGCGGCATCCCGGTGGACATGCACAAGACCGAGAAGCGGCCGGCGATCGAGGTCGTGCTCACGGTGCTCCATGCGGGCGGCAAGTTCGACCACAACTCCTACAAGGTATCCGGCGGTCTCCACGGCGTCGGCGTCTCGTGCGTCAACGCGCTGAGCGAGTGGCTCGATGCCGAAGTGCGGCGCGACGGCAAGGTCTATCACCAGCGCTACGAGCGCGGCGTGCCGGTGACGAAGCTGGAGACGATCGGCCAGACGAAGGGCACGGGCACGAAGATCACCTTCATGCCGGACTCGCAGATTTTCCCCGTCACCGACTTCAACTGGGACATCCTCGCCAACCGCCTGCGCGAGCTGGCGTTCCTGAACAAGGGCCTCGAAATCCGGCTGCGGCAGGAAGAGCCGGCGCGTGAGGAAATCTATAACTACAAGGGCGGCATCATCGAGTTCGTCGAGCACCTGAACCGCAACAAGGCGCCGCTGCACCCGAAGGTCGTCTATTTCGGCCGCGAGCAGGACCGCATCCAGGCGGAGATCGCGCTGCAATACAACGATAGCTACAGCGAGAACGTCTTCTCGTTCGTCAACAACATCAACACCATCGAGGGCGGCACGCACCTCTCCGGCTTCCGCTCGGCGCTGACGCGCACGCTCAACCAGTACGCGAAGACGAACAAGCTGCTCAAGGGCGAAGAGGAGGCGATGAGCGGCGACGACGTGCGTGAGGGCCTGACCGCCGTCATCAGCGTCAAGGTCCCCGACCCGCAGTTCGAGGGCCAGACGAAGACCAAGCTCGGCAACGGCGAGGTCGAGGGCATCGTGGCCTCGATCACCAACGAGCAGCTCTCGACCTATTTCGAGGAACATCCGTCCGTCGCCCGCCGCATCATCGAGAAGGCGGTGCTGGCGGCGCGCGCCCGCGAGGCCGCGCGCAAGGCGCGCGACCTGACGCGCCGCAAGGGCGCGCTCGACTCCGGCTCGCTGCCGGGCAAGCTGGCCGACTGCTCCGAGCGCGACCCGGCGCTGTGCGAGCTCTACATCGTCGAGGGCGACAGCGCCGGTGGCTCGGCCAAGCAGGGCCGCGACCGCCGCTTCCAGGCGGTGCTGCCGCTGCGCGGCAAGGTGCTGAATGTCGAGAAAGCACGCGAGGACAAGATGCTCGCGAACAATGAAATCAGGATGATGATCACCGCCATCGGCACCGGCCTCGGCGGCGAGGCGTTCGACATCGAGAAGCTGCGTTACCACCGCATCATCATCATGACCGATGCCGATGTGGATGGTTCGCACATCCGCACGCTGCTGCTGACGTTCTTCTACCGCAAGATGCCGGCGCTGCTCGACCAGGGCCGCATCTTCATCGCGCAGCCGCCGCTCTACAAGATCAAGCGCAAGAAGCGCGAGGAATATATCGAGAGCGACGCCGAGCTGACGAAGATCCTGCTCGACCTCGGTCTGGAGGACTTGAAGCTCGAACCGGTCAAGGGCGTGGCCGCGCTCAAGGCGGAGCACCTGCCGGAGTTTCTCAAGTGCCTCTCGGAGATCGAGCGCATCGCCGAGCTGCTCAAGCGCAAGGGCATTGACTTCGCCGAGTTCCTCGGCCACCGCAACCCGAAGACCAAGCAGTTCCCGCAATACCGCGTGCAGATCGGGCAGAACGGCGAGAGCGAGTTCCATTACGTGGCGACCGAGGGCGACCTGCGCACGCTGCGCGAGGAGCGCGAGAAAAGCCTCGGCATGCAGCTCGAAATCTTCACCGGTTCCGGCGAGCCGGCGGAGAAGGGGCGCAACACCTTCCGCTGGACGGAGATTTTTGCCGCGCCCGCGCTCGCCAAGCAGATCGCGCTGCTCGAACAGCGCGGCTTCAAGCCGGAGCATCTGCTCGGCGGCGAGGAGCCGATCCTGCACCTGGTCGAGGGCGAGGAGAAGAAGACGCCGGTGGGCAACCTGTTCGCCCTGCTCAACGCGGTACGCGAGCTCGGCCGCAAGGGGCTCGAGGTCCAGCGTTACAAAGGCTTGGGCGAAATGAACCCCGAACAGCTCTGGGAGACCACGATGAACCCGGAGAAGCGCAAGATGCTCAAGGTCGTGCTCGAGGACGCCGTCCGCGCCGACAACATCTTCAGCGTGCTCATGGGCGACGAGGTCGAGCCGCGCCGCCAGTTCATCGAGGACAACGCGCTCAACGTCCGCAACCTCGACATCTAATCAGACACCCGGAATTTCACATCATGTATACCAAGAACGAGAGACTGGATTTCATCAACGTCGAAGAGGAGATGCAGCGGGCGTACATCGATTACTCGATGAGCGTCATCATCGGCCGCGCGCTGCCGGATGCGCGCGACGGGCTCAAGCCTGTCAACCGCCGCATCCTCTACGCCATGCGCGACCGCGGCTGGGTCCACAACAAGCCCTACGTCAAGTGCGCGAAGGTCGTCGGCGAAGTCATCGGTAACTACCACCCGCACGGCGATAGCGCGGTCTATGACACGCTCGTCCGCATGGCGCAGGATTTCTCGCTGCGCTACATGCTGGTGGATGGCCAGGGTAACTTCGGCTCGATCGATGGCGACCCGCCCGCCGCCTACCGGTACACCGAGTGCCGCCTCGACCGCGTCGCCGAGGAGCTGCTCGCTGATATCGAAAAGAACACCGTGGACATGTCGCCGACCTTCGACGAAAAGTATTACGAGCCGAAGGTCCTGCCCGCGCGCGTCCCGAACCTGCTGGTCAACGGCAGCACCGGCATCGCGGTCGGCATGGCCACGAACATCCCGCCGCACAACCTCGCCGAGGTGATTGATGGCGTCGTGTTCCTGATTGATAACCCGGACGCGACGGTCGCCAACCTGATGAAATTCGTGAAGGGCCCGGACTTCCCCACCGGCGGCATGATCTGCGGCGCCACGCCGATCAAGGACATGTATGAGAACGGCCGCGGCCTGCTCAAGGTCCGCGGGCGTGCCGGTATCGAGGAGGGCGAGCAGGGCAAGGACCGCATCATCATCACCGACATCCCCTACATGGTGAATAAGGCCGCGCTCATCGAAAAGATGGCCGACCTCGTCAACGAGAAGAAGCTCGAGGGCATCTCCGACATCCGCGACGAGTCCGACAAGGACGGCATCCGCGTCGTCGTCGAGCTCAAGCGCGGCGTGCCCCCGCGCGTCGTGCTCAACAACATCTACAAGCACACGCCGCTGGAGACGACCTTCGGCGCGATCATGCTGGCGATTGACCACGGCCGGCCGAAGGTGATGAACCTCAAGGAGCTGATGCAGTGCTTCATTGACCACCGCTTCGAGGTCATCAAGCGCCGCACGCAGTTCGACCTCGACAAGGCCGAGGCGCGCGCCCACATCCTCGAGGGCCTCAAGATCGCCCTCGACAACCTCGACCTCGTCGTCAAGATCATCAAGGAGTCCGAGGACCGCGACGGCGCCCGCACCCAGCTCATGAAGAAGCTCGGCCTCTCCGAGCTCCAGGCCAACGCGATCCTCGACATGCGCCTCTACCAGCTCACCGGCCTCGAGCGCGACAAGATCGAGAACGAGTATCTCGAGCTCATCAAGCTCATCAACTACCTGCGCGACCTGCTGGCCAACGAGCGCAAGCTCTTCGGCGTGATCAAGGACGACCTCCTCGAAATCCGCAAGCTCTACAACGACGAGCGCCGCACCGCGATCGTCCCCGACGAAGGCGAGATCAATGTCGAGGACCTCATCGCCGACCAGGGTTGCGTCATCACCATCAGCCACACCGGCTACATCAAGCGCGTCCCCGTCAGCACCTACCGCCAGCAGAAGCGCGGCGGCAAGGGCGTCGTCGGCATGGACACGAAGGAAGAGGATTACGTGGAGCACGTCTTCACGGCCTCGACGCACGATACGCTCCTGTTCTTCACCGTGAAGGGCCGCGTCTATTGGAAGAAGGTCTATGAAGTCCCCGAGGGCGGCCGCGCGACGCGCGGCAAGGCCATCGTCAACTTCCTCGACATCGGCAGCGATGAGAAGATCGCCGCGCTCATCAACATCCGCGAGTTCGATGAGAAGCTGCACTTCGTCATGGCCACCGAGCAGGGCCTCGTCAAGAAGACCAACCTCGGCGAGTACCGCAACATCCGCGCTGGCGGCATCATCGCCATCGCGATCGAGGATGGCGACCGGCTCATCGGCGTCAAGCTGACCAACGGCGAGAACGAGGTCATGCTGATCACGCTGCAGGGCATGAGCATCCGCTTCAACGAAGCGCAACTGCGGGACCAGGGCCGCGCCACCATCGGCGTCAAGGGCATCACGCTGGAGAAGGATGATCGCGTCGTCAGCATCGAGATCGTGGACCCGAACGCCACGCTGCTCGTCGCGTGCGAGAACGGCTACGGCAAACGCACCGGCTTTGATGAGTACCGCGCGCAGAGCCGCGGCGGCAAGGGGCTGATCACCATCAAGACCAGCGAGCGCAACGGCCTCGTCATCGGCGCGCACACGGTGCGCGAGAGCGATGCGCTCATGCTGATCACCAGTGGCGGGCAGATGATCCGCATGGCGGTCAGCGACATGCGTTCCATCGGCCGCAACACGCAGGGCGTGCGCCTGATCAACCTGACCGCTGGCGACAAGCTCGTCAGCGCGACCACCGTCGAGCCCGACGACGAACAGCCGACCTCCGGCATCGGCCAGAGCGACACTCCGCCCGCGACACTTTCCGACGCGGGCCAATAACTTTCCAAGGATTGGAAGAGGATCGGCCCGGTTTTCCCAAGGGTTGGAAAATCTGCACGTCTCCCCCAAGCCTTGGAAAGCCGGCCCGGTGTTTGGGCCAGGGCTCTTTTCACCGGCCTTTCCTGCCGCTTCGTATACTTCATCCCGTGGATTGGTAGATGCGGCCTTGCTCCCAAAGCAACTGCTTGT
The DNA here is from genome assembly GCA_903889245.1 of uncultured Lentisphaerota bacterium. Classification (GTDB taxonomy): domain Bacteria; phylum Verrucomicrobiota; class Kiritimatiellia; order CAIQIC01; family CAIQIC01; genus DP16D-bin41. The sequence continues at coordinate 106,406 of CAISWQ010000065.1, read as the reverse complement.
CAGAGTGCGTGCATCGGAAAGGTATAGATGTGGGACGGCAGAGTGGGCGTGTTTCGCGGTTGCTTCAGCGTGGCAGGCCAACTTTGCAGACAACCAAAAGGAACGCACATGAACATACGCAGCCCTATCATAGTCGCAGGTCTGCTGGCGTGGTGGGGAGGGCTGACGGCCTCTCGCGCCGATGTGATCGGCGTGAACCTGCTGACCAACTCGGACCTGACGGCCTCCAATATGAACGGTTGGACGGTGACCGCCAATGGCGGCGACGGTTGGGCGGTCAATGCAGGTGTTTTCTACACGTCCCATGAGTGGGATATCCGGTCACAGACCGTGGATTTGCTGGCCAAGGGGCTCACAACTGCCGAATTGGAGGCCTCGCCCGACATCCGGGTTGGCGTGTACAAGAACACGTATTGGGGTGGGCTGTATTTTCTGGACGTCTCCTTGCAGGATGCCGGGCACACCGTCATCACCAACTTCCAGCTTGGCTCGCAGTCCGATCCCATCGTTGAAGGTTCCAGTTTCAACTGGAACTATGACTGGGTCGGTACCACGTTCAGCGATTATGCGTCCGGGGTCCGCTATGTTGTCTATACGGACGGCGGCCAGGACAACCGGGGGTGGGCTGGCCACTATGGAACCTCGTTTGAACTGGCCGAGGTCACGGTGGTCCCGGAGCCCCACATACTGGGTTTGTTTCTGTTGGCGGTGGCGCTGGCTTGGTATTACCGGAAGTGGAGCCGTCTGGCCCGCAGTGCCCAGCCGGCGCGCTGGCAATGAGCCGGAGGGACGGCCTAGCGTCGCTCGTGGGGCAGCCTGGTCCCGAGCCAGTGGTTGCCGAATTCCCGCCAGAGCGCCACGCGCAGGGGACAGATGCAAAACTGCGCATAGGGGAAGTGTAGTTGATAGGGACAGGCGCGTTTCGCTTCCGCATGGATACACAGCACCCGATCCGAGAGCAGGCGATCACCCGCGCAGAGGGGCTGCTGGCCGCAGCGTCCGGTCTCCAGGCAGGCGCAGGCGTTGGGACATTGGGTTGTGGCCGTTCGGGCCTCTCTCAACACATCTTGTTGCATCGTTTCGTCCTCGCGCGGCGAGCTGTGGCGCACCCGTGATGCTTGAAGCAGTGGCCATGCCCGGAAGAAAGCCTGTTGGGATTACAGCGTTGCGCTGGCTGTACGGCGGGACTAGAGTGCCGCGCGGTCACGTGTGGACTGGAGTCTCGATGCACAGTGGACGGCCAACCTCTGATGACGCGGGGATGCCTGCCGGGTTCATTGCGCGGTCGCGCACCTGGCCCTATGCGGTGGCCGTGGTGGCCGTGCTGTTCACCCTCTGGTTGCGGCTGCAACTGGGCGTGGTGTTTGGCGAGCGGCCGCTGTTGATTCTCTTTGTGCTGCCCATCATCTTGAGCGCCTACCTCGGCGGCTTGGGGCCGGGGCTGCTGGCGACCTTGCTGGCCGCCTTGAGTGCGGATTATTTTCTGGTGCCACCGCCGGGCCTGGGTATTGCCCAGGAGCATGATGTGTTTCAGTGGACGATGCTGCTGGCGAGCGGGCTGGCGCTCAGCGTGTTGGTGGAGGGGCTGCACCGCGCGCGGCGGCGGCTGGAGCGCACGTTGATGGAACGCGAGGAAGCCGCGGCGGTGTTACGCCTCACCGAGGAACACTACCGGTTGCTCGCGGAACACACCGAGGATTTTGTGTCGGTCCACGACGCGGAGGAACGCCGGCTGTTCATCAGCCCGTCCTACTATCGCGCGACCGGCTGGACGCCGGCGGACTTGGAGCACAGCCCGTGGGACGCGCGGTTGCACCCGGATGACCGGCCGGCGATCCAGGCGGCGCGCGCGTCCAACCGGGTGGGGCAGACGACGTTGCTGGAACATCGCATACGCTGCAAGGATGGGCGCTGGCTCTGGCTCGAGGCGCGAGCCAAGCCGCTCATGGGGCCGGCGGGGGAGTTGCAACGGCTGGTGATCTGGTCGCACGACATCACCGCGCGCCGGCAGGCGGAAAAGGCGTTGCGCGAGAACGAGCAGTTGCTGCGCGAGGTGATGGACCTGGTGCCGCACCACATCTTTGCCAAGGATCGCGAGGGCCGTTATCTCTTTGTCAACCGCGCCGCCGCGGCCTGCTACCGCCGGGAACCACGCGACTTGGTGGGGCGCCTGGAACTGGAGATCGCGCCCAACCAGGAGCACACGCGCGCCTTCCTCAAGGATGACCAGGAGGTCCTCGCCACGGGGCAGCCGAAGTTCATCGCCGAGGAACCCCTCACCTATGCGGATGGCAGCGTACACTGGCTGCAAACCTACAAGGCGGCTTTTACTCCGCCGGGCGCGACGGAGCGCGCGGTGTTGGGGGTGGCGGTGGACATCACCGAGCGCAAACTCGCCGAACAGGCGTTGCGCGCGAGCGAGGAAAAATTCCGGCGCATCGCCGCGAATATTGACGACATCCTCTACAGCGTGGACGCGCAGACGCGGGAATTCCTCTACGTCAGCCCGGCGTTCCAGCAACTGCTGGGCTATACGCTGGCGGATGTCCGGCGCGGGGGCGGGCGGCGCGCGTTTCTCGCCCAGGTGATTCAGGACAACCAGTTCGCCGAGCAGGAAAAATTCATGGACGCGTTGCAGTCGCCGCACAACCTCAACCTGACCGACCGCTGGGAGGCTTGGTGGCGCGCACAGGATGGGACGCTGCTGTGCATGGAGGACCACTGGATTGCCGTCTATGAAGGCGAGCGGCTGGTGGCGACCGAGGGCGTACTGCGCAACGTCACCGAGCGCAAGCGGCTGGAGTCGCAGGTGCAACAGGCGCAGAAAATGGAAGCCGTGGGCCAGCTCGCCGGCGGCGTGGCGCACGATTTCAACAACATCCTGCAGTCCATTCTCGGTTTCACGGAAATCCTGTTGGGCGATACGCCCGGCGCCAGCCGGCATCATGGTGAGTTGCTGGAGATCCAGAAGGCCGCCGAACGCGCGGCGGGCCTGACGCGCCAGTTGCTCGCCTTCAGCCGCCGCCAGATGATCCAGCCCACCGTGCTCGACCTCAACGAGGTCGTCAGCAACATGCACAAGATGCTCCACCGCCTGCTGGGGGAGGACATCCAGTTGGTCACCGAATTGGGCGCCGACCTGCCGCGCGTCAAGGCCGACTCCGGGCAGATCGAACAGATCATCATGAACCTCGCGGTGAACGCGCGCGATGCGATGCCGCAGGGTGGCCGCATCACCATCACCACCGCCGGTGTCACGCTGATGGCGGAGGATGTCCCGTATATCCCCGACGCGCGGGCCGGCCGGTTTGTCCGCCTGACGGTGGCCGACACCGGCACGGGCATCGCGCCCGCTGTGCTGCCGCGCATCTTCGAGCCGTTTTTCAGCACGAAGGGACCGGGCCAGGGCACGGGGCTGGGCCTCTCGGTGATCTACGGCATCGCCCAGCAGCACAACGGCTGGATCAATGTCTATAGCCAGCTCGGGCACGGCTCCGCCTTCAAACTCTATCTGCCCCTCTGCACCGAGGCGGGGGAACGTCCCGCTGTGCCGCCGCCCACGCCGCCGCCGCCGCGCGGCCACGGCGAACGCATCCTGCTGATCGAGGATGAACCCGAAGTCCGCCGGCTGGCCGAGCACGTGTTGCGCGCCGCCGGCTATGTGGTGCGCGCCGCCGCCACCGCCGGCGAGGGCCGCGCCCTCTTCGCGCAGGAGGAAGGCCGCTTTGAGCTTGTCTTCAGCGACGTGGTCCTGCCCGACCAGAACGGCATCACCAGCGTGGAGCAACTGCTCCAGCAAAAACCCGGCCTCGCCGTGCTGCTGTGCAGCGGCTACACCGACGAACGCTCCCGCTGGCAAGTCATCGCCGACAAGAAATACCGCTTCCTGCAAAAGCCCTATCCCGCCGCCGAACTTTTGCAGGCCATCCGCGCCATCCTCGATGCCCGCCCGGCAGCGCACGCGTGAGTTTCCGGGGCTTGGAAAATCGCGCCGGGAATTTTCCAAGCCTTGGGAAACAGTTCCTGCGACTGGGGGCTCGTACGTAGAGCAGGTTGATCCGTGGGCCAGGGTGGGGCAGAAATTCCTTTTCGTCGGCAGGAATTGGTTCTAATCTTGCTTTGGTGAAAGAGCAGGACAGAGGGCGAACCATGAAACGGGTTTTGCTGGTGATTGATGATGATGAGCGGATGGTGGGTTTGATTGCTTCGATTTGCCGGCACAGTCTGCCGGAAGTCCGGGTGGTTACAGCGCTCGATGGGGAACGCGGTCTGCGCCTCGCACAATCCGAGAAGCCCGGGGTGGTGGTGTTGGACGTCAAGCTTCCGGACCTGAATGGCTTTGAGGTCTGCCGCCGTATTCGCGCCGAAGCGGCCACAGCCAATACTCACATCCTGATGGTTTCTGGAGTGTGGATGGAGGCGAAGGATCGTATCCGCGGCATTGAGAGTGGGGCCGATAATTATCTGCTCAAGCCTTTCGAGCCGGCCGAACTGGTGTTGCAGATCAAGGCCCTGTTCCGTTGGTGGGAGGCGGAAGAAACGCAACGGGAGAAATTGGAAGGGCTCCTTGCTCAACGGACACACGCGCTCAAGGAGAGCGAAGAGCACTACCGGGCCTTGTTTGAACGCTCCCGCGACAGTGTCTTCCTGGCGGATTTTCAGGGGCACTTTCTGGACGCCAACCAGGCCGCACTGGACTTGATGGGGTATCAGCGCGACGAGATCGCCAAGCTGTCCTTTGCCTCGCTTTTATCCATAGACCAGCTCCCGCGGGCGCTACAGGCCGTGATGGAAGTGCGCACCAACGGTGCCCAAAACAAACCGACAGAGTTTTGTGTGCGCCGCAAAGATGGCACGACGGTATCCATTGAGACCCTGGCTTCGCTTGTCTATCGCGATGGACAGCCGTTTGCCCTTCTGGGTGTCGCCCGTGATATCACCATCCGCAAGCAGAACGAGCAGGAATTACAACGCTCGCATTCGTTACTGACAGCGGCGCTGGAATCCACGGCCGATGGCCTGTTGGTGGTGGATACCGCCGGCAAGGTGACCAGTTTCAACCAGCGATTTCTTGAACTATGGCGCATCCCTCAAGCTCTGGCGGATACGCGGGATGACGCCCGCTTGCTCCAGTTTGTGCTGGAGCAGTTACAGGAACCGGAGGCGTTTCTCGCCAAGGTTCAGGACCTTTATCACACACCGGAGAGCAGTTCGTGGGATGAGTTGCGGTTCAAGGATGGCCGTATTTTTGAACGCTATTCCCGGCCGCAGCGCCTTGGCGAAGTCGCGGTGGGGCGCGTGTGGAGTTTCCGGGATGTTACCACGCGCAAACAGGCGGAAACGGCCTTGATGGCGGAAACCGTCCGGCGGCGTATTCTGGTTGAACAATCGCGGGACGGCATCGTTGTCCTTGATCAGGAGGGCAAGGTCTTTGAGGCCAATCAGCGCTACGCAGAGATGCTGGGCTATACACCCGAGGAAATCCGGCAACTGTATGTCTGGGATTGGGATTTGCAATGGAGCCGCGCGCAATTACAAGAGATGCTCCGTCTCGTGGATGCCAAGGGCGCTCATTTTGAAACACGGCATCGGCGCAAGGATGGCACCGCCTTGGACGTGGAGGTCAGCACCAACGGGGCTGTGTTGGGGGGACAGAAATTAATCTTTTGTGTCTGCCGCGACATTACCGAGCGCCGGCAGGCACAGGAAGCGTTACAGCAGAGTGAGGAAAAATACCGGGCTTTGGTTGAGACAACCAACACCGGCTTTCTTATTCTGGATGCGCGCGGCAAGGTTGTTGATGCGAATCAAGAATACGTCCGGCTTACAGGCCATCGTACACTGGAGGCGATTATTGGGCGCACCGTCACAGACTGGACCGCCCCCCACGATCTGGCGAGGAATGCCGTCGAGGTTGAAAAATGCGTCCGGCAAGGCTTCGTCAGGAATCTGGAAGTTGATTACATTGGTCCGGAAGGGCACATCACTCCCGTCGAAATTAACGCCACGGTTGTGGGGTGTGGTGATGATGCCCGGATCCTTTCGGTGTGCCGCGACATCACCGAACGCAAACGCATGGAGCAACAGCTGCGCAATAGTGAGGAGCGCTATCGCAGCTTGGTGGAAACCTCCTTCGACTGGATTTGGGAAATTGACGCTGCCGCACGCTACACCTATTGCAGTCCACAAATACAGAGCCTGTTGGGCTATACGCCGGCCGAGGTTTTGGGTCGCACACCCTTCGACTTCATGGCGGAAGCCGAAGCCCGGCGTGTTGGCGCCCAGTTCAGTCAAATGGCTGCGCGAGCAGAGGCCCTCGACCACCTTGAGATCACCAAGCGTCACAAGGATGGACATGAGGTCATTCTGGAAGTCAGCGGGGTTCCCATCCGGGATGCGCAAGGAGCGTTTAAGGGCTACCGCGGCATGGTCCGCGATGTCACACAGCGCAAGCAGGCGGAAGATGCGCTGCGGACGAGCGAGGCCTTCAAACAATCAGTGTTTTTGGCCCTGAAAGACGGCCTCTCGGTGGTGGATATGAACGGTGTGCATGTGGAGGTTAATGACGCCTTTTGCCAGATGACCGGTTTCAGTCGCGCAGAACTCCTGGGGGTCGGTGCTCCGCATCCCTATTGGGCCTCTGATGCCATTGCCACCATACAGGCTGCGTTGGAGCGTGCGTTGCACGGTGAGTCCTGCGAATTGGAGCTAACCTTCCAGCGCAAGAATGGGGAGCGTTTCCCTGTCATCGTCTCGCCAGCATTGATCCGTGACCATGCAGGCTGTGCCGTGGCCTGTTGTGCGACGGTCAAGGATATTACCGAGCGTGAATTAACAGAGGCGGCGTTGCGGCAGTCCGAAGAGCGTTTCTCCAAGGCTTTTCGTGCCAGCCCTGTGGCCACAGTCATCAGCCGGATGGAAGACGGCCGGTTTATTGATGTGAATGAAGCCGCCTGTCGTTTGTATGATTACACGCGGACTGAACTGGTTGGCCACACATCACTGGAACTGGGCGTTATCACCCCGGAAGAACGTCAGAAAATTGTCGAGACCTTGAAATCCAAGCAGGCGTTTCGCGGGCTTAATTTGACTATTTATGCCCGCGGGGGAAAACCGCGGGATGTGCTCTATTCCGCGGACACCTTTGAGCTCAACGGCGAGCGTTGCATGTTGAATTTGATGATAGATGTCACCGAGCGCAGGCGGGCGGAAGCGGCGTTGCGGGAGAGTCAGGAACAGTTCAAGGCCTTTATGGCCAATCTGCCCGGCGCCGCCTTCATCAAGGATGCGGCCGGGCGTACTCTGTTTGTCAACCAGTACTTGGCAGATCTGCTGGGCTGGAAGCAGTGGCAGGGCTTGACCACGCCTGAACTGCTGCCGGGCGAAACAGGGCAACAGATGGCGGAGGATGATCGCCGGGCGTTGACGCAGGGTCCCATCAAGGTTGAAGAAGGCCTGCAGGATAGTCGCGGTATCGCGCATATCTTCGAAACGGTTAAGTTCCCGGTCCGCATTGAAGGTGGCGCCGTTCTGCTCGGTGGCGTTTCGCTGGATATTACCGACCGGAAACGAGTGGAGGAGCAACTGGCGCTCTTCAAGCATTCCATTGATACCACCAAGGACGGTGTGTATTGGTTCGATAGCGCTAACAAGCTTATTTACGTCAATGACGCCGGTTGCCAGGCCCTTGGCTATGCACGTGAAGAGCTGTTCGGTTTGCCCATGGCGGCCTATGCGCCCCATGCCTCCCCGGAGCGGTTAAGGTCGGTTTGGGAAAAACTGCGGGCCACCCATCATTACACCTCCGAATCTGTGCATCGGCGCAAGGATGGCAGTGAATTCCCGGTGGAGATCACCACGGCCCTGATATGTTTTGGCGGGCGGGAATATAGCTGCGGCTTTGCCCGTGATATTTCAGAACGCAAACGGGCGGAGGCGGAAAAACAACGGCTGGCCATGGCGGTGGATCAGGCCGCCGAGACGATGGTCATAACCGATCCTCAAGGTACGATACTCTACGTCAATCCGGCCTTTGAGACGTCCACCGGTTATGCCCGGCAGGAGGCCATCGGCCAGAATCCGCGCATTCTCAAGAGCGGCAAGCAGGCGGCGGCGTTCTATCAGCAACTCTGGGCGACGTTGCTGCGTGGCGAAACGTGGCATGGCAACTTCAGCAACAAGCGTAAAGACGGGACCATCTATGAGGAGGAGGCGACCATCTCCCCGATCCGCAATGCGGCCGGCGTGATCACCAATTACGTGGCCATCAAACTGGATGTCACCCGTGAACGGCAGTTGGAGGAACAAATCCAGCATGCCCAGAAGATGGAATCGGTGGGCCGGCTCGCCGGTGGTGTGGCCCACGACTTCAACAACAGTCTGCAGGCCATTCTTGGCTATACCGAGGAGCTGCTGGCCGGGATCCCCAAGGTGGATGCGAAACACGCCGACCTGCTGGAAATCCAGAAGGCCGCCACCCACGCCGCTGACTTAACCCGTCAACTGCTCGCCTTCAGCCGCAAGCAGATGATCAGCCTGCGGCCCATGCAACTCAACGATGTGGTGGGGGATACCCAGAAAATGATCCAGCGCCTGATTGGCGAGGACATCCGGATTCAAACCAACCTCGCGCCCAAGCTGCCACTGGTCCAGGCCGATACGAGCCAGATCCAGCAGGTGCTCATCAATCTCGCGGTCAATGCACGCGACGCCATGCCGCACGGCGGCCGCTTATCCATCCATACCGACGTGGTGGAATTTGATGAACAGGACGCGAGCGTGGTGTTGGATGCAAGGCCGGGGCGCTATGTTTGCCTGGCGGTTTCCGATACGGGTGTGGGGATGAGCAAGGAAGTCATGGAGCGCATCTTCGAGCCCTTTTTCAGCACCAAGGGGCTGGGAAAAGGAACCGGCCTCGGGCTCTCCGTCATCTACGGCATTGCCCAGCAGCATCAAGGCTGGATCAATGTCTACAGCCAGGAAGGCCACGGCTCCACGTTCAGGCTATATCTGCCGGCCTGTCCCGCTGAAGTCTCCGCGCCGGCCGCTCCCGCCATGACGCCGGAGTTGCCGCCGCGCGGCCACGGGGAGCGCATCCTGCTGGTCGAGGACGAACCTGAAGTCCGCAACCTGGCTTTGCGTATCCTGAAAGCGGCCGGTTATGAAGTGCGGGTGGCGGGCCGGGCCGTGGAGGCCCTCACCTTGTTCCAGCAGGAAAACGGCGGGTTTGATCTGCTCTTCAGTGATGTGGTCCTGCCGGATCAGAGCGGTATCACCATTGCCGAACAGTTACAAGCCCAGCAGCCCAACTTGCCGGTCTTGCTCTGTAGCGGTTACACCGATGAACGCGCCCGTTGGACCATCATCGAACAGCAACGTTATCACTTCCTGCAAAAACCCTACCCCTCCGCCGCGCTCTTGCAGGCCATCCGCGCCATCCTCGATGCCCGCCCGGCAGCGCACGCGTGAGTTTCCGGGGCTTGGAAAATCGCGCCGGAAATGTTCCGGGCCTTGGAAAAAGGAGGCCGGCTTTTTCCAAAGCCCGGAACGGCCCGCGCGTCAGGGCGTGGGCCCTGTCACCACGCGGCGAGGCCGCGTCTGGCAGGGCGATATGACACGTGCCGGAACATGCGGTCAGGGCTGCAGAGGCCATCCATCAGCCCCGTCACTCGCCCGCCCGATTTGCGTTTTCCTTAGGAAAATCGTAAATCCTTCCCAGCTTTTGCCGTTAGAGATGCTCACGACGACGGCGCGAGGGGTACTCACTGCGTTCGGAGGAATCACGACGGCGTCGCGAGGTCTGCCAACTGCGTGAGCAGTGGTCGCGCCGGCGGCGCGAGTACCACGAACGGGAGAAACTGGACAAAAAATTCCGTCTTGAGCACCCCAAAAGGAGGGAGCAGGACAATAGCTTCGGGCCTGACCACCCTGAACCCAGAGAGCTGGACAAAGGCTGGAATCCTGACCACTGCTTACCGAAGGAGTAGGGCTCGCGACGCGCGCGCGGCCACCCCTTGGCCACAAAGCAGGACAAAAGCCGCGATCCCGACCACCCCCGACAGCCGAAGCTGGCCACCCGCCGCCGTGGTACGCAACCGTGCGGGTCGTTACTCAGCGGGAAAAGTGTACTTACCCCTTAGCGGTGCATCGCATGGATTTCAAGATCCATTGCGTTTTCTTTTTGTGGAAACAGAAGATATACCACTCGCCACATGCGCCACCAAAATTACAATGAACCAGCGCCTTGGTCCCATCTTGGTTGAGTTGCTTGCCCAGGATACGGGCATCGCTCAAATACGAATTTCCTCTTCCCAGTTCAGTGATCGCTGCTTCCGGAGTCTTGGCCGCAATGGGCCTCAATGGTTTGAATGGATTATCTTTGCCGCATAGATCAGCATCATCGTCGTCGGCGATGAACTGCAACAAGCATGTGGCGGATTTCCCAACGCGCTCATCCGGTACGAGGGTCTTGAGTGTTGGCCTGATGTGATGCTCCATCTGGAACAGAGCGTCCATGATCTTCGCGCTATCTTTATTGTCCAAAAGGGGCGCTTCGCCCCATGACGAACCAAGCAATCCCCGGACGCCTGCCTTCAACTCGTCGCCGTTAAGCCTGGCAAGCTGTTCAACTTGGGCAAGAGTTGTCGCCTTACGAAGCACCAGTTGTAAATTTCCCGGATGGCACTCTTGCCAACGTGGACCGAAATCAACACGATACGGTACGTAACCATCCTTCCGGACTGAAACGCAAAGGGTGTTGATTTTGTCTTTAATCTCACCCGAGAACGTTCCGTCAGAATGGGAGCGTAGGTATAGCAAAGGATCAAAGCTCAACTCGGCCTGATCAACAGGACGCCCCAGTCCATCAATCACTACGCCATTGATGACTTGAGCGTCCTTTGTCTCCGTCGCTTGCAAGTCACTCCATGGATAGAAACCCATGGCGGCGAAACATACGAACAATTTCGCCGTGTGGGCTTTTATGGGGCGACTATGGTTACAGCTCTGCATCATGACAGAATAAAAATCAGGTTACGGCAGGCTGTGCTGCCAGCGCCTTGTTGATGGCGGCGGCGGCGGTGCGGCCTTGGCCCATCGCGAGGATCACCGTGGCGGCGCCGAGGACGATGTCGCCGCCGGCATAGACATGGGGGAGCGAGGTCAGTTGCTGATCGTTGGCGATGATGTTGCCCCACTTGTTGTGGTCGAGGCCGGGCGTGGTCTGGCGGATGAGCGGGTTGCTCTCGTTGCCGATGGCGCAGATCACCGTGTCCACGTCCATGATGAACTCACTGCCCTTGAGTTCGACGGGGCGGCGGCGGCCGGAGGAGTCGGGCTCGCCGAGTTCATAGCGGACGCACTCCATGCCGGTGACGAGGCCCTGTTCGTTGCCGAGGATGCGCTTGGCGTTTTCGAGCAGGTGGAAGAGCACGCCTTCTTCCTCGGCGTGCGCGACCTCCTCGATACGGGCGGGCATCTCGACGCGCGAGCGGCGATAGACGAGGTGGACTTCCTGCGCGCCAAGGCGGACGGCCATGCGCGCGGCATCCATCGCCACGTTGCCGCCGCCGAGCACGGCGACCTTTTGGGAGCGGAAGATCGGGGTATCGGCGCGCTCGAAGTCATAGGCGCGCATCAGGTTCGCGCGCGTCAGGTACTCGTTCGCGCTGAAGACGCCGACGAGGTTCTCGCCGGGGATGTTCATGAATTTGGGCAGGCCCGCGCCGACGCCGACGAAGACCGCGTCGAAGCCGTCCTTCGCGAGCAGGTCGAGCAGCTTGCGCGTGCGGCCGACGACGAAGTTGGTCTGGATCGTCACGCCCATTTTCTCGAGCGTCGCGAGTTCCTCCTTCACGATCACCTTCGGCAGGCGGAACTCCGGGATGCCATAGACCATGACGCCGCCGGATTTGTGGAACGCCTCGAAGATGGTGACGGCGTGGCCTTCGCGGCGCACGTCGGCGGCGACGGTGATGCCCGCGGGGCCGCAGCCGATGATCGCGACTTTCTTGCCGGTCTCCGGCTTGATCGCCGGCAGCTTGACCTTGCCCTGCTCGCGCTCCCAGTCGGCCACAAAGCGTTCGAGGCGGCCGATGGAGACGGACTTGTTCACGTCCTTGAGCGCCTTGCCGACGGTGCAGGGCAACTGGCACTGCTCCTCCTGCGGGCAAACGCGGCCGCAGACGGCGGGCAGCAGGCTGTCCTTCTTGATGATGTCTATGCTCTTCTGGTAATCGCCCTCGGCAATCGCCTGGATGAACGCGGGGATATCAATCGCGACCGGGCAACCGGCGACGCACGGCTTGTTCTTGCACTGGAGGCAGCGCAGCGCCTCGGCCTGCGCCTGCGCGGCGGTGTAGCCGAGCGCGACTTCCTGGATATTGCGGCGGCGGACCTCCGGATCCTGCGAGGGCATCTCCTGCGGCGGAATCGCGAGCCGTTCCTTGACCTTGAGCGCGGCCAGATCCAGCTTTTTCAGGCAATCCACGGCGGCGGCGTCAAGTTGTGCGGGGGTGGGGTGGCTCATGGCTTCATCTCGCTCTCTTTGCGGGCGATCTCCTGCTGGAGCTTGCAGGTGTGGCGCGCCTGGTCTTCGAGCGTCTTGTAGGCGCGCAGGCGCTTCATCATGTTGTCGAAGTCCACCTTGTGGCCGTCGAACTCCGGACCATCCACGCAGACAAACTTGGTCTCGTCGCCGACCGTGACGCGGCAGCCGCCGCACATGCCGGTGCCATCCACCATGATCGTGTTGAGCGAGACAAACGTGGGCACCGCGAACGGGCGCGTCGTCTCGGCGCAGAACTTCATCATGATCGGCGGGCCGATGGCGACGACGAAGTCCGGCTTCGGCGCCTGCTGGCAGAGTTCCTTGAGCGGCTCGGTGACGAGGGCCTTGCGGCCGTAGGAGCCGTCGTCGGTGCAGATGATCAGTTCATCGGCAATCGCGCGCATTTCCTTTTCGAGGATCAGCAGCTTCTGGTTGCGCGCGCCGAGGATGATGATGACCTTGTTGCCCGCCTGCTTGAAGCCTTGCGCGATCGGGTGCAACGGCGCGACGCCGATGCCGCCGCCGACGCAGACCACCGTGCCGAGCTTCTCGATATGCGTCGGCCGGCCGAGCGGGCCGAGGATGTTCTCGATCACGTCGCCTTCCTTCAGCGCCGCCATCCGCATCGTCGTCTTGCCGACGACTTGGAAGATGAGCGTGATCGAGCCCTCCCTGGCGTCCGCATCGGCAATCGTCAGCGGGATACGCTCGCCGAAATCGCTATCCACCTGGACGATGACGAACTGGCCCGGCTTGCGCTCCTCCGCGATCAGCGGGGCGGCCACGCGCAGTTGGACGACATCATCGGAGAGCTGCGTTTTCTTCAAGATTGTATTCATGGCGCGATCTCGTTGCAAAGTTGTGATCTCATCGGGCGCGCGTGCTATAGCGATTGCCTCCGTGAGCGTCAAGCCGTTTCCCGTGTATGGCTTCCAAGTTGCCCGGCCGGGTGTGGCGGACTATAGTCGCCGCCATGGAGACCAAGGTTGAAGAGGCCGGTGCAGGGCGGGCGTGGCTGGAATTGTTGCGCGTGCCGAATCTGCTGACCGTGCCCGGCGACGTGCTCGCCGGCTGGTTGCTGGTGGTCGGCGGCGTCTGGCATCCGGCGCTGCTGCTCGCCGTGCTGGCCAGCCTCTGCCTTTACGCGTTCGGCCTGCTCTCCAACGACATCGCGGACTTCAAGGTGGATGCCCGTGAGCGGCCGCAGCGGCCACTACCCTCCCGGCGGATCGCGCCCATCCGCGCGGTCACCGTGGCCCTGGCGCTGGCGTGTGTTGCGCCTGTACTCGCGTGGCTGGCCGGCGGCGAGGCGCTGAACGTCGCGGTGCTGCTGTTCCTGGTCATCACGTTTTATAACACCATGATGAAAGCCTCGCCGGTGGTGGGGCCGCTGGCGCTCGGCCTGTGCCGCGGATTGAACCTTTTGCTCGGCGCCGCCGCTTCCACCCGCGTTCTGCCCAGCGGTTTGCGTGGCGTCCCCTTCGACCACATGGTCGGCCTGGGCGCGGCGGCGGTCATACTGCTGGTGTATATCGCGGCGGTGTCGCTGCTCGCGCAACGGGAAGTGCAGACCGGCCGCGCGCGGCTGATTGGCGCACTGCTGCGCGGGCTGCTGCCGCTGCAAGCGGCGTTCTGCCTTGCGGCCAGTCTCTGGCTCGGCGCGGGCGCGGCGGGCTGGTTTGTCGCCGCCGCGCTGCTGGTGCTCTGGCCGGTCAGCGGCTGGCTTGCAAAACGGTTCTATATGAGTTGAACGATGAGCGTGGCGAAAAACAAAATCCTGCTGGTGGATGTCGCCGCGCTCGGCTGGTCGCTCGTGCAGCAGCGGCCGCCGCCCGCGCCGCTCACGTTCCAAAAACTGGAAACGGTTTTCCCCGCCCTCACCTGTCCCGTGCAGGCGGCACTGCGCACCTCGCTGACACCGGCCGAAGGCGGCCTGGAAGCCAACGGCCTCTTCCTGCGCCAGCTCCGCAAGGTTTCCTTCTGGGAGCAGTCCGCCCACCTCGTCCCCGGCGAGCGTATCTGGAATAATTTCCGCGCGCGCGGGAAAAAAGTCGGCCTGCTGTTCTGGCAGCAGAGCCTCGGCGAACAGGCCGATTTCATCCTCTCGCCCAAGCCGGTGCACAAGCACCACGGCGGGATGCTCCAGGATTGCTACTCGCAGCCGCACGACCTCTACGCGCGCCTCTGCGCCGAGCTCGGCCGGCCGTTCAACCTGCTGCACTACTGGGGCCCGTTCGCCTCGCACCGCGCCACCGACTGGATTGTAGAGGCGACCTGCGCCGTGATGTCCGCGCCGGGCCTTGTGCCCGACCTGCTGCTCACGTACCTGCCGCATCTCGACTACGACCTGCAGCGCCACGGTCCCGGTCACGACAAGGTTTTCCAAGCCTTGGAAAAAACCTATGCCTGGCTTTCCAAGCTTTGGAAAACCGCCGCCGCCACCGGCTACCACATCCTCATCTGTGGCGACTACGCGATCGAACGCGTCACCGGCGCGCCCGTGTTCCCCAACCGCGCCCTGCGCGCGGCCGGGCTCTTCCAGCCGCGCATCATCGCCGGCCGCGCCTATCCGGATTTCTTTGCCAGCCCCGCGTTCGCCATGTGCGATCATCAGGTCGCGCTGGTGAGCGTGCTCGAGGCGTCGCGCCGCGCCGAGGTGCGTCACGTGTTGGAAAAACTGGATGGCGTCGGCGCCCTCCACGAGCGCGGCGGCGATATTCTGGTGGCCGCGCAGCCGGGCCGCTGGTTCGCCTATCCGTGGTGGAGTGAGAAACGCGAGGCGCCGGATTTCGCCGGGCACGTGGACATCCACAACAAACCCGGCTACGACCCGTGCGAGTTGCTCTGGGGCTGGCCGCCCGGCTCGGTCAGCCAGGACGCGGCGCGCATCCGCGGCACGCACGGCCTCGCCGGACCCGGCCGCGAGGTCGCGCTCGCCGCCTCGCTGCCGCTGGAGCAGGCGACCTCCTTGCTCGACTTGGCGCGACAGTTGAAGCAACATCTGGCGCACCTATGAAGCTCGTGGAGCAGAAACTGGCTGTGGCCTTCGATTTCCCGGTGGTGTTCACCCATGACGCGTTCGACACGCACAACCTCGCGCTCGGCTGGGCGCTGGACCGGTTGAAGGAACCCGACCGTCGGCGTGCACTGGTGTTTGTGGATTCCGGGCTGGCGCACGCCCGCCCGGAGTTGCCCGGCCGGGTGGAGCAATATTTCCGCCACTATCGCCACCGCCTCGCGCTCGTCGCGCCGCCGCAGCTTGTGCGCGGCGGCGAAGCCGCAAAGCACTCCTTCCAGTCGGCGCAGCGGATCGTGCGCGTTTTGCTTGCCCATCATCTCGATCGCCATGCCTACGTCGTCATTATTGGTGGTGGCGCGGTGTTGGACGTGGTCGGGTTCGCGGCCTCGCTGGTGCATCGCGGCTTGCGCGTGGTGCGGCTGCCGACCACGGTGCTGGCCCAGTGCGATTCCGGCGTTGGCGTCAAGACCGCCGTGAATTTCGGCGCGGCGAAGAACCTGGTCGGCACCTTTGCCCCGCCCTTCGCGGTCGTCAACGATTTTGCGTTGCTCGGGACCCTGTCCGACCGCGACTGGCGCGGCGGCGTCGCGGAGGCGTTCAAGGTCGCGCTGATCAAGGACGCGAAGTTTTTCCGCTGGCTCTGCCGGAACGCGCCGGCGCTGCGGCAACGCGAGCCGCAGGCGATGGCGCGGCTGATTACGCGCTGCGCCGAACTGCACCTCGACCACATCGCGCGCGGTGGCGACCCCTTCGAGATGGGTCGCGCGCGCCCGCTGGATTTCGGCCACTGGTCGGCGCATCGGCTGGAGGTACTGTCGCGCTACCGTATTGGCCACGGCCAGGCGGTCGCCGCCGGCATTGCGCTCGACGCCGCCTACGCCGTACGGCTCGGCCAACTGGCGGCCAAAGCTTTCCGCGCGCTGGTGCGCGGCCTGATGCAGGCCGGCCTGCCGGTCTGGTATCCCGAACTCGCGCGGCGCGACCGCGCCGGCCATCTGGCGCTTTTCCAAGGCTTGGCAGACTTCCGCGAACATCTCGGAGGCGAACTCGCCCTTACGCTGCCGCAGGGCGTTGGCCGCAAAAAAGAAATCCATGCGGTGGATCAACGCGTGATGGCCGCCTGCGCAAATGAATTGAAACAGATAAATTCATCCACAGATTGCACAGCTTTCACCGATGGGGAACATGCGAAAAAATCCGTGAAATCCGTGTAATCTGTGGATAAGAATCTTCCATGCAACTTCGCCACCATCCGCCGTTGCACCTGACCTACTGCCTAAATATTCATCCGGGCGAGACGCTCGCGGAAAATTTGGCGGCTATCCGGCAGCACGCGGTCGCGGTGCAGCAACGGCTTTCTCCGTCGGCGCCGTTCGGGTTGGGGCTGCGGCTCGGCGCGACGGCCGCGGAGGAGCTGCGCGCGCCGGCGGCGCGCCGGGCGCTGCGCGCCGAGCTGGAGGCGCTCGGCCTCTACGTCTTCACGCTCAACGGTTTTCCCTTCGGCCGGTTCCATGGCGCGCGCGTGAAGGAAAAAGTCTATGCGCCCGACTGGCGCACGCGTGAGCGCCTCGACTACACCCGCCTGCTGGCCGACATCCTCGCCGACCTTTTGCCGGAGGGTGTCAGCGGCAGCATCAGCACGCTGCCAGGCTCGTTCAAGCCGTGGATCCTGACGGAGGCGGACATCAGCGTGATGGCGGAAAATCTCGTCGCCTGCGCGCGGCATCTCGCGGCGCTGCGCGACAAAACCGGGCGCGAAATTCAGGTGGGGCTGGAGCCGGAGCCGTACTGCGCGCTGGAGACGACCGCCGAAGTGCTGCATTTTTTTGCCGGCCCGCTCGCCGCCGCGTGCGCCGATGCCGCCGAACGCGCGGCGGTGCGGCGGCACCTCGGCGTCTGCCTCGACACCTGCCACGTCGCCTTGCAATTCGAGTCGCCGCTGGAGGCGTTGCGCCGCTACCGCGCCGCCGGTATCCGCGTTCCCAAGATTCAAATCAGCGCGGCGCTGGAGCTGGCTTGTGCTGCTGCGCGCGGGAGCTGTAGCTCCCGCCCACAGGAACTGGACGCATTGCAGCCGTTTGATGAGCCGGTCTATCTGCACCAGACCAAGGCGCGGTTGAAGAGTGGCGAGCTGCGGGCGTGGCCCGATCTGACCGAGGCGCTGCCGGCCATGGCGCAGACTGCTGCGCTGGAAACGGTGCGCGTGCATTTCCATGTGCCGCTGTTCTGGGAGGGTGGGGCGGCGCTGCGCTCGACGGCCGCGTTGCTCGATGCGGAATTTTTCCGTGAGGCGTGCGCGGCGACGGAGCACCTGGAGGTCGAGACCTACACCTTTTCCGTTTTGCCGGAGGCCTTGCGCGCCGGCGGCGTGGTTGAATGTATCAGTCGCGAGCTGGCCTGGGTCCAACAACGCCTCTAATCACAAGCATCAGGCGGGGGCCGGCGGGAGGCTCGCTGCCGCAGCCACCGGCGCTGTCTGTGCTTCGGCTGTTGCGTCAGGTTGCGGCTCAACCGCCGGTTGTGGCGCGGCTTCCGTGACGTCCGCGGTCACGATCGGCGGGGTGTCTTCCGCCTTGCGTCGCTTGAGAAACTCGCGCGCGAGCTGGCGATAGGCGGCAGTACCGGTGCAATGCTTGTCATAGACGATGATCGGCTGGCCGTAGCTCGGGGCTTCGCTCAAACGTACGCTGCGGGGGATCAAGGTCTCGAACACCTTCTCGCCAAAATGCTTCACGACTTCGGCGACCACTTGTTGCGCGAGGTTCGTGCGGCCGTCATACATCGTCATCACGATACCTTCGATCTCCAGTCGCGGGTTGGCGCCGCTCGCGCGCAGTTGGCTGATGACGCGCTCGATCACGGTCAGGCCCTCGAGCGCGTAGTACTCGCTCTGGATTGGGATCAGGATCGAGTCCGAGCCGCAGAGCGCGTTCATGGTCAGGATGCCCAGCGAGGGCGGGCAGTCCACGAGGATGAAGTCATAGTGCGCCGCTGCGCGCAACGGTGCGAGCGCCTCGGCGAAACGGTGCAGGTAACGGTCGGCGCGGGCCACATCAATCTCTGCGCCGGCGAGGTCCACCTCCGAGGGGATCAGGTCAAGGTGCTCGATCGCGGTGGGCACCACCAATTCCTTTACATGGGTGTCACCGAGCAGCGCGCGGTAGATGCTGCCGCCCTCCCGCTGCCCAACGCCGATGCCGCTGGTCGCGTTGGCCTGCGGGTCCAGATCAATCAGCAGCACCTGCTGCCGTCGCTCGGCGAGGCAGGCGGCAAGGTTGACCGACGTCGTGGTCTTACCCACGCCGCCCTTCTGATTGGCGATCGAAATGACCCGGTTGTGCGCCATGCGTGCGTCCGAAAAGCGCGCGGAGCATAGCCCGCGCGCCGCGCCGGATTCAAGCGGCAACTTTCCCAAACCTTGGAAATCCGGCGCGGAAGTTTTCCAGACCCCCTTGGAAAACGTCAGGCTGCTGGCGGGGGCAGGGCGGTGGTGGTCTCGGCGGCGGCGCCGGAAATCTGTTCGAGCTTCGCGGCGACCTTGTCGAAGCGCTTGTCGGCTTCCTCGAATTTCTTCTGCGCATTGGCCAGGTGCTGGCCGACGAGTTCGAAGCTCTCGCCGAAACCGGCGAAGTCCTTCTGCAGGCGTGCGAGGTGGCCCATGATCTGCCGCGCGCTCTCCTCGACGCGCAGGCCCTTGAGACCGAGCAGAATCGTTTGCAGATAGGCATAGAAGCTGTTCGGCGAAACGGGGATCACGCGGCGCGCGAGCGCGTAGTTGAAGAGCTTGGACTCGCCGCCGAACTCGTCGTCCTTGACGATGACTTCGTAGTAGACATTCTCCGCCGGGATGTACATCAGCGCGAAGTCGAAGGTGTCCTCGTCGGGCCGGATGTATTTCTTGGCGATGGCGTCAATGTGCGTCTGCACGTCCTTGACGAAGACGCGGCGGGCGGTGGCGCGCTCGTCGTCGCTCGCGGCGCGGAGGAGGCGCTGGAAGTTTTCGAGCGGGAACTTGGCGTCCACCGGCACGAGCCCGGCCTTGAGGCGGATGACGGCATCCACCTTCTCGCCGCCCTGGAAACCGTGCTGCAACGCGAAGTGGTCCGGCGGGAGAATCTGCGCGAGCAGGTCGCCCAGGAACAATTCGCCGAGGCCACCGCGCAGCTTGGGCGCGCGCAGGATGTCCTGCAACCCCGCGATGTCGCGGCCGACATCGAAGATGCGCTTGGCGGACTCATCGAGCTGGCCGAGGTGCTTGGAGACATCGCCGACGACGCGCGCGGCATTGTCGAGCCGCGTATCCATCGCCTTGCGCGTCTCGGCGAGCGAGGCGTTCATCTGCCCGGCGATCTGCTGGACGCTGTCGCGTACCTGGCCGACCTGCGCAACGGTGGCCTGCACCTGGTTTTGGAGGAGCGTCAGCGCCTGGTCGTCGCGCCGCTGGGTCAGCGCGGCCTGCAGACTGCGGTGGAGGAACCAGCCGAGGCCGGCGAGGCCGAGCAGCAGGGCCGCGATGGTGATGGCCGTTTCGAGCATCAGCGCACCAGCATCACCGGCAGATCGGTTTGATGAATCAGGTGGGCGGTGGTGCTGCCGATGATCCACTCGCGAACGGCGCTGTGGCCGTAGGCGCCAATGACGATCAGGTCGCAGCCCTGCTGGTGCGCGACCTCCAGGATTTCCTCCGAGGGCCGGCCATCCACGACGATACGCGCGGCGGGGCAGCCGTGCGCGCGCGCCAGCTTCATGCCGGTCTCGGCGATGTCCTCGGCGTAGCGGTCGGAGGCGTGCGCGCGGACGGTGAGGATGAGCAGCGGCACATCCAGCGCCTGGGCCAGCTCGATACCCTCGTGCAGCGCCTTGCTGGAAATCGCGCTGCCATCGAACGCGGCCAGGATTTTCGTCACCGGCGCAAAGGCGGCCGGCGTGACGAGGCAGGGCTTGCAGGAACGGCGGACGATGCGCTCGACGTTGGAGCCGAGCAGGTCGCCGATCAGTTCGGCGTGTTCGCCCTTCTGGCCGAGGATCACCAGTTCCGCGCCCACCTCCTCTTCGAGGATGACGCGCGCGGGATGGCCCATGCGGACGCGCGATTCGAGGTCCGCGCCCGCGCGGCCGGCACACTCGCCGAGCGCCTTGATGACCGCCTCGCCCTTGGTTTCCATGATCGCGCGGAATTGCTCGAGCTGCGCGCTGAACGGTTCCGCGCCCAGCATCCCGGAGATGTCGGAGAGCATCGGCCCTTCCAGCATCCGGGAGTCGAGCACGTGCAAGCCCACGACCTGCGCTTTCAGGCGCGTGGCGAGATGGATGGCATACTCGCTGGCGACATCGCCATAGGCGGAGCCATCGGTGCAAACCAGAATGCTTTTAATCATGGCTGCATCTCCTGTTTTTTCCCGACCGCATGATGCACCCGCGGCCGGCGGCTGTCCAGCCGGGAAGCAAGGAGGATGGTTGATGGTGGATGAGCCAGGCGGAACGGCTTTTCGTCTTTCCGCCATTAGCCATTTGCCATCAGCCATTCTCCATCTGCTTCAACTCGGCGAGCACCTCCGCGGGATGCTCTTCGGCACTCTTCACGGCCGGCCAGTGCTTGCGCACCACGCCGTCCGGCCCGATGAGCACAGTGGAGCGGATGACGCCCTCGGTTTCCTTCCCGTAGCTGATCTTTTTGCCCCACGCTCCGAAGGCGTGATGCACGCTCGCCCCGGCATCGGTCAGGAGCACGAAGGGCAGCTTGTATTTCTCCTGGAACTGCAGGTGCGTCTCGCCGCTGTCGCGGCTGACGCCAAGCACGACCGCGCCGGTTTTGGCGATCTCGGCATTCAGATCGCGAAACCCGCAGGCCTCCTTCGTGCAGCCCGGCGTGTCGTCTTTCGGGTAGAAATAGAGGACGACCGTTTTCCCTTTCAGGCTGGCGTTGGAATAAACCTGTCCATCGGAACCGGTCAGCTCGAAGCGCGGCGCCAACTTCCCTTCCAGTGTGCTCATCGTGTGTTTTCCTTTCGAGCAACCATAACGCTTTTTCCCGCGCGCGCCAGTCGCCGCGTTGCGGGGGTGGGGGCCGCGTGCTAGATTCGCCCCGCGCCCAACCGGCGCGGGAATTTTCCAGTATGGGACTGCAAATCTGTGTCCTCGCCAGCGGCAGCAGCGGCAACTGCACCCTCGTGCAGTCGGGCGACACCGCGCTGCTCATTGATGCCGGCTTGAGCGCGCGCGAAACCGGCAAGCGCTTGGAGGCGGTCGGCGTCCAGCTCGACCAGATCAAGGGCATCTGCATCAGCCACGAGCACAGCGACCACGTCAACGGCATCCGCGTGCTCCAGCGGCGCCACGGCATCCCGCTGTTCGCCAACTGCGGCACGATCGAGGGCCTGGATCCCGCCGAGGTGGCCAGTTTGCAGTGGCAGGTGTTCACCACCGGCTGCGCGTTCACCGTCGGCAGCCTGCGCGTCGAGCCGTTCCTCGTCCCGCACGACGCCAACGAACCGGTCGGCTTCATCGTCGGCGATGGCGCCACGCGCGTCGGCATCGCCACGGACATGGGCTGCGTGACGCACCTGATCCGCGAGCGGCTGCGCCCGTGCCGCGCCATCGTGCTCGAGGCGAATCACGACGTGGATATGCTGCAGGACTCCGACCGGCCGTGGCAGCTCAAGCAACGCATCCTCGGCCGGCAGGGGCACCTCTCCAACGAAACCGCCGCCGACCTGATCGCCGAGCTGGCCGGGCCGGGGCTGGAGCAGATTTTCCTCGCGCATGTGAGCGCGGAATGCAACCGCGCCGAGCTGGCCTTGAGCACCGCTGTGCAGCGCCTCGAAAAACTCGGCCACCGCCACATCCGCGTCAGCATGAGCTACCGCGACCAGATCAGCGACATCTGGACCAGTGGCTGATGTTGGCGGGAGTCGTGCGCATGACGGACTGGCCGTGTGCTTCCCCTGTAGCGGCGCGCTATGCGCGCCGTCCTGTTTCCTCGGCGGCCATAGGCCGCCGCTACAGCGCGGAAAGAAACGACCAGGCGTTGGGACTCTGTGCCGGACAACGGGGACCGCGCCCTGGAGGGACGCAGGAAATTACGGCAGCTTGAGGCCGGCGTTCTGCATTTTCTTGCGCCATTCCTGATGCGTCTTCCACGCCGCCTCCTGCAACGGCCGCACGGCCGCGGGCGCCACGGCCGCCTGCGGCGGCAGGCCGACGGGGCTCTTGCCGGTCAGCAGCGCATAGAACACGCACAGCGTCAGGTAGCGGCCCTCGCTGTTCGGGTGCGAGCCATCGTTGAGGTGCAGCTTGAGTTTGGGCTGCGTCTTGAGCGCCAGCTCCCACGCCGGGCCGACCGGCGCGAACAGGGCCTTGTGTTCCTGCGCCAGCGCCCAATAGGCCTCGGTGATTGGCGCCTGCGGCCAGCGCAGCTTGCCCGCCTCGGTCTTCGGGTCGCCCGCCCACGTGCAGTAAAAAATCGGCTCCGCGCCCGCGGCGCGGATTTCCTGCACAAACTTCGCGCCATAGGTCTTCATCTCCGCCTGTAGCGCGAACGCCGCCTGGCTCTGGTCCTGCAACACCACGTACTTGAATTTGCCGCTGCGGATCTTCTGCACCGCCTCCGTGTTGCCGTCGCCGAAATGCCGCGCCCACATGAACCCGCCCGGCGTCAGCGCCTCCGCCTTCACCTTGGCGCCGCCCGACTTGGTGACCACGTCGCTGACGAGCTGCCAGACCGGGGCCGTGTAGCTGTTGCCGATCCACAGGATTTTCAGGTCGCCGGCCCTGGCCCGCGCGACCAGCGCCAGGCACGCCAGCAGCAGGAAAATTTTCATGTGCGCAGCATAGCCGCCCGCCGCCATTTTCCAAGGCTTGGAACATCAGCGGGGAAATTTTCCAAGCCTTGGAAAAGTTGGCGTTGCGTCGCGGCGGTGGAACAGGCATTTTGGGTGCGCGCACAAGCGCGTGTGAGGATCAACATGAAGAAAATGCTCGGTTCGCTTTTGGTTTTGGCGTTCGCCGCCGGCGCGGCGGAAAAGCCGTTGCTGGATTTCGGCGCGGCAAATGTGGCGGCGCAGATCATCCCCAACGGCAAGGATGGCGTGAGCTATCAGGTGGTGACTGGCCCGCGCGGCAAGGCGCTGGAAGTCACCTGTACGCCGTCGGGCAACCATTTCCCCGGCGTCACGCTCAAGCCGGTGGCGGGGCCGTGGAATCTCGCCGACTGCGGCAAGGTCGAGGCCGAGGTCACCAACTTGAGCGAGAACAAGCTGACAATCTGCCTGCGCGTGGATAACGAGGGCGACTGGCAGCTCAACGCGTGGAACGCGGAGAACGCCTATATCCCCGCCGGGACGACCGCGACGGTGCGCGTCTTCTTCGGCTACTCGTTTGGCAATCGCGGCTACAAGCTCGATCCGGCGAAGATTTCGCAGGTGCTGGTCTTTACCGAGAAGCCGAAGCAGCCGGTCAAGTTCCGCATCGAGGCCGTGCGCGGCGCGGGCCAGACGGGCGACAAGCCCGCGGGTATGGTGGACCGGGTCAAGCCGGCGGGCGGGGTGCTGCTGGAGCCGGGCGTGACGCCGGTCGAGGCGCGTGGCGCGCAGGCAACGAAGGCGGACGGCGGCATGCAACTGGTCTTCCCGGCGGGTGGCAAGGAACAGGGCGTCCTGTTCAAATGCAAGGAGGGGACGCTCACCGACCTCTCCGCTTACACGCAGGCGGAGTTCGTGCTGCGCAACCCGGGCGCGCAGCCGGTGCGCGTGCTCTGCCGCGTGGAAAACAAGTGGGCGCGCAAGGACGCCAATTGCGTCAGCGCCGGGGCGACGCTCGCCGCGGGCGCGGAACAGGTTGTGATCGTCCCGTTCCGGACCGGCGCGGTCTGGGACGGCAGCGATAAAAAGTCGGGCGAGAAATTTGGCAGCGACGATGTGTTCGGCGTTTCCGTCGGCGTGGAACAAGCCACGGCGGAGCAGGTGCTGGTGGTGAAGAGCATCAAGGCCACGGTCGGCCCCGCGACGGTGCTGCCCGCGTGGGTGGGCCAGCGGCCACCGGTCGAGGGGAACTGGACCAAGACCTTCGAGGACCATTTTGACGGCGCGACGCTCGACCTGACGCGCTGGACGCTGCCGGAGAAGGACATCGCGAGCATCTGGGACGGCAACGGCATCAATGTGGCGCGCAACGCGGGCCTCACCAACGGCTGCCTCTATCTGAAGTGCGAGAAGCCCGCGCAGGTCGAGGTGAGCGATCCGAAGCTGAAGGCGCGCAAGTACGTGAGCACGGTGGTGACGACCTTCGACAAGTTCGCGCAGCGCTACGGCTACTTCGAGGCGCGCACGAAGGTGCCGGACGTGCTGGGCATGTGGCCCGCGTTCTGGATGATGCCCGACCGCGGCCAGGGCAACGGCGACTATTGGGGCCGGCAGGACACGAAGCACGGCGGAATGGAAATTGACATCATGGAGCAGCTCGCCCGCTTCGGCCCCTACCGCTACAACATCGCCGCGCACTGGGATGGCTACCAGAAGGACCACAAGTCCCTCGGCACCGAGCACGTCTATTGCATGCCCGACAAGGATGGCTTCGTCACCACCGGTCTGCTGTGGGAACCGGGCAAGCTGACGTTCTACTGCAACGGCGCCATCGTCGGCATCTGGCAGAACGAGCGCGTCGGCAGCGTGCCTGGCTACCTGATGTTCACGCTGCCGACCGGCGGCTGGGGCACCTACGGCAACATTGATGACGCCAAGCTGCCCGCCTACTTCCTCGTGGACTACGTCCGCGTCTGGCAAAACGCCGTCTGGGCTGATAAAAAGTGACCGAAGTCCGGCATAAAGCGAAATCTTGACTTCCCCGGCGGCGGGGCCTATTTCCTCCATCCATGCCGAACGTGATCAAAGTGCAGTTGGGCGCGCGGTCCTATCCGATTCACATCGGCGCGGGGCTGCTGCCGCAGCTCGGTGCGCTGGCGGCGCCGCTGCTGCGTGGCCGGAACGCGCTGCTGGTCAGCGATAGCCATGTGCATCCGCTCTTCGGCGAAACCGTCGCTGCGAGCCTGCGCGCCGCCGGCTTCAAGGTGGCCCACTCGGTGGTGCCGGCGGGCGAAGCTTCCAAATGCGGTGAACAGCTTTTTGCGCTCTACGAGGCAGCCAAACAGGCGGGGCTGGACCGTGCCGGCATCGTCGTCGCGCTCGGCGGCGGCGTGGTCGGCGACCTCGCCGGCTACCTCGCGGCCTCGTGGCTGCGCGGCATCGCCTTCGTACAGGTGCCGACGACGCTGCTGGCGATGGTGGACAGCTCCGTCGGCGGCAAGACCGGCATCAATCTGCCGTCCGGGAAAAACCTGGTCGGCGCGTTTCATCAGCCTGCGCTGGTCGTCGCCGATCTCGAAACCTTCGCCACGTTGCCGCCGCGCGAGACGCGCGCCGGCCTGGCCGAGGTCGTCAAATATGGCTGCATCAGCGACGCACAGTTTTTCCAAACCTTGGAAAAGCACGCGGCGCTTTTTTCCAAGCCTTGGAAAAACCTCGCGGCGGACGAGCGCGAGCTGTTCGCGCAGGTCATCGCGCGCTGCTGCGAGCTCAAGGCGCAGGTCGTCGCCGGCGACGAGCGCGAGGAATCCGGCCTGCGCGCGCTCCTGAACTTCGGCCATACGCTCGGCCACGCGATCGAGACGGCGACCGGCTATGGCGCGGTCCTACACGGCGAGGCCGTTGCCATCGGCATGGTCAAGGCGGCGCAGCTCTCGGTTCGTCTCTCCGGCCTGTCCGCCGCCGAGGCCGCGCGCATCGAGCAACTGCTCATGCAACTCGGACTGCCGGTCCGCGCGCAGGCGCTCGCCTGGCCGGAGCTGAAGGCGGCGATGACGCTCGACAAAAAAGCGCAGGGCGGCGTGCCGCGCTTCGTGCTGCTGAAGAAGCTGGGCGAAGCCATCAGCGGCTGCGTTGTGCCGGAGGAGGTCTTGCAGGCCGCCGGAACAGAGTTGGATGGATCAGCGGCGTAAGGGAGCGCAAGTGATTCAGGAGTCATGGATCAAAGAACAGGCGCGCGCGGGTCGTTTCTATTTTTCGCGCCATGGTGACGAAGAGCGGCAGCATGACAACCTGACCGTGGCGGAGGTGGAGGAGGCGCTGGCGCGGGGCTTGATCTTAGAGAGCTATCCCGACACCGGGCGTGGCGAAAGCTGTCTGGTCGCAGGCTTCACAGCCACGGGAAAACCGGTACACTTGGTCTGTGGGCGGCGCGGCGACGCGCTCGTGCTGATTACGGTGTATATTCCGCGGCCACCGAAATTCAAAACGCCCTACGAGAGAGGACCGGCACCATGAACAAGGTCTGCAATTTTTGCGGGAACAAAAACTTCAAGGACGCACGGGTGCAGTACATCTATCGGCACGATGGAAAATTCCTGATCGTGAACGATGTGCCTTGCGAGCAGTGCGAGTTCTGCGGCGAGCAGTATTTCCCGGCGGGGGTGCTGCAAAAGATCGAGGCGGATTTCCAGGCGTTGCAAACCAAGCGCCGCAAGGCGCCCGCCGAGATCCTGGTGCCGGTGGAAAGTTTTGCATGAAAGAGGTGGCGCATGGCCTCGGTGAATGAAGAAATCGTCCGCGAGTTTTTCGAGTCGCTCGGCTTCCTGGTCAACCAGCCGCGCAAATACCAGGTGATGGCGCGCGCGAAGCAGGCGGAGGAGGAAGTGGACTTCGTCATCTTCAATCCGCAGGGCACGGCGGCGGAGCTGCCGGAGTTCGGCCTCTGGGGTACGCCGGAGCTGCGGCGGATTTCGCGCGCGGTCGTCGGCGTCCGCGGCTGGCATAGCGAGCGGTTCAGCCCGGCCAAGCTGACGGTGGAGAAGGAGCTGTTCCGGCTGGCCGATGGCGTGGTGATGCAGAAGGCGCATCGCCAGCTTGGCGCCGGCCCGGTCGCCAAAATCCTCTGCCTGCCCGATTTGCCGTCGGTGGGCCTGATGCGCACCAAGTCGCTCGATATGCTCAAGGCCGGCGGCATTGATGGCATCGTGCTGTTCCGTCCGATGCTGCTCGACCTCGTGCGCAGCGTGGACTCGCAGAAGAATTACGAGCGTTCCGATCTGCTCCAGACCTTGCGCATCCTCAAGGCGCACGATCTGCTCAAGGATGCCCAGCTTGATTTGTTCCGCTTGCGGAAGAAGAAACCGGGGGCAAACCGCCCAGGCGCCAGGCAGGCCGAGGCGACAGCGGACCCCGGCCAGGCGAACACCGAACACTGAACAGCGAACATCCCTCACCGCACGGTTTGCTGTGGAAGGTTCGGGTGTCTGAAGTTGGAGGCGAGTGTGACTTCGCGTGAGGCATACATTGCTCTGAACATGATTGACGGCATCGGGCCGGTGAAGGTCCGGGCGCTGGTCGAGGCGCTGGGCGAACCGGCGGGCGTGTTCACGGCCTCGCTCTCCGACCTCGTGCGCGTCAAGGGCATCGGGCCGGAGCTGGCGCAGAGCATCATTGCGCAACGTGAACAGGTGGATCCCGCCGCCGAGGAAGCCAAAGCCGCCAAGCTCGACGCGCGCCTCGTCACGTTCGTGGACAACGACTATCCCGTACTGCTCAAGCAGATCCATGATCCGCCGCTTGCGCTCTACGTCCAGGGCACGCTGGAGAAAAAGGACAAGCAGGCGGTCGCCATCGTCGGCACGCGGCAGGCTTCGCACTACGGCTTGAGCGTCGCCGACCGCCTCGGCTACCAGCTCGCCAAGTGCGGGCTGGTCGTCGTCAGCGGGTTGGCGCGCGGGATTGACTCCGCGGCGCACCAGGGCGCGCTCAAGGGCGGCGGCCGCACCATCGCCGTGCTCGGCAACGCGCTCGACACGCTCTATCCGCCGGAGAATGCCGACCTCGCGCGCAAGATCGCCAGGCAGGGCGCGGTCATCAGCGAGTACACGCTCGGCCGCGAGGCGGACCGCACGACGTTCCCCTATCGCAACCGCATCATCAGCGGCATGAGCATGGGCGCGGTGATCGTCGAGGCCGACGTGAAGAGCGGCGCGATGATGACCGCCGACGCCGCGCTCGACCAAGGCCGCTCGGTCTTCGCCGTGCCCGGCCGGATTGATCAGCCCGGCGCGCACGGCCCGCACAAACTGATCCGCGGCGGCGCGCGACTGGTCGAGGATATTGACGACATTTTGCAGGAGTTCGAGATGCTGCTGCCGGCCGACCCGCTGCGCAAGGCGGCCGAGCTCGACAGCCTACCGCGCGTCCAGCTCTCGCCCGACGAGCAGGCGGTGGTGCAGGCGCTGTTCGAGGAGCCACTCGACGTGGACAGCCTCGCGCGGCGCACGAATCTGCCGATGCAGAAACTGGCCGCGATGTTGTTGGGACTTGAAATGAAGCGGGTGATACGTATGCTGCCCGGCCGTTTGGTGGCGCTGGCCGATGGGGTGCGCGAACTGGCGGCGCCGCGCAAGTAGGCTTTTTCAGGGCTGGAAAAGTAGGGACGGAATCTTCCGGGGCTTGGAAAAGTGTTTGTTAAATTTTCCAAGGCTTGGAAAGAATGGGTGCCGGGGTTTCCAAGGCTTGGAAATCCGGCGACATGAAAAGAGCGTCATGAGCAAAAATCTCGTCATCGTGGAATCGCCGGCGAAGGCGAAGACCATCAACCGGTTCCTGGGCAAGGATTTCCTGGTCAAGGCCTCGATGGGCCACGTCCGCGACCTGCCAGAAAAGGAACTCGGCATTGATGTCGAGAAAAAGTTCCAACCCAAGTACGTCCCGATCAAGACGCGCGCCAAGGTGATCGCCGAGCTGCAGGCGGCGGCCAAGGGCGTGGAGCGCATCTATCTCGCGCCCGATCCCGACCGTGAGGGCGAGGCGATTGCGTGGCACCTGATGGCGCTGCTGAAGAAGGCGGTGCCGGCGGAAAATTTCCTGCGCGTCACCTACAACGAGATCACCGAGCGCGCGATCCGCAAGGCGCTGGAGCATCCGAGCAAAATTGACGAGAACCGCGTGGACTCGCAGCAGGCGCGGCGCGTGTTGGACCGGCTGGTGGGCTACAAGGTCAGCCCGCTGTTGTGGCGGCGCATCCGCGGCGCGACGAGCGCCGGGCGCGTGCAGTCGGTGGCGCTGCGGCTCGTGTGCGAGCGCGAGGCCGCCATCGAGAATTTCAAGCCGGAGGAGTTCTGGCTGCTGGGCGCCAGGGTCCGCAAGCAGGCCGAGCCGCTCGACCCGTTCGAGATCCGGCTGGCCAAGATCAACGACGCGAAGGCGGAGATCAAGAGCAGCGCGCAGGCGCAGGCGATCCAGGCCGAGCTCGAGGGGCGCAAGCTGCGCGTCGCGCAGATCGTCAACCGCGAGATCGCCAAGCGCGCGCCGCCGCCGTTCATCACCAGCAGCCTGCAACAGGCGGGTTCGAGTGTGTACGGGCTCTCGCCGGCGATCACGATGAAGATCGCGCAGAAACTTTATGAGGGCGTGGATTTGCCCAACGGCGAGCACGTGGGTTTGATCACCTACATGCGTACGGATTCGTTCGCCGTCGCGCGCGAGGCGCAGGAGGCTTGCCGCGAGCTGATCGCGCAGACGTTCGGCGTCGCTTTCCTGCCCGACCGGCCGCCGGTCTTCAAGAGCCGCGCGAGCGCGCAGGAGGCGCACGAGTGTATCCGGCCGACGAACGTGCATCGCACGCCGGACGCGGTCGCCGCCGTACTCCCACCCGACGAGGCCAAGCTCTATCGCCTGATCTGGGCGCGCTTCGTCGCCAGCCAGATGGCCGCGGCGAAGATCGCGCAGCGCACGGTGGAGATCGAGGCGCCGCCACACGCCGGCCAGACGAGTACCTATTTGTTCCGCGCGACCGCCTCCGAGGTGACCTTCCCCGGCTACATGAAGGCGACCGGCATCAGCGAGGAGCGCGCGAAGAAAAGCATCGAGAGCGAGGAGGATGGCGCCGAGGTGGACCGCCTGCCGCCGCTCGCGCAAGGCGAGCTGCTCGACCTGCTCGAATGGCTGACGCAGCAAAAATTCACGCAGCCGCCGTCGCGTTATTCCGAGGCGTCGCTGGTCAAGGCGCTCGAGGAAAACGGCGTCGGCCGGCCGAGCACCTACGCCAGCATCATCGCCACGCTGCTCAACCGCCATTACGTCACGAAGGAAAAGCGCGCGCTCGCGCCGACGCCGATGGGGCGGCAGACGAACGACTTCCTTGTGAAGCACCTCGACGCGCTGTTCGATGTGAAGTTCACCGCCGGCATGGAGGAGAAGCTCGACGAGATCGAGGCAGGCAAGGTCGAGTGGCACGGCATGATGGACGAGTTCTACAAGCAGCTCGTCGAGTGGCTGGCCGCGGCCAAGACGCACGGCGTCGAGCCGGAGAAGGTGAAGCGCGTGATCGAGCTGCTCGGCCAGGTGCAGACGTGGGCCGCCCCGCGCCAGGTGGGCAAGCGCACCTATAGCGATGAGGAACTCTACACCTCGATCCGCGACCAGATGGTTGAGAACAAGCCCGTCTCCGACCGCCAGTGGTCCGCGCTCCAGCGCATGGCGCACGACTATCTGGAACAAGTCCCCGCTTTGAAGGCGGGCGCGGAGGAACTCGGCATCCTCGCCGCGCGCGCGGCGATGGCACGCCCGGCCGAGCCGGCGAGCCCGGCGACGTTGAAGAAACTGGAGCTGCTCAAGGGCGTGCAGTTCGGCGAGCCGCGCAAGTTCGGCAAGCGCGTGTTCGATGACAAGGTTTTCTATGAATCCTTGAGCAAGCAGGCCAGCGACGGGCGCGGGCTCTCGGAGAAACAGATCGCCGTGCTGGACCGCTTCCTGAACAAATATCACGAGCAGATTCCAAACTTCGCGGCCGTCGCGCAAGAACTGGGTGTGGGGGCGCAGGTGATGACGGCGTCGCCTGCCGAGATTGCCGAGGCGGAGAAGCTGATCGGCTGGTTCCGCCAGGTCAAGGAATGGCGCGAGCCGGTCCAGCGCGGGCGACGCACGTGGGACGACAAGGAATTTTTCCACTCGCTCGCGCGCCAGTTCGGCCAGCGCAAGCAGCTCTCGCCGCGCCAGCAGGCGGCGCTGAAGAAGATGATCAAGAAGTACGCCGACCAGTTGCCGCCGGAGGCCAAGGAGCTTATCCCGCCGCCCAAGGCGAAGCGCGGCGAGGCCGCGACCGAAACCGTCCCCGCACCGCCGGCGGATATCGCCAGCGAACCCGCCGGCGAAGAGCCGTTTTAGGGCCTATCCGGGATCTTCTGTAGGCCGGGTCACCTGACCCGGCGCCCTTTGCGCCGCGTGAGGTCACGCGGCCTACAATTCACCGGCGCATCAGCCCAATACTTCCCGTAAGGTCGCCGGGGAAATCTCCGCGAAGGAGTGGATGTAGCGGACGGCGCCGGGGAGCTGTTCGAGTGTGCGGGTGGAAAGCACGCCGATAACCTTGATGCCGCCGGCGCGCGCGGCCTCGACGCCGGCGGGCGCGTCCTCGAACACCACGCAATCACCCGGCGGCAGACCGAGCGCGGCGGCGCATTTCAGGAAAACTTCCGGGTCGGGTTTGCCGTGCGCGACATCCTCGGCGGTGACGCTGGCGGCGAACAGGCCGTGCAGTCCAAGCGACTCGATACACGCCACGACGTTGGCGCGCGGCGCGGAGGAGCCGATGGCGGCGGGGATGCCGGCGGCCTTGAGTTGGCGCAGAAAAGCCACGACGCCGGGGATCGCTTCAATGCCGCCGCGCGCGAGGCGCTCGCGAAACAGGATTTCCTTGCGATGCATCAGACGCCGCATCTCGGCGGGATCCTGCGTCCAGCCGAGCAGTTTGCCGATGACGATCTCGTTCTTCAGCCCGAGCCCGCCGAGGCCGGGGACGGCGGGCGGCGGATGGCCTTCCTCGTCGGCGAGCTGCCGCCAGCTTTCCACGTGCAGCCGCGCGGAATCCACCACCACGCCGTCCCAATCAAAAATCGCGCCGATATGCTTCATGTCTGCACCTGAAGTTTTCCAAGGCTTGGAAAAAGTACGGCGGCCGTTTCCAAGGCTTGGAAAACCGGCCGCCGTCTGCCGCACCGCGGTCTTACTCCACGCCGACCTGGAAGCGGGTGAAGCGGCGGATGGCGAGCACGTCGCCGAAGTCCTTGCCCTTGTTGGCGAGGAGGTCGGTGACGCTCTGCTCCGGGTCCTTCACGAACGCCTGCTCGACGAGGCAGGTCTGGCTGTAGAACTTCTCCAGCTTGCCGAGCACGATCTTCTCGACAATGTTCGCGGGCTTGCCGGTGACCTGCTTGGCGTAGATGTCCTTCTCGGAGGCGAGCACGGTCTCGGGCACGTCCTTACGGACGAGGTAGCCGGGATTGCACGCGGCGATGTGCAGCGTGATGTCCTTGACCAGTTCCTTGAACGCCGGGTTCGCCGCGGTCGCGGCCTGGCCGCAGCCGACCTCGACGAGCACGCCGACCTTGCCACCGAGGTGGATGTAGGCGGCGATGATGCCCTCGCCCTGCGCGTCGTAGCGGACGTTGCGGCGGACGATGATGTTCTCGCCGATCGAGGCGATCTTGGCGACGACGAGGTCCTTCGCGGCCTCGGCGAGCGAGCCCTGAATGCCCTTCGCGATGCCGATGAGCTGGACGACGAGGTCCTTGAAGCTCTCGTTGCGCGTGACGAAGTCGGTCTCGCAGTTGGCCTCGATCAGGACGCCCGACTTGCCGCCGTTGAAAATTTCCGCGGCGACGTTGCCTTCCTTGGCGACGCGCGAAGCCTTCTTGCCGGCGATGGCCAGGCCGCGTTCGCGGAGAAGCTTGACGGCCTTCTCCTTGTCGCCGCCGGCCTCGACGAGGGCCTTCTTGCACTCCATCATGCCGACGTTGGTCTCGTCGCGCAGTTCCTTCACCAATGCTGCTGTGATTTCCATGTTTGTTCTTTCGCTGTGCGGTGGTTCAGCCCTGCGCGGCTTCGGCGGCGGGCTTCTCTTCGGGTTTCGCCTCGGCCTTGGCGGCCTTCTTCTCGGCGGCGGGGGCGGCGGCCTTCATCGCGGCCTTGGCGGCATCGGCCTTCGCCTTGCGCGCGGCGGCCTGCTTGGCCTTGCGCTCTTCTTCCTCGGCCCTCGCCTTGGCGTCGGCGGCGGCGCGCTTGCGCTGCTCGTCGGCGGCGAGGCGGCTGTACTCGGCCTGCGCCTGCTCGATCGCCTGCCCGACGACGTCGAGCGTGAGCTGGATCGAGCGGATGCTGTCATCGTTGCCGGGGATCGGGTAGTCAATCGGGTCGGGATCGCAGTTGGTATCCACGACGGCGACGACGGGAATCTTCAGGCGGTTGGCCTCGTTCACGGCGTTGGCCTCGCAGGTGACGTCAATGATGAAGATCGCGCCGGGGAGCTTCTCCATGTTCGCGATGCCGGTGAGGTTGAACTTCATCTTCTCCAGCTCGTGGCGGATCTTGGAGATTTCCTTCTTGGGCAGCTTGTTGATGGAGCCAGTCTCTTCCATCTTGAGGATTTCGCGCATGCGCACGACGCTGCGGCGCACCGTGGCGGCGTTGGTCAGCGTGCCGCCGAGCCAGCGCGTGGTGACGTAGGGCATCTTGACTCGCTCGGCGAGCGCCTTGACCGGGTCCTGCGCGTTGCGCTTGGTGCCGACGAGCAGCACCTGGCGGCCGCGGGCGATGGTCTCGAACAGGAACTGCAGCGCGGTGCGCATGCAGTCGAGGGTTTTATCGAGGTCCACGATGTAAATCCCGCCGCGCGCGCCGAAAATGTAGCGCTTCATCTTGGGATTCCACCGCTTGGTCTGGTGACCGAAATGCAGGCCCGCATCCATCAGGTCCTGCACGTTGACTGTCAGGCGGGCTTGGCCCGCGGTTGTCGTAGCCATGTTGTTCCTCTGTTGTTGGAGCCGGGCACCATGCCTGGCTCAATCCGCTTTGGCGGACCCGAGAGGCCGGGCCGCACTCGCTTCCGCTTCCCATCTGGGAAACTGGGCGCGGACTATAGCAGCGAACCTCCCGCGCGCAAGCGCTATTTTGAGACAGGTTTTTCTTGCTTCTGGTGCTGCTGTGCTTACGATATGTGCCGTTACATGGTGCTGCCCTCCAAGTAACGGGTGCTATCGGCAAATGGGAGTACGGCGGGCAGAAAGCTGACTATGGTTTACGAAAAGGAGAAGCTATCCATGACTAAGCAGAGCCTTGGACTATGCCTGGGTGTAATGATGACGTTGGGGCAACTCGTTTCGGCCCAAGTGCCCCAACTGCTCAACTATCAGGGGCGGCTGGCGGTGGCGGGTACAAACTTCACTGGTACGGGACAATTCCAGTTCGCCCTGGTGAACAGCGGTGCGGCGGCGACCTACTGGAGCAACGGCGCGAGCAGTGTGTCGGTCGCCGTGAACAAGGGTCTCTATGCCGTGCTGCTCGGCGACACCTCGCTGGTCAACATGGCCGCGCTGCCGGCGAGGGTGTTCACCAACTCCGACGTGAGGTTACGCGTGTGGTTCAACGATGGCGTCAGTGGCGCCCAGTTGTTGTCACCCGATCAGCGCCTGGCGGCGGCGGGGTATGCCTTCGCCGCCCTGAACGCGCAGACGGCGACGGTGGCCGCCGGCTATGCCGCGGCGAGTGATCTGACCGCGGCGCGCTTGAATATTGGCAGTGGCAACACCTTGAGCGGGACAGCCGCGACCATTGCCGGTGGCCAATCCAATGCGGCCAGTGGGACGTGTGCAACGATAGGTGGCGGGTTGGGCAACTTCGCCTTGGGATACGCTACGACGGTGGCCGGTGGTTACCATAACAGAGCCAGCGGTCTAGGTTCTTTCGTAGGCGGCGGCGGTTACGATGGCACAACCTACGGCAGTAATGTGGCCAGCGGCTCGGCCGCAGTCATCGGTGGTGGCCTCCTCAACACCGCCAGCGATTTGTGTGCAATGGTGGGCGGCGGCGAACGGAACACCGCCAGCGGTTTGCGGGCCGTCGTGGGCGGTGGCTACAAAAACAACGCCACAGACGGCTACACCATCATAGGCGGTGGTTGGTCAAACACCGCCAGCGGTTGGGTCTCGGCCATCTGCGGTGGTCAGCTCAACACGGCGGACGGTGACTATGCCATGGTGGGTGGCGGTTATTCGAACTCTGCGAGCGGTTATGGTTCCTTGGTGGGCGGTGGCCTATATAACGCCGCCAGCGGAAACTATGCGATGGTGAGCGGCGGCTTCAAAAATATGGCCAGTGGCCTCGGTGCCTTTGTTGGCGGTGGCGGATACGATGGATTCTATGGCAGTAACGTGGCCAGCGGCGCGGCCTCGGTCGTTGGCGGCGGCATCTTCAACATGGCCACCAATAACTATACGAGCGTGGCTGGTGGCCAGAAGAATTGGGCCGTGGGTGCCAACGCAACGGTTGGCGGCGGTTACTCCAACATCGCCAGTGGCTCATACGCCATAATTGGTGGGGGCGCATACAATATCGCCAGTGGATATAATGCGGCCATCTTGGGTGGCTGGAGTGGAGCTGCAGACGGGTATCGGGCTGTGATCTGCGGCGGCTATGATAACGCTGCCTCTGGTTCTAATACGTTTGTTGGTGGTGGCTTTAATAATGTGGCCGGCACCAACTATGCGGCAGTGGCAGGCGGAATAGGGAATCATGCTGATGGCACCTATTCCGTTGTTGCCGGTGGTAACGCCAACACCGCCAGCGCCGATTACGCCATGGTTCTCGGGGGTAGCCAAAATCTGGCCTCCGGCCAGTTTAGTTTTGCAGGCGGTCGTCAGGCGAAGGCGACCAACGACGGCGCGTTCGTCTGGAACGATAGTCAAGGAACAGATCTCTACTCCACCACCAACAAGCAGTTCACCGTGCGCGCCTCCGGTGGGGTGCGGTTTTTCTCCAACGCCGCCGCCACTCTGGGCGTGCAGCTCACCAACAACGCCACGGCTTGGAGCACCTTGAGCGATCGCGCCGCCAAGGAAAACATCGAGGCGATTGATGCGCGCGCGATCCTCGCCAGCCTCGTCGCCATGCCGGTGACAAAGTGGAGCTACAAGGCTGATCCCGACCACCGCCGTTACATCGGCCCGATGGCGCAGGATTTCCACGCGGCCTTTGGCCTCGGCCGTGACGATAAGCGCATCAACACGCTCGACGCCGATGGCGTCACACTGGCCGCGATTCAAGGTCTCTACCAAGAATTACAGGACGCGAAGGCGCGCAACGCCGCGCTGGAAAAACGGCTGGCGGAATTGGAACGGCAATTGAAGTCGCCGGCCATAGCCGGAAGAGACGAGCCATGAAGGCAGCACTACGCAAAAGCAACCGGCCGCTGTCCGTGGCCGGTCAGGTCTTCCGCCCCTGGCTGGCCCTGCTGGTCGCTTGGGGGGTGAGTGTGCTGGCGGCTCATGCCGCCAGCCGGGTGACGATGGGGCTGGATGCGGGCGGTGGGCGCGCCACCAGCACCACGTACACGGTGGAGGCGAGTCTTGGCGGCGTTGGCGGCGGGCTGGTGACGGGCGGGACCTACACCAACCTGCCCGGCTATCCCGGCACGCTGGTGGATCCGGCGTCGCTCGCGGTGTTGTGTACGCCCGCGGCGGCGGGCGGTTCCAGCACGAGCCAGTTGAGCGGCGTGGCCGTCATGCTCGATGGTACGCGCACGTTGCTCCCCGGCACCGACGTGGCGTGGGGCGCGCCGGCCTATCCGCTGGCCTCCATCAGCACCAGTGGCGTGGCCACGCTCTCGGTGGTGCCGACCAACACGACGGGCCAGTTCTCCGGCGCCTATCTGGGCGCGTACGCGACCAACAACATCCTGGTGTATCCGCCCTCGGTGCTGACGCTGGCGGCCAGCCCGGCCGGTTCGGCCGCGCTGGCCGGCGCCGGCTCCTATGTGGTCGGCAGCAATGCCACCTTCTCGGCCACGCCCAACGCCGGCTGGCAGTTCCTCTGCTGGAACGATGGTGTGACCAATACCGCGCGCACCGTGGCGATGCCGTCGGGCGGCCTGGCCTACACCGCCATCCTCGGCTCGCCCTCGAACATCGCGGTTGCGGTGGACGCCACCAACCTCCTCTGGTCGCTCGGCGGCAACGCCGCTTGGTACAGCCAGACCGCGGTGGTCCACGGCACCCCCTCCGCCGCGCAAAGCAGCGCGCTCTCCGCCAGCCAGTACAGCTATATCCAGGTGACGACCAACGGGCCCGGCTCCCTGATGTTCTGGTGGAAAGTCTCCTCGGCCGCCGACAACTACCTCCAGTTCTTCATCGGCACGCAGTTGGTCAGCCAGATTTCCGGCACCGTGGACTGGAACCAATACATCACCTTCATCGGCACCTCCAATCAGGTGCAACTGACCTGGGTCTATAACAAAGCCAGCGCCACCATCGCCGGCAGCGACGCCGGCTGGGTGGATCAGGTCACATGGCTGCCCTGCCCCTACGCCACGCACGTCCCGCAGCTTTTCTTCCAGGAACCCGCCGGCATGGTCGCAAGCTGGATCGTCAACAGCACGGGTGCCTTCCAGTTCGCCCGCATCCTCGCCAACACCGGCGGCTGGGCCCTGAAGGCCGCCGGCGACATTGATGGCGACACCGTCAGCGACCTCCTCTTCCAGAACACCGCCAGCGATACCGGCGGCTGGTTCATGAACGCCGACGGCTCCGCTCGCGACCAGCGCTTCTGGTGGAACATCGGCGGCTGGGAAATCAAGGCCGCCGGCGACTATGAAGGCCTCGGCCGCGCCCAAGTCTTCTTCCAGACCGCCCTCGGCGACACCGCCTACTGGCGGCTCGAAACCAACGGCAACTTCATCGCCGCTGTCGTCATCGGCAACATGGGCGCGTGGAAACTGCGCGGTGCCGGCGACGTGGATGGCGACCACAAGGCCGAACTCTTCTGGCAAAACGCCGCCGGCGACGTCGCCATCTGGTTCCATGACGGCCCCGGCGGTTCCATCCGCTCCGTCGTTGCCTTCAACACCGGCGAATGGGCCTTGTGCGGCGTGACTGACGTGGATGCCGACGGAGTCAGCGACCTCCTCTGGCAGACGCCCGACACCCGTACCGGCGGCTGGTTCATGAACAGCAACGGCACCTACCGCGCCGCCAGCTACTGGTGGCCCACCGGCGGCTGGAAGCTGAAAGCTGCAGGGCGTTAGGTAAAGCAGGAACGGAAGTTCTGTTCCTGCCTTCATGAGTGCCTAATAGAAAACGGCTCGCGGGTACGTTCGCCCCCCCCGTGCCGGAAGCATGGTGGGGAGAGCCTGCTGGCGAGCCATCTGCGTTGCCGGGTGGGCTTACAGGATTTTCTTCAGCGCGGCGAAGGAGAGGGCGCTGCACTCCATCGGCGTCTTCTTGTCGGGATAGGCTTCCTGTTCGAGCGTGATCCACTCGGTGCCGCCGACCTCGCGGCACGCGGCGAGCACCGCGGGCCAGTTGACGCTGTCCTGCCCGAGGAGGCCCTTCTTGCCGGCTTCGTTCTTCACGACGGTGGGCTTGAAGTGCGTGATCTTCATGCGGCCGGGATAGCGCTTCATCAGCTCCACTGGGTCATAGCCGGCGGCGGCGGTCCAGCCGCAGTCCTGTTGCAGCACGACGTCCTGGCTGGTGCGCTCGGCGAAGAGGTCGAAGTAGGTCTTGCCGCTGGGGTCCTTATCGAACTCGTGCGTGTGGTTGTGGTAGCCGCACCAGAGGCCGAGCGGCTTGAGCGTCGCGGCGGTCTTGGTGAACAGCTCGGCGAGCGGCTTGCTCTTTTCGGGATGGCTGAAGTCCCTGTCGCCGGGGACGATCAGGAATTTGCAGCCGAGGGTCTGGTGGAACTCGATGGTCTTCTGGAGCGCGTCGCCACGGAAGCTGCCGGTGCCGATGTGCGTGCCGGCGGCCTTGAGGCCGAGGTCATCGAGCTTCTGGCGCAGCTCCTTCGCCTTGCCGCCATAGCTGTGGTAGCCGGCGAACTCGACGCCCGCGAAGCCCTGCTTGGCGCACCACGCGAGCGCGGCGTTGAAGTCCTTGCCGCAGTCGCCGCGGATGGAATAGAGCTGGAGCGCGATCGGAATTTCGCGGCCGGCGGCGGAGGCGCCGCGCCACGGCTGCAAACCGAGCGCGGCCGCGGCGAGCACGGAACTTTGGAGGAACTGACGGCGGGAGAGCGCCGTCCCGATGGTCTGCGTGGAAGTGTTCATGGCGCGGCTTATAGCCCGCGCGCCCCGCGGTGTCGAGTCTTGCCGCAGGGTGGGGCGTGACCTCCGGGCACGCTGGCCTGTATCGCTCATGTATGCGAAGGCCACGGCGCTTGGATGAGTGGACCGAAAAACAAAGACAAAAAAGAAGGGGACGGCAGCCAGGCAGGAGCAGAAAAATGAAGGGCGGGCGCGGGCTGGTCATGGCCCCCTCCATCTGTTATCAAGGCGCGTGCACTTTGGGCACCAACCACCGCGCTGGCTGTTCCTCGGCTGGCTGCTCTTCGCCCTCTGGCTGGCCACGCGCGAGCCACCGCAACTGCGCGGCGATGGACGGGAATACATCCTGCAAACGCAGGCCCTCGCGCTGCGCGGCGAACTGCGCGTCGAGCCGGCGGCGGCGCGCGCCTACTGGAACCAAACCAATCCGTTCGGGGTGGAACTGGGCGCGACGCGCCCGCCGGCGCGCGAGCTGTGCGAGGCCCATCAGGCGGGCGGCGGTTTCGGCGGGCTCTATCCGGACCGGTCCGGCAACTATCGCTACTGCCATTTCTGGGGCTACTCGCTGGCGGTCGCGCCGCTCTACGGTCTGCTGCATCTGTGCGGCGGCGGCGTGGAGTATCAGGCGTTCCGCTGGATGAACCTGTTCTTTCTGCTGGGGCCCTTTGTACTGGCGTGGCGGCTGACGCGGACCTGGGCGGTGCTGGCGGTCAGCCTGGTGGCGCTGGCGACGCCACTGCCGGCCTACGTGAGCTGGTCGCACCCGGAATTGTTCTGTTTTGGCCTTACGACCTCGTCCCTGTTGCTCGCCGGCCGGCCGCGCGTCCATCTGCTGTCCGCGTGCCTGCTGGCCGTGGCGGCGGCGCAAAATCCGCCGCTGCTGCTCTGCTTCCCGCTGCACGCGCTGGTGGCGCTGCAGCGACGCTGGCCGCTCACCCGGCGGCAGCTCGCGCTGTGGGCGGTTTCATATCTCCCCGCCGTGCTCCTCATCGCCGGGGCGTTGCTCTGGACGCGGCATCACTGCGGCGTTTTCAACATCATCACCGGCGCGGGCCTGGCGCGCTGGGACTATGCCTCGTGGGCCAGCGTCACCGCGGTGTTCCTGGGGCCCCTGATCGGCGCACTGTGGTATTACCCGCTGTGTTTCCTGCTGCTGCCCGCGGTCATCGGCCGCCGCGACTGGCCGATGTTGATCGTCGCGTTGAGCGCCGTGCTCTGCGCCACCTGGCTGGCCACGATGACGGCCAACTTCCATTCGGATCAGGTGGGCGCCTGGCGTTATGCCACGTGGCTGCTGGCCCCACTGTGGTTTTTGCTGCTCGCTCCGGCGGCGCCGGTGCGGCGCAACCTGTTGCTCGCCGGCCTCGTCGCCAGCCTGCTGCTCGCCGGCTGGCATCACCACGCCGGTCTGACGCGCAACCTGGCGCGGCAGGAGCAGCGCCAAACCCGCGCCGCGGCCACGCTCTACCGTCTGCTACCCTTGCGCGATGATCCCGAAGTGATCGCCGAGCACATCATG
The DNA here is from genome assembly GCA_903889245.1 of uncultured Lentisphaerota bacterium. GTDB lineage: Bacteria > Verrucomicrobiota > Kiritimatiellia > CAIQIC01 > CAIQIC01 > DP16D-bin41. The sequence continues at coordinate 65,201 of CAISWQ010000065.1, read as the reverse complement.
CGGCGCGAACTGCCCGTACCGTCCTCCTTCGATGCGGTCTATATCTGGAACCTTGGACCGGGCGACGCGCTCTGGCTGGTTTCACGGCGCTGGGCCAACCTCAATCCCGCGTGGCCGGAAAAAATCGCGCCCCGCGCTGCCTGGCGCGAGCATCCGATCTACGGCCCGTATCTCCTCTTCCGGCGCGATGGTGCCGTGCACGCGTTGCCCTGCGACGGCCCCGCCTATCTTGCCGACCCCGCCGGCCATCTGCTGCCGCCCGCGCCAGCGCGGTGAAGGCCAGCGACCAACAGTCCTTCAAGCAGGATGTTCCAAGCCTTGGAAAACGGGGGCTGATTTTTCCCAAGGCTTGGAAATTTTGTCGCGTACTTTTCCCAGGCCTGGAAAAGCGGAAGCCGGATTTTTCCAATCCTTGGAAGAATCACCCCGCCGGTTTCCAATGCTTGGAACCTGAAGGGTGGAACGCGACCTCCGGGCGCGTTCGAAGCGTGCCCGGAGGTCACGCTCCACCCTGCGCCCTCCAAAGCTTGGACAATTACACAGCGGGTTGGGCGGCGAGGCGGCGGATCCAGCGGCCGTACTGCCAGATCATGAGCGCAGCGCAGACGCCGATGGCGGCGAAGATGTACCACGTCATGCCGACGTGGTGCGCCTGGTAGAGCTGCTGCGTGAGCTGCTCCGGGCTCTCGCCGGTGACGGCGACGAGTTTCTTGAACGCCTCGCCGATGGGCAGCGCTTTTTCGGTGACCTGCTCCGGCGTCAGCCCGCGCTCGACGAGCATCTGGCGCGCGAAGGCATCTTTCGAGGAGAAGACATGGTAGAGGAAGGGGCCAAGCTTGCCCTCGGTGGCCCAGCCGATAAGTATGGGCGTATGTGAGAATCCGATCCACATCGCCTTCTTGTCGGGCGGTGCGATGTTGCCGAGGAACTCGTGGAACTTGGGGCTGGCAAGCATTTCGCCGGCGCTGAAGATGACCATCGCCAGCATCGCGATGCCGACACCGCGACTGCAGCCGAAGAGCGCAAGCGCCAGCACGATCAGCACGGTGCCGAGGCAGAGGCTGGTGGTCGCGCGCAGCTTCGCACCGAACGCGGCAAACAGGAAACAGGTGAACATGATCATGCCGGCGTTGATGTTGACGATGCCTTCGGCCTGGATGCTCTGGCCCTGCGCGTCCATACCGAGCAGGAATTTCCAGACGGGATTGCTTGTTCCCTCGGGACCAAAGAGGCGGTGGACCATGGGCACAGTGTTGACCCAATCCGCAATATAGCGGGGCAGCACATCCCAGAGCATTGGGAACATCATCCACCAGAGGGAGAAAATGAGCAGGTAAAGAGTCAGGTGCGGCTTTTTGAGCTCGGCTAACGACTCGAGGACGAGCGAGCGCCGCGGTTCGAGTCCATCGCGGATGCGCTGCTGGCGGGCGAGGCGCTCCTCCTTGCCGGGCTCGCGGTAGGTCAGCAGCAGGACAAAGTTGAGGCAGATGATTGCAGCGTTGGTATAGAAGACGGGCGCCCAGCCATAATTGGCGCGGTTGTGCAGCGCGATCAGCGGGCCGATCCAGCCGCCGATGTTGACCGTCTGGTAGAAAATGCCCCACGCCATCGAGCTGTTGCGTCGGCTGGTGGAACGGATCAGCGTGCCCTGGATGCCGGGTTTGAATACCGCGGTGCCGGCAGCCAGAAACATCGCGCCGAGGAAAAAGCCCCAGTAGGTCGGCAGCCACGCCATCAGCAAATAGGCAAAAATCTTGACCGCAGTGGAGATGGCAATCGTCAGCTTGTAGCCATAGCGGTCGGCGAGCCCGCCGGTGAGAATGGGGATTAGCGATTGCAGCAAATTCCAACAAAACATCAGCGTGCCGAAGGTGGTCATCGTCACGCCAAGGCCATGTTCCGAAACGGGATTGGTTGCGTAGAGTGTGGCAACGGAACGAACGCCATAGTAGGCGAGGCGCTCGACCATCTCCATGCCGCCGACGATCCAGAAGACGTAGCTCAAGCTTGCGATGGAAGCCCAGAGGCCGAGTTGTTTCACATCGGAGAGCGTCGTCGCGTCGGCCGGCGGCTCGGTGACCTCGTCGCGGACGACCCGGGTCGGTTCATCGGCTGGTGTGTGGCTCATGGTGCGGCGGGTTTTGCGGTAAAAGCTTTTCCAAGGCGAGAAAAATCTCGCGCGAGATCCACGCGTCGGTGGCGGCATAGCGCAGTTGCTGGTCGGTCAGGTCGGCGCGCGCCCAGTTGGTGCACTGCGCCTGCTTGGCCACGCGCAGGCCAAGCACGTGCGCCGCCAGCCCGCGCAGCCCGTTCGCGCGGAAGCCCGCCGCGTCCGACATCTTCGCGAGGTCCACGAAACCCGCCGGCTTGAACGCGTAGCTTTCGCGCAGCTTGCGCAGATCGTAATCGAGACCGACGCCCGCCTTCAAATGGTGAGCGCTGCCGAGCAGGTCGGCCAGCCCGCCGAGCGTCGGCAGCGCGCGCAACTGGAGCAGCCAGACTGCGTGCGCGGTCGCAAGCTGGATCAGCGCGGGCGGATAGGCTTCGCCCTTGCGGAACGCGGCGCGCGTTTCGGTATCGAACCCCAGCACGCGTTCCCCCGCGAGCGCCGGCAGCGCCTCGGCCAGCTCGGCGGGCGAGCGGACGAGGTGCAGGGGTCCGTCGTAGCGGAAGAGCGGCAGCGCCATGACCTGCTCGTGCGTCAGGTCGGGCTTGAACTCCGCGGCTGCGTGATGCGGTGGCACGCGCCCTTGATTGCACAGCGCGCCGCCGGAAGCCAGCGGAAAAGGGATTGAGTCCGTGACGGCGGGAGTTTATTTTCCGCGCCATCGTCAGCGGGCAACAGGAGCACAAGCATGAACCAGACTACGCGGCGGGATTTCCTGCGGGTGGCGGCGTTGGGTGTGGCGGCGCTGGCGGCGCCGCCGTGGGCGCGGGCGGCGGCAAAGAAGGACCGGCCGAACATCATCTACATCATGTCCGACGATCACGCGGCACAGGCGATCAGCGCCTACAACGACAAACTGATCCAGACGCCGAGCATGGACCGGCTCGCGAAGGAAGGGCTGCGCTGCGACCGCATCTTCGCGACGAACTCCATCTGCACGCCGAGCCGCGCGACGATCCTGACGGGGCAATACAGCCACATCAACGGCGTGCCGTGCTTCAACCCGCTTGATCCCAAGCGGCCGACGGTGGCGAAATATCTGCAGGCCGCGGGCTATTACACGCTGATGATCGGCAAGTGGCACCTCGGCAGCGACCCGGTGGGCTTCGACGACTGGGAGGTGCTGCCGGGGCAGGGCGTCTATCACGATCCGCTCTTCTACACGGCCGAGGGCGAGAAGAAGTACACCGGCTACGTCACCGAGATCACCACCGACCTCGCGCTGCAACGGCTGGAAAAGCGGCCGAAGGACAAGCCGTTCTTCGCGATGGTCCACCACAAGGCGCCGCACCGGCCGTGGGAGCCGTGCGACCGGCTCGCGAAAATCTGGCGCGCGCGCACGATTCCGGAACCGGCGACGCTCTGGGACGATTACGCGACGCGCACCGACGCCATCCGCGAATGCAAGCAGAAGGTCTTCGACGACATGACGCGCACCGACCTCAAGCTCGAGCCGCCTGCCGACCTCAAGGGCCCGCAGCGGCGGCAGTGGATGGGTCACAAGCCGACCGAAGTCGAGATCGAGGTCAATGGCCAGAAGCAGACGCTGACCGGCCTCGAGTTGAAGAAATGGAAGTACCAGCGCTACATGCAGGACTATCTCGCCTGCTGTGCGGCGGTGGATGAGAGCGTCGGCCAGATTCTCGCGTGGCTCGACAAGACCGGGCTCGCGGAGAACACCCTCATCATCTACACGAGCGACCAGGGCTTCTTCCTCGGCGAGCACGGGCTCTATGACAAGCGCTTCATGTACGAGGACTCCGCGCGCATGCCGTTCCTCGTCCGCTGGCCGCGCGGCATCAAGCCGGGCACGACGAGCGCGGCGCTCGGCATCAACTGCGACTTCGCGCCGACGTTCCTCGACCTCGCCGGCGAAAAGATCCCGGCCGACATGCAGGGCCGCAGCCTCGTCCCGCTGTTCGCCGGCGGCAAGCCGGACGGGTGGCGCTCGAGCATCTACTACCGCTACTATCACGATCCGGGTGATCACAACACTGCCGCGCACTACGGCGTCCGCACCGACACGCACAAGCTGATCTACTTCTGGCGGCGCAACCAGTGGGAATGCTTCGACCTCGTCAAGGACCCGCAGGAGCTGAAGAACGTCTACAACGATCCCGCGGAGCAGGCGACCGTGGCCAAGCTGAAGGCCGAGCTTTACCGGCTGAAGAAGGAACTGGGCGACGAAGCCGACCGCTTCGCCAACAACGAGGATCAGCCCAAGGAAACCTCCTACGTCCAGCCCGGCCAGAAGAAAAAGAAAGGGGCGGCGCAATGAAGCGGCGTGATTTTCTGCGTTATACCGGCCTCGGCGCGGCGGGCGCCGCCTTCTGTTTTCCAAGGCTTGGAAAAAGTGCCACATCGGGTTTCCAAGCCTTGGAAAAAAATTTCGCGCTCGCCGGCCGGCGACCGAACATCATCCTGATCCTGACCGACGACCAGGGCTATGGCGACCTCGGGCGCAACGGCAACACGGTCATCAAGACGCCGAACCTCGACAAGTTCCATGACGAGGCCGCGCACTTCGAGGATTTCCACGTCAGCCCGACCTGCTCGCCGACGCGGTCCTCCATCATGACCGGCCGCCACGAGTTCAAGAACGGCATCACGCACACGATCCTCGAGCGCGAGCGGCTGACGCTGAAGGCGACGACCATCGCGCAGGTGCTCCAGGGTGCGGGCTATGCGACCGGCATCTTCGGCAAGTGGCACCTTGGCGACGAGGACGAGTATCAGCCCGGGCGGCGCGGCTTCGAGGAGGTCTTCATCCACGGCTGCGGCGGCATCGGCCAGAGTTACTCCGGCTCGTGCGGCGACGTGCCGGGCAACAGCTACTTCGGGCCGGTGGTCAAGCACAACGGCACGTTCGTGAAGACCAGCGGCTACTGCACCGACGAGTTCTTCGGCCAGGCGCAGAAGTGGATCGCAACGCGGCGGGACAAACCGTTCTTCTGCTACATCGCCACCAACGCGCCGCACGCGCCGCTGAATTGTCCGCCGGAGTACGAAAAAATATATACGGGCAAGGTCAACGAGAAGGAAGCGAAGTATCTGGGCATGGTGACGAATATCGATGACAACGTCGGCCGGCTGATGGCGCGGCTCAAGGAGCTGGGCCACGACCGCGACACGCTGGTCATCTACATGAACGACAACGGCGGCACGGGCGGCTGCAAGATCTTCAACGCCGGTATGCGCGGGCAGAAGGGCTCGCCCTATAACGGCGGCACGCGCGCGATGTCGCTCTGGCGCTGGCCGGGCGTGATCCAGCCCGGCGCGCGCGGGCAGCTCACGGCGCACCTCGATCTCTTCCCGACGTTCGTCGCGCTCGCCGCTGCGAAGGTGCCGGCGGAGCTGGCGGCGAAGCTCGATGGGTTCAGTCTGCTGCCGCTGCTCCAGGATGCCGCCGCGCCAGGGCACGCTGACCGCATCCTGTTCACGCACGTCGGCCGCTGGGGCGACCGGAACGGCGGCTCGTCGCCGGAGAAGTACGGCCGCTGCAGCGTGCGCTGGCAGAACTACCTGCTCGTCCGCGAGAAAAAAGGCTGGGAGCTGCACGACCTCAAGGCCGACCCCGGCGAGACGACCGATGTCGCCGCGCAGCATGGCAACGTGGTCGCGAAGCTCGACAAAGCCTACGACGCGTGGTGGCAGGAGATTCTGCCGTGCCTCGTCAACGAGGACGCCTACAAGACTGCGCCCAAGATCAATCCGTTCAAGGCGCATTACTGGCAGCAGTTCAAGGGCCCCGGCCCGAACAACGTCCCGCCGCCGGTGTGAGGGGGACGAGTGACGAGTGTCGAGGGTCGAGTGGCGGAGGGACAGGCGGGTCTTCTGCGTAGCGGTAGCCGCAACCAACTCTTGTGGGCGGGAGCTACAGCTCCCGCGCAAGAAACCCTGGGCTGATGAACGCGGGAGCTGTAGCTCCCGCCCACAAGCGTGATAGTGCGGCCGCAGGACGAGGTCTGCCGCAGCCTCGCGACTGCGGCTACACGGAGAACGCAGGAGTGCTACTGGTCAGATGACTTCACCGAACTCCAGAAGTTGGAGCGGTCCTGCGCGTCCCAGATCGGAATCTGGGCGCGCAACATATCGAGCAGTTCCGGCGGCGCGTTGGAGGAGGCCGCGGCGGCGCGGTAGGCGAAGCATTGCACCGGGCGCACGGCCGCGGCGCCGCCGACCTTGGAGCCGGCGCGACCGGCCACGCCCCACAGTTTCAGCGCGGTGTTCACCTCCGCATCCAGCTCGCCAAACGGATTGCCGCCCCGCCCAAAAAACCGGCCGCCGCCAAATTGCACGAGCATCCGGCGCTGTAGCGCCTTGCTGCCGGCGGAGCGCGGGAAGCTATCCATCATGACGCCGGCGAGCGTGGTGACGTGGCTCTGGTGGCGCACGATGCGGACGTAATACGGGCCGGCCCCGCGCAGCAGGAAGGTCTTATAGACGCCGCCGCAGAAATCGCGGACGCGGGTGCGCGCCAGCACCGGGCTGACCAGCAGGTCGGCGGGCGCATTGGGATCGGTCACGCCGAGGTTGAACAGTTCCGCGCGCGTGCCATCCTGCTCGTCGCGCCGGACCTCGATCCCGTAATCGCGCAGGCGGTTGCGGCCGCTGTGCCCGTCCTTGTTGTGGAAGTAGAGGCTGACGAGAAAATCGCCGCGCAGATTGCCCGGCGGATTGATCTTCAGCCAGAGGTCCGGGCCGTCCTGCGTGAGGGGATAGCGGAAACTGCTGTCGTTGAGCTCGGCCTCCTGCCGGAAGCCCAGCGCGGGAAAGAACAGCGCGCCGCGATTCTCGTCGCACTTTTCCGCGTGGATATAGACGCAGGGGCCTTCCTCGGCCTTGGCGTTGGGCCCGACGAATTCCTCCATCTGGAAGTTACGCGCATTGACCGAGGCGGCGTCCTTGTTTGGGCCGCAGAGGAAGGCGGCCAGCACGCCATAACGCTCGACCCAGTCGCCCTGCGTCGCCCAGTCCTCGCCGACGAACACGGCGCTGCCATTGGTCAGCGAGTCGCCCAGCTTGCCGAGTTGCTCTTCCAGCGCGGCGAGCGTCGCCGGACCGGGCGCGGCGGCATCCTCCGGCAACGGCGGCGGCTTGGCGGCAACGACCGGCGCTGGCGCCGCCGGCGCGGCGGCGTCCTGTAGCAGCCACAGACCGTGGCCCAAGGTGCCGGCGATGACGCGGCCATCGGGCAGCGTCAGCAGCGCGGAAACATAGACCGGATTTTTCTGGTCCTTGTTCTCCGGCGTCCAGCGCTGGACGACCTCCTCCTTCGCCAGGTCGAACAACGCCGCGCCGTGCTCGCGCGAGCCGGTCCAGATTTTTCCATCAGCCGTTTCGGCGAGGGCCGTGACGAAATCCTCGGACAGCAATTTGTTCGTCGTGGTTGCGTCGGGTTCCTGCCAGCCGACCGGCGGGCCGCCCCAAAGTCCCTTCACCTTCGCCGCGAAATCCTGCCCGCGGATATGCCGCCACGACTTCGCGCCATCGCGGCTCCATGCGAGCCCCTCGGTCGTCGCCGCCAGCAGCGCGCCCTCACGCGCGAACAAGACCTGGTTGATGAAATTGCACGGCAGGCCTTTGCCGGAGTGGACGACGGGGAACGGAATGCGCTGCGCTTCGTCGCGATACCACGGCGCGGCGTAGGTAATCCATTTCTGATAGCGCTCCGCCGCGCGCGCGACCGCGACGCCGCCGCATTGCAGGCCGGCGAACAGGTTGCCCTGCGCGTCGAAGGCGAGGCTCTGAACCTGGTCGGTGGGCAGGCTGTCCCACGCGGTGAAGTAGCTCCAGCGTTTTTTCTCCGCGCCGTAGCGCGCGAGCCCCGCGCTCGTCGCCAGCCAGACATCGCCATCGGTCGGGCAGCAGGCGATGGCGAAGACGCGTTCGCCGAGCGGGCCGTTCTCGACGCCGTAGCTGCGCCACTCCTGGCCGTTGAAGACGCCGACGCCGTGGTTGAGCGTGCCGGCCCACACGCGGCCGAGCTTGTCGAGCGCGACGGCGTAGATGTTCGTGTCGCCCGGCCCGTTGAGCACGCCGAAGGCCCGGAAAGTTTTCAAATCGGCGGCGATGTGCACCGCGCCATCATCCTCGGTGCCGGCCCAGAAACCGCCGGCGCCGTCGGGCGCGAGCGCCGTGATGAACTTGGCCGGCACCGCCAACGGGCGCGGTTCCGCCGCCGCCCCACAGAGCGCCGCCGCCAGCGCCCAGGCAAACGCGAACGATTTCATGACGCGCTTTATAGCGCAGCGCGCCGGGCAGCGCACGCCGTTTTCCAAGGCTTGGAAAATTTTCGCCGGTTTTTTCCGAGCCTCGGGAAAAGTTCTGCGAAAAATTCCAAGCCCTGGAAAAGCGCGCCGAATTTTTTCCAATCCCTGGAAGGGTTGGACCACCCGTCGTCGCATTCCCACACTTAGCTAAGTGTGGGTATGCGTACATGAGCGGCACACTTGACGTGTGCCATCACGTTGGGTGGTGTGGGGGCGTCGTCACGCTGTCGGCCGTGGCGCGGGCCGGTCACTGGCGCAGGCGGCGGACATATTGCTCGACCGGTTCGCCGTGCAGGGCTTCCTGCTCAATGCGCAGAAATTCGTCGGTCAGAGGTTCGAGCTGTGCCGTGGACAACATCTCGTCCACCATCGGGAACAGGCTCTCGCTCTCCTTGCGCAGGTGCTCCAGCTCGAGATTTACATAGTCGTTCAGCAGGCCCGCAATGGTGAGTGTGGTCGCGCCGGTCACGGTGGCTTGCCCATCCAGCAGGCTCTGCACGCGGTTCATTAGCAGCCGGCTTTTCTGGTGTTCATTCGTCAGCGCGGTGATCGGTCCGAGGAACAGGGACATGCGCCGCTTTAGAAGAAGGGCGAAGAGTACGCGCTCTTCCTTCAAGCAATGGCAGTCATCCACGAAAGTGTGGAAGAAGCCGGTCAGTCTGCGGAGCGTTCCCGTCGCGCCTTGCCCCTCCGTCGCCAAGGTGTCCGCGAACTCGCTGGCCAGTGCGCAGGCAGCGGTGATGATCCGGTGGTCGTACTCCAAAATATCCATGGCGCTCATGTTACCCCAACCCCTTACACTCTCTGGCACAAGATTAAACGCTGCCGCAGCCGTCGCAAGCCCGGCTCGTTGCGGCGCAGTCCTAGGCCCGGCTAGGTATGTGTCCTAGTTGCGGGGTGGGAAACCCCCTTAGATGGGAACAGGTCCTCACCTCCGCGCGGCCGGCCCGTCTTTCACGGCACCGTTATTTCACCGTCAGGGTGGCGGTATTGGAGTAACCAGAGGTCAGGCCGGTGGTCGTGCTGAACGCCCGTACGCGGTAGGTGTAGGTGCCGGCGCTGACGCTCTGCTTGTAACTTGTGGCATTGGCCGCGAGCGTGGCAATGCGGGAGAAGGAACCGGTGCCCTTGGCGCGCTCGACGTAATAGGTGGTCTCGTTCGTCGCGTTGTCGGTCCACGTGAGCGTGATGACGCGCTTGACGGCGGTGGCGGTCAGGCCGGTCGGCGCGGCGGGCGCGGTCGGCGTCGGCGCCGGAGTGGCGGCGAGCGCGACGGCGGCGCCGGCTTGGATCAGGCCGTGACCAAAGACGCTGTCGTTGCCGATGGCGCCGAGGTCTTTGCAGGTCTTGGTGATGGTACTCTCGATGTCGGCCGGGCCGAGCTTCGGGTTGGCGGAGAGGACGAGCGCGGCGAGGCCGGCGGTGATCGGCGAGGCGAACGAGGTGCCGCTGACGCTCGCATAGCCGCCGCCGAGCGCAGTGGTCAGGATGCCCTCGCCGGGGGCGACGACATCAACCGGTGTGCCGTAGTTCGACCACGAGGCACGCGCGTCCGAGGCGGTCGTGGCACCGACAACGACGATGTTGGTGGTGTCGGGATAGCCCACGCTCATGTCCACGCCGCTGTTGCCGGCGGCGAAGCAGACGAGCGCGCCCTTGCCGCGGCAGTACTTGGCGGCGGACTCGATCGTGCTGGCATTGAAACCGCTGAAACTGCAGTTGATGATCTTCGCGCCGCGATCAGCGGCGTAGGTCAGACCCTCGGCCATGTCGCTGACATAGGCGGAGCCGACGCCATCGGCGTAGGTGATGCGCACCGGGAGGATTTTGATCCTCCATGCCATGCCGGCGACGCCGAGGCCGTTGTTGCCGATCGCGCCAATGCAGCCGGCGACCAGCGTGCCGTGACCTTGGGTATCTTCGGCATTAGTGTTGTTGAGGTAGGTGTTGTAGCCGGGCAGGATCAGGTTCGCCGCCAGATCGGGATGCGTGGACTGGACGCCGGTATCGCAGACGGCGACGATGACGCTGGAGGTGCCGGTGGTGAGGTCCCACGCGGCGGGCGCGCGGACGGTGGTGAGCCACCATTGCGAGGCGAATGAGGGATCGTTGGGGGTGACCAGCGCCTGCACCTCGTAATCCGGTTCCGCATATTCCACCGCGCCGGAAGCCAGCAGTTTCATGGCGAGCGTTTCCTCGCTGACCACCTGGGCCAGCGGCGACTTGACACGCAGACTGCCGCCATCGCGCATCTGCCGGTCAAGCCGGGTGTTGAATTGCAGCAGGATGGCACTGGCCGCATTTACCTGCGCCGGGGTCGCGTCGGGCTTGAACTTGAACAGCACCGTACCCGGACGGCGCTTGTGTTTGGCAGGCTTGTTCTGGGCCTCGGCGGTGGGACAGAGCAGGGCGGCACAAACGAACAGAAGCAGCACTTTTCCTAGGAACCCCGTGATCTTCATGGCACACGTCCTTTCATGATGGCGGATAAAAACTGCCGGGATGAGACCACATCTGGCCCAGTGAGCAAAGCAAAATTTCAAATCCGCAAGCCGGTCACCGCGCGGGGGTGGCGAGGACTTCCTCGCCAAACCATTTGGCGGCGAGGTCGGGATGCGAGTCGTGGCCGCCGCCTTCGAGAATCTCGTGCTTGAGCTGCTTGCACTGCATCTTCTTGAGCAGCGCCAGCGCGGGCGGGCCTTCGCCGCCGGGGCCCATCACCGGGCTCTGCTTGACGATGATCGGGTTGTCGTTGGAGCCCCAGAAGATGTACAGCGGGCGCGTCTTCCACTCGCTCTTGCGCGTGAAGCGGACGGCCTTCTCGCCGTAGAAGTTCGCGCTGCGGAAGCAGAGCGCGGTGAACCACTCCGGGTGCGCCCACGCGATGTACCAGGTGGGCACGCCGCCGCCGCTGAAGCCGGTGTGCAGGACGTGCGCGCGGTCAATGTTCAGCGACTTGAAGACGCGCTCCATGATGTCCTTGAGGTGCCGCTCGTCCTGCGCGATCACGCCTTGCAGCGCGGCGAGCGAACCGTGGCTGGTGGCGCTGTCGTAGGAGGGGCAGACGACGATGAAGCCGTACTTGTCGGCGAACCGCAGCCAGCCGCCGAGCTCCTTGGGGCCGGTGCCGCCCGCGCCGTGCGAGCTGACGACGAGCGGCATCGGCTTCTCGGCGGTGTATTCCTTCGGGATATACACGGCGAAGTTGCCGCCATCATATTTGCCCTTGGCCGTCGTGTAGCTGTTCGTGCCCGGTGTGGCCTTGATCACCTGATCCGGCTTCAGCGAGGGATCGGGGAATTTGCCGGGCTTGGCTGGTGTCGCCGGTGCCGCTGCCGCTTGGAGGCACAACGCCACGGCACAGAATGGCGCAAAACGCAGAAACAGATTCCTCATCAGGTTTACTCCGGTTGCACCGCAATGATGTCGTGAATTTCAACACGCGGTACGGTCAGGCGGAGGCGGCCGTCCTGAAACTCAAAGGCCAGCGGACGCGCGCCGGGCTCCAGCGTGACGGCGGCCGGTTTCCGGTCGAGGCGAAGGCTCACGGTCAGCGGACCGACCGGCGGGATGTCGTCGAGAATCGGCTGCGTCTGGTGCGGCCCGGCGGTGTTGATGAGATTGAGCAGCAGCTTGCCGCGGTTGCGCATCAGCGTCACCTCGACCTCGGGCGAGCCTTGCACCTCGACCAGCGGCTGCGGGAACAAGGCGCGCACGAGGTCAGAGAGGTAGCGCCGCAGCAGTTCCGGGCGGTCGCGAAGATAGGCTTGGCCCAGGTTGCAGTGCGTCGCGGCAAGCTGACCGCGACCGAACTTGACGAGGGTGGCCGCGGGCCGGCCGGTAACCTGGAGTGCGTTCGCGGCCAGCAACTGCCCGCAGGTCTGCGCGCCCGGCACATGGGCAAACTGCACGTTGCCCTTGAGCGCCAGCGTCTGTCCGCCGTGTACGAGTTGCAGCGCGGCATTGGTCTGTAGATTGCCCTGCGTTTGCAAGCCCAGCTCGCTGGCGAACAGCCGCGCGGTATTCGGTCCGAGCAGCAGCAGGCGGCCGCCGTCGCGGGCGTAGGCGGCGAGGCTGTCGCGGAAGGCCGGCTCCAGATAATCGCACTCCGGCACGATCAGTAGCGGATAGTCGGCGAGCCGCCCGGCCAGTTGATGCTCGCCGAGCACCTCGACCGGCCACTGGCTTTCGAGCAGCGCCTGCAGGATGCCGTTGATGCGCGAGTGGTCGCGCCCGAACAGGCTGTTGACGCGGCGATAGTGGTCGGCCGTCGAGAGCAGCAGGCCGAGCTGCGGCACAGCCTGCGCGTGGTGACAAAGCTCCTGCCGCGCGCGGCAGAACTTCGCCACCTTGCCCATCACCGGCATCTGCTCGTCGAAGATCGAGCCATCGCGCTTCTGCTTGAAGTAGGCCTGGAAGCCGCCGCCCTGCGCCAGCACGAGCGCGGCCTCGCGCTGCAACTGCACGGCGGATTTCTGCGTCCGGCCCTCCTTGGTCTTGCGGCTGAAGCTCCACGCCATCAGGTCCCACGGCTTGCCCTGCCGCGCGAGGTAGCGCGCCGCGAGCCGCGCCGAGTTCACGCTGTTGTCCGGCGAGTAATCGCCCGAGAGAAAATCCACCGGCGCGCAGACCGGCTCCGGCATGTGGTCGGTGAAGGCCCAGTTGCTGCACAACTGAAAATCCGGGTTGGTGCGTTTCACCTCGCTGACGTAGTGGCGCAGGTAGTTGCGGAACGCCTCGCGATTGAATTGCAGAAACTCGAACCAGTGCGGCTGGCCCGGCTTGCGCGGCACCTCGCCGAGGCCGGTCGCCGCGCGGAACGCCTGCAACGCGGGCGCGCCATAATCCGCCGCCGCCGCCCAGCATTCGCCATCCACCCACGCGCCATCCACGCCATAGACGCCTGCCAGCTCGCGCAGTTGCGGGATCAGCAGTTGGTCGGCATAGGGGCCGAAGAGCGAGGTCGCGCGGTCGTTGGGCTTACCATCGGCATTGAGCGCGGCCCAGCCTGGCCGGCGGATGGCCTGCCGCTCATAGACGCCGGAGTAGTGCATGAAGAGCGCGACGCCGCGCGCGGCGGTCACCTCGCGCCAGACGCGCAGCGGGTCGCCGACGAAACCGGGCACCGGCTGGCCGACCTTCGTCGGGTAACTGGAAAAGCCCGGATGGCCCTTGCAGTCAATTTGCAGGTAGTCGGGGCGGACGAGCGTGATGATGTTCCCCACCATCGCCGGCGTCGTGTGCGCGCCGACGTTGGTGCAGTCGGCCCCGGCGTGGAAATCAAAATGGATGCCGAGGAAGCTCTCCGCGCGCGTGAGCCGCGGCGGCGGCGCGGAGCTGGCGGCGCTGGCGAACAGACCGAGCAGGACGAACACGACCGGCAGTTTCATCTTCATGCGGGCTCCTGAAGAAAAGCGCGGCGAGTTTAGCGCACGCGCCGCGCGGCTGCCGACCTTTTTCCAAGGATTGGAAAATTTTTCCCGGCGTTTTCCAAGGCTTGGAAAGCCAGTGCGCGCTTGACCCGCGCCGTCGCCGCACCTAGGCTGCGCCAGCGTTGCCCGGACAGGTGTGGCGCGGGAGGCGGTTATGCATTGGGTCTATCTGTTTATCGCGATCGCGGCGGAAGTCGTCGGGACGACAGCCCTGAAACCCTCAGAAGGATTCACCAAGCCCGGCCCCTCGGCCGTGGTGGTCGTGGGTTACCTGCTCGCGTTCTACTTTCTCTCGCGCACGCTCGGCACCATCCCGGTCGGCATCGCCTACGCCGTCTGGTCCGGCGTCGGTATCGTGCTGATCTCGCTGATCGGCTGGCTGGTGTTCAAGCAGGCGCTCGACGCGGCGGCCTTGCTCGGCATCGGGCTGATCATCGCAGGCGTCATGGTCATCAACCTCTGCTCCAAGTCCGCCGTCCACTAAACGCGTCCCTCATCACCCGGTTCTTGTCCCCAGTTCTTTGCGGATGGCGACGTGCGGGAGGCCCTGCTCCAGGAAGGGTGCGCCTTCTTCCCAATAGGCGAGCTTGCGGTAGAAGTCCAACGCGGTGCCGCGCGCGTGGGCGACGAGTGTGGTGAAGCCGCGCGCGGCGGCGCAGTGCTCGGCAAAGGCGACCAGCGCCGTGCCGATGCCGCGGCCCTGCCACTCCGGCGCAACCGCCACCTGCCGCATCTTGAGCACCCGCGCGTCGAGCGGGCGCAGAATCAGCGTGCCCACGAGCTGCCCGCCGGCAAAACAGCCGAGGTGGAAGGAGGTTTCCTCGCCGGCGAAGTCGTCCGGCGTCAACGTCAGGCCGAGCGGCCGGCGCAGCACCACCTCACGCAACGCCACCGCTGCGTGGTAATCCGCCGAGCCGAAGGCCAGCTCGCGGCAGCTCAAATCCGCTGTTGAAGCCGCAGTCTTCACGTCGCCAGCGCCGCCGCCGGTACATCCTCCAGATAGACGCCATCGCTACGCAGCGTGGCCTGCAACTTCTTGATGTCCACCAGCGACATCTGCGTGCCGCTGCGCAGCGCAAGCGCGGCGCAGGTGCCGACGCCCTGGCCCATCACCATGCCATGCGATTGCAGGCGCACCGAGGCGCAGCCCTCGTGCGTCGTCGAGGCGCAGCGGCCGACGACCGCGAGATTGGCGAGCTGCGCGTTCAGGCAGATGCCGAGCGGAAGGTGATAACTCTGGCCCGGTTCCAGCCACTGGCCGGGCTTGTGATCGCTGTGCGTCGTGTAGCCGGTGCCCTTGGGGTCGTGGATATCGATCATCCAAAAACCGTGCCCGATCGCGTCGGGCTGCTTCGCGGCCTTGATGACCATCTGGCCATCGAGCATCTTGAGCCCGCGGATGCGGCGCGACTCGCGGATGCCAAGGCCGTGACCCATCTGGACGATCTCCGCCTTGGCGAACGCCGGCAGCTCGCGCCGCCACAGGTCGCGGTATTGATAGACATGGCCGCGCGCCTCCTCGGAGAGCTGCGTCAGCTCCTCTTCGTTGAGCGGATTGCCGGCGGCCGGGCACATGTTATAGAGGCCGGTCGCGCCCGACCGCAGGTAGCTGGCGGCATGGCCCTCGTTGAACGGCGGGAACTTCCCGGCATCGCGCTGCTCCTGCATCAGCGCGAGGACGCGCGCCACCTGCTCGCGCGGCGTCGCACGCGCCACGGCCTGATCGGCGCCGCGCAGCTCGAACATCATCGTCATGCCCTGCACACGGCCATCGCCCACGCGTCCGAAATCGAACGGCAGGCCCGCATTGGCCGCCACGTCGCCATCGCCGGTGGCGTCGATGAAAATTTTCCCGCGCACCGCCTTGCGCCCGGTCTTCGTATCCACCAGCACCGCGCACACCTGCCCGCCTTCGACCACCGACTCGACCGCCGTCACGTTGCATAGGACGCGCACGCCGCGCTCGCGGAGCAATTGCCAGAATACGACGCGCATCCCCTCGGGATCGAACTTGTGCGTCTCGTAGCGCCTGGGAAAATCGGGATAGCGCTGCATGAAACCGCCGGCACGCTCAATCGCCTCCTGTACGAAGCCGAAGATCACCTGCTTCCGGCGGTCGCTCGTGTGCCAGATATTGACCAGCGCGTTGGTCGCCATGCCGCCGAGGCTCGGCCAGCGCTCGAGCAGCAGCACCTTTGCGCCGTGCTTCGCCGCGCAGCAGGCCGCCGCGATGCCCGCGGTTCCGCCGCCGCAGACCACGACCTCGGCCTCGGCCAGCACCGGCACCTTGCGCGCCGGCACCAGCACGCCATCGGCCGTCAGTTCTGCCGCGCGCATCCCCAGCGGCGCCAGCGCCGCCGCGCCGCTTGCCAGAAAAAAATCCCTGCGCTTCATCGTTCCCGCCTTTCGCTCATGACCAGCACGGCGGGATGTATAGCGGTTTTTCCAAGGATTGGAAACGGGAACCCTCACTTTTTCCAAGCCTTGGAAAATCCCGCGGAAATTTTTCCAAGCCCTGGAAAAGTTCGCCAGATTTTTTCCAAGGCTTGGAAATGGGTGGCTGGCTGCGGCCGGCCGCACTCTGACGAGTGCGGCTACAGAGATTGACAAAATCATGATTACAAAATCATGAAGAACGGCAAGATTCTCTGCATGATTTTGTGATCCTCCGGTCAGCCGCGGGAATCCGCCTTGCGCTGCTGCACCGGTTGCGGCATGGTCTGCGGCCATGAAAACACTCTCCACGTTGCTGATGGCGCTCGGCCTCGCCGGCGCAACGCAGGCGGCGGCGCCCGCGCGCGAAGCACCCGGGCCGGAAACCGGTGCGACGACGATCCTGAAATGGAAGGACGGCAAGCAGGCGGTCTTCCTGCTGGAGTTCGATGATAGCTGCGAGAGCCATATCAAGAACGCCATCCCCGAGCTGAAGAAGCGCGGCATGGTCGGCACGTTCTACATCAACCCCGGCAACGGCCCGTTTAAGAACAAGCAGCGCGCGTGGGAAACGGAAGTCCCCGCCGCCGGCATGGAGCTGGCCAACCACACGTTCACGCATAGCCACGCGCTGGATGTCGCCGACTTCGAGCGCGAACTCCAGCAATGCACCGACGAGATCAACAAGTGCTATCCCGACCGCAAGACGCCGCGGCTGATTTCCTATGGCCAGCCCGGCGGCGTCAAAAAGGAAAAGTGGCTGATCACCAAGGACGAGACCATGGCCACGCTCGCCAAGCTCAACCTGATCGACCGCCCGCCGTTCTGGGGCCCGCCCCTCCACCAGAAGAGCGCCGCCGAATGCCTCAAGACCATTGACCAAGCCCTCGCGAAGGGCGAGATGGGGCATCTTGATTTCCACGGCGTCGGCGGCGACTGGCTCGTCACGCCGCTGGATTGGTTCCGCGCCATCCTCGACAAACTCGAGGCGCACCGCGAACAGATCTGGGTCACCGACCCGATCTCGTGGCACAAATATCTGACCGAGCGGAAGGCCGCCACGGCCAAGGTGCTCGCCGCCGACGCGAAGCAGATCCGCCTCCAGCTCACCAGCGCCACCGATCCCGCGCTCTACGACCTGCCCCTGACGCTCGCCACGCGCGTCCCGGCGAACTGGAAGGCGTGCACCGTGATGCAAGGCGCAACCAAAACGAAGGTGCAGGTCGCCGGCGGCCTCGCGCGCTACCCCGCCCTGCCCGGTGCGGCAGAAATCATCCTCCAGCCCGCCGCCGATTGAGACAGAGCCCGCAGGCTGTAGCCGCGCTCGTCAGAACGCGACCGGCTGTAGCGGCGGCCTATGGCCGCCGACGGCAGGCACAGCCCGCCGCTACAGAAGCCCAGCCCTGCTTCTGGTGGGCGGGAGCTACAACTCCCACGCAATCCAGTGCGTTGTGACGGGCTAGGTATAAGCTGGCCGCACTCTCACGAGTGCGGCTACGGAGCGCCTCAAAATCATGATGACAAAATCATGGGGCAACCTGTCCTCTCTGCATGATTTTGTAGCCATGATTTTGTGAACCCTCCGAGGTAGCCGCGTTCGTCAGAACGCGACCAGCCGCACTCTAACGAGTGCGGCTACAAAATAACCCGGCCCGGGAAAACGTTGGATGATTATGAAGCTGACACGTGTGACGATTTTGCTGGTTGCCGCCCTCGGCCTGACCGCCGCGGCCCAGGAAAGCCCCGGGCGCGGCGGCCTGCTGAAGATGTGGATGAAGAAGAAGCAGGACGAAAAGAAAGTCGCAGCGCTGGCGACCAACGTGGCCACCAAGCTGGATGTCCCCTACCTGACCGACGGCGAGAGCGCGCACAAGCTCGATGTTTATGCCCCGCCGAAGAAAGACAAGCTCGTCCCGGTCCTCGTCCACATCCACGGCGGCGGCTGGGAGATTGGCGACAAGAAGTTGATGAAGAGCACCGGCCTGTTCTATGCCTCGCAGAACGTCCTGTTCATCACGCCAAACTACCGCCTCTCGCCCAAGTTCAAGCATCCGGCGCACGCCGAGGATTGCGCGGCGGCGCTCGCGTGGGCTTTCTCCCACGCGGCCGAATTCGGCGGTGACAAGACGAAGATTTTTCTCTCCGGCCATTCCGCCGGCGCGCACCTGGCGGCGCTGCTGGGCACCGACCCGGCCTATCTCCAGAAACACGGCCTGAAGATCAGCGACCTCGCCGGCGTAATCCCGGTGGACACCGCCAGCTTCGACCTCACCAGCGCCGACAACGAAAAGCTGGTGAAAGGCATGGTGAAGACCGCCTTCGGTGAAGATCCGCAGGTGCTGAAAGTCGCCTCGCCGCTGCATCACGTCACGAACAAACAGCGCTATCCCGCCTTCCTGATCTTCAACACCACCAACCGCGCCGCCGCGGCCGAAGAAGGCAAAAAATTCGCCGAGGCACTGAAGACCGCCGGCTGCCACGCCCGCTTCGTCGCCGTCGCCAACCACAGCCACGGCGAAATGGCCTCCGGCATGTATGAGCCCGCCGATCCCGTCGGCAGCGGCATCCTGAAATTCATTTTCCCCGATCGGCCGTAGCCTCGTTCGCCGGAACGTGGCTGGCTTGAGCTAGCGCGCACTCTCACGAGTGCGGCTACGGAATCAACAAAATCATTGGGAGCGTGTCCTCTCCGCATGATTTTGTGAACCTCCGATGCAGCCGCGTTCGCCTGTGGTGAGCCAGTCGAACCATCAGAACGCGGCCAACCCAAACCACCGCCCGCCACCATGGACCGCATGGATGTCCATCAAGTCCATACCGTCCATTTTGTCCGTGAAAGCCAGGCGTGGCTTCGCGCTCACGGCGCGCGGCGGAGTTCGTAGAGCTTGTAGCCGACCTCACGGATGGCGGCAATGGTTTCGGGATAGGGTGTGTCGCAGACATCCACAAAGCCGTTCTGGAAATTTTCGCCGTCGAAGCGGCCGGTGGTTGGCTGGTCGCCGAACTGGTGCCAGTGGACGCCGACGAAGCTCGGGTGGCGCAGGGCGGAGGTGACATAGGCGGCGTAAGCTTTGCCGCGCTCCTCCTGGTTGGCGACGCCGATCAGCGTCGAGTGGAACAGGCCGCGGTCAAGCGCGCCGAAGTGGAACTCGCCAATGAGCACGGGCTTGTCCACGCCCTCCGGCAGCTTGAAGGCGTCGAGCGTGTGGCGATAGATGTTGTAGCTGATCACGTCGCAGTATTTCGCGGCCATGCGGACCGCGGCCTCGGTGGAGCCGGCGAAGCGGCAGCCGAAGTAGAGCTTGTCCGGCGCCACGGCCTTGAACTCCTCGCGGACGCGCTTGAAATATTCCTCCGTCACCACGGCGCTGAATTCCGTGCAGTCATCCTTCGCGCCCGCGGGCGGCTTCGCCTGCGCGGCGAGCAGTGCCTCCCAGCCGGCAAAGGCGCTGCCCCACGCGGCGTTGAGCTTTTGGATGTCGCCATACTTGGCCTTCAGCCGCGCGAGCATCTCGACTTTCGCGGGCTGGTCCGGCGGTGATTGCAGCGTCCACTCGCCCAACTCGGCCGGGCCGCCCCACGCGATCTCGTTATCCACGAAGAAGCCGAAGCACCACGGGTCGTCGAGTTCCGCCTTGCGCGCGAGCAGTTGCTTGTGGAAGTTCGCGCGGAAGTCGGGGTGGAACGGATCCTTGAATTTCCACCAGCCGAGCTTGCTGCCCGCGATGTCGGGCGACTTCAGCTCGAAGCGGTCGCAATAGGGCGTGCGGTGCATCTCGCAGATGCGGCGGTCGGAGCTGTTGGCGATCGTGTTCAGGCCCCAGCTCCGCAGCCGCCGGTGGGCGAGGACGGCGTATTTCCCCCTCCAGTTCGGCCCGTACTTCCGGAACGCGTTCGCCGACGAGAAATCATAGGTGCGTTTCTGGCCGCGCGCCTCGTAGTAGGGCCAGAGCAGCGCGTCATGCGTCGTGTAGAAGAGCGCGAATGGCGAGTCCGGCTGCGGCAGATCGGTAAAGTAGAACTCGCGATTGTCGAGCGGCGTCACCGCCGAGGACGAGGTGACGCGCACCGGGCCGTGCGACCACCAGAGGCAACCTTCGGGGTCCACAAACCACCACTTGCCGTCGACCTTCTCGACGCGGAACTGGCCGGTCGCCTTCAACTTTGGACCCGCCGCCCAGCCGCCGAACTTGTTCCAGCCTTCCGGCCCCGGATGCGCGGCGAGGTCGGTCTGTTCCTTGGCGAGCGCGGCCTTAAGGTCAGCATCGCTATGCGTCTTGCCCGGCCACTCCTTGTATTTGAACTGGCCATAGACATCAATGAACGGGAAGAATTTCTCCGCCGGCAGCTTCATCCAGTCCGGCACTTCCGCCGGCGCGCCCTTGTGCGCGACGATGCGCCTCACGCCCCACTGCCAGTCGAGCTTCGGTTCCTTGAGATAGACCGCGACGCCGACCGTCTGTGCCGCGTCGAGATCGGCGGCGACGCCGAACGTCGCGAACGGTCCGCGCCGCATGCCATCGAGCTTGGCCGTGATCGCCCGCGCCTGCGGCAGATAGGGCGGCAACGCGACCTCGCACATCGTGACGGCGTGGCCGGAGAACTTCACGCGGTCGATGAACACGCCGCGCGACTGGCCGGGATCGGCGTCGGGATTATCGAGCCGGACGGTCAGCGGCAGTTCGCCTTTCTGGTCGCGATTGACCAGCTCGAACGTCACGCGATTGCAACTGGAAAGATCCCACGCGCCTTTGATCAGCACGCCGGGGAACCCGGTTCCACCCTTCGTCGCAACCTGTAGCAGGCCATCCTTCAGCGCGAACTGGGCATGACTTTGCGAAGTGATGACCGAGATTGGCGTCGTGGCGGCATCGAACAGCACGATCCCGTCTTCCGTCGCGCGCGTTTCCAGCCGAGTCTGCGAGACGGGCAGCTCTGCTGCCAACGCTTGGAAAAACAACAGGGCGAGAATTCCAATGATTGGAAAAAGCCGCCGCGTGAGGTCACGCGGCCTACAGCATCCGTCGCTGTAGGCCGGGTCACCGACCCGGCGTAGCCAACACAGCACACTCCAACATGTCGAAATATTCATCGGGCTGTTCCTTTCACTTCCTATTTCCGCCGTCATGTCAGTTCCCTCGAAACCGAATCTTCATGCCAAGCAGCGCCAGGCTGATGAGGAAGCCGATGGCGTTGGCGACGACCATCGGCGGCGCGGAGATCATCAGGCCATAGGCGAGCCAGAGCACGCAGTTGAGCAGAAACAGCGTGATCATCCCCCACGCCACATCGCGCATGTGTTTGGTCCGCCACGAACGCGCGAGCTGGGGCAGCATCATGGAAGTTCCCACCACCGTCGCCGCATAGCCGACCATATCAGCGGATGTCATGGCGTCCTTAGGGAGTTTGGGGGCTGGCCGGAATAACAACATAGACGTGCGGCACCGGCACGCGGGCGGCCAGCGCGTCCTGCTCGCGGGCCAGCACCTGTTGGCGGAGGTCGCCGTACTTCGGCCAGTTCCGGATGTAGTTCAGCGCCATGCCCGCATTGTATTCCTTCTTGTCGGTGAAGTGGTCGTAGTGCGCCTGCACCGCGGCCGGATCATCCACGTTGACCTTGTAATGGCTCTGCATCCAGCGCCGCGTATTCAGCAGGCTGCACGCCTGCGCCTCCGCGTTCCGCCGCTGTTCGTCGTGGCGGGCGACGAGTTGCGCCTGCTTGAACTGCGGCGTCGCTTCGTTGAAGGCGAGGTTGATCCCGCGCGCCAGAGCCTCCGCCGGATACCGGCCGACCGGCGCGCCATCGATCTTCAGCTCATAGGTCCCGGCAGCCAGGCCGGTCACCGACAAAATTTCCTGGTTCAAGTCCCTTTCAATCGGCAGCAACGCCAGCACCGGCTTCGCTCCCGGATCCACCGGGAAGGGCAGCGCCTTTTCCAGCACTGTGAACGCGATACCGCCGTCCTGCTTCGCAAGCTTCGTCACCGCGGCGTTGAGGCTCTCCACCGCGCGGCCCGTTGCCGCATCCACCTTTACGCTCGACACCACGGCGGGCGCGCCCTGCGCTTTCAAAAACAGCCACGCCATCATCAGGTGGCCCGGCGCGCCCGGATGGACGCGGTCCCCGCCGATGATCGTCCACTTCGGATCTTTCTTCTGCTGCTCCACATTCAGCGCCGTCATCGGCCCGTGGAAATCCACCACCGTGCCGTTGTTCTGCGCCGCCAGCTCGCGCACGAAATCCGCGCAACGGCCGAGACCCTCATTGCAACCCGGCTGGTTGTTCTCCTTCTCCAGCACCACCGTCTGGTCGAACGGCGAGGGCGTGAGGAAGAGCAGCCGCGGTTCGCCCGCCTCTGCGCGGATGCGCGCGACCACCTTCGCCATGTTCGCCTTGTAGTTGTTGAGCGCCTGTTCCTGCTGTTTCTTTTTGCCCGCGTCGGGCTGCGCCACATAGGAGCTGCGCCCGACATCGTTCATGCCCAGCATGATCGTGACCGAGGTCGGTTTCCTGGCGATGACGTCCTCCTGCAAGCGACCCAGCGCGCCGCCCGCCGAGTCGCCCGAGCGGCCCGCATTCACAAAGCGGAGCGTCCGCTCTGGGAACCGCGTCAGGTAATAATCGGCGAGCATCGTCTGGGTGCGCCCGCCCGCGGTGATGCTATCGCCGAGAAAGCACACCGTCTCGCCATCCTTGAACAGCCCGCCACCCGGCGCGGCCACCGTTTCCAAGCCTTGGAAAAACAGCAGGGCGAGAGTTCCAAGGCTTGGGAAAAGCCGCCGCGAGAGGTCACGCAGCCTACAGCATCTGCCTCTGTAGGCCGGGTCACCGATCCGGCGTTTCAAACTCATGTGTTTAATTTGCATGCCGAATCCCTTTGCTGGAAACCAAGTGTTCGATCTCATCCAAATTTACATTCGTCGCGGCCTGCGGATAGCGGCACCGCAGCAGCTCCCACTCCTCGGTGAAGGACGCCGAGGCGCCGGGCGCGAGCAGTTCGCGCGGGCCGATCGGCTCCAGTTCGCACATCTCGTCCTTATAGTACCAGATCGAGATGGTCAGCCCGGCCATCTCGCCATAGACGCGCTCGGGATGGACCGGATAGCGTTTGACGAACAGCAGGTCGCTGCGCATCAGGTAGGCGAACCAGCCGGCGGCGGAGTCCATGCCGAGTTTCGGGTTGGCGGGCATGCCGAGGATTTCCAGGAAGCGGTCGCGGATGCGGATGTTGGGATCCACCGGCTGGAAGTTCATCACCGGGCCGGGCCCGTACATGATGTAGTTCTTCGGGAAACGGCTGTGCGGCGTCAGTGGAATCAGCACGATGCCGCCGCCGACCGCGAGCGTCCGGCTCCAATGACAGCACATGACCGTGCGGTCGGACTCGTTGCTGATGCGCTGCGTACAGGTGAGCCGCGCGGAGTCCGGCGCCAGCGCGAACTCGCGCACCAGCCGCAGGCCGGTGGCGCTGTCGCGCTGGCTGACGAGCCGCGCGCGGCCATCGCCCAGCAGCTCGCCCGTCCAGTCACCGAGCCACAGGTCGGGATGCGGCGCGATGACGCGCTCCGGCCCCACGTCGAAGCGCCCGCCGCACGGGTCCACCGCGGGCGCGCCGGACGCGCGATGCCAGCCGCGCTGCCCGGGATTCAGGTGGAGGACGTTCACGCCGCGCTGCGCATATTCCAGCACGCGCCCGCCTGCCTGCGGACACAGCACCACGCTGGTCCCAACATCATTTTCGAGCCGGAGACAGCCCCGGTAGCTGAACCACTCCACCACTTCACCTTGGTGCATGCTTGCTTCACTCCTTCTCGAAGAGGAGGACGGCGAGGCCATCGCGTCCCACCTTCAACTCCTGGCCACCGCCGGCCAACTTGGACATCTCCACCGCGCCCACGCTATCCGCTTCCTTGAAGACATAACCGGGCGCGCTGATGCGCGTCGTCGCGCCCGGCGCCGCGCTCTGGGTGACCACCACGGCCATGCGGTTGCCGTTGACGAAGCTGCGGGCGCTGACCTTCGGGTTATCGTT
The DNA here is from genome assembly GCA_903889245.1 of uncultured Lentisphaerota bacterium. GTDB lineage: Bacteria > Verrucomicrobiota > Kiritimatiellia > CAIQIC01 > CAIQIC01 > DP16D-bin41. The sequence goes on along the minus strand of CAISWQ010000065.1, from coordinate 40,864 downwards.
CACGAAGCCATCGGTGTCACGATAGAGACCCAGCAGCAACGTGTCGGCAAACTTGTCCTTCAACCGGTTGACCTGCGCGAGGTACTGCTGGTAGATGGGCGTCTGGTCGATCAGGTCGCGGCAGCGGTAGATCTCGATGTCGCTGCGCAGACCTTTGAGCATCGCGTGGTTCACGCGGCGCGGGACATCGGTGTCGTCGCGGATTTCGCGGTCGGAGAGGATGACCTCGGGGAAGGCGTAGCGGATCCACTCGGTGAAATCCGTCGGGCCGCATGCGCCGGTGATGTTGTGGATGTAGTCCACATGCTGCGCAGTGACGTCGGTGAAATGCTCGGTGCCGAGTGCAATCCCGGGATGGCCCTTTGCGTCCAGATAGTCGTGGATCGTCTTCAGCGCCCCGGCCTTGTCGGCCATCAGGCGCGTGTTCGGCACCGGGAACTCGCCGCTCACATCCCAGTTGGCCGAGTCCTCGCCGTAGCCGAGCTGGTCATAGAAGACACTGTCCACGCCGAGCGCGAGCGCGCGGTCCGCCATCTTCAGCAGCATCTTTCTCCACTCCTCGCGGCCCGTGTCCGCGGTGACGAACGTCCGCGCGTTGTAGTGGCCGGTGAACGTGCCGAGCCCCTTGAAGCGGTACTGCTCCGTGTAGGGCGCGCCCGTGTTGTCGAGGTAGCAGATCTGCCTCCCGCTGCCGTTGCGATAGAAAGCGCTGTCCTCATCAATCAGCTTGCCGTTGAAGTAGAGCATCAGCCGGCCGCCCTGCTTGCGGAAAGCAGCGATTGCCCGCGCCCAGGCCGCGTCCCCACCCTGCGCGGCATCGGTTGTCCAGTAGGCATCCGGATAACCGTTGTCCATGCCCGCCTGCCACCAGCCGAACGCCAGCACGGCGTTCACGCCCACGCTCGCGCCCGCCTTGAACATCCGGCCGGGCAGGTCGGCGAAGTTGAAAAACTTCTCGCCGTACTGGTGGACGAAGATCACGCGCTGCCAGCCCTTCATCTGCCGTACCCACAGCGGCACGGGCCGTTGGCGCCACCACGTGTCCGCCCATTGGCGATAGAGCTTCGCCGTCTGGTGCCAGTTGCCCGCATACGGCGCGATCACGTTCGCGTCGCACGCCCACGTCTGGCCCTGCATGCAGTTCGGATATTTATAGAGCCCCACCTCCAGCGCGGTGAACGCGCCCGCCGCATCGGGATAAAGACGCAAACCGTGCCATGTACTCTGGAACGTCAGATCATGGCTGGCGAGATACAGGCCCTGCGTCGCGCCGACGAGCGCGAAGCAGTTGGCCGAGTTGTGTCCGGGATATTTCTGATCCATCTGCCGGTAGAACTGCGACGGTGCCATGTACGGCGGATTGTTGCCCGCCGCCAGAATCTGCTGCCTCGGATTCGGGAAGAGTTGACCACCGCGCTGCGTCGTCAGCAATTTGTGATCCGCCGGCAACGGACAATGCCCCACGAGCGGATAATGCAGTTCGCGGATGATCGTGTGCGGTTCCTCGTTCGCGACGGTGGAGCCGAAGCGTACGAGGCCATCCTCCAGCCTGAGCGTCAGCTTCAACGACATGCGCAGCACACTGTCCCCGGCCTTCAGCGAGCCATAGCGGAGCTCCAGCCCATCACCCACGCGGCGGATTTCCGGCGCGTTCTCCGGCGCGCGCACCTCGTTCTCCTTCTGTCCGGTCTTGCGGTCGAAATAGAGCCGCCACAGCGGCTGCCCGCCCGCGTAGTCCTGCCCCGTCTGCAGATTTTTCAGCACGACCAGCGCGCCCCGCGCGTCCACCGCCACCTCGACCTTGTCGTTTTTCAGGGTGAAGAGTTCCGGCGCAGCACAGGTTTCCAGGCCTTGGAAAAACAGCAGGGCCAGAGTTCCAATCATTGGAAAAAGCCGCCGCGTGAGGTCACGCGGCCTACAAGCCTCGCCGTTGTAGGCCGGGTCTCCGACCCGGCGCGCCCGACACTTCTGTTCCTGCTCTTTCATTTTTTACTCCTCTTCCACTCAATCAGCCGGATGGACTGCGGCGGCAGCAGGCTGAACGCCTCCACCTTGTCCTGTTCCGGTTCCGACGCCGCAAGCAACGTCGCGCCCGGTACGGTGAGCTCGAACGTGGCGGGCTGGTCGCCGGGATTCCAGACGAGCACGCCGAGTTTATTTCCGGCGACGAAACTTTTCGTGACAAGGTTCCGGCCCTTGAGCGCGAAGCCTTCGTCATCGGTGAAGCGCCCGCGCCAGAGCAGGTCGGCGTGGGCACGCTGGAATTCGATCACCTGTTTCAGATAGCGCGCCGCGACCGCCGGCGGCGTCGTGTGCATCAGGGCGAGATCGGGCTTGTTGATGACGTCGGCGTAGTCGGCGGCCTCGGGCACGCGGTCCTCGCACAGGTAGCGCCGGTCAGGCGCGTAGCGGGTTTCGATCTCGAAGCGCAGCCCGTAGACGCAGGTGAAGTTCGCCATCGCGCGATCCAGCATCGGCGTCGGCATGCGGATGGTGGTCAGCATGGCGGGGAAGGTGTAGCGGAACAGCTCCGGGAACGGCGCGGAATTTCCCTGCCGGTGGAGGCGCGCGAGCATCTCCTTGCCAGAGACCGCGAACGTGCCGGTCATGCAGCCATGAAACATGCTGATCGAGCCGAGCACGCTATCGTGCAGCCCCTCGGTCATCACGATGAAGTCCGGGTTCAGCTTCCGCATGTGCTCCTCGATCCGGCGCAGGAAGCGGACGCGGTCCTCCACATAGACCAGCGCCGGCACCGGATGGCCGTGGCCCGCGGCATAGCAGGCGAGCGGCTCGTTGACGCCAAGCTGGTCATAGAGGATGCCATCCGCGCCGAGCGCGTGCGCCTGCACCGCGAGCGCGAGCATGCGGTCGAACCACGCCGGCGCGGCCAGGCAGCCGAGGCCGAACCGGAACGGCGCCGTCGTGCGGTACTTGTGATAGGTCTGCTGTACGGGCGTGCCGTCACGTTTGAGCACCGCCAGCGCGCGGCCTTCCCTCTCCCAGAACTCCGTGCCCTGCTCGATGAGCTGGCCGTTCGCATAGAGGATGGAGCGCTTGCCGCGTTCCCGAATTTCCTGCAGCGACCGGCGCAGCGTCTCCGCGCCGCCCATCTTGGGATCGGGGAAATATTCAGGATAAAGATGATCGTGCCCGCCGTGCGCCCAGCCGAAGAGTCCGAGCATGTCGAGCCCGCGCGCCTCGGCCACGTCGCACAACTTGCCGAGCGCCGAGTAGTCCCAGTGTACCTCGCCGTTCTGCTGTTTCAGGATGCACAGCAGCCAGCCCGACGCATTCCGCGCCCACTCCGGCACGGCGAGCGGTTGCACCACGCCCTCGCTCCACGCGCGGTAGTAGCGCGCGGCCACGTGCCACGACCCAGCGTAGGGCATGATGAGCGTCGGCGGCAGCGCCCAGCGCTGGCCCGCAGCGCAGAAGGCCTCGTGCTTCACCGCGAGGCCATAGGTCTGGCCCGCCGCATCGCGACGCACGCAGATCGTTTTTGCGCCGTGCAACGGATCGTGGCAGCCGTAGTAGAGGCCGCCCTGCTCGCCGGCAAACGCGCACCACTGCATCGTTCCTTTGCGGCTCGGATATTCGGCGCCGATCTCGTTGACGGCTTTCTTGTCATCGGACATCCGGTTGATGATGCGCCCGAGTCCGTCGGGCAGCAGCGCCGGCTGCGTCGCGAGGTCGGCGCGGATGCCATGCAGCACCGGCCCCGTGAACCCACACATGAGCCAGCCCGGCTCAGCGTTGCGAACCTCGCCCGTCACCTCGAACGCATCGCCCTGGCGGTGGAAGTCGAGCGTCACGCCGACGCGCCACGTCCGCTGGCCATCGGTGAGCTGGTCATAGATCAGGCGCACGCCATCGGCGGTGACTTCGCGTTTGGGCTTCTGATTTTTGTCGGTCAGCACAACCGGCGTGCCGGCGACCGGCGGCGGCGTATCCGGCTGCATCAGCACGGCCCACACCGGCTCGCCGCGCGCAACGATGGCGGGACAATTCGTGGAGGCCGGCGCGAGACTGATACCCCGCTCGTCCACGGTCAGCACGCCGACAGCATTCTGAAGCGCATCAGCCGCCCGCGTTTCCAGGCCTTGGAAAAACAACAGCAGTAAAATTCCAAGGCTTGGAAAAAGCCGCCGCGTGAGGCTTGCTCCGCGCCGCGCGGAGTCACGCGACCTGTAGGCCGGGTCTCCGACCCGGCGCGATGTAAACAATATTTTCATTTTTTTCCTTCATCAGAGGCGCCGGCGCTTACTTTGGCTGCGGCAAAATGGCCGCGCACTTTTCCGCGAGCGCCTTGGCGATCAGTTGATAGGCCTCGCCGCTCCAGTGGTATTGGTCGCCGGCGGCGAGCGCGAGCCGGTCCTTCAGCAGCGCGTAGAGGTCCACGGTGTCCACGCCTTCCGCTTTCATGACTTTTTCCGCACACATGTTGATCCGGATGACGACAGGATTCTTCTCGCCGAGTTCCTTGACGGGTTTGCCCTTGGCGGTGTGCGGCGTGGTGGTGGCCCAGATCAGTTTCGCTCTCGGCGCGCCTTGGCGAAACGCGCGAACCATGTTGCGCAGCACTGCTTCGATCTGCGCATCGGTGACCTTGTCGGGCGTCCAACTCAACGAGTGCAGGCCGTTGTTGAAGATGATCACGTCGAACGGCGCGACGCCCGCCGCCGCCACAAACGCATTGATCTGGAAACCGCCGACACCACCAACGAAGTGGACCCAGTGATAGCAATAGGCCTTGTCCTTCATGAGCGCGGTGAAACGGTCGCCGTAGCCGCCGGAAATGGAGTCGCCGTAATAGAGGATGCGGGGCAGCGGCTTTTCGATCTTCCCCGGCAGCCGGACCAGCCAGCCCTGCCCGCCGGTGAACCCGTTCTTCCGCGCGTCCGCCGACTCACCCGGCAGGTAATATTTGTAATCCGGCCCGTAGACCTTCAGGCTAAGAATATCGTAGTCGGCGATCGGCTCGCTCTTCGTGCGCCCGACCCAGATCGGCGCGAGGTTCGGCGTGATGCGCAGCAAATACTCCGGGCCGGCCGACTTGTTCTGGTAGACCGCGACCGCGCCATCGCGCACGGCGAAGACGAACTGCCAGACCTGATTCGTCGAGGCGCGAAAGCTGTTGCGGGCATAGGCGATGCCGTTGACCGTTGTCGTCAGCGGGCTGCCGACCGCGCTGAAGTTGAGCGCAGCGATGCTGAAGCCGGTATCCGACACGCGCTGGTCCAGCAGATGCAGATGGCCGCGCTGCTCGAGCTTGTGGAAGCGGATGTCCATCGCGATCGTGAAGCAGTTGGGATCGGGCAGCGCGCTGTTGGGAATCGCGAACGCGCTGTGGCCATCCATGTGAACCTGCCCGTTCACGCGTTCGATTTTTCCCGTCGTGGCGGCAAAGGCATCCTTCGCCAGATCCCACACCGGCACCGGCTCGGCAGCGCCGATTTCCAGGGCTTGGAAAAACAGCAGGGCCAATGTTCCAAGGCTTGGGAAAAGCCGCCGCGTGAGGTCACGCGGCCTACAGCGGTGTCCGTTGTTGTAGGCCGGGTCACCGACCCGGCGCGATGAATGTAACAATTTCATTTTTCAAAACACCTTCCCTTTGTATTTTTCCAGCCAGCCGGCCAGCGGTTTCTCGAACTCGACTTGTTTGCCGATGAACACGGCTTTGCGCTTCGCCTCGGGCATAGTCACCGCGCCCGCGTCCAACAGCACCGCGAAATCGGCGTCGCCGAGCACGCCCTTCACAAGCTCCGCACCCTCCGAGCCGCGGCCTAAGACACCGACGGAGCCGGCGCGCACCTGCCATTCGGCCGCGCGGCCGCGGATCGTTTGCAACGCACGCTGCATGTCCGCAGCCTTTTCCACGACGAACACGTGGACCTCCTGCGCGTTCAGCCACTGCACGAGGCCGCCCAGATCCTCGCCCTTGGCAGCGCACAGCAGCACCGCCGGCGCAGGCTGCTGCGTCCCCGGCAGGAGATGTTTCACCATCGCGACGGCGTCGGCCTTGGCCGCGCGCTTGGTCTTGGCCGCTGCCGCTTTTGTTTTCTTGCTCTCGCGCGCCGGCACAAACGAAAGCAGGCTCCGGTCGGTGATGACCGCCGGGCCGTCGTAGACCGGCACGTCCTTGAACGTCACCATCCCGCCGGCAATCTGCATCTGCTCCGCCGGGATTTCGTAGATGTTGCCGGTGATCAGGTCCACCCACACCGGCTGCTTGAAGCGCCCGCCCTTGATCGCGAGTTGCACCGTCTCGACATCCGAGGCGTTGGACGGAATCTCCGTGCCGTCCCAGAGCGTCACCACATCCAGCCCGCTCTGCTTGTCGCGGAACGCGAACCACGTCAGCGCCTGCTCCGTTCCGGTGACCGTCAGCGCATAGTCCGGCACGCGCTCCAGCGCGTCGTTGAAAACCGAGACGACGTTCTGCACGGCGTAGTAGGCGGTCTTCACCTTGATGATCGCGTTGTCGGGGCTGGTCTTGAGCAGGCCGTAGCGCGAGATAAAATCGCGGTGATAGCTCAAGTCCGTGATCGTGAAGACCGAGGACTCGATGCCGTGCCCGAGGTCGCACAGCATCCGCCGCGCGTTCCACTTGGCGTGCGAGTACTCGGTCCAGTCGATGCCAGAGAGCGCGAACTGCACCTCTTCCGAGGCGCAGCCGGCCTCGCCCTGCCACGGCTTGATGTTGGGCGCGATCTTCGCGAGCAGCGCCGTAAACTCCGCCATCCGCTCGTTGAGCCGGTCGGGATTGCCGCTGTAGCCGTGGTAGATCGCCCAATAGAAGAGGTCCAGCTTGCCCTGCGCCTTGATCTGCTCCAGCATCTTCGCGATGGATTCCACCGCCAGCCCGGCGAGCACGAATGCGCCGATCCGCGCCTGCGGATCCACGCGCTTGATGATCTCCGCCGTGCGGATGTTGTTGGCAACAATCTTCTCCAGCGTGTTGCTCTTGTTCAGATTGGGCTCGTTATACATCATCCATTCCTGCACGCCCTTCGCCGAGTAATGGCGCGCCATGGCCTCGACCCACTGGTCCCACGCCGCCAGCGTCTCCGCGCCCTGCGGCAATTGCCCGCCCGGCCCCGTCGCGCCCTGCGGCTCGTAGAGACGGTTGTTGTAGGAGGTTTCCAGGCAGACCTGCAGCCCGCGCGCGTGCGCGTCGTCCACGATCTTGTCCAGCCACGCGAAGTCATAGACGCCCTTCTGTTTCTCGGTCCGGTTCCAGCCGCCCTGCAGCCGGATGCGCTTGATGCCCAGCGGCTGGAGATAGGTTTTGTAGGCGTCCCAGTCGGCGAGGTCGCGGTCGAGCGTCTCGCAGCCCAGCGACCACATCGAGGTGCCGAGCTCGTCCACGCTCTTCGGCTTGAGCGTGCCGAGCTTCTTCCAATCGAGCTTCAGTGCGGACTGCACGCGCGTCGGCGTCTGGTCCAGCATCGTCACCGTCGGCGCGCGTGGCTTCAGCTCGGAGAAAAAGCGCGTGCAACGCAGGAACTGTTCGGGATGCAACACCGCGCCGGTCAGCCGCACCTCATCGAGCCAGCCATCCAACCCGCGCCCGAAGATCAGCGGGCTATCGTCATAGACCAGCGCGCCCTTGGTCGTGCCGCTGCCGCAGCGGACATGGTCCACATAGAGGTTCGCCGACCGCATCGCCTGCTCGAACGTCAGCGCCACATGATGCCACGCGCCGTCCGCCAAGCTGGCGGTGGAGCCGATGGAGTGATTGAACCCCTCGCCCTTCGACTCGCCGCCCGGCTGCGTATCGAATCGCGCGCGCACGTTGCCCTGCGGATCAATCGAGAGCGACCACGTCGCGCCGCTCTGCCCGTTGCGCCGCTGGCTGGCGATCAGCGCGTGCCGCGGCATCTGCCGGCCCATCTTCACGAACGCCTCGATGGTCAAGTCGGCCGGCTGCAGCTTCGCGCCTGTGACCACCACCTCGCCGCCGACCGGGCTGCCCGCGCCGCCCGTGCCCTCGTTGACGAAGCGCAGTGCGCTCTTGTTCGCCGCGTTCACGAGCGCGAACGTCGCGCCATCCCAGATGTTCGTGGCCGGCACCTGCGCCTCGAAGACCGGCGGCGCGCCTTTTTCGAACGTGCCGGCCCTGCCAGCCACGCTTCCGCCGCCGGCGAAATCATTTTCAAACCGCCAGTAACCCAGCGATTCGCCGAGCGCCACGTCGGTGGCGAGCAGCAGGCTCCACAGCATAGATTGCATCTTCATGGTTCGGACTCCGGGGTCAGCTTGAGCGCCAGTTGGCGGAAATTGGTGACGCGATGGAACGTGGCGTAATCGGCGTCGTGCTGATTCGGCGCGTTGACGCTCGAGCGGCAGATGATCGCGAGATCGTTGCCGTCAATCACCGGCCGCGCGTACATGAACGACTGCGAAATCTTGCCGGCCTGCGCGACGCAACCCGCCTGGAACCAGTTCAGGCCGTCGAGGCTGTACTGCAGCATCAGGAGGCGCCGGTCGTTGCCGCCGGTCGTCGCGTAGCTGAAGTTGCCGCGTTTCGAGCCCTGCTCCCACCAGTCGAACACGCCCTGGTCATCCACGACGGCATTCGCCGTAGCCCAGAAGAGCTGCGAGACCTCGTCCCACACCACGCAGAACTTCAACTGCCCGCCCGGCATCGGATGGAACTGGCGAAATTTCAAATCGAGCTTGCCGCCGCTGTCGCCCGCGTCGAGCACGGCACACAGGCCCGCCGTCGTCTGGCGCTTGGGCTTCACGGTCATCAGCACGCGCAACTGCCCGCGCACGTTGAGCACATTCGGCTCCAGATACTGGCTGGTGAGCTTGGCGAAGGCCGGGTTGGTCAGCTCCTCGGGCACGCCGGGGAACGGGACCGCCTCCGATATGCGCCAGCTCCGCGCCTCCATCAGGTCTCCCGCGAGATCGCCCGCGATCAACCGCGGGCCGCGCTTCGCGCCGAGGGCGAGATCGTCCACCGCCCAATAGAGATGCTGATCGCGCACCGCCATGCCGGTGTGACAATTCCAAAAATGTCCTTTGAATAACGTGACGGGTTCCGACCAGCTCTTTCCGCCGTCGAGGCTGCGGAGCAACAGTAGGTCGTCGTTGCGCGAGGCTGTGCCGCCCTTGTTGGCGAACAGATAGAGCGCACCCTTGTGCGTCCACGGCGTGGCGGAGTAGTACGGCAGTGCGGAGCCCGGCTGCCAGGTCTGGCCGCCATCGGTGCTGCGCAGGATATGCACGCGGCTGTGCGCGGCGCGGCGCTCCTTGCTCCACTGCTCGCGCGGCACCACTGGTGCGACAGCGACCAGCGCACCATCATCGAGTCGCGCGAGCCCCGGCCCTTCCACGTAGTATTCCGGATCGGGGTTGTGAAAGACGATGCTGTGGTTTTGCGCGAGCGGCGTGGCTGCCTGCGTTTCCAACGCTTGGAAAAACAGCAGGGCCAAAGTTCCAGCCGAGCTTGCGAGACAGGCAGCCTTGCTGCCAACCCTTGGAAAAAATCCTGTGAGATTTTCCAAGCCTTGGGAAAAAATTCTGTTCGCTTTTCCAAGCCTTGGAAAAAGCCGCCGCGTGAGGTCACGCGGCCTACAGCCAACCCGCGCGACTCCGTAGGCCGGGTCTCCGACCCGGCGTAATAATCTTTCACCTTTCATTTGCCGCCTTCTTCCCTCTGCGTGGACACGCGCTCCAGCAAAAGGCCCTGCGGACTTTCGTGCAGCACCAGGAGGGTCCGGTCGGGCAGCACGGCCACGTCGGAGTAGCCGCCGGATTTTTCGGCGACGACCTTCTCCGCGGCCCACTTCTGGCCGCCATCACGGCTGGCGTAGAGGGTCAGTTGCGTGCGGCTCTTCCCGACGGGCGCGGTGAAAAACATTACACCGCCGAAACTGGTCAGGCCGGCGTTGCAGGGTCCGTCGAAGAGTTCGGCGTGACAGCCCTCGGCGTAGAACGTTTCGCCACCGTCGCGGCTGCGCGCGAAGAGGCGCTGGTGCGGGACGATGCCGGCGGGCGCCACGCCCTTGCGGCTCTTGCCGGCCTCGTTGCGGGAGTTCACATAGACCTCGCCCTCCGGCGTCTCGCCCACGGTGACTTCGCCATTGATCCCGCCCGCGGTTTTCAGCATCACACCGCCGACCCGCCATGTGGCGCCGTGGTCATCGCTATAGATGAGGCCACCCTTGTCGCGGTTCTCGTACACGCCCTGCTTGAACACGCGCGCGCCGATCACGAGCCGGCCGGCATGCGGGCCGCGCTGGAGCTGGAGGCCGTGGTTGTTGTTGAACGCGCCGCCGCCATGCCAGCCCTCGGCGTTCGGCACCGGCATCACCGCGACCGCCGCCGACCAGGTCCGGCCGTCATCGCTGCTCTTGACGAGGGAGAAACCGCCGCCGGCCGGCATCCATATTTTCTGGAACCACGTGGCACGCTCCGCCTGCGGGAACGCGATGAACGTGGCGAAGAGTGTTCCGCTCTGTCGATCCTCGACGAGGTTACCGTTGAAGACGCAGTCGCCGGTGTGCTCGAACAGCGTCTGCTCCGGCTCGAAGGTCTTGCCGCCATCGCGGCTGCGGCGTAGCACGAGGCTGGAGGGCGCGAAGTCGCTGATGCTGCCCAGCCGTTTCTGGCACGCGGCCAGCACCGTGCCGTTGCTCGTGATGATCAGGCTCGGCAGCCGGTAGAAGATTTTGTCGTGATGCGCGAACAGCGGCGCGTTGGTTTCGGCCTGCGGTTCGGCCGCCGCCATCTGGCAGCAGAGGGCCGTGCCGGCCAACCAAATTAAATGTGATTTCACACGCCCCTCCTTTTTGTTGCCGGCAGCTTGAGCACGCCCAGTCGCACCGCGCGCCAGTAGAGCGCCAGTTGGTAATAGTGGCCGTAATAGACCACCTTGCTGTAATCCACCTGCGCGATCATCCGCTTCACCAGCGCGAGCTGTTCCGGCGTCAACTGCGGCGCGGGGCGCAGCAGCAGCACCAGCGCGGCCTCGGCCGGTTCGCGGATCGTCCGGTCTTCGGCGAGCAAGGCCTCCGGGCGCGTGGGCACCAGGTAGGGTCCGGACTTCTTCAGCGGCCACGTCCGCCAATCGAAATTGAGGCTGTCGCCGGATGGCGGCTGGTACTTGAGGCACTTGGTCAGAAAGCCCTGCGACCGTTCCGCAACCAGCCGCATCGCCTCCAGCCACTGCTGCTTCAGGGCGGGATCGTCTTCCAGTTGCTGGAGCACTTCCAGCGAGGTCTGCTGCTGCAAGAGCGCGTACGGAACTTTCGTGGACGCCTCCTTCGATTTCGCCGCGGCTTCCACGCTGTAACGACGCGCGAGATCTTTCCAATGCTTGTCGCCGGTGATGTCCGCGCCGATAGCGTAGATCATCGGCAGCCGCGCGACCTCGTGCGCCATGTTCTCCCACATCTTGTCCACGATGCCATCGAACGTGCCGGTGTCCTTGCCGATGGAGAAATTGCGCCCGGGCACGATGTTCCGCTCCATGCGCACGCAGACGGCGGTGATAAGTTTCCGGATCGCAGCTTTATCTTCGGTCAGCGCGATCGACGAATGGTAGTAGCGCCACAGTCCGTAGATATACCACGTGTATTGGTCGCGGGAACTTTCAGGATAATGCGACTTCCCGTCGGCGGGACAGAGACCGCGGCAGACGAAACCATCGGTCGTGCTGCTCTCGACCAGCGCCTTCAGCCCAACAAAAACTTTTTGCGCATACGGACACATCGCGGCGTCACCCGTCGCGGCGAACCGGTCGCAGACCATCGCGAGCATCAGCCCACCACTGATCGCGCAATCTTCCATCCCGGTACCCCAGCCATTCGGGTTGGGCTTCTGCTGCGCAGCCTCTGCCGGGGTTGGCAATCCAGCCAACTGCTGCGCCGGGTCATAGCTGCACACATAGTCATAGAACAAGTACGTGCGCTCATCGAAGAAACGGTCCCACGCCGCGCGCCACGCGTCCCCGGCCTTCGCGCTCAATTGCCGGTCGCTGATCGCTGCGCCCGGTAGCTCCGCCACCACCGCGCCGGCGGTCAGCAACGCCGCCAGCAGCAGACGCCGCGTGAGGTCACGCAGCCTACAGCTCTGTCCGTTGCTGCAGGCCGGGTCACCGACCCGGCGAGGAAAGCGCCCAGCAAGTTTTCCAAGGCTTGGAAAATCCGGGATGTGATTTTTCCAAGCCTTGGAAAGGAGCGCCGCAAAGTTTTCCAGTTGGATGAGCTGTTTCATAAAAATGGCGAACCCGGCTTCAGGTAGGGCTGCAGCGCCGCGAACCGGCGCTCGATCTCGGCGACGTCCTCCTGCGAGAGCGACTGCTCCGTCACGACCGGCTGTGGCGGCACGCTGTTCTTCGGGCCGTAGGCGCGCGACAGCAGGTTTTTGAACACGCCGCGTTTTTTCCAGACATAGAGGTGGAACCCGCGCAACTGGTTACCGGGGATCGTCTCCTTGAGGTTCAGCATCAGCAGGAATTTGCTGAACGCGTCGTTCAGCGCGGCGGAGTCGGAGCCGCTTTGCATCAGCTCCCAGATGCGCGCCAGCAGATCGGCATAGACCGCGCGCTCGGTGATCAGGCCCTCCGAACCCACGCGCGCCTCATAGAGCCAGCCGAACCCGCCCATCGCGCTGAAGACGCGCTTGATCACCGGCCGGGCCGCGAGCAGCTCCTTCATGTTGGGCACCACGGGCGCCGTCTCTTCCTTGACGTAGCCGAAGTGCGGCGACTCCCGCGCGAGTTCGATCAACAGCTTGGTCGAGGGCGCCGGCCCCTTGTACGCGACGCCGCCGGAGGTCTGGATGATCACCGGCCGCTGCGCGACGCCCGCCAGCGCGCGCCAGTACCGGCGCAGGTCGTCCTCCGTTTTCCCCGAGTCCGGCGGTCGCGAGATGAGCGCCGCGGGCGCGAGTTTCTCGGCGTGCTTCGCGAAGACGAGCATCTCCTCCGTGTCTTTGCCCTGCACGCCGAGGCACAGCGCTGACCGCCGGCCCCGGAGCGCCGCGGCCAGCACTTCCATGCCGCGCAGTTTCTCCCCGACCGTGAGCAGGTCCACGCTGTCGCCCGACTGCGGCCAGATCATGCCGGGGCTGCCGCACCAATCCACGAACTGCGCCTCCCGCGCCAGCACGTCGAAATCCACGGCGCCCGAGGCCAAAAATGGCGTGGAGAGAATCGGGAACGGACCCCGGACGCGCGGATCGCCGAGGACAGGCTTCGCGCCAGTTGGCGCCGGACTCTTGCAGCCCTGCGCCAGCGCACCGGCGGCGAGTACCGTCCCGAGCATCTGCCGCCGCGTGAGGTCACGCGGCCTACAACGCAGTCCGTTGCTGTAGGCCGGGTCACCGACCCGGCGAGGGAAGTGTTCAGCCTGAATTCCAAGGCTTGGAAAAGCCGGGGCTGGATTTTTCCAAGGCTTGGAAATTTCCGCGAAATTTTTTCCAATCATTGGAAAGCGCCTCCGGGGATGATGAGATAGTCGTGAGGCTTCACCTGCTTGCCCTCAAAGGCAAACGCCGTGTCGCGATAGTTGCACACGATCGCCGTGCCATCGGAGTACGCCGTGCGCGTGATGCCCGGCGCGAGTTGTTCGTGGTTCTCCATGAACTGCGTCTGCAGGTGGCAGAGCGCGGCATACTCGTCGTAGCCGGCCTTGAGCTTGGCGACGCTGGCGGCGAGCGCGGGCTGGTCGGCGCAGGTCAGGTCCTCGGCGCCCATCCACTGCTTGTTGCCCTCGAGAAATTTTGAATAGAAATAAAACATCGGGCGGCCGCCGAACTCGACGAGCTTGAGCCGGGCGACGTCACCTTTCAGTGTGTAGTTCGCCGTGTCGGTGAACGGATTGCTCATGATGATGCCGTGATAGACGAGCTGCCAGAGGGGCACGACGCGATCCACCAGCTTCGGCATGTTCGTCATGTGACCGAACGAGACGTAGAGCGCGTAGTCGAGCTGGCCGCAGCAGAAGTCGAACGGGCCTTCCGAAGCGACGCCGTCGAAGACCGCGCGCGCCTCGTCCATGATCTTGTTGAGCCACTCTGCCGATTCGTCGGGGTTGAGCGGATGGCGCGGATCAAAGCAGGCGCGCGGCCGCACGATGGAGAGGACATCAATGTAGTGCACGCCGCGGAAGCCCAGCGCGGCAATCGCGCGCAGATCGCGCGGCGCGAACAGCTCCCACGCGCGGCGCGGGCAGAGGTTATACATCCGGCCGCCGCTCCAGCTCGCATTCTTCGAGAGCGAGCCATCGGGGTTCTTGATGACGAACTCCTCATTCCAGCAGTCGGCGACGTGGTAGGCGTCGGAGTGGTTGTTGTGGCAGACGATCTGGTAGCCGAGCTGCTGCGCCTTGGCGATCAGCGCGCGCAGCCGCGCCTCGCCGCCGAGCGCCGCCTCGACCGGGAAGAGCTGCGGATAGCGGCCGTCGTGGCCCTTCTGGTTCCAGCCCACGAGACAAAACTCCGCGCGCTCGATGCCCCGCCGCTTGCATTCGTCCAAAATTTCCCCGGCGCGGTCGAACGTGACGGCGACCTTCATCGGCGGCTCGGTCGCCGGCGTCTGCTCCTCGACGGGGCTGGGCGCGGGCTTCCAGCCCATGCGGATGCGAATCTCCGGCGCCTGCGCCGCGTAGGCGAGCTCGGGGTGCGCCAGCATCCGCTCCTTCAGCGGCACGCAGGCGTGGCGGTCGAGTTGGAACCGGCGATAGACGCGCGCCATCCCCGCGTAGGTCGCCTCCGCGCCCGTAAGCAGATGGAAATCGATCGCGAGATCCGCGTGCGGCTTGCGTCCATCCAGCACGAAGCGCGGGAAGAGCGTGTAGACGCCATCCCTGGCGCGCGCGACGAGCGTGTATTCGTGGGGCAGCCCGGTGACGATGGCGACGAACGTGGCGCGCGGCGTCTGCATTCCGAAGATCGGCATGCAGCTCGACGAAAGCGACTGCTCGCCGTTGCGCTCGTGAAAAGTGCCGAGGAAGCCGTTCGGCATGACGAAGTAGCCGTCCTCGCCCGTCCGCGCCGTCGCAAAGTCGGCGCGCACCTCCACGTGCTTCAGCCCGGCCGGCACCTCCGCCGCCTGCCAGCGGAAGCGCAGCACCTCGCCCTGCGCCTCCAGCGGCAGCGTCTTCTTCTCCACGCTCCCGTTCGTGAACGTGCAGCTCACCTCGACGTTCGCCGCCGGTGCCTGCACGGCAGCGCACCAGAGCCAGCCGGCCCAGACGAGCGCCTGCATGCTTTCCAAGCCTTGGAAATTTCGGACCCGATTTTTCCAAGGCTTGGAAAAAAGACCGCGAACTTTTCCAAGCCTTGGAAAACGCCGCCGCGTGAGGTCACGCGGCCTACAACCAAACTGGACCGCACTGTAGGCCGGGTCTCCGACCCGGCGCGATGAATCTGCTGCTTTCATTTTTCTGCCTTCATCAATGGTGGCCCACCCGCCTTATTCCTTGAACCAGCTTTCCAGCAGGCGGCCGATGATCTGGCAGCCGCGGGCGTTGGCGTGGACGGCGTCGCCCATGAACCAGCCGTAGGTTTTGCCGCTTTGCTGGATGTAGGCCCACCACGGGCCGGTCATATCGAAGAACGCGCACTGCTCCTCGGCGGCGACCTTCTGCATGTTCCAGCGGAAGTTCGGCTTCGTCGTGTCTATCTCGCGCGTGAAGGTCTTGATGTGCTCATCGCGCATCGCGCCGAAGACCGGCGTCAGCAGCAGCACCTCGACGCCCGGCTGCTGCGCGCGCACCTGCTGGATCACCGACCGCACGGCCTCGGCGTCGCCGCCGTTGGAGATGCCGCCGATGACGAGCAGGTCGGGATGGTGCTTGAGCACGTAGTCCTGCACGCGGTTCTCCTCCTTGTAATATTTGCAGCCGGTCGAGCTGCGCAGCGAGGGAATCTTGATGAGCTTGCACTTGGGATAGGCGCGCATCAGCAGCAGCTCGAACTGCGAGCCGGAGGTGTTGCCCATGATGCTATCGCCCAGCAGAACCATCCGCAGCTCGCCACCTTCGCGCAGCTTTTGCATCGTCTTCGGGATGTTGGCGAAGCGGCCGGCGGGCGGCTGGAACTTGAGCGGATCCATCGCCGCGTAGATCGCGTCAATCTTTTGCAGCGTGTCCATCCCGGCGAACGCGTCGGCGACCGTGCCGTTGAGCAGGTAGCCGCCCATCCGCGCTGTGCCAGCCGAGGCCACCTTGAGAATAATTTCGTGCTCCACTTTCCGGTCGAGGTTCTTCGCGAGCGACACCGGCCGCATCGTCGGTGCGGCCACATCCTTAGGTACGGCGAGCTTCTGGAGCGGTGCGCCATCCACGGAAAATTCGAGCGCGGCGCTGTCCTTATCCACCACGTCAATAAGGCCGATCTCCGAGCCTTTGAACTTGAGCGACAGCGACGCGCCTTTTTCCGACGAGACGAGCACGTGCCGGAACGGACCGATCGGGCTCGCTTGCCCCGGCTGCCAGTGGCCGGACTGCTTCACCTGCGGATCCTCGTAGGCGATGATGCGGCCGTTGTCATCGGTCTGCGGGAACAGTGGCGGTGGCAACTTATAGTTCACGGGTTTGTCCGGCACGGGATAGGCGGTCATCAGCGCGTCCACAAATTTCGCGATGGCGTCGCCATAGATCTTCGCGCCGGCATCGGTCGGGTTGAGGCCATCGGCAGAAAACTTCTCGAAGGCGATCTCGCCGGCGATGATCTTCTGCGCCGCATATTGTGCGAGGTTCACGCTCGGGATGCCGTAGTGGTCGGCGATCTGCTCGCCGGCCTTGATGTAGTCCGGCGTTTTGCCCGCGCGATAGTCCGCGAGCATCTCCGGCGTCAGCGTGTAGAGCAGCATCTCGCTGTGCGTCGGGCGATAGAGCCTGATCTGCCGCACGAGCCCTTCGAGCGAGAGCTGAGCCTGCTCGACCGGCACACTGCGATCATCGGCGGCGAAATCGAGGATCGCCAGATAGCCGCTCGCGATCACCTCGCCGAACACCGCCTGGCCCTTGCTGACGCGATAGAGGCCAAACCAGCTCCCGCCCGGCTGCATGTGCCGCGTCTCATGGATGCCCGCCTGCGGGAAATATTTCTTGAAGCTCTTCACCATCTGTGCCGAGTAGCGCAGGTTCGCATCCTTGAGGCCGGTGCCCGCCAGCACCGAGTTGCCGATATAGAACTGGTACTGGTTGCCCACCTTGTCGTTCTTCAAAAAATACTGGGCGTTCGGAATCCCGCCGCGCACCTGATAGAAATCCGCCGCACGCACGCCGCCAACCAACATCAGCGCCGCCACCAGCCATCGCATGTTCATGATCGTCCTTTCAAATTCCAAACCTTGGAAACCGTTCAATTACCCGCCGGCTTTTCCGTCGCGGTGCTCGCGCTCGCGGGAATTGCGACCTGCTCCGGCGCATCGGGCTTGGCCGGATCGAACGCGCCGGCATCCTTGACCAGATGCGCGGCCAGCACGGGCACCTGCGCCTTGAGGCCCTCGACCACGCAGCGCGCGAGTTCATAGGCGCCGTAGGCGTTGTGATGCGTGTTGTCCTTCAGTTCCTTGTCCTGGCCGGGAAAAGTTTTCGGCGGATAGAAGACAAACGCCTGCGTGGATTTCTCCGGGCCGAGCGCCGCGTAAAACTTCAAGCTCATCGCGTTCAAGTCGATCACCGGCGCCTGCTCCTCGGAGCCGACCTGGCGGACGGCCTCGGCATAATCCTTCAAGGTTGGCGTCGGCTTGCCGGCCTCGTCGAAGCGTCGCCGCTCCATCGAGGTCACCAGCACCGGCAGGCCGCCCTTGGCGCGGATCACCGCCACAAAACGCTTGAGCGCCGCCTTGTAGGTGGTGAACGGCCCGGCGCCGGCGCGCTTGTCCTTCTGGTCGTTGTGACCAAACTGGATGAGCACGTAATCGCCCGGCTTCAGCAGGCTCATAATTTTCTCCAGCCGCTTCTGGTGCTCGAACGAGGAGAGCGCCAGCCCCGACTCCGCCTGGTTCGAGATGCCAACGCCGCGCTCAAAGAAGCACGGCAGCATCTGGCCCCAGCCGGCATACGGCTCGTGCCGCTGGTCAGTCACCGTGGAATCGCCTGCAATGAAGACCGTGAGCGCATCCCTGGCCGGCGCAATCTCCAGCGACGCGACGCCGGGATGCGGCCCGTTGAATTCCAGCGTGAGGTGTTCGTCCCAGTCGGGCGTGGGCGGCGGACCTTTCTCGCGGCTGTTCAGCGACGCGATGGTGGGTTTGCGCACGTTGACCGTGAAGGTGCGCGTCACGAACTGGCCGGGTTTCGTTGCCACGTCCTTCAGCATCAGCCTGCGCGACTCGGCCTTGATCGTGGTCCGCGTCGCGGCGGTGGCATTGCCGAACCGGATGGTCACATCGTAGTTACCCTCCGCAACATCCGCCGCGAAAATCGCGGGTGTGTTGGGCGCGGCCGCGACCAGAAAGCCCGAACCGCGCTTGGCCTCATAGGCCGGCTGCGGCGCGCCGGCGGGGAAAGCGAACTTCAGCTCCGCGGCTTCCGCGGCCACCGTGAACGTGGCGGCGGCGGCGCAGATAAAAATAACCTTGGCCGTTGGCATCATGGTTCTTCCTCACTTCGGCTTGATGAACAGAACTTCCGCCTGCTGAATCCAGCCCGAGCGCAGGTCCATCCGGAGCCAGCCATCACTGTTCTTTTCGTGGATGCGGGCGGGCGAGCGCTTGCCGAATTCCTTGAGGTCATGTTGCGCCCACGTCTGGCCCATGTCGGTCGAGACAATCAGGCCTGTGTTCAGCGGCGAGGCGGGCGCGCAGTGGGCGGCCACGATCAGGCCATCCTGGATGTGCATGATGCCGGACTCGACCTGCGGGTTGAACAGCCGCGTATGCTTCTCCGGGCGCGTGAGGTCGGCTGGGTCGCAGCAGAAGATGCCGCGGTCATGTTCTGCCGCGCCCTCGAGCGGGCCGTTGGCGTCGCTGGCCCAGTAGAGCTTGCCGCCGGCGAACGTGATGCCGCCGGACTTAAAGCGCGAGTTGGAAATCGTGGAGATCAGCACCTTCCATTGCCACGCATCCTTCACTTCATCGTAGACGCCGCGCAGCCAGTGACACTCGTGGCCCGCGCCACGGTCGAGATCGCCGGTACAGGCATAGAACGCGTTCTCCGCCGGATTGTAGGCCACCGTGTGGACGTGGCGGCACAGCACGGGACAATCCGGATTACCCAGCAGCGTACCGGTCTTGCCGCCGCCCGGCGAACCGTTGTCGCGGAAGTGCGGGTTCTGGCCGAAGGCGTACGCGATCTTCACCGTCTGCCCGCTGTCGGTCGAGTAGTAGATGTGGACCGGCGTCGCGCCGCCGAGCACATTGCAATAGTTGCCCCACACCATCATCTCCTTGCCGTTCACGTCCCACGACACGACGCCCGGCAGCGTGTGGAAATACCAGCCGGTATGCGCCGCGTTCTGCGGCGTGTGCGGCGTCAGTGCGGAGCCGTCCGGCTTCCTGACGGTGATGGGCCGGCAGCTTTTGAGCGAGTCCGTGCTCAAGAAAAGCTGGTTGCCGGTGGCGAAGAGGATGTTTCCGTTCTTCAGGATATGGCTGAAGGTGATCCGCTTTGCGTCCGCGAACGCGAGCCGATGCGGCCATGTGCGCCCGCAATCCTCGGAGAGATGAAGCTGCCCCTCGGAGTAGGCGAACGCCTTGCTGCCGCGCTGCGAGTCAATGTAGCGGTCCGCCGGCCCCAGCCGGTACGCGAACGGCATAGCTGCCGTAGCCTCGGCCCGCGTGCGCGACATCATCAGACCGCCGGCCGCCAGCGTGGTGCCGGCGAGAAAGCGACGGCGGGTCAGTCCCTGTTGTGTTGTCATGGCGTGGTCCCTCCGTTGACGGGTTTCAGGAAGAGCCGCTTGTCGCCGATCAGCGCCGGCGCATCATAGACCGGGATGTCCTTGAAGGTCACCTGCTCGCCTTCAACGAGGACTTTCTCCGGCGGAATCTCGAAGATGCCACCGGTGATCACGTCCACCCAGACCGGCTCGCTGAACGCGCCTTTCGCGATGGTGAAGGTCGCGCTCACCGTCTCGTTGCCGTTCGAGGGCACGCTGCTCTTGTCCCAGAACGCCAGTAGTTGCTGGCCGCCCTGCTTCTTCCGGTAGGCGTAGCACGCGACCGGCTTCGCGCACTCGACTGCGCACGGATAATCCGGCACGCGCGCGAGCGTGTCATCGAACACGGCGACGATGTTCTGCACCGCGTAGTAGGCCGGCTTCACCTTGAGCAGGCGGTACTGCTTGTCGGTCTTCACCAGCCCGTAGCGGTCCATGTCGCCGAGGCGGTAGCCGTCCCAGCGGTTGTAGTCGAGATCGGCGATGGAGAAGACCAGCGACTCCACGTCGTGCCCGAGGTCTCCGAGCATCCGGCGCGTGTCCCACTTCGCCTGTGTCAGCTCGGTCCACGGATACTTCGAGAGTGCGCCGCCGAGGCAGAACTCCGACTGCGTGCCCGCCTCGCCCTGCCACAGCTTGATGTGCGGCGCGTACTGCTTGAACACCGCCTTGAGCTTCTCGACCTCGTCATAATGCTTCTCGTCGGGATTGCGCGTGTAGCCGTGGTAGATGAACCAATGAAACAGCGCCTCCTTCTTCAGTTCCGTGACGCGCTTGAGCCAGCCTTCCGCGAACGCGACCTTCGGCCCGCACAGCACACCGCCCGCGATGCGGGCGCTGGGGATCACGCGCTTGATGATCTCCGCCGTGCGGATGTCGAGGTCGGCGACCATCTCCGGCGTGTGATTTTTATTTCCATCGGGCTCGTTCCACATCTCCCAGTCGCGCACCTTGTCCTTGTAGCGCGTCACCATCGCCTCGACCCACTTGTCCCACGCGGCCCACGCCTCGGGCGCGGTCGGGAAACCGCCGGAGAGATGCCGCCCGCCGCCGCCGGGATAGACCGGATTGCCGTAGTTGGTCTGGAGGAAAATTTCCAGGCCGCGGCTGCGCGCGTCGTCAATGATCCGGTCCAGCCAGCGCCAGTCATATTTGCCCTGCTCGCGCTCGGTCGTCGCCCAGCCGCCCTGCAGGCGGATGCGCTTGATGCCGAGCGGCGCGAGATAATCCTTGTAGGAATCCCAGCACGCGAAGCCGCGGTCGAGCGTCTCGCAGCCGAGCCACCAGTTCTGGCCCGCGATCTCGCCAACGCTGCGCGGCGTGAGCGTCCCGATCCGTTTGAGCTGCGGCTCGAGCGTCGTCTGCACGCGCGTCTCCGAGGTGTCGAGCACCTGCGCCGCCGCCACGCCGATTAACGCCAACACCGACAACAGAATTATTTTCATCTTCAACTCCTGTTTTCCAAGGATTGGAAAGCTGGCTCCATGGTTTTTCCAAGGATTGGAAATTCCCGCGGAAAATTTTCCAGGGCTTGGAAAATTTCCGTCACGGTTTTCCAAGGCTTGGAAAATTCCGGCCAGATTTTTCCAAGCCTTGGAAACGGCCGCGGACTGACGCCGCGTGAGGTCACGCGGCCTACAACAAGATTGTAGGCCGGGTCACCGACCCGGCGAATATGGATTCCGTCGTGTCCCTCGAATCCAGGGAACAACTGTTCCCGGCCGCGCTTATTTGGTTTTCCGTTTGGCATTTTTCCCGAAGTAGCCGGTGGCGTCCGGCGGGCGGATGTTGGTGAGCTGGCCGTTGTAGTGGCGCAGGTCGCGCGGGTCGTAGGGATGCGCGGCCATGGCCGAAATGTTCAGGTCGATGCCGAGGCCGGGCGCGTCGGGGATCTTCATGGCGCCGTTCTCGAACACAATCTGCTCGGTGCTGATCTCGCGGCGATGGGGCACATCGGCGCTCATGGTTTCGAGCACCGAGAAGTTCGGTACGCACGCGGCGAGCTGCAGGCCCGCAGCGTTGGCGACCGGCCCGCTCGGGTTGTGCGGGCAGATGGCGAGGTGGTTGGCCTCGGCCTGCGCCGCGATCTTCTTCACCTCCATGATGCCGCCGACGTGGCTGACGTCCGGCTGTGCGAAGTCGGCGCAGCGCAGCGCGAAGAAGCGCTGGTAGTCCCAGCGGCTGTAGAGGCGCTCGCCCGCCGCGATCGGCACGCGCGTCCGCAGCTTGACCTCGGCCAGCGCCTCAAGGTTGTCGGGCGGAATCGGCTCCTCGAACCAGTGGATATCGAAATCCTCCAGCGCGTGCGCGATGCGGATCGCGGTGGGCACGTTGAAGCGGCCATGGCCCTCGATCAGGATATCCACCTCCGGCCCGACGGCGGCGACGACCGCCCCGACGCACGCGAGCGCCTCGCGCAGGCCGCGCTTATCAATCTCCAGGTAAGCGGCGCCGAACGGGTCCCACTTCAGGCCGCGGAAGCCGGCTTGCACCGCGAGCTTCGCCTTCTCCGCAAATTCGTCGGGTGTCTTCGCGGGCGCGAACCAGCCGTTGGCGTAGCAGGGAATCGCATCGCGCACCTTGCCGCCGAGCAGTTGCCAGACGGGCACGCCGAGCGCCTTGCCCTTGATGTCCCATAGCGCCATCTCGACGCCGGAGAGCGCGCTCATCAGCACCGCGCCGCCGCGCCAGTAGGCGTCGCGATAGATTTGGTGCCACAGCGCCTCGATGTTGTGCGGGTCCTTGCCGAGGAGCGTGCGCTCCAGCTCGCGCACCGCCTGTGCGACGGTCTGCTCGCGGTGTTCGAGCGTGGACTCGCCGACGCCGTGCAGACCGGAGTCCGTCAGGACTTTGACGAACACCCAGTTCGTCCGGTAGGCGTGGCAGATATGGGTTTGAAGCGCGGTGATCTTCATGCGGGAACCTCGGTGGCTTGGAAAAGTTCTGCGATGCGGATGGCGCGGCCATACGGCAGCGCGGCCGCCGCCAGTCCGCGCTGCCGGCAGGCGGCGAGGAACGCGGCGGGGTCGGCGGTGTTCTCCGCGAACATGCCGTAGTGCGTGGGGATGGCGAGGCGCGGCCGGAGTTCCATCATCAACGTGACGGCCTCGTCTGCGTTCATGTTGCCGAGCTTGCCGTTGATGCAGATGCAGGCGACGTCCGGCGCGCGGCGCGCGCGGCGCGCGAGCGCGCGAAGCTGCGCCGCCAGGTCCGGCGCGTAGAGCGTATCGCCGCTGAACCACAGCAGCAGCGCGCCGGCCTCCACCAGCAAACCAATGGCTGCGGCGTCGCTGTGCTGCGCGGGCGTCGCGGTGAGGGTGAAGCCGCCCGCGGTCACCGTGGCGCCACGGGCGAACGGCGTCAGGCGCGCGGCGGGCAGGCCGATTTTCTCTGCGTGCCGCAGCACGCTGGCGGGGCCGATCAACTGGCAGCGCGGCGCGCTCTGCATGATGGCGGCGAAGGTTTCTTCATCGAAATGATCGAGGTGGTCGTGCGTGATCAGTAGCGCATCGGGTTGCAACTCGGCGGCGGGGCAGGGTGGGGGAACCAGCCGGCGCAGTCCCTGCAGGCGCTCGACGGCGTCGCTGAAATAGGGATCGAGCACGAGGCGGTGGCCCGCGCTCTCCAGCAGATAACCCGACTGCCCCAGCCAGGTGATGCGCGGGCTCATCTCAATGGCCTCCGGTGATGGCCTGCGACGCATCTTCGGGACAGTGGTCGCGCCGGAAGGTGAAGAGGATCGCCGCGACGAGCGCGAGTCCGCCGAGCAGGTACGCGCCAGAGATGGCGGAGAAGCCGACGCCCAGGCCCTGGCCGGCGGGCAGCGTTTCGCGCAGATGGCCGAGCAGCAGCGGCGCGAGCGAGCCGACGAGGAACGCGAGCATCGTCATGATGCCGACCGCCGAGGCGCGGTAACGCGGTGCGATAACCTGGAACAGCGCGGCGTGGGTGTTCGCCTCGTAGAGCCCGCGGAACAGACCGAAGCCGGCCATCAGGCCGCACGCCAGCACGAGGTCGCCCGCGCGGCCGAGCAGGAAGATCACCGGCGCGCCCAGCAGCATTGCGGTCGCCATCAGTTGCAGGCGGAACACCGGGCGCGCCACGGCCAGCCGGTCGGAGAGCCAGCCGCCGCCGATGATCGCGAGCAGTGCGGCGAGGTGGTGGAAGAACATGGCATAGCCGCCGGCCTGCGTCTGGTTGAGCTGGAACCGTTCCTGGAGGAAGACCGGCGCCCAGACGACGTAGGCGTTGTTGACGAAAACAATCGCGGTGAAGCCCGCGGTCAGCAGCAGCGCGGTGGGCGAGCGGAAGACCGCGCCGAGCGCCTCCCACACGCTGATGCGCGCGCCGGCGGCAAGCTGCGCGGCGGGCGGCGGCGCGTCGAGCAGCCGCCACATCAAAATCGCGCCGAGTACAAGGCCGCCGCCACCGAAGACGTAGAAGGCCGAGCGCCAGCCCCACTGGTCCGCGATGTAGCCGCCAAGAAAGCCGCTGACCATCACGCCGATGTAGAGCGACGCCTGGTGGATGGAGAGCGCCAGCGCGCGCGTCCGCACGTGGTGCGCAGCGAGCAGCGGATAGGCGGCGGGCGCGTAGAACGATTCGCCGCCCGCGGTCGCCACGCTGCGGAGCGCGATCAGCGCGGCGAGTCCGCCGGCGAACCCGGTGCACATCGTCGCCGCGCTCCAGAACAGGAGGCTGCCGATGATGATGCGCTTGCGGTTCCAGAGGTCGCCGAGGTAGCCGGCGATGGGCATCATCACCGCGAGCGTGGCGAAGAGCACGGTGCCGACCATCCCAAGCTGGCTATCGGAGAGGCCGAGCTCGCCCTTGATCGCCGAGAGGACGACGCCGTAGATCGCGCGGTCGCCCTGGTGGAAGAAGAACGCGCAGAACAGCAGCGCGAGCAGTTCCCACTTGTAACGCGGGCGCGCGGTAACCGGTTGGATGGTCTCGCTCACACGTCAATGTCCCGGGGCAGGTGTTGGGCGGAGCAGCCGCCATCGACGACCAGGCGCGCGCCGGTGATGTTGGCCGCGTCGCTGGAAGCGAGGAAGAGCGCCGCGTTCGCGATATCCTCCGGCGTGGCCTCGCGGCCAAGCGGGATGTTTGCGCGGCGCCGCTGCGCGTGTGCAGTCGGCAATGTCTTCCAGCGGTCGGAGTGGATATAGCCGGGCGCGATGGCATTCACGCGGATGCCGAGCGGGCCGAGCTCGCTCGCCAGCGCGAGCGTGAGCGCGTCCACGCCGCCCTTGCTGGCGACGTAGGCGCAGCGCTTCTGGATCGCGCGCGTCGAGACGTTCGAGGCGATGTTGATGATGGTGCCGCCGCGCCGGCCCATCAGCCGCGCCGCCTGCTGCGCCACGTGGAAGGTGCCGACCAGGTTGACCCGCACCACCTGCGCGAAGAATTCCACCGGCATTTCGAGCGCGGTATGGCCCAGCCCCAGGTGCGCGGCGTTATTCACCACCACGTCCAGCCGCCCGGCCTGCGCCCTGATCTGCCGGAACAGCGCCGCGACCTCGGCGGGGATGCCGATATCGGCCGGGACGCCGACGAGTTTCTTCAGCCCGCGTCGCCGCAGCGCCGCGAGCGCTCCGGCGACGGACTCCGCGGTCCGGTCATTGAGGAACACGGTCGCGCCCGCCTTGGCGAACGCCGCCGCGAGGCCCAGCCCCGTGTTCTGTCCCGCCCCCGTCACCAGCACGAACTTGTTTTTGAAACGCATGACGCACCTTTTTCGCAACGCCCGCGAGGCTACGGGCGCGCTGCCCAGCCGTCAATTGCCTTATTGCGTCATGCGCATTGCAATTTTGGACACGGCCGCTTAGCCTCTCCGCGCATGAAGCCCGCCGCCCAGCCGCCCGCCGTCGCCGTCTGCATTGATACGCGCGACGGCGCGGGCCGCAGCCGCCTGCACGGCGTCGCGCAATACCTGCGCCGGCCCGGCTGGCGGATGCTGCTCGTCCGCCACACCGGCCGCGCCGCCGCGCGCGAGGTCGTGCGCCTCCAGCCCGATGGCGTCATCGCCTATATCGCCGACCGCTGGCTGCTCGCCGCCGCGCGCGCGCAAAAGATTCCGCTGGTGGACACGGCCTTCGGCGAACTGGCCGTGCCGATGACCGTCAGCCTCGATAACGCCGCCGTCGCGCGGCTCGCGGTGGAGCACTTTGCGCAGGCCGGGCTCAAACACGTCGCCTACTGCGGCGCGAAAGGCCGGCTCGCCTCGGAGCAGCGCCGCGCCAGCCTCGCCGCCGCGCTCGGAGGGAAAAAGCTCGCCGCGTTCGCCGATGCCGTCAGCGAGGGCGAAGCGGACCTCGAACCGCTGCTGCGCTGGCTCCGGCAACTGCCCCAGCCGGTCGGCGTGCTGGTCTTCGATGACAAACTTGGCGAGCGCGTCCTCGCCGCCTGCCGCGCCGCCCAGCTCGCCGTGCCGCAGCAGGTCGCCGTGCTCGGCATCGGCAACGACGAACTCATGTGCGAGGTCAGCTCGCCGACGCTTTCCAGCGTCAGCTTCCCCACGCCGCGCCTCGGCTACGAGGCGGCGCACCTGCTCGCGCAGGCGCTGGCCAGGAAAAAGATCAGGGAGCCGCATCGCCAGGTCCAGCCAACCGGCGTCGTCGCGCGCGGTTCGACCGATCTGGTCGCCGTCGAGGATACGCTGGTGAAGGACGCCGCCGGGTTCATCCGCGCGCAGGCGGGGAACCTGATCGGCGTGAAGCACGTGGCGCAGTCGCTGAACGTCGCGCGCCGCACGCTGGACCGGCGCTTTGCCGCGGCGCTGGGGCGGACTGCGCGTGAGGAATTGCTGCGCGTGCGGATGAACCAGGCGCGCGCGCTGCTGGCCGATCCCGCGCAGACCATCGCCGCGATCGCGCGCGCCTGCGGCTACGGCACCGCGGCCAGCTTCAGCCGCGCCTTCCGCCAGCACACCGGCCACTGGCCCTCCGCGCACCGGGCCGAGCTGCGTCACCTCTGACGCCACACCCCGCCAGAGGCCGCCGCCCAAGCCCGATAACACGGTTCCTTTCCCGCCTTGCCTTAGAGCCAAGGTCTCTTTAACCTGCCGTCGTGAGCGGAAACTGAAACCGCATAAACACAACTTGAAGTTCGTCCAACAACACTGTTCGAGGAAGGTGGAAATGAAGGCATATTCAATAGCGTTGGGACTGCTCGTGCTGGCCGGATGTGCCAGTGTTCATCACGTCTCGCCCAAGCAATTTGAAATCGAAACTGGCTTGATCCAAACCTTTCATTGGGCCGAGTACATAGGCGAGGCAGATGGCAAGGCATATCTCCTGCGGAAGTCCGCTCCTTTGTTTGGAAAGAGCTGGAGTGAGGAAATCCTGTACACAGAGGCGGCTGGTCTGAGTTCCGGGTTCCGAGAAAGACTCCAAGCAGCCAAGAAACAGAAGGCCCCGAACCAGCCATCGGAGGCGACTCGCTAAAGCTCGCGCCTCAATGGCTTCGTTAGCTCCCGCTGAAAGCTGAATCTGTGGCGGGGGTGGGTGTTTTCCAAACCTTGGACGTTTCCGGCGCATTTTTTCCATGGCTTGGAAAACCTCGCGGGATAATTTCCAAGGTCCGGCCACTGGCCCTCCGCCTACCGCGCCCACACCCGCGGCCTCTGACGCGGCTCATCACCCACCCGGCCTTGAGTCGCGCCGGGCTTGTTTATCGGCGGCGGAGGCCCGCCGCCCTCCATGAGGCGATTGGTGGAGGGCGGTCGGCCCGACCGCCGGGGACAGAAGGAAAGTGTCGAGGGCCGCTTTTTCCAAGCCTTGGGAAAAAAACGGGCCGGATCTTCCAAGGCTTGGAAAAAAGCGCGCGGAGTTTTCCAAGCCCTGGAAAACAGAGCCTACCTGGCGTCGCCGGAGGATTTCTTTTCGGCGGTGAAGGTGCCGGAGCCGAGCATGAACGAGAACTTGCCGTCGGTGATCTGCGTGCCATCCTCGCTCAACTTGCCGTGCCAGTTGATCGGCACGTTGCTCATCTTCTTGTAGGTGGTCGTGAAGCTGACGTTGCCGCCGGGCTTGGCCTCGGTGTAGCGCGAGCTGACGATGTCGAAACCGAACGGCTTGCCCTCGATGGCTTTGCCCTTGACCGCTTTTTCGTTGAAGGTCAGCACGAAGCTCTGGCTCATGGCCGCCGCTTTCTGGCCCATGTTACCTTGCTTGCCGACGCAGGTGATTTTCCATTCGCCCGCCAGCGCGGACTCCTTCTTCCCGGCCGCGGGTTTCTCGCCAGCGTCCTTGGTGGTTTTCTCCGCCGCCGGCGCCAGCATCCCCAGCAGGGCGCTCAACAGCATTGCGACGAAACCGCGCTGATATGTTTTCAGGGCTGACTCCTTCGCACCGGACACAAGGCCCAACGCGCGAGGGCGTGGTTTATTTCAACCGCCGGGCTGGCGGCTATCCACGCCGCGTTCGAGTTCGCCGGCGGCGCGCAGCTCGCGCTTGAGGATTTTCCCGGCGGCGTTCTTGGGCAGCTCCGGCCGGAAGAAGACCTTGCGCGGCACTTCATGGCGGCCGAGCTGTTCGCGGCAGAAGGCGCGGAGGTCGGCGGCGGTAGCCGCGGCATTTTCCTTGAGCACGACGAAGGCGACGGGGATTTCGCCGTGGAGTTCGTCCGGCTCGCCGACGACCGCGGCCTCGCGCACGGCGGGATGCCGGTAGAGCAACTCCTCGATGATGCGCGGATAGACGTTCATGCCGTTGACGATGATCATGTCCTTCTTGCGGTCCACGATGCTGAAGTAGCCGTCGGCGTCCACGCAGCCGAGGTCGCCGGTGCGGAACCATTCGCCGAAGAAGGCGTCGCGCGTTTCGTCGGGCAGTTTCCAGTAGCCCTGCATGACGTTCGGGCCGCGCACGCAGATTTCGCCGATCTGGCCGCGCGGGAGTTCGACGCCGGCGTCGTCGCGAATCTGCATCTCGACGAACGGGACGGGCCGGCCGACGGTGCCGGGCTTGGCGCGGCCGCCGATGGGATTGACGCACGTCACCGGCGAGCACTCGGTGGGGCCATCGCCCTCGTAAATCACCTTGCCGAATTTCTGCTCGAACTGCTTGAGCACCGCGACGGGCAGCGCGGCGCCGCCGGAGACGGCGTAGCGCAGGCTGGCGAACTTGGGCACGGCGGCGTCGGGCAGGCGGAGCAGGCTGGTGAACATACTCGGTACGCCGCAGAAGATCGTCGCGCGTGTCGCGGCGATGGCGTCGGCGACCTGGCCGGGGTCGAACTTCGGCAACGGCACGATGGCGTTGCCGTAGAGGAGCGGCGAGAGCATGCACGCCGTGGCGGCGAAGGCATGGAACATCGGCAGCACGGTGATGAAAATTTCCTGGCCCGGCTGGAGCTGGAGCGCCTGCTGCACGCTCAAGGTGTTGAAGAAGAGGTTGCGGTGCGTCAGCATCGCGCCCTTCGGCCGGCCAGTGGTGCCGGAGGTGTAGATGATGGCGACGAGATCCCCGGCGGGATCGAGCGTGGGCATGGCGAATGGTTGATAGCTGATGGTGAAGGCTGAAAAAGGAAGATCGTTCAGCGGATTGCCCGCGCCGATGCAGGCAAGGAAGGCGAGGCCGGGAACGCTGCCGCGCAGCGCGGCGACGGCGGGCGCGAAGGCCTCGTGGTAGAGCAGCGCCTTGGCCCCGGCGTCGTTCAGGATGAAGGCGACCTCCTTCGGATTGAGCAGCAGGTTCAGCGGGACGACCGCCGCGCCGGCCTTGAGGATGCCGAAGTAGGCGATGGCGAAGGCGTCGGAGTTCGGGCAGTAGAGGCCGATGCGGTCGCCGCGGCCGACGCCGCGCGCCGCCAGCGCGCCGGCGACGTTGGCGCTCAACCGGTCGAACTCGGCGAACGTCAGCACGCGCCCGCCAAAGAAAATCGCCGGCTTATCGGCGCACCGCGCGAGGTTGTTCTGAAATAACTCCGGCAGGGATAGTGGATTTGGGTTTGGATCAAGCATGGTCGTCTTTCTTGGCATTCTGAATACTCTGGCAGGTTACCGAGAGGCTTCTCCTTCCACTTTCGCCAGCAACTCTGCGATACAATCCACCTCCAGGCCTGCCTTGCGCTTCAACTTACGCGCCGGCGTTTGGTATTTCGGACGTTTGCTTGGAGTGGCGGTGTGCTCCCTGCAGTCTTTAATTGCGCCAATTATTTTCACGATGGGAGGAGAGTATTGCTCTCTATATGTCACGTGGATCAGTATTTGTACTCGCTGCCGCCGATGAATTCGCGGAGCAGCGCCTTGCGCGGCACGGCGGAGTCGTCGGCGACGGCGGTCAGCGACTCCAAAAATTCGGCGACGCGCTTGGCGCGGATGTAGGCGTCCTGCCGCTTGGGCTGGTCGCGGAATTTCTCCATCGCCTCCGGCAGGAACTTGAACAGCCGCGCCTTGAAGAGCGGCAGCTCGTAGGGCAGCGCGCTGTTGACGACGTAGTCCACCGAGCCGATGAACGGGATGATGTGCCGCAGTTCGCTGCGGCGGACGTAGTGCCAGTGGGCGAGCGTCTCGACGGGCTGGAGGTTGCGATGCCAACTGTCGCGCAGCATCCGGCGCAGGAGCCGGTTGTCGGCCCAGCGCATGAAGTCGCCGGCCTCGTTGCGGAGCTGGCCGAGCGTCTCGATGTAGAGCCGGAACTTTTTCTCCGCGGGCACGGCGGAGGTCATGTCGCCATAGAGGCCGTGCAGGCTGTCAATCAGCAGGACCTGGTTCGGCGCGAGGCGCAGCTCGTGGACGTCGAGCGTGCGCTGGCCGGTCTTGAAATCGTAGTGCGGTGTACGGATGGTCTCGCCCTTGAGCAGCCGCACGAGGTGGTCGTTGATCAGCGGGAGGTCGAGCGCCTGCGGCGTCTCATAATCGTAGTCGCCGAACTCGTCCTTCGGGTGTTGTTCGAGGTTGAAGAAGTAGTGGTCCACCGTCAGCGCGACCAGCTCGAGCCCGGCGCGCTGGAGGTGTTCGCTCATCTTGATCGTCGTCGTGGTCTTCCCGGAGGAGGAGGGGCCGGCGATGATGACGATGCGGACGGCGGGCCTCCGCGCGAGCACGAGCTGGGCGCCGGCGGCGATCTCGTCGTCATACCGCTGGTTGCTCGCGGCGATGAGCTCCGGGAAACGGTTCCCGGCGATGAGGCGGTTGACGCCCGCGATGGTCTCGCAGCCGTGGTCCATATTCCAGCGCAGCACCTCGTAGATTTTCTTGTACGGGATGTTGTCGGTGGCCTCGACCGGCTGCTTGGCGCGCGTGGCGCGGGCCTGCGCGCGCTCGTGGCGGTAGATGATGTAGGCGCGGGCGGTGCTGGCGTGGCCCTTGAGGATCAGCACGCGCTCGACGATGTCCTGGATTTCCTCGACGGTCGGCTGCGCGCCCGTGCCGTAGGTGGCGACGAGCGCCTGCTCGACATCCAGCGCGCGTTTCTCCGCCAGCGCGCGGTCCTGGCCGCCGAGGGAAGCCGCGGCCTTGAAGATGGCGTTGGTGATACGCTCCCGGTCGTAGGCCACCACGTTGCCGTCACGCTTGACGATCTGGGTGATGGGACCGGGCTGGCTCATCGCGCCTCACGCGTTCATGTCAAGGAAGCCATCGAGCTTCTTGATGCGCGTCGGGTGGCGCATCTTGCGCAGCGCCTTGGCCTCGATCTGGCGGATGCGCTCGCGGGTGACGTTGAAGCGCTTGCCGACTTCCTCGAGCGTGCGCGGATAGCCATCGGCGAGGCCGAAGCGCAGGGCGAGCACCTCCTGCTCGCGCTCGCTCAAGGTCTTGAGCACGTCCTGCAGCCGCTCCTTGAGCATGCTGAAGCTGGTCATCTCGGCGGGATTCTCGGCGCTCTTGTCCTCGATGAAGTCGCCGAAGTGCGTGTCCTCACTATCGCCGACCGGGCTTTGCAGCGAGATCGGCTGCTGCGCCATCTTGAGGACGGCGCGGACGCGATCCACCGGCAGGTTCATCTCCTCGGCGACCTCCTCGGGCGTGGGCTCGCGGCCGAACTCCTGCACGAGCTGCTTCTGGATGCGCATCAGCTTGTTGATCGTCTCGATCATATGCACCGGGATGCGGATGGTGCGCGCCTGGTCGGCGATCGAGCGCGTGATCGCCTGGCGGATCCACCACGTCGCGTAGGTGCTGAACTTGTAGCCACGCCGGTACTCGAATTTCTCGACGGCCTTCATCAGGCCCATGTTGCCTTCCTGGATCAGGTCGAGGAACGAGAGGCCGCGGTTCGTGTACTTCTTGGCGATGCTGATGACGAGGCGCAGGTTGGCCTCGACCATCTCGCTCTTCGCGCGCAGACCCTTGCGCAGCCACGTGCGCAGCTCGGCATGCTGGCGCTCGAACTCCGGCGCGGTCATGCGCTGCTCCAGCTCGAGGCCGTGGATGCGTTTTTCCTCGGCCCGCTTCTCGGCGGCGGCGCTCTTGCCGCGCGACTTCT
The DNA here is from genome assembly GCA_903889245.1 of uncultured Lentisphaerota bacterium. Classification (GTDB taxonomy): domain Bacteria; phylum Verrucomicrobiota; class Kiritimatiellia; order CAIQIC01; family CAIQIC01; genus DP16D-bin41. The sequence goes on along the minus strand of CAISWQ010000065.1, from coordinate 8,582 downwards.
CGGTCCGCGCCACCGTCTTCTGGCTATGCACCAGCTTGTGATAGGTCTCGTCCACCACGGTGACCATGTCTTCGAGGGCTTTTTGCTTGAAGTAGAATTTCTCCAACTGCTCGGCCAAGGCCTCGCGCGCCTGCGCCAGCGCCTTGTGCGAGCGGTCGAATTGGGCCTTGTTCTGCCGCGTCTTGAGGCTGGTCTCGAAGCGGCCCCCGACCGCACGATGTGCGGCCGTCACAGACTTGACCAGCCGTTTCATCGCGGCCAGGTAGCGCTCGCGGCTGTCTACGAACTTGTCATTGATCAGCCGGTCGAAACGCTCCTTACCGGAGACCAGGCGCTCGGACATCTGCAGGTAGGCCGTCACCGCGCCGCCGAACAGATGGAACAACTCGCGGGTCTTCTGCTCGGCTTCCTCGATGCGCTTGGAAATCTCGACTTCCTGTTCACGCGTCAACAACGGCACCTGGCCCATTTGCTTGAGATACATGCGGACAGGATCATCGAGCACATCGAGCTTGGCCGCCTGCCGCTCACGCTCCTCCTTCTCCATCTGCGTCTTGAAGCGCTGCTCGTCGCTTTCCTCAATGACCTCTATGTCCATGCCGCGCAGCAGGATCAGGATGCCTTCGAATTCCTCCGGGCTGACGATGCTCTCCGGGATGCGCTCGTTGATGTCGTCGTACGTGAGGTAGCCCTTTTCATTGGCGAGCTTGATCAGCTCCTTATACTTCGCGTTACGATCGTCGCGGTTGACCTTGATCTTGACGCCCTCCTCCTCGGCCTCCAGTTTTGGCTTGGCAGGGTGGGCCTTGCTGTGAGCGTGGTGCGCGCCGTGATCCACATGGTGCGGCTTGGCGTGGCCGTGATGTTCCGCCGGCGCCGGGTGCGCTTTGGCATGGGCGGGTGGGTGGTGGTGATGGTGGGCCGCGGGCGCCTTGTCGGTATGCGCCGGCGCGTGCGCTTTGGCTGGTGCGTGGTGATGGGTCGTCTTCTTGGTTTCGTGTTTACTGCTCATGCCATTCCTTCCCCGGATGCCCACCGGAAAATCACTATAATTATATCAAAAGCGGCGCTTAATATCGGATGCCACCCCCCCTTGTCAAGTCTGCGGCACGTCCCGTCCGCCACGCCATCCGGAAAAAACCACGGTAAAAAACCACGGCTTGCTTTTCCGCCGCGCGTTTGCACAATGGCCGCACCGTGCGCGGCGCATGGCGCCGTGCCAAGGATTGTCCCATGTTCGATAGAGAAGAAAACGGCATCAAGATTTACCTGCGCGAAATCGGCCAGACGCCGCTGCTCACGCCAGCCCAGGAAATCACCTTGGCCGCGCGGATCAAGCGCGGCGACGCCGCCGCGCGGCAGCAGATGATCCTCGCCAACCTGCGGCTTGTGGTGAAGATCGCCCACGACTATGCGCGCTATGGCCTGCCGCTGCTCGACCTGATCAGCGAGGGCAACATCGGCCTGATGAAGGCGGTGGACCGCTTCGATCCCAAGAAGGGCGGCAAGTTGAGCACCTATGCGGCGTGGTGGATCAAGCAGGCGATCAAGCGCGCGCTCGCCAACCAGAGCAAGACCATCCGCCTGCCCGCGCACCTCGTGGATAAGATCGCCAAGATGCGTCGCGCCGAGCACCAGCTCACCGAAAAATTCGGCCGCGAGCCGACCGCCGAGGAAATCGCGTTGGCTCTCGACGTGGAACCGGCGGTGATTCAGCAGTGGCAGGTGGTCGCGCTACGCCCGGCCTCGCTCGACGCGCCCATCGGCGAGGACGGCGACACCAGTTTCAGTGAAATCATCGGCGACGAAGCCTCGCACACGGCCTACGAGTTGCTCAACGACGCGCAACTGCGCCACGAGGTTGAGCGGCTGATGAAGCGCCTCGACTTCCGCGAGCGCGAAATCCTGCGCTTCCGCTTCGGCCTCCAGAACACGGAGGAGGAAACGCTCGACGACGTCGGCAAGCGCTTCCACATCACCCGCGAACGCGTCCGCCAGATCCAGAACGCCGCCGTCTCCAAGTTGCACGACCTGCTGGAGCAGGACCTGCCGCCGGAACCGGAGCCGCGCCCGGTGGCGCCGCCGCCCAAACCCAAGGCCGCGCCGCGCCGCCGTACCGCGCCAGTACACCATCCGAGGAAGAAACGATGAAGGCCGAGACCATCAAGCGGGCCATCCGCGACGTGCCCGATTTCCCCAAGCCCGGCATCCTCTTCAAGGACATCACGCCGATACTCTCCGACCCCAAGCTCTTCCGCGCCGCAGTGGACCTGCTCGCCGACCGGCACCTCAAGGGCCGGATTGACAAGGTGGCGATGATCGAGGCGCGCGGTTTCACGTTCGGCACGGGTGTCGCGCTCAAGCTTGGTTGCGGCATCGCGCTGATCCGCAAACCCGGCAAGCTGCCGGGCCGCACGATTTCCGCCAGCTACGAGCTTGAATACGGCAGCGCCACGCTCCACACCCACACCGATGCGATCCTGCCCGGCGAGCGCGTGCTGCTCGTGGATGACCTGCTCGCCACCGGCGGTACCGCGGCCGCGACCGCCGGCCTGATCGAGCAGCTCGGCGGCACCGTGGTCGAAATTGAATTCCTGATCGAACTGGCCTTCCTCAAGGGCCGCGCCAAGCTCACCCGCTGGCCAGTCTACGCGCCGGTCGTCTTCTGATTGCCTGCCGCCGCGATACCTAGAACTACCAGGTATCATCACCTTGGCCGGATTGCTCCGCGCCGCCCTCCAGCGTGGAGGGCGCGGCGTTGCCGCGCCGGTTTTCCAAGCCTTGGAAAAAATAGCGCGAAAAGTTCCAGGGCTTGGAAAAACTTCTGTGAGATTTTCCAATCCCTGGGGAAAACACCCGTCCCGGTTTCCAATCCCTGGAAAACTTTCAGAGGATCAGCATCGCGTCGCCATAGCTGAAGAAGCGGTAGCGTTCGCGGATGGCCTCGGCGTAGGCGCGGCGGATGAGGTCGGTCCCAGCGAAGGCGCTGACCATCATCAACAGCGTCGAGCAGGGCAGGTGGAAGTTGGTGATGAGCGCCTCGACGGCGCGAAAGCGGTAGGGTGGGGTGATGAACAGACTGGTCCGCCCGCTGCCGGCACGGAGTTCGCCGGCGTGTTCCGCGGCGACGGTTTCGAGGGTGCGCGTGCTGGTACTGCCGACGGCGACGAGGCGGCCGCCGGCGCGGCGCGTGGCGGCAACCTGTGCGGCGGTTTCCGGCGGGACAGTATAGCGCTCGGCCTCCATCTGGTGATCCTCGACGCGCGCGGCCGTGACGAGGCGGAAGGTGCCGAGGCCGACGTGGAGCGTGACGAAGGCGCGCTGGATGCCGCGCGTTTCCAGGGCTTGGAAAAGTTCCGGCGTGAAATGCAGGCCGGCCGTCGGCGCAGCGACGGCGCCGGGCTCACGGGCGTAGACCGTTTGGTAGCGCGTCCGGTCCTCCGCTGACTGCTGAACGCTGACCTCTGATCTCTGAATATAGGGTGGCAGCGGCGGCAGGCCGTGTTGCTCCAGCAGAGCGAACACGGGCAGGGGGCTGGCGATCCGTACGGTGACGCGGCCTTTCTCACCGGCGGCGAGCAGGGTGGCGGTGGCGCCGCCGGGGAGTTGCAACGTCGCGCCGAGAACCGGACGCTTGGAGCCGGTCCGCAGCAAGGCGTCCCACGAGCCATCGGTGTTTTCCTCCAGAAACAGCAATTCGATTTTCCCGCCGGTGGGCTTGTGGCCAAGAAGGCGGGCGGGCAGGACGCGGGTGTCGTTCAGCACCAGCAGGTCGCCGGGCTGGAGCAGTCCGGGCAGCTCGGCGAAGACGCGGTGCTCGAGGTTGCCGGTGGCGCGGCGGACGACCATCAGGCGCGAGGCGTCACGCCGCGCGGCGGGTTCCTGCGCGATGAGTTCCGGCGGCAGGTCATAGTTGAAATCAGCCGTTAGCATAGACGGCGGACACTAATACAAAAAATGTCGCGGGGAGAGCAAACCTTCCTCACAGACCTTTTTCCACTTGCCGACTCCGCGATCCGTCATTATCCTCCCGCCCCCACGGGGCGCCTATGCTTGGTGAACCGATGGAAAAAACGAGGACGTCATGACGAATAACACGAAGCTGCTGAACTGGGTCAACGAGGTCGCCGCGCTCTGCCAGCCGGATAGCATCCACTGGTGCGATGGCTCGCAAAAGGAAGCCGACGAGCTGTGCGCGCTGATGGTCAAGGGCGGCACGTTCAAGCCGATCCCCGCGCGGCCCGGCAGTTTCTGGTGCTGCTCGAACCAGGGCGACGTCGCCCGCGTCGAGGACCGCACGTTCATCTGCTCCAAGAACAAGGAAGATGCCGGCCCGACGAACAACTGGTGCGAGCCGGCGGAGATGAAGGCCAAGCTCACCGCGCTCTATAAGGGCTCGATGCGGGGCCGTACGCTCTACGTCATCCCGTTCAGCATGGGCCCGATCGGCTCGCCCATCGCGCACATCGGCGTCGAGCTGACCGACTCGCCCTACGTGGTCGTCAACATGCGCATCATGACGCGCATCGGCACGAAGGTGTTCGAGGCGCTCGGCGCCAACGGCGAGTTCGTGCCGTGCCTGCACTCGCTCGGCGCGCCGCTCGCGCCCGGCCAGCAGGACGCCGCGTGGCCGTGCAACCCGGAGCACAAATACATCGTACACTTCCCGGAAGAGCGGATGATCTGGTCGTTTGGCAGCGGCTACGGCGGCAACGCGCTGCTCGGCAAGAAATGCTTCTCGCTCCGCATCGCCTCGATCATGGCGCGCGACGGCGGCTGGCTCGCCGAGCACATGCTGATCCTGGGCCTGACCAATCCACAGGGCCAGAAGATCTACGTCGCGGCCGCCTTCCCGAGCGCGTGCGGCAAGACCAACCTCGCGATGCTCACGCCGACCATTCCTGGCTGGAAAGCCGAGTGCGTCGGCGACGATATCGCGTGGATGAAGTTCGGCGCCGATGGCCGCCTCTACGCGATCAACCCCGAGGCCGGCTTCTTCGGCGTCGCGCCGGGCACCTCGATGCACTCGAACCCGAACGCGATGAAGACGCTCGTGAAGAACAGCATCTTCACCAACGTCGCGTTCGACGAGGCCAAGGGCGACATCTGGTGGGAGGAGATGACGCCGCAGGCGCCCGCGCAGCTCACGAGCTGGATCGGCGAAGCCTGGACACCCGGTTGCGGCAAGAAAGCCGCGCACCCGAACGCCCGTTACACCACGCCCGCCGCGCAGTGCCCGGTGATTGATCCCGCGTGGCAGGACCCGAAGGGCGTGCCGATCAGCGCGATCCTCTTCGGCGGTCGCCGCCCGACCACCGTCCCGCTCGTCTTCGAGGCGTTGAGCTGGCAACACGGCACCTTCCTCGGCGCGCAGCAGGCGTCGGAGACCACGGCGGCGCAGGCCGGCGCGGTCGGCGTCGCGCGTCGCGATCCGATGGCGATGCTCCCGTTCTGCGGCTACCACATGGGCGACTACTTCGCGCACTGGCTCAAGGTCGGCGCGACCAAGGGCGCGCAGATGCCGCGCGTTTTCTACGTCAACTGGTTCCGGAAGTCCGCCGACGGCCGCTGGCTCTGGCCCGGCTTCGGCGAGAACGCGCGCGTGCTGCGCTGGATCTTCGAGCGCTGCGCCGGCACCGGCAAGGCCGTCCAGTCCGCCATCGGCTGGCTGCCGACGCCCGACGCCATTGACGTCAGCGGCTTGAACGTTCCGCCGGCCGACATGGCGGAGTTGTTGAGTGTGGACAAAGCCAAGTGGCTCGCCGAAATCCCCGGCATCCGCGAACACTTCGCCAAGTTCGGCGCGAAGTTCCCCAAGGGCCTCGCCGACGAACTCGACGCGCTGGAGCAAAGGCTGAAGGCTTAAGGCCGAAGACCGCAGACTGAAGGCAGCGGCCGGATTTCCAACCCTTGGAAACTCCGGTCGCTGGTTATTCCAAGCGGCCTTGGGAAAAACACGATTAAGAAAGATCGGTGGTCGTCGAACTTTTTTTATCTGGATAGATAAAAGTTTCGGTTATTCCTCTTTCTGCTAACCAAGCTTCGCATTCATGCACAGTCCCGGCGGGAAGAATGATTTTCAGGAAAACTGATTCACCATTTGCTGGCATTCGGGACCAAATATCGGCCAAGTCATACCGCAGATCCATTTGCGCCATGTAAATAGCATCCTGATTACGGGCTCTCGCACAGGCAGTCTGCTTTTTAGGACAAAACACGAGAGGACACCCCGACGCTTTATCCACGGCAATAGATTCCTCCATGATCTTCATAATCTCGATAACTTTCATATCTTGATGGAGAATTGCCCCCATCGCCGTTATATCAGCAATCCAGACGGCACCCGACGCATGAGAACAGCGCAATTCATTCGCGAAAAACATCGCTACATCTCTATTCTGGGTCCAATCAAGCAAGAACGTCCCTCGAAGTGTTCCACAATCTTCTTCTGGATACTGCTGAATACGCTTCATCAACTCAAACCACGGGTCTAATTCTTCATCCTTTGCACAGACACCGAATAGTTGTTGTGATGGTCGGACGCCTACCCCAAATTTGAAAAAGAAGAGCGAGGATAAGAGGTTGAGGTAGTTTTTCGATGCACGGTATTCTTTTGAGATTCTCGACATGCTGCTGATGCCTAGAACCTCTTCCTTGACCCGACGAACAAAGGTTGAATCCAAAAGCCAGCGGCTGTCGCGATGTCCGCGAAAAAGCACTCGATGCTGAACTGCCTCGCATTGGGCAACGGTGTACGAGAGTTCCTGCACAAACGAATCGAAACAGCAGGGCGTCCATTCTCGCAAGTCAGCGGAGACGATGGTGGTTTTAAGTGATGGACTGAGATTCATACCCACACCACCTGTCCGCAATTTCTAATAGACAAGCACCATGACAATTGCTGGTTCAGAATCCTTTACGATGTCCGTTGTTGATCGCACTCCATTATGTGGCTTGGGCAATTTGTCTGCAATGTCGGGCAGCGCTTCGACCATGGCAAGGACATAGGAGCTTTTCAGGGCGTAGTTGACGTTCTGCGGCAGCATCCCGGTCAGCTTGAGCGTAATTTTATCGCTTAACCTCGTTACCAGCGTCCCAATAGCGTTACCCTTGGTGTTTAACAGCGGACCTCCTGAATTCCCCGGCTGAATTGGCGCACCAATCTGAAAATGGCGCGGGTCATCTTGAATACCGAATAGGCTGCTGATCTCTCCCTTGGTCAACTTGGGGCTGAATCCCTGAATGCCGGGATTCGGAAAACCGATGGTAGTGATAACGTCACCCAACTTGACCGTCTTACTATTTTCCAGCGGAACGGCGGCAAATTGCCCCTCCACTTTCAAGATCGCGATGTCGTTGGCTGGATCGGTGCGAATGATTTTTGCCCTCACCTTGCCGGTTTTCGTATTAATTTCAACCCGCGTAGCATCGTGAATGACATGGCTTGCCGTAATGATGTAACCATCGGATGTGACGAAGAAACCTGTCCCGCTGGCCTTGCAATCTAGGGCTGCCTCTTGCCGGGTCCCTGCCTCACCATTCGGCCCTTCCGACTTGCCCTCGAGGAAAGCGGTTGACCGCCTTTGCGCCTCCAGCACCTGTTCACGCGTCATTTTCCGTTCAAGATTCTCTAAGTCGTGAACTTTCCATGCCCCTCGATTTCCGAAAGGCTTTCTTTGATCAATTGCAATCGCAATATTCATCCATTTATAGGCTTCGACATGATCTCCAAAATCCTTCCCCATCAAAACACCAAGATTCCATTGTGCAAATGCATTGCCAGCTCTTGCAGCGACAAGATACCATCTTTTGGCCTCATTCTTGTCAATTTGGACACCTTTACCCTCCTCGAAGAAACAACCCATTATAAACGCTGATTCTGCGTCACCACTTTCAGCGGCAAACCGATACCATTTTATTGCGGTCTCTGGATTTTTTTGGTGAGCCTTGATGAACCATGAAAGCCGAACGCCTGCAAGTAGGTTCGGTGCTCCCAACATATTTTTCGGGGCATCTTTATCAACAACGCGGTCCCAGTAGTCGCGTTCCCCTAGTGCAGTATTAGGATCGAATGCTTTAGCAATTCGGCCAAGAAGTTGAACATCGTGTGGGGGGGGGGTTAGAATTAAAAATAATAATCGGATGCTCGTCCGCAGATAGCATGTCCAGAAAATCAAGTGTTCCACTAGATGCAGCCCACAATCCGTTGGTTTTACACTCGTTCAAAAGATTTCTTGCTTGAAGAAGTTTCAGTTGCTTCGTTGTTTTTGTTCTCACTGCAGCTGAATCGGATTTATCCAGATAATCGTCGGTTGTCATTCCTACCAAGATACATGCCGTGTAATACTTGGAGATCACCTCGCCTTTGTCCGCCAACCTCATAAACCAGTACAGGGCCTTATCCCATTCTTCGTCCGTATATTCTTTTTTAGCCAACTCTCTGAGGTTGCCCCGGGTTGATGGACACGCGGGGGTCATGATTAGTTTTGTTGATACCTGAATTGGGTTTCGAAGTCTACGGGGCTTTTAAAGCCGAGTGCGGAATGTTTCCGCCGCCGGTTGTAATACAGTTCGATGTATTC